>CAXMQS010000063.1:0-6004 GCA_964195995.1 uncultured Acidimicrobiia bacterium
CGACCGCTGCGAACACGAGCCCGTATGTGCTCACCATGACGAGAACAGTGCTCGCACCAATGGCCCACCACTTGCGGCGCCAGCTGATGGCATCGGGGGGAAGCACGGTCATGTCGGAACGTTAGGAGATGGAGAGAACCCCAGCGGCCCCAGGCGTCTAACCCTTGACTCCTCCAGCCGTCAGGCCGCGAACGAAGAATCGCTGCAGCGAGAAGAAGACGGCGAGCGGCAGCACCATCGAAATGAAGGCTCCCGCCGTTAGCAAATGGAACAGCTCTCCCCTGTTTCCGATCAGGCCCTGCAACGCGATGGTGATCACGCGAACATCGGGAGTGCCCCCCAGGAAGACCAGGGCGACCAGAAAATCATTCCACACCCAGAGGAATTGGAAGATGGCAAATGACGCCAGCACCGGAACCGACAGCGGAACGATGAGGCGAACGAAGATCTGGAAGTGAGTTGCACCGTCGATCTTGGCCGATTCGATGATCGACGCCGGCAGAGAGCCCATGTAGTTACGCAACAGATAGACGGCGAGCGGCAGGCCGAACCCGGTGTGAGCCAGCCATACGGCTAAGAACGTTCCGTTGAGATCGAGGTCAGGGAAGATCGTCACCCCGAAGATCTCGGCACCGCTGCTGTAGAGCCGCAGGATGGGGATCAGAGCCATCTGTAGTGGCACAACGAGTAGGCCGACGACGACGACGAAGATGACCTGGCGTCCCTTGAAGTCCATCCAGGAAAAGGCGTAGGCCGCGAAAGCGGCGACGGTGATCGGGATCACAGTGGCCGGGATGCTCACCGCCAACGTGTTCATGAAGGCGTTGGTGAAGTCGCTGCCATCGAGCACAGCGCTGTAATTGTCAAGCGTCCACGCCGAGGTGTCAAAAGTGTTCCCCAAGAATGTCCACCACCCGCTGGAGTCGATCAGCGTTCGGGGGCGGAACGATGTGATGAAGACGCCGAGGGTCGGGATGAACCACAGCAGAGCTATGACCATGACGATCAGCTTCACCGGCCAGTTCTCGGCGAGGCGTGCTACGAAGCCCGGCTCTCCCTTGAGCCCGTCCTGGCGCGTGTCGGTAGCGGCGGTCACCGCATCTCCTCTTGGGCGCGGAAGCGCTTGACGTTGATGATCATGATCGGGACGACGGCGACCAACAGGATGACTGCAAGAGCCGCACCGCGGCCATCGTTCTTGTTAGTGAAGAACTCGGTAACCATCTGCTGAGCGACAACGCCGGTTCCATTGCGCCCGCCGGTCATGACCCACACGATGTCGAACACCTTCCAGGTAGTGATAACGATCGTGGTTCCAACAACAACGATGGTTGATGAGATCATTGGGAAGACGACGCGCCAGAACACCTGAATCTCGTTGGCGCCGTCAATCCGGGCCGCCTCGAGGATGTCGTCTGGGACCGACTTGATCGCCGCAGACAAGATCACCATGGCGAAACCTGTCTGCAACCAGATGAGGACCACCATGAGCATGAGGTTGTTCCACGGTTCCTGCTGCAGCCACGACACAGGATCGGCGCCAATCCCCTGCCAGATCCCGTTGAGCAAGCCGATCTGCTCACCGAATCCTTCGGGGCGAAAGCTGTAGACGAAGCGCCACACGATGGAGGCCCCGACCATCGAGATGGCCATCGGCATGAATATCAGCGATTTGGAAAAGGCCTCGGCTCGACGGCCCAGCTTGTCAACCAACGTTGCGAACGCCAGCCCGATGGCAACGGCGGCAAGTGGCACGACGATCACCCAGATGATGCTGTTGCGAATCGAAGTCAGCGTTGATGAATCGGTGAACACGTCTGTGAAGTTGTCAAGGCCGACGAAGGCCTCACCTTTGGCGTCCTTGAAACTAAGCAGGGTGGTGTTGATCGCCGGGTACACGAGGTAGATCGACAGGATGACCAGAGCAGGGCCGACGAAGACGAAGGGGCGCACTCCCTCGCGGAGTCCTTCCGGCAACTTATTGGTCAGCCAGTCCATCCCGAAATAGAGGGCGAACACCCCGAAGACACCGACGACGATGGCGACGACTACGACTACGACTCGATTGGCGTCGGCGTCACGCAGGAGATCGAAGCTCAGCCACAATACGAAGAAGCCGACGATGGGGATGGCGAAGGCGGCGAGGATGCGAGCCAGGGCCAGCAGCGGTCCGCCGGACCGCTGGTCATCGTCGCCCAACGGCGGCTCTTCGACAGCCACTGGCGACTCGCGCTCGGGGGTCTCCTCCATCCGACACTCACTCTAGACGCGGAAAAGCGGCCCCCGGCGGGGCCGCTTCTCACATAGTTGGGTTTGCTTAGCCAGCGGGCCAGCCAGCCTCGATGGTGTCAGCAACGTCTTGCGCCGACGTGCCAAGAGTCCAATCGACCATTCCGTCCCAGAAGCTGCGCTGGCCAACCTCTGGAGGCATCAGGTCGGAAGCGTCGAACACGAATGTGTTTGCCGCCAGCGCTCCTGTGACAGTGGCTGCGATCACTTTGGCACCGTCTGACTCGTAGCAGTCCGGGTCGGTGTTCTTGTTTCCAGGCAGGCGTTCAACACCGGCGACGCCGTGGCCACCGAAATCACTGGCGGTTCCGCCGCTGGCCGAGGCCAGCACGCAGTTCCACGTTGGCGTGATCCAGTCAGTCAGGGCAGCCCTGACGGCTGGTGAGTCGTTGAACACCATGAGGGTGTCTCCAGCGCCCAGGGCGCCAGTGTTGCCACCGATCGTCGGGAACGGGAAGAACTCGACTTGCCCCTCTGCTGCGTCCTCAGGGAAGAAGTTCGAGATGAACGAACCCTGCTTCAGCATCAGACAGCTCGGCGGATCGTTGAACAGCGGCAGAGGCGACTCGCCGAAGGCGATAGCGGAGACCGCTTCGGGACCTCCGAGCACGAAGCCCTCGCCGAACATGATCTCTCCGAAGAGATCGAAGGCTTCGACGATCGCAGGATCGTTGAATGGGATGTCGTGCTTGAACCAGTCGGCGTATAGGTCGCCACCTGAGTTCCTAACCACGATGTCCTCGAGCCAGTCGGTGCCGGGCCAGCCGGTGGCGTCGCCACTCTCGAATCCGAAACACCACGGGGTGTAGCCGTCGGAGACCATGGTTTCGCTCAGCGATACCAGATCATCGAAAGTCTCGGGGATGTCGTATCCCTCGGCCTCGAAGGTGGCCGTCTCGTAGAAGATGATGGACTTGAAATTGGGGAACCACGGAAGGCCGTAGTGCTCACCGTCGTCGCACAGTCCGAGGTCCATCCAGAACTTCGAATGGTTGGACTCGAGCTCTGCGATGTCGAACCCAAGGGTTTCCATCGATACCAGAGCACCCTCATCGGCGAAGGGACAGATAGATGCGGGCTGTGGTGTGAATGAAACATCGGGCGGGTTACCGCCGTCGACTCGAATGCGCAATTGCGCCTCGAAGTCGTCAGAGCCCTCGTAGGTCAGATCAGACCCGGTTTCCGTGTTATAGACGTCTAGGAATCCTTGTAGGGCGTCGCCCTCCTCCCCGGTCGGGGCTCCGAATATCGAGAAATCAGCTCCGGCAAGGGCTCCTGCATCTCCCGTAGTTGGCGTGTCGCTGCCGCTATCGCCGCAGGCCGCGGCGATCATGGCAAATACAGCGACGAGCGCGAACCATCGTGTTTTTCGCATGCTTGTCATCCTCCTGATAAATACTCCTGGCGACAGGAAGGCGAACCCCTTCCCGTCTCCCGTGACGATACCGCCGACCAGGTCACCTCCCATCTCTGCCCGCGCCTGATGTGGTCAAACGTCCACTCAGCGCGTTGTCACACCCCGCCTCTAGCATCGCTCCATGACGGTCGACGAACTGCTGATGGTGTGGATGGACGATCCCGATCGCGCCGAGCGCATCGCCCACGTCCGCGAGCTGCCTCCCCGAGCGGCGAAGCGCGCCGAGCTTTCGCTCGAACCGCGGTTGGCAGCGGCTCTTGCCGAGAGCGGTATCCACGGCCTCTACGTCCACCAAGCTCAAGCGATCGAGGTCGTGGGGCGCGGGGACAACGTGGCGCTGGTGGCGGGAACGGCCTCCGGCAAGACGTTGGCCTACCAGATCCCCATCGCCGAATCGATCCTGGGAGCCGCCTCTACGGCACTGGTTCTCTACCCCACCAAAGCCCTGGCCCAGGACCAACTTCGTAGCTTCGACGACCTGGGGATCGACGAGGTGATCGCCGCCACCTACGACGGGGACACGCCATCAGAGCAACGCCGTTGGGTGCGGCGCCATGCCAACGTGTTGCTCACCAACCCCGACATGCTCCATGTCGGGATCCTGCCGAGCCACGCCGGGTGGGGCGACTTTCTGGCCAAGCTCGAGTTCGTCGTAATAGACGAGCTGCACATCATGCGGGGCGTCTTCGGCTCTCACGTCGCCCATGTGCTGCGCCGACTCCGTCGGCTGTGCGCCCACTACGGGTCCGATCCCACCTTTTTCTTCACCTCTGCGACCATCGGCAACCCCGGGGAGCTGGCAACAGCCCTTGGCGGACTCCCGGTGGATGTCGTCGAACGCGACGACTCGCCTCTGGGACGACGGTTGATCGCGCTGTGGAACCCACCGCTCGACGGCGAAGGGGTACGCCTGGGGTCGCTCGCCGAATCAGCGGACGCCTACATCGACATGGTCAAGGCCGGCCTGCCCACGATCGCCTTCAGCCGCAGCCGCAAGGCGGCCGAGCTGATACACAAGACGGCCCGAGAGCGTCTGCCCCAAGACCTTGCCGACCACATCGCCCCCTATCGCGGCGGCTACCTGGCGGCTGAACGCAGGGATATCGAGAAGAAGCTGTTCTCCGGTGAGCTGGCCGGCGTCTCGGCGACCACGGCGCTCGAGCTCGGCATCGATGTCGGGGGCCTCGACGGCGTCGTCATCAACACCTTCCCCGGCACCCTGGCCTCCTTCCGTCAACAGGCAGGAAGGGCGGGCCGAGGTACCAATGATTCGCTCACCGTCCTCGTCGGCGGTCAAGACGCTCTCGATCAGTACTACATGTCGAACCCCGACGAGCTGTTCCGGCGCCGGCCCGAGGCCGCCGTCGTCAACCCACAGAACCCCGGCATCATCACGGACCACATGGGGTGCGCCGCCTTCGAGTTGCCGCTCCGCCCCTCCGATCGCGTCTACTTCGGCGATGCCATCGAGGAGCTGGCCCCCGCCCTCGTCGACAGCGGTGCCGTCCGGGTGCGCGACGGCCAGATGTTCTGGGCCCGCCGCCAACCACCGGCGCCCTCCGTCGGCATCCGGTCTTCCGGCGGACCGCCTTTCACCATCGGAACGACCGACGGCGAGCTGCTGGGGACCATCGACGACGGTAGGGCCCACAGCCAGACCCACCGCGGCGCCATCTACCTGCATCGCGGCGACAGCTACATCGTGAACGAGCTCGACCTGGAGAAGCGAGAGGTCATAGTCGCTCCCTTCGAAGGCAACTACTACACCCAGCCCAAGGAGGAGAAGGACCTCGTGGTGCTCGAGGCGACGCAACGCAAGCGGGTCGGCGGGGTCGACGCCTACCTGGGGCGTGTCGAGGTGGAGACGCAGATAACCGGCTACCGGCGCAAAGCCATCGGATCGGGAGCCATCATCGAGACCGTTCCCCTCGATCTCCCGCCGCGCCACCTCGTCACGGAGGCGTTCTGGTTCACCTTCGACCAGCTCCTCTTCGATGAGGCGGGAATCGGTTGGCGAGACATGCCGGGGACGCTGCACGCCGCCGAGCACACAGCTATCGCCATGCTCCCGATGTTCGCCATCTGCGACCGCTGGGACGTCGGTGGACTGTCGACGGCGGTCCACGCAGACACCGGCGGCGCGGTGTTCTTCATATACGACGGCTACCAAGGCGGCGCCGGCATCTCGCCGATCGGCTTCGAGTCGGCGCAGCGGCACCTCGAGGCAACGCTCGACGCCCTCGAGCAATGCCCGTGCCTCAGCGGTTGCCCATCATGCGTTGTCTCCCCCAAGTGCGG
>CAXMQS010000064.1:0-13359 GCA_964195995.1 uncultured Acidimicrobiia bacterium
CCCCGGCTTCGCCGGTACTCCCCCCTACGGGGGGAGAAACAGGACGAGCTCATAGCTCATGGCCTAAAGCTCAAAGCGCCGAGCAGCGAAGCTGATCGGCATTAACGCGGAGGGAGTGGGATTCGAACCCACGGAGACGGAAACCGCCTCACGGCATTTCGAGTGCCGCGCCTTCGTCCGCTCGGCCATCCCTCCGGGCGGGATGTTAGGGAGCGCTCTAGCGTCGGGCCTCGAAGAAGTCGGAGAGCAAAGAGCCGGCCTCGTCCGCCTTGACTCCGTCGATGATCTCCAGACGGTGGTTGAGGCGCTTGTCGCCGCCGATGTTGTACAGACTCTGCATGCCACCAGCCTTGGGGTCGGCTGCGCCGTAAGCAACCGCGCCAAGCCGAGCCCACACCGCGGCCATTGCGCACATCGGGCATGGTTCCAGGGTCACCACCAGGGTGTGGTCGTCGAGGCGCCACGATCCTGCGGCTTTGGCGGCCGCCCTGATGACCAGCATCTCGGCGTGGGCGGTGGCATCAGTCAGTCCCTCGGTGCGGTTGTGGTCCTCGGCCACGACACCACCATCGGGACCAAGAAGGACGGCGCCGACCGGAACCTCGCCTGCCGCCGCGGCCGCTCGCCCTTGGCTGAGGGCTATCTCCATCGTCTCTTCGAGCGTCGAACGCTCCATCTCTACAATCTCCATCCTCGGAGGGATCGCATAGTCCGGTCGAGTGCGCACGCTTGGAAAGCGTGTAGGCGGTTAACGCCGTCTCGTGGGTTCGAATCCCACTCCCTCCGCTGTTGTGAACGAGGCGAACCTAGAGCCAGGCTCCAGCTGCGTGGCGCTCGCCCGCCTGCGGCGGAAGGCTCACTCTGTTTCAAGTCCTATTCGGCCTTGAACCTATCGTTCGATGGAGCCGAGCTCTGCTCGACGCTCCTTGATAGGTTCGAATCCCACTCCCTCCGCGTTAATGCCGATCAGCTTCGCTGCTCGGCTCTCCAGACCATGAGCTTTGAGTCAGAACCGCCAACCTACTGACCTCAGTGCCTATGGCCTCTGGCCCACAGCCAAGAGCCCAAAGCTCGCTAAGGACCGTGCGCCTCGCCTTCGAGCGCTGATCGGCAGCGCGTTCCAGGCCGACGGCTCCAGTCGAATGATCCTGCTGCACCCAGAGCGGGGTCGCTTAGGGCTGCTTCCTTCCGGACCTGACCCGGTTCACGGCTGCTCCGCTGCGCAGGAGTTCGACCTTCAACACCGCCCGCCTGGCGCTGACCCGCCGGTCGAGCACCCTCGGGCGAGGCATCGACCCCGCCTAAAGAGGGTTTCGGGAAGAGGGCACCCCTAGCGCCCCGCCGTGCACGGTCCCCAGGAGCGTAGCCAATTCAGATTCGCCGCAGCACTGCGCCCCATACGAAACGCAACGGGCCCATCCGCCAAGTCGAATCCAGCCGCAGGCGGTCATGCACGAGCAACTCTTCGGGAGGTGGGTGCTTGTCGAGAGACCGATGAAGATAGCTGTACTCCGACCGGGCGCCGATCGTGGCACCGGCCGCAGGTAGCACCACGGAAGTCCCGGCACGATGTACCGCGGCGGCAACGTTCGACTCCGGTCGACCGAGGTCAATGATGGCGGCGACGCCGCTTGGGCGAAGAACCCGGGCGACCTCATCCATCGTTTTGGGAACCGATGTCAGATTGCGAAAGACGAACGCAGAGAAGACTCCATCGACGGAGCCGTCTGCGAGGGGGATGGCCTCGCCGAAGCCGACGAGGGTCTCGTCTGCATCGTTGAGCTCCAACATCGCTGGCTCGGGATCAAGGGCGATAACCCGCCGGTCACCAAAGAGTTTGTTGGCCGCGCCGGTGCCTGCGCCAAGATCGAGCACGGTCCCGGGCGGTAGATGGCGAATCGCCGAGCGCCTCCAGGCGTTGTCCCTGCCGAGCGACAGCACGGTGTTGAGCCGGTCGTAACGGCCGGCAATGTCCTTGAAGACCCTGCTCACTCGATGGTGTCGAAGCCGGTGAACGGGACGAGAGCGTCTGGGACCTTGATGGTGCCGTCTGGCTGCTGGTGGTTCTCCATGATGGCGATGAGGGTGCGGCTGGAGGTGACCACGGTCCCGTTGAGCGTGTGGGCGGTCTCGGTGCCGGAGTCGGTCCGAGAGCGGATCTTGAGCCGCCGCGCCTGGTAATCGGTCGTGTTGGAGCACGAGGTCAGCTCCCGATAGGCGGCCTGTCCCGGCAGCCATACCTCGATGTCGTACTTCTTGGCGGCAGGCGCGCCCAGATCGCCGAGACAGACATTGACCACCCGGTAGGGGAGCTCGAGCTCCTGGACGAGAGATTCCTCCTGGGCGAGCAGGAAGTCGTGCTCCTCCCAGGAGTTCTCCGGTGAGGCGAACGAGAACATCTCGACCTTGTCGAACTGGTGAGTGCGGAAGATGCCCCTGGTGTCCTTGCCGTAAGTACCCGCCTCGCGGCGGAAACACGTTGAGAACCCGACATACCGCATTGGCAACGCGGCAGGGTCGAGGATCTCGTCGGCGTGCAGCGCCGCCAGTGGGATCTCGGCGGTGCCGGCGAGGAAGAGGTCATCCTCTGGAATCGAGTAGACCTGCTCCCGCGCGTCAGGGAAGAAGCCGGTGCCGAACAACGCCTCCTCGCGTACCAGAACCGGGGGAACAACAGGGGTGAACCCCAGCGGCGTCAGTCGATCCATGGCCCAGCGCACCAGGGCGAACTCGAGGAGAGCCAGCCGCCCCTTCAGATAGGCGAACCGAGAACCAGAGACCTTGGCCGCTCTCTCGACGTCGATGACGCCGAGAGCCTCGCCGAGGTCGAGGTGATCCTTGGCCTCGAAGTCGAATCCTGCGGTGTCGCCCCACTTCCTGATCTCGACATTGCCTTCCTCCCCGTCACCGGCCGGGACAGAGGGGTGGGCGAAGTTGGGCAGGCGCACCCACTGGTCGAGGAACTGGCGGTCGAGATCGTCGGCCTCAGCGAGAATCGCCTTGTAGTCGTCAGCCAGGGTGCCCGCCGAACGGATGGCCTCCTCCTTGGCTGCCCCTTCGAGAGTTGCGATGGCCTGGCCCTGCTTCTTCTGCTCGGCGCGCATCTCCTCGGCCGACGTCCGCAGCCGGCGGCGACTGTCGTCGAGGCCGACCAGCGCATCGAGGTCGACAGTGAGCCCGCGGCGCTCCAATTCGGTAACGAGCTTGTCGAGATCTGTGCGCAACACACCCGGATCGATCATCGCGGCATCGTACCCAGAGCCCGCCGGATGGCTTCCGCTTCCTCCGCCGACAACTCCTCAGCACCAACTCCGCCCTCGACCTCCTTGGTGAACCACCGGGTCTCGTTCCTACTCACGAGCAACGTGACGACGATGCCGGTGCCGAGCTGGTCGAGAAGTGCCAGGCACCGAGACAGCCTGCCGCCGACGTCCTCGTAGGCGTCGAAGGCGACTACCGCCGTGTACTGGATGGCGTGGGGCAGCCGGCTCTCGATCGACTGAAGGCGCGGGACCATCTCGACAACAGTCTCTTCGATGGTGCCGAGGTCACGATCCAGCCGCCGAAGCGACTCAAAGACTCCGCCCTCCTCGGGAACCTGCATGACGATGCGGCGCAACTTCATCACATGGAACGTCAACCACCCGAACGCCACCGAGAAGACGACGGCGCCGATGACAACCGGAACGGTGTCGATCATGTCGAGTCGTTCCTGTAGAAGGATTCCGAATACACATTGGACTCCTGATCCTCGTCGATATCCAGGTCGGCGAAGAGGATGACCTCGTAGAACTCCCCCGGCTGGACGGGCAGGTCGGTGAACAACAGGTTGGCCGCGGCTCCTGGCTCGAGCGAGCCGATGGCTTGCGCGTCTTGGTGGATGATGTCACCGAGGCGGCCGACGAGGCGGAGCCGCACGGGGATATCGATCTCGGGCTCGTTGCCTCGATTGACGACACTCACCTCGATATCGAGTGAGGTACTGAACGGGATGACGGCTCGACCTTCGCGGTCGCCGGTTGGTTCAGGATCGAAGCGCACATCGGCCACGGCGATGTCGTGGTCGGCGACGAGCGAGGCGATAGAAGCCAGTCGCGATACGACGAGATCCGCGTCATAACGCAGGTCCCTATCGGCGGTCACGAAGACCACATCAGGGAATGGCCTCTCTCCCGCTTGCTCTGCGATCAGGACGGCGAAATGGTCATAAGCGCGGTCCCCCACCCGGAAGTCGAGGAAGGAGGTTCTCAGTGCGGAGCTGCCGTCGACATCGGTCGGATCCTCGAGAAGTAGTCCAATGCCGGCCTCCAGCTGGCCGAGTCCCTCGCGCCAGGCGGCGACGGCCGACGTGAAGAACCCTCCAGCCGTGCCCACATCGCTGGGAATGGCAACGTCGAGCAGCAGCCTCTCGGCGGTCGCAGCCTCAAGGGACGTTTCCTCGAGCACCCCGAGCAGTGCCGGCCGATCGGCCTCCTCGAGTCCAGCGATGAGGGCGTCGGCGCGTACGGCAAGCCCCTCGTAGATAGAGGCGGTCTCCCTGGCCGCTTCGAGGTACGTCCGAATCCGCGTGCGATCGTCGATGAACCGGAATGCCAGCAGTCCCAGCAGAACGATGACAGACCCAACCGCCGCCATCCATACGGCCCGTCGACGCCTACGTTTTCGGACTACCGGTGGGGAGTACGACATAGCCCAGCGCTAACGCACACTGTGGTGGTGTGATCTGCGCAGCGTGCATCGACTGACCCTGATATCCATGTGGGCGAGGGGGGACTTGAACCCCCACGAGCGTAATGCTCACAGGATCCTGAATCCTGCGCGTCTACCAATTCCGCCACTCGCCCGGGGCGAGAAGCGTAGCAGTGGGACCGGCCACAGTCCGGTGCGCCTCCCCGTACAATGGTGCCTTCATGAACCTGGCGCGAAGCCTGGAACGGCGCCTTGAACGCCTTATCGAGGGGTTCGCCTCCAAATTGTTCCCCGGTGCCGTTTCCGCTCCCGAACTAGCACAACGCATAATCCGCGAAGCCGACCTCTCCGTGGTGGAGGGACCGGCGGGACCTGTCGTGCCCAACATCTACGGAGTCCTCATCCACCCCGACGATCTCGGCTCGACACAGGCCCCCGCGGATCTCACGGGCGAGCTGGCCGCCATTATCGACGAGCATGCCCTGCAGAACGGTTGGCGGATCGAAGGCGCCGTCCACGTCCAGGTCGTCGCTGATCCAGAGATGTCACCCGGCTCAACCCACATCGCGGCCACTGTCGTCAAAGGTGCTTTGCCGCGATGGGCATACCTGGTCCTCAAGGCAGCCGGTGATGAGTTGTCGCTGGGCGCCAATCGCATCCTGATCGGCCGCGACATCGGCTCCGACGTGAGGCTCGACGCCGAGGAGGTCTCCCGAAGCCACGCCATCATCTGGCGCGAGGATGCCGACTTCTGGATAGCCGACATCGGTTCATCGAACGGGACGACGCTCAATGGCAGTCCGGTCACCGGTCCGAGATTGATCGCCAATGGCGACTCCGTTGTGTTCGGCTCCGTCGAATGCACGTTCCGGGTGGTGTGACCGTGCCGGCCCTTTTCCTCAACATCCTCAAGCTCGTCTTCTTGGCCATGCTCTACCTGTTCCTCTGGCAGGTGGCCCGTGCCATCTGGGCGCATGTTGGATCTGGAGCCGAGGTCGATCGTCGTCGCCGAGCAGGTGCTGACATCGTCGTCGTACATTCCGACGAGCAGGCCGGTCTACGTTTCGCTGTTCGCGGTGGCGTTGTCCTTGGAAGGTCCGACGACGCCGACGTGATGCTGGACGATCCCTACGCCTCAGACTTCCACTTACGCTTCGGCACAGAGAATGGGCAGGTCGTCGTCAACGACCTCGGCAGCACCAACGGCACATATGTGAACGGCCGCCGAATCTCCTCTCCGGTGTCGCTGAGCCAGGGTGATGCGGTCCAGGTCGGCAAGACCATCATGGAGGTCAGATGAAGTACACATGGGCCGGCGCAACTCATGTCGGTCGCGTCAGGACGAACAACGAGGATGTCTTTGCGCCGACGACGGATGGTCTTAGCTCGGGTCCCGCCGTCTTCGCCGTCGCCGACGGCATGGGGGGCCACGTCGCCGGCGAGGTGGCCTCCAAGCTCGCCATCGAGGCAGCCATGGAAACCGACGGCAACGCTCTCGATCGGGTGTTGGCCGGCAACAGCCGGGTCGTTGAGGCGATCATTGCCGACCCGTCGCTCGGGGGCATGGGGACGACCCTCACTCTGATCGCCCTCAGTACTGATGGGGCTCTCGATCTAGCCCACATCGGCGACAGCAGGGCCTACCGGCTGCGAGGCGGCGTGATGGAACAGCTGACGAGCGACCACACGCTGGTTGCCGAGCTCGTCGCCGAGGGTCGCCTCGACCCTAAGGAGGTCCGGGCTCATCCCCAGCGCAACCTCATTACGCGGGTGATCGGAATGGGCAAGAAGATCGAACCAGATCAGATGTCCGACCGTGCCCTGGACGGAGATCGACTGCTGCTCTGTTCCGATGGGCTCTCTTCCATGCTCGAGGACTCCAAGATCGCGGGACTGCTTGGTGCCTCCACGCCCGAAGAGGCCGTTTGGTCAATGATCGAAGCCGCCAACAACGCCGGCGGCGAAGACAACATCACCGTGATCGTCGTCGACACAAGAGCGTGACCAGGCACGGCGAGGCGGCCCTCGTAGTCTTCGCGGCCATCATCGCTGCTCTTGGGGTAACGGCGGTCAACTTCTCGAGATCCGTTGGGATCGATGCCACCGCGGTCCTGACCCTCGTCGTGTTCGTGATCGCCTTCGGCGGCCTCCACCTGGCTGTTCGCGAGTGGGCCCCCTCGGCGATCCCCTACCTGGTGCCGCTGGCTGCTCTCATCACAGCCGTCGGCTACGCCGAGGTATATCGAATCGACAGCGCCCTCGCTTCCAGGCAGCTGTGGTGGTTGGTGACGTCGGCCGGCATCGCGACGGCGACGCTCTTCGGACTGCGAGATCGCGGGGTGTCGGTGCTGCGGCGCTACCGGTATCTCCTCCTGGCAACGGGCCTGGGTCTGCTGCTGTTGCCACTGCTGCCGGAGACCTGGCCACTGCGGGGCGCTGTCATCAACGGTTCCCGGCTGTGGGTGCGTCTCGACCTGCCATTGGGAGGGACCATGAGCTTCCAACCCGGTGAGATCGCCAAGATCGCGATCGTTGTGTTCCTGGCGTCCTATCTGGCGGAACGAGGTCGCCAGCTCTCAACCATGAGCAGCCGCCTCGGACCTGTTCACATGCCGGACCCGCGTCAGCTCGTGCCGCTGGGACTGGCCTTCCTCATCGCGTTCGCTGTGCTCATCTACCAGCGAGACCTTGGCGCGTCGCTCCTTCTGTTCGCCCTCTTCGTCACGATGCTGTTCGCCGCCACCGGCCGTCATGCCTACCTCGCCGTTGGTGGGCTGATGATCGCAGGCGGGGGCGTGGCGGCATGGTCGGCGTTCGGTCACGTGCAGACACGGGTTACCGCGTGGCTCCACCCCTTCGATGACTACTTGGGCGGCGGCTATCAGGTGGCGCAGGGTCTCTTCGCCCTCGGCAGTGGGTCGCTGACAGGATCTGGGCTCGGAGTCGGAAGGCCTGACCTCATCCCGGCAGCTGCCACCGACTACATCTTCGCCGCCGTCGCCGAGGAGATGGGCCTCGCCGGAGCCTTCGCTGTGATCGTCGCCTTCGCCCTGTTCACGGCCGCCGGGTTTGGCATTGCGCTTCGCTCTCGGGACCTGTTCCGCAAACTGCTGGCGGGAGGTCTGACCCTGGTGTTGGCGATTCAGACCATTCTCATCCTGGCGGGCGTGCTGCGGCTCTTCCCCGTTACCGGCATAACGCTGCCGTTCATGAGCTACGGCGGCTCATCGCTGATGGCCAACATGGTGCTACTGGCTCTGTTGCTACGCATCTCTCACGAGGAGCGAACTTGAACCGCCCGCTGCGAAGGCTCGCCGCCGTCCTCTTCGTGGCGTTCGCCATCTTGGCGGCAGGGACCACGTACGCCCAGGTGCTGGCGGGTCCTGGCTATCGAGACGACAGCCGCAACACCAGGACGATCATCGACGAGGCCAGACGGGAGAGGGGAGCCATCCTCAGCGCGGATGGTGTTGTGCTTGCCGAGTCCGTCGCAGACCCCTCCGACCCTCGATCGTTCCGTAGGCGATATCCACAGGGTCCGACCTATGCCCACGTCGTTGGAGTGGCAGCAACGATCCTGGCCGATCGAGGTCTGGAGGCCGAGCTCGCCGACACTCTCGAGTCCGGCCGTGACGCCACCATCTCTGGCCTCTTCTCGGCGCTCACTGGAGACGACTTGCGAGCGCGCAGCGTCCGACTCACGATCGACGACGGACTACAACAGGCAGCCGTTGCCGCCCTTGGCGGCCAGAAGGGTGCGATAGTCGCCATCGACCCGACCACCGGGGCGGTGCTGGCGATGGTGTCTGCACCTGCCTTCGACCCGAACGGACTCATCGGGCTGACGACCGACCTTGGCAACGCCCTCGAGAACGACCCGGATCGTCCGCTGCTCAATCGCGCTATTCAGGAGACGTACGCGCCTGGTTCGACCTTCAAGACCGTGACGGCGGCTGCTGCGATCGAGGGAGGAGGGGCAAGCGCCGACTCCCTCTATCCGAACCCCGCCCAGCTGACCCTGCCCGGGTCGACGGCGACTATCAGCAACTTCAATGGCGGAATCTGTGGTCCTGGCGACGAGGTCACGCTGGCCGTCGCCCTGATCCGCTCGTGCAACACCGTCTTCGGCGTCATTGGCATGGAGACCGGCGCCGGGGACCTCATCGGAACAGCCGAGGCCTTCGGTTTCAACGACGACATCCCCTTCGCACTGCGTGGCGCCACTTCGGCCGTGCCTTCTGCCGAGTCGCTGGCGAGCGACCTGCCCGCCGTCGCTCAGACGGCGCTCGGCCAGCGCGACGTCCGAGCGACTCCACTACAAATGGCCCTCGTGGCCTCGGCCATCGCCAACGGCGGCGTTGTCATGACTCCATACATCGTCGATGAGATAATCGATGCCGACGGCGATGTGGTTGAAGAGACCGCGCCGACCGAGTGGCGAAGGGCGACTAGCCCAGCGACCGCCAGGGTGATCGCCGACCTACTGCGAGAGGCTGTAGAGACGGGTACCGGCCGCAACGCCGCCGTCAGTGGCGTGGTCGTGGCGGGCAAGACGGGAACAGCCGAAGTGCCCGATGGTCCCCCTCACCCGTGGTTCATCGGATTCGCACTCATGGACACAACTTCGCCGATCGCCCTGGCCATTGTTGTGGAGTCAGGAGGCGATATTGGCGACGCCGCAACGGGTGGCGGAGTGGCGGCGCCGATTGCCCGTCAGCTCATCGAGACCTGGGTGGCGCTTATCTCGTGACCTCCACCGATAGCATCCACACATTGTGAGCGACTCGGGACGCACCCTCGCCGAGCGTTATCGCCTCACCTCCCACTTGGCTCGCGGCGGTATGGCTGACGTATTCGAGGCGGAAGACACCTTGCTGCGCCGCCGCGTCGCGGTGAAGGTCCTTCACGCCCAATACGCCACGGACGCCGCCTTCGTGGCGAGGTTCCAGCGCGAGGCGCAGGCGGCGGCCAACCTCAGCCATCCCAACATCGTCGCCATCTTCGACTCTGGACGAGACGAGGGCACTCACTTCATCGTCATGGAGCTCATAGAGGGCAGAACACTCAGGGACATCCTCAAAGGCGGCGAGCACCTCCTGCCGAGAAGGTGCGCCGAGATCGGAGCCGAGGTGGCGGCGGCCCTCGAGGTTGCGCACCGCTCTTCTCTGATCCATCGCGACCTCAAGCCCGGCAACATCATGCTCAGTGGCGATGGCAGCGTGAAGGTCACCGACTTCGGCATTGCCAGGGCCCTCGACGACTCGGAAGAGCTAACCAAAACGGGCGCCGTGATCGGCACGGCCACCTATTTCAGCCCAGAGCAGGCCCAAGGCCTGCCAGCGGATGAGAGGTCAGACGTCTACGCCCTCGGCATCGTTCTCTACGAGATGCTGACGGGGATCCCGCCTTTCAGCGGAGAGAGCCCAGTGGCCGTCGCCTATCAGCACGTATCCGAATTCGCCGAACCTCCTTCGGAGCTGAACCACGACGTCCCCGCCGGCCTCGACGCCATCGTGATGCGCGCGATGGAGAAGGACCCGGATCAGCGCTACCAAACCGCAGCCGAGATCCGCGCCGACCTCCTCCGCTTCCTTAGCGGCCACGACCCGGCCGCGGTGTCGGCGGCGACCGCAGCGCCGGACGACGCCACCCGCATGATGGAGGCTCCGCCTGCCACCGTCCCCCCAGCCGAGACGGCCAGGGCTATCGCCACCGCATCGCAGCCTCGCGAGCACAACCAGAACCTGTTCATCCTCGGAGTCGTCGCTGCTGTGGTGACCGTCCTTCTTGGCGCGTTCTTCCTCGTGAGCATCTTCAGTGGCAACGGCGACAGCGACCTGGTGGCAGTGCCGCGAGTGGCAGGACTATCTCAGGAAGAGGCCCGGGAGGCGATACAGAACGACAACCTCAGGGTCCAGACGATCTTCCGCTCAAGCGACACAGTCGATCGCGACTTCGTCATCGAGACCGACCCTCCCGAAGGCACGCAACTAGAACCAGACAGCACAGTGCGCCTTGTCGTGTCCTCAGGACCGGACACCTTCCCCCTCCTCAACCTCGTTGGCGAGACCGAGGAGAGAGCACGCCAGCTCCTCGACGCCAACGACCTCGTGGTCAACGTGACCTACGTCCCAACGACAGAGGAGCGCGACATCGTCCTCTCCCAGGATCCTGCAGCCGGCAGCGACGTTGCCCCGGGCTCCGCAGTCAACATCGAGGTGTCGGCGTCACCGGACACCATCATCATCCCCGACCTCAGCGGACTCACCGAGGCCAACGCCAGATTCCAGATAGCCCTCGCCGGGCTCGAGGAGGATGACGTCATCTTCTTAATCGAGGAGGACGTCTCCGACGAGATTCCCGAGGGGTTCGTCGTGAGAACCGACCCACCGACAGGCCTCGTACTGCCGAAGGGCGGCACGCTAACGCTGTTCATCTCTACGGGACCGGGGCGAGTGGTGGTTCCGTTGCTGCTTGGCAAGACGGTGGCTGAAGCGCAGGCCCTAGTTGCCGGGCTTGATATTCAGCTTGTCGTGTCAACCGAAACGGTCCTCGTACTGCCGGGCTCTCCTCTGGAGAACCTCATCGCGTCCCAGAACCCCCAGCCCGACATCGAAGTGGAGGTTGGGTCATCGGTAACCGTTGCACTTGGCGAGGTCCCAAAGGCCACAGTTCCGGACCTGACGGGCAAATCCGAAGCCGCGGCCAGGGCCGAGATCGAGGGACTCGGACTCGTCTTCGAAGTCGTCGGCACAACGCCGGTTCCTGCCGAGCAGGTGGGAACCGTGCTCAGCCAGAGCCCGGTAACAGGCACCGAGTTGGTGACGGGAGACACGGTCACCGTGATCATTGGTGGACCCATCGCCACCACCACGACCGTTGCCGCGACGACCACAACGACGACGACAACTCCCTGACCAGGTCTAGACCGGAGCTCCCCAGTCAGGGGAGGCCACGTCGGATGGGAACAACGTGTAGACCCGCTCCCCCTTGAAGAGGCGGGCCTGGGGGTCCCACGGGAAGAAGATCACGACGCGAAAGGCAAATTCCTTTCCCGTCGGCTCCATCCCCAGCCACTCAGCCTGGTGGGTGCCAACCACCACCGCCTCTTCGCATACCCCCTGAGGACCAATGAAGATGTTGGTCAGGTTGAAATCGACATCGGGGAATGCCGCGAGGAGTCCCGTGTAGAAGCGGGTAGCGCCATCGTGGCCCTCCCAGCGGGCGCCGCTCCCCATCACCTCGTAGACGCAGTCCTCGGTGAGGGTGCCCAGCAGACCCGCGATATCGCGGTCGTCTTCTGCCAGCGAGTGCTCCTTCCACAGCGACCGAATGGCATCGAGGTCGGCATCGTCGAAGGGGCGGGCGAGCAACTCACGAACGTGGGGTCGCTGCTCGACCGCCTCGCGTCGAAGGTCGGATGTGGTAGCGATGGTCATGCGCCCAAGCTACCGACTACTCGACAGCGCCGCCTGGGTCGAGGAAGGTGTCGCCCACCCATGTGTAGAAGAAGTGCAGCAGGACCAGGAAGATCAGGGTCAACAGGACGAAGAGCGACACCCGGAGGGCTGTCGGCCCAGGCAGCGAGCGATAGATCCAGCGGATCACGTTGGTTCCCCGAACAGGCCGAAGTTGGGCCCGGCGACCATCTCGGCGACGACTATCAACCTCTGGGTGGCAGACCACTTGGGATGGCATGTCGTCAGGGTGAGCCAGGCACCCTCGCGGTTGTCGAGCACCCACAGCTCCGAGGGCTGGACCACGAAGATCTCTCTGACCTCGTACTCATGTGTTCCGGTTGCCGAATCCCAGAAGATGCGATCGCCGGTGCTGAGATCACCAAGATTGTGGAACGGCTGGCCATAAGTGGTCCGGTGGCCGGCGAGGGCGGCGTTGCCTTCCTGCCCCGGAATCGGCGTGTTCGGGTAGTGACCTGCCCCCTTCTTGAGGTCAGAGTTCAGCCGAACACCCTCGACGATGGTCCAGTTGAGGCCGACCTCAGGGATCCGAATCGTTCCGAGAGCCTCGCCAAGATCCGGAGGACTCTCGTAGGCAAAGAGGCGGTCCTCGAATTCCCCGAGATCGATGCCCCCGCCGTTGTCACCACCGCCAACGGTGGGATCGAAGTCGGGGACCTCAACGACCTCCCCGGTGTCGGGGTCGACGTAAGCGAAGGTCTGCTGGTTGTCATCGATGCGCTCGGCCAACGCGGACTCCAGGTTGTCCTGGGCTCGTTGGGCGAAGATGTTGGTGATGAAGAGCTGGTGAACGACGAATCCGAGGACCAGGAAGCCCACATAGATCAGGGTCCACCCGATCCCGCGCATCAGCTTGACACCCAGGGTGTCACGCCACGCGAACGATGCAGAGGCTTCGTCCGGATCTACGAGTTTCTCATCGGTCATGCCCTGGCTCCTGCGATCGAGACTAACGGGGCGTCCCATTTGGCGACCGAGCCCGCTACGATTCTCGACATGCCTAAGTCCAAGGTCCGCAAAAAGGCCAAGGCCAAAGCCCAGCGCAAGAGCGCTCTGCCGCCAACCGTCAAGAAGGAATACAAGGACACAACCTCACCGCTTTGGTACGTCGTCATCATGTTCGGCTTGATGGCTATCGGCGTCGTGGTGATCATCCTGAACTACGTAGGCCTTACCCCCGAGACCAACAACA
>CAXMQS010000065.1:0-20410 GCA_964195995.1 uncultured Acidimicrobiia bacterium
TCTGTTCACCATCAGCTGCGCCAATGCCCCCATGGGAGCTGCCCAGATCAACCTGGCGTTCGGTAACCCTGGAGACAATCCGGTTGCCGGCGATTGGGATGGCGACGGCATCACCGAGATAGGCCTGCACAGGGAGAGCACGGGCTTCTTCTACTGGAGGAACACCCTCGACACCGGCAACGCCTCTGACGAGATCTTCTTTGGCGATCCCAATGACCGCTTCGTGGCTGGCGACTGGGGCATTGTCGACGGCGTCGACACGCCTGCCATCTTTCGCCCGGGTGACCTCACCTACTACTTCCGCCACACACTGACCGAAGGCAACGCCGATAGCCAGTTCATATGGACCGGGGCAGGCGCTGGTTGGCGACCGGTGTCTGGCGCGTTCGGCCTGGGATAGTGGCTTGAGCGGGCGTTTGATAGTCGTCGCACAGCGTTGACGGCCCCGGGCACTTCGGCCCTGTTGACCGGGACCGGTGCGCGGTCCAATAAGGCGATGGAAACCCCCGGGATCGACGCCTACTCACCGCGAGAGGTTGCCTCGCTTGTGCGCGACGGGGGCCTCACTAAAGCGCGTCTCGACCTCCTCACGATGTTCGTACTCGCCGTCCTGGCGGGGGCGTTCATCGGGCTCGGTGCCCTGTTCTTCATCGTCGTGTCGACAGACCCGTCTGGTAGCTACGGGGTATCTCGGTTGCTCGGCGGCATCGCCTTCAGCCTCGGCCTGATCCTTGTTGTCGTCGCAGGCGCCGAATTGTTCACCGGCAACAACCTGATCGCCATGGCCTGGGCCTCTCGACTGATCACGTCTCGCCAACTGGTGCGAAACTGGATAGTCGTCTACTTCGGCAACGCCGTCGGCGCGGTCGGCACGGTCGCCCTGGTGCGGGTGTCGGAAGTCGACGACCTAGCCGGAGGGGCTGTCGGCGAGAAGGCGATCGCCATCGCCGAAGGCAAGGCGGGACTCGGCATCGTTCAGGCCGTCGCTCTCGGGATCCTGTGCAACGCCCTGGTGTGCCTAGCCGTCTGGCTGGCTATGGCCGGTCGCAGTCTCATCGACAAGGTCGCGGCGATCATCTTCCCTATCACAGCTTTCGTGGCAATCGGTTTCGAACACTCCATCGCCAACATGTTCTTCCTCCCCTACGGCATCGCCCTCCAAGAGAGCGACGACCTGGTGAGTGGCGCCCTCAGCAATCTCGCAGCAGTGACGGTTGGCAACATCATCGGCGGCTCGCTGCTGGTTGCCGGCGTCTACTGGCTGGCCTACCTGCGCCCCGCAACAAGGAGAATCGGGTAGCGCCCGTTCCTACAATCCCGCGCCATGGACACCGCCGCCGAAGCCACTGAGGAAACACCGCCGTACCGCGATCACATCGGCCCCACCCTCCAGTACATCCGCGACATCGTGCTCGGAGTCAACGACGGCCTGGTCTCTCTCTTCCTGCTGGTAGCAGGCGTCGTTGGGGCTGGCTTTAGCTCCAGGCAGGTCTTCCTGTCGGCGGTGGCGGCAGGCATCGCCGGTGCCATCTCCATGGCGACCGGTGAGTACATCGCAACGAAATCCCAGGAAGAGACGTTCGAGCGCGAGATGCTGCTCGAACGCGAGCACCTCAGATACCACCGCGATGTTGAACTCGAGGAGATCCGCGAGATGTTCGGCGGCATGGGATTGCCGTCCGACGATGTCGAGCACATCGTTACCTCACTCGACAGGGACGACGAGACATTCCTCAGGGTGATGATGGCTCTCGAGTTCGGGGTAGTAGACGAGCAGCGGCGCTCACCTGTCAAGGCGATGGTGGCCTCCGGTGGATTGTTCTTGCTGGGGTCGCTCACATCGATCATCCCCTTCCTCCTGATCGACCGCCCAGGCATCGCCCTTGGTGTGGCCGGGGTCATAACTTCTATGGCCCTCTTCGGAGTCGGCGTCATCAAGACCCGAGTCACCGCCACCAACCCCATCACCAGCGGGCTCGAGAACCTACTGTTCGGTGTCGCCGGCGCCCTGCTCAGCTACGGCGTCGGCGTGCTCTTCGACGCCGCCGTCTAGACACGGGCTGCGTACCTGGGGTTCGAGAACGGCCATGTGGTTCTCATCCAGCCTGATACCGCTAGCCACAGAGGCTCGTCTAGCTCCGCCCGGCTCTCGCGAACCCACGATCGAACGTCGGCATCATGCTCTTCCACCGAGCTGGGGTAGATGTAGACGCAACCAACAACGTTCTCAGCATCGATCACGGAGTAGGTGAAGCCACGCCGCTCTCCGAAGTCGGTGGCGTGTCTCTCGAGGTCCTCGAGGTTGCGTTCGGCAGTCATAGGTGAAGGCCACCCTCCTTCGTCGAATCCAGGCGTCGATCTGATGTGCTCGATACTGGACATCCAGGCTTCGTGATCGCGCTCGTTGTGCTGAGGGCCCAGAGGCTCCAGGCGAAACAGCTCGGAGTCGAGGCCATCAGGCACCTGGAAGTCGACCGGCACGAAGGTATTGGGCGCCACCTTCTAACTCTTTCGCAACGCAACGACGATGTTGCCATCCGTGTCGCGCAGCACGTTCACCTGGGCACCGTAATGGTGGTTGAGCAACGCCGGATCGAGCACCGCCATCGGATCTCCCGACGCCACGATTCTCCCGTCGGCCATCAACACCAGCCTGTCGGCGTATTGCCCAGCGACCGTCAGGTCATGGAAAGCGCTGAGCACGGCCAGGCCTCGTTCGTGACGCAGCTCGTCGATGAGGTCGAGTACCTGTTGCTGATGACCAATATCGAGGGCGGCCGTGGGCTCGTCCAACAGAAGTACTGGGGTCTGTTGGACTAGAGCTCGAGCCAGGATCGCTCGCTGCAACTCGCCACCGCTCAGACGATCGAGGGCTCGGTGGGCCAATGTATCCATATCGACTCGTTTCAGCACCTGGTGGGCGATATCGATATCACTTGCCGACTCCACGCCCCACCATTTGATGTAAGGGGTACGACCCAGGAGGGCGTAGTCGAACACGCTCATGCCCTCCGGCAGCACCGGGTGCTGGGGCACGAAGGCGACCGTCGCCGCCATGGCGGTTCTCGATGATTGGCGTGGATCGTGTCCGCCGACGTCGACCTCCCCTGTTGCCCCAAGGTTTCCGGCGATGATCCGCAACAGGCTGCTCTTGCCTGCGCCGTTGGGGCCGATGAGGGCCACCCACTCGCCGGCGGCCACCTCGACATCGACACCCTTCAAGACGTCGGTCCCGTTGTAGGCGGCACGGACTTGGCCACAGCTGATCATTGCTGACCGCCGAGGGCGCGGCGCAGGATGACGATGAAGAAGGGGGCGCCGACGAAGGCCGTCACAACGCCGATCGGGAGCTCTCCTGGCGACAACACCGTGCGCGCCAGTAGATCGGCAAGCACCAGGAAGCCGGCGCCGGCGAGGAGCGACAGCGGGAGGATCGAGCGGTAGCTCGAGCCGAAGAGCATGCGTACGGCGTGAGGCACGATGATCCCGACGAAGGCGATGAGGCCGCTGACGGCGACGGCTGCCGCCGTTCCCAGCGTTGCCGCGGCGACTACGAACAGCCGCACGTGTTCTGCCCGCACTCCGAGAGTGTTGGCTTCCTCTTCGCCTACGGCAAGGACGTCGAGGAGGCGACGCGATACCAGCAAGGCCACGGCGGACACCACCGCATACGGAAGCAACAGCCGCACTTCATCCCAGCCCACCGTGGCCAGCCGGCCCAGGATCCATGAGAACACCTCGCGGACCGTGTCGGCAGATCTCTGCTGAACGAATGTCTGTAGGGCGGTGAAGAAACTGGCGACGGCGACGCCAGCCAAGATGAGGGTTGCTGAGTTCCGCCGCTTGCCGAACCCGCCTGCGGCGTAGGTGACGACAACGGCCATGACCGCCCCCAAGAAGGCGGCAGCAGGCAGCAGCAGTCCTGTGGTGTCGCCACCTGCGGCGATGACGAGGGTCGCCCCGAGGCCGGCTCCGGCGGCGACTCCAAGTAGATAGGGGTCGGCCAACGGGTTGCGGAAGACTCCCTGATAAGCGGCCCCACTGATGGCGAGAATGGAACCGACGAGGCCACCCAGCACGACACGAGGAACCCGAATCTGCCACAGGATGGCCGCTTGGCGTTCGCTGAGCCCGGAGTCGACTTGAACCAGAGGAAGGCGATCCAGGAGCTCTACGAAGATCTCTCCGGGAGACAGCGAGGCGGGCCCGACAAGGACACCGAGTGCGGCCGCTGCTGCAAGGAAGGCCAGGGTCGCCACCACCGGACTCCTCCGCAGGCGAGACGGGGTCGCGACGACACTCAACTCAACGCCTCCAGCGCGTCGGCGATGCTCCTGACAACCTGGTCGGTGCGCGGCCCCCATCGACCTGCGATCTCGGTGTCCAACTCGAACACCGCTCCATTGATGACCGCAGATAGCGAGTCCCATGCAGGACGCTCCTCCAGCGAGTCGGCGGTAACGCCAAAGCCAGAATCCCCCAGAAAGATCAGGTCGGGATCTTCCTGCAGGATGAACTCAGCAGAGAGCTGGGGGAATCCGGACCCGAACTCGTCGGGGGCCGCATCCGCGATATTGACAAGACCGAAGGACTCGTAAATGTCGCCGAGGAACGTTGTCCCATTGACGGAGAACAGCGTGTCATCTACTTCGTGGAAGAAGGTCAATGGGGAATCGGAAACGTTGTAGACATCGAAGAGCCCTTCGATGGCCGTCTTGAGCCGGTCCCTCTCGGCACGGGCGCTGACAACGTTGCCGGTAGCAGTTCCCAAGATGTCAAACTGGAGGAGCATCTTGGCTACATCTGTGGGAGGGGGCATCAGTAGCACATTGACTCCGGCCGCATCGAGCGCTTCGACCTCCCCGGAGAAGTCGAAGGCAACGACCACCAGATCCGGCTGCAGTGCCAGAACCTCCTCGAGATTGAAGGCGAAGGAATCGACCTTGGGGGTGTCGTTGGCCTCGGGCGGGAAGTTAGAGGTGAGGTCGGTTGCTGCGATCTGGTCCCCGGCGCCGATGGCATAGAGGATCTCGGTGTGGGTCGCCGAAAGAGAGATGATGCGCCGCGGCTGCGTCATGATCGTCATCGAGCCGGTGGGGTCGACAACGATGACGGGGAACCCTGCGTCGGACAGCGGTGCCGTCGTTGGCGAGGAGGCCTGGGTTGGCGGAGGCGTCGGTGCCGGTGCAGTTGTGGTTTGGGCGGAGTCACTGCAGGCAGCGAGGGCGCCACTAAGGGCTAGCAGTAGCAGAAGGCGTCTCAACGCGCCGTCCTTTCGTCGGACCGGAGGTTGAGCACCTGGTGGTGGGCGCCCCTCCTCCGGAGGCTTCCTACTCACCGTGCCGGCAGGCGACCTGGCTTAGCCCGAAGGCTTCACAGTTGCGGGACAGCGCCGGATTGGAACCGGACTTCGCTCTTGCGCCCCACTTGGGGACCCACACGGTGCTCCCCTGATGGGAGCGCCGTCACTGTACAGGTCTCCACCTACACTCGATCCATGGGACGAAGGCTGATGATCGTTGCCGCGTTGGCAGCAGTGGCGGCTGCAGTCCTGCGGCGCCGGCCCGTGCCACAACCTCACGACGCCGGGGCGTGGGAACCCGCAGAGCGGTGAGAATCGCCGTAGACGCCACGACAGACGTCGGGCGCAGGGCCGGGCTCATTCTTCTCAACGGCACCGGGATCGAAACCCTTGGATTGGTTGACAGCGACCCCCGCACTGATGCCGATTCCCGTGTTACGAGAGCCGACGACCTTGCCGACTACGACGGCATCATCACCGACCGGGAAGATCCTCGAGAGATCTTCGCCAGGGCACTCGCCGGCGGTACGCCGATGGCGAGCTGGGTGGACTTCCGGCCAGACGAGTCCGACATCACCGTTGTCGGCGGAGCCAACCTGGCGACGGGCATCACCACCTGCCTGGCGTTCCACGAGGCTGCCCGCTCTACCGAGGTCCTAGAAGAGGTTCTGGCCTGGACACAACCAGGACGGGCGCTGCGGCGAGGGACAGCCGTAGCCTTTCCCGACCCGGTCGGAGCAAGGTGGGGGACCAAGCTCCCTTCCGGCGATGACACCATTCCCACGACCCGCATCATCGTCCCGCTTGACGGCGATTGGGCTGGGGCGTCGGCTCAGGTGACGTGCGCTACCGCCGAGGGGGTCGTGCGGAGGGTGGTAGGAGTCGCCGACCTGGCCGTCCACCTCGAGGCCATCGCCCTCGCCGCCGCCGCGGCGACCCTGGAGCACTTCCCGCAGAGACCGTGCAGCGCCGTCGATGCGGCAGACGTGTACCTGAGTAAGACCCTGGAGATGGGCCTGGCGGTGGCCACCTACCTCGATGGAACTCCCGCAGCTCGCTGAGCGTTGAGAGTGGCAGTGCGCAAGCTCTTCGCGTTCGCTCTCACTCTGTCGCTGGTGGCGGCAGCATGCTCGCGTGCAGACAGTTCTCCAACGGATGCAACGGCCGATCCAGTCGTGGTGTCCACCAACGCCGGCTCCGAAGGTCCGGCGGGAGAGCAGACGTCGTTCGCCGGCACCGACCCGGCACCCGAGTTCCCCGACGGCCTTGACTGGTTGAACACCGGGGGGCAGGCCCTCTCGATCGGAGACCTCAAAGGCAAGGTCGTTGTCCTCGACTTCTGGACCTACGGCTGCATCAACTGCATACACATAATCCCCGACCTCAAGCGACTCGAAGCCGAATACTCCGAGGAGCTGGTGGTGATCGGGGTGCATTCCGCCAAGTTCGCCAACGAGTCGGCAACGGACAACATCCGCCAGGTCATCCTGCGGTACGGCATCGAGCACCCCGTCGCCAACGACCTCGACTTCATCACCTGGCGGCAATGGGGGGCTCAAGCGTGGCCGACCGTCGCCCTGGTCGACCCGGCCGGGAACGTCGTTGGGACGAGGTCGGGTGAGGGGGTGTACGCCGCACTGCAACCAGTGATCGACTCACTGGTGAAGGAGTTCGCAGCCGACATCGATAGCGAGCCTCTAGCGCTGCGCCTGGAGAGTGAGGGTCTTCCCCAAACCATCCTCAGCTTCCCGGGCAAGGTCACCGTGGCACCAGACGAGTCCGAGATCTTCGTCGCCGACACCAACAACCACCGCATCGTCCGAGCCTCCCTTCCCGAGGGCGAGGTCACCGCGGTGTACGGCGACGGCACCGCCGGCTTCATCGAGGGCCCCGGTCTCGAAGCCAGGTTCGATCAACCGCAAGGAATGGCCCTCGATACCGCAAGCGACCTCTTGTACGTCGCAGACACCGGAAACCACGCCGTCAGGGTCATCGACCTCAACACCGGTGAGGTCACGACAGTTCTCGGCACCGGCGTCGTGGGTGAATACCCACCTACCGGGGGCCAAGCGCCTGATGTCACGATCCGCTCTCCTTGGGATGTGCTCCTCGATGGGTCCGACCTCTATGTCGCCATGGCAGGCAGCCACCAGATATGGAAGCTCGACCTGGCAGCCGGCGTCGCAGCACCGTTCGCCGGTAATGGCGGCGAGAGCGACAGGGATGGGGCTGCTGAAGAGGCACAGCTAGCGCAACCAAGTGGTCTCGCCATCGACGACGACGGCATCATCTACTTCGCTGATTCGGAGTCGAGCTCGATTCGGTCGACGGACACGGCTGGGGGCCGGGTCGATACTGTCGCCGGCGCCAAGGACGGGCTCTTCGCCTTCGGAGACGTCGACGGGTCAGGCACTGATGTTCGACTGCAGCACCCTCTTGGCGTCGCCTGGACGGGGGACACCCTCATCATCGCCGACACCTACAACTCCAAGCTCAAGGTGATCGATGTTGCCACCAAGAGCTCGACATCACTGCTCGGTGGCGACGCTGGGTTCGCGGACGGGGCGCAGGCGCTCTTCTACGAACCGGGGGGGCTCGACTACGCGGGTGACACGCTGTACGTCGCCGACACCAACAACCACGTGATTCGGCTGGTCGACCTGGCAACGAACGAGGTATCGACCCTCATCCTCAAGGGCATCGAGCGTTTCACTCCCCCACCGGATCAAGCCGACTACCGAGGAACGATCGTCGAGTTGGGATCTGTCGATGTCGCCGCTGGTCCGGGCGAGATCGTCATCGACATATCGCTGCCGCCCGACCACAAGATCAACAAGGACGCCCCGTCGTCGGTCGAGTGGATCGTCTCCGGCGGCGTCACCTCTTTCGACGAGATCACCGTCGACCTAACCGGAACCTCGCTCCCCATCGTTGTTCCGGTTGAGTTCACCCAGGGCGAGGGCAGGGTCACTGCCGACCTCAGCCTGGTGTGGTGCGCAGACAATGCCGAGAGCCTGTGCTTTATCGAGCAACTGCGGATCGGCGTTGCAGTTACCGCGGGGACCAGCGGTCCGTCACAGCTCGTTATGCCATACGCGATCGAGCTGCCAGAGATCTAGGCGGCTCTAAGGAGCCACGCGGGTCTCCGCAGTCGGCAGATCCGAGTTGGGGGCTCGGTCGCCGACGGCTTCTTGCTCCGGAGAGGCCTCTGGCTGTGCGGTTGGCACCACCTTGGCCGGGGTGGGGGCGATAGCTGCCTTGGGTGGGGTCGCCGGTTGCTTGGCTGCTGGACGCTGTCGAGCCGGACGGCGAACCGGTCGCATAGCGCTCGAACCGCCGGGTGCCGTCATCGGTGCGATGACCTCCTCCAGGACCACAACCTCGACCCCGCCGACCGTGTCAGAGATCAGGTTGTAGAGCACCGAGCCGAGCGTGGCGAGACCCGTCATCAAGATGGCCCAGATCACGCTGAGGAACAACACCACCCGGAAGTACAGCTCGCCGTCAACCTCAAAGCTGAGAGTCAACGACTCAGCGAACTCGGTCAGGCGGTCGGGAATGCCCGCGTTGACGAAGACCGACCAGAAGATGATGGACCCGAGCACGAAAGCCAGCGCCATGATGGCGTTGAAGACGAAGCTGACTTTGAGGACGGTCCACGGATCTATCCGGCGGATGACCCTGCGGACTCGACGGACTGGTGACATGGGTCTGTCTCCTGGCGTAGCGGAAAGCTTACCGCTCGTCCCCAAAAGAGCTTGTCAGGTCATTCTTCATCGTCGTTCGGCACCAGAGCGAAGGAGGTGACCTCGGATCCCTTGGCCGGAGTCATGACTTTGACACCCGTGGCGTCTCGCTTCTGCTTGCTGATACTGTCGGCCTCGGTCCTGATGACAACGCCGTCCGACGATGTCACGAAGATCTGGGTTCCCTTGGTGACGCCGCGAGCGGCAACGAGGTTGCCGCGACCAGGCGTCACCTTGATGGCCTTGACGCCGACTCCAGAGCGTTTCTGCTTAGGGAAGTCCTTTATCGGGGTGCGCTTGCCGTAGCCCTTGCTGGTGATCATCAGCGCCATCTCACCTTCCTCCGAGGTAGCGGCGGCGACGACCTCATCACCCTTGCGCAGCTTGATGCCATGAACGCCCATCGTGTCTCGCCCGGTAGGCCGGATATCGGTCTCGGCGAAACGGATCCCTTGTCCGTTCTTGGTGAACATCAACAAGTCGTTCTTGCCATTGGTCAGCCTGACCGCCACCACCTCATCGCCTTTGTCCAGCTTGATGGCGATGAGGGCGGCGTTGCGGCTGTCGTACTCGGAGAACTTCGTCTTCTTTATCTGGCCGCTCTTCGTGGCAATAGCGAGGAAGCGGTACGACTCGTAGTCGCGAGTGTCAACAACGGCCTCTATCCGCTCGTCTGGTTGTAGAGGCAACACGGAGTGGATCATCGAGCCCTTGGCGGTGCGGGCCCTCTTGGGGATCTCATGGGCCTTAACCCGGTACACCTTGCCGAGGTTGGAGAAGAACAGCAGGTAAGCATGGGCGGTGGTGTGGATGGACCTGGTGACGACGTCGTCTTCTGACAGGTTGGCGGCGATGACCCCCCTACCTCCCCGACCTTGTCGCTTGTACGTGCTGGCGGCCACCGATTTGACGTAGCCGCTGGCTGTCAGGGAGATCACGAGCTCCTCGTCGGCGATGAGATCCTCGAGCGACATGTCCCCTTCATCCGGGATGATGCGGCTGCGACGCGGGTTGGCGAACTTCTCCCTGATCTCCATCAGCTCGTCTGCGATGAGGGCGCGGCGCTTCTGGGGGCTCTTTAGGAGCCCCTTGAGGAACTTGATGGTCTTGGAGAGCTCCGCGCTCTCGTCGCGCAGCTTGCTGGTCTCGAGGGCAGTCAATCGTCGTAGGGGCATGTCGAGAATGTGACCAGCCTGAATGTCGGAGAGCTTGAACTTCTTCATCAAGGCCGTCTTGGCGGCATCGGCATCCTTGGACTCCCGGATGGTCTTCACTACCGCGTCGATGTTGTCGAGGGCAATGAGCAGGCCATCGACGATGTGAGCTCGGGCCTCCGCCTTCTCGAGGCGATGCTGTGTTCGCCTCTCGATGACTTCCATCTGATGGTCGATGTAGTAACCGACCATCTCGGCGATGTTGAGAGTGCGCGGCACGCCGTCGACGAGGGCCACCATGTTGACGCCGAAGCTCTCCTGGAGCTGGGTGAGCTTGTAGAGCTGGTTTTCGACGACCCTGGCCACCGCGTCGCGCTTCAGCTCGATAACGATACGGGTGCCATTGCGATCGGACTCGTCACGAAGGTCGGATATGCCGGTGATCTTCTTCTCGCGGACGGCGGTGGCGATCTTCTCCATGATGCGGTCGCGAGAGACCTGGTAGGGGATCTCTGTGACGACGATGCCGGTGCGGTTCTTGCCGACCTCCTCCACGTCGGTGACCGCTCGCATCTTGATAGACCCACGACCGGTGAGGCAGGCGTCGCGGATGCCGGCGTTGCCGATGATGTACGCCCCCGTCGGGAAGTCGGGCCCCTTGATGAACTGCATGAGGTCCTCAGCCGTGGCGTCGGGGTTGTCCAACGTGTGGAGAACAGCGTCGACGACTTCGCCGAGGTTGTGCGGAGGGATGTTGGTGGCCATGCCGACCGCGATGCCCGTCGAACCGTTGACAAGCAGATTCGGGAAACGGGCGGGTAGCACGACCGGCTCCTGGCGCTCGCCTGAATAGTTGTCTACGAAATCGACGGTGCCCTCGTCGATGCTCTCCAGCAGCTTCATCGCCGACGCGGTGAGTCGGCACTCGGTGTAGCGCATGGCCGCTGGAGGGTCGTCGACGGTCCCGAAGTTGCCTTGGGGGTCGATGAGCGGCTCCCTGGAGGCGAAGTCCTGTCCCAACCTGACCAATGCGTCGTAGATGGCGTCGTTCGAGTGAGGGTGGAACCAACCCATGACATCGCCGATCACGCGAGCCGACTTGCGATACGGCGTTCCTGGGCGGATCCCCGAATCTCCCATCGAGAAGAGGATCCTGCGGTGCACCGGCTTGAGTCCGTCGCGAACATCGGGGAGGGCCCGGGAAACGATGACCGACATGGCGTACTCGAGGAACGAGTCCTGCATCTCCCGCTCGATGGCGATGCGCTGTATGCGGCCGTCCGGCGGACCTGCTGTCTGCTTCTTCGTTGCCAACTCTGCTCCTAGATGTCGAGGAAGCGAACGTCTTTGGCGTTCTGCTGGATGAACTTGCGGCGGGACTCGACATCGTCGCCCATGAGCGTCGAGAAGATCTCTTCAGCGATGGCCGAGTCATCGAGCTCAACCTTCAATAGCGAGCGGACCTCGGGATCCATCGTGGTCTCCCACAGCTGGTCGGCATTCATCTCGCCAAGGCCCTTGTAGCGCTGTACCCCCGGGTTGGCGGACTTCAGGGCCTTCTTCGCTCGCTCTAACTCGGCGTCGGAGTACAGGTATTGCACTTGCTTACCGCTCTTGAGCTGAAACAAAGGAGGCTGGGCCACATACAGGTACCCGGCCTCGATGAGCGGTCGCATGTGGCGATAGAAGAACGTCATGAGCAGCGTGCGGATATGAGCACCGTCGACATCGGCGTCGGTGAGGATGACGACCTTGTGGTACCGAGCCTTGCCGATATCGAACTCCTCGCCGATGCTGGTGCCGATGGCGGTGATGAGTGCCTGGATCTCGGTGTTCTGGAGAACCCTGGTCAGGCGGTTCTTTTCGACGTTGATGATCTTGCCGCGAATCGGGAGGATCGCCTGGTACTCGCTATTGCGGGCTTGCTTGGCAGAGCCTCCTGCCGAATCTCCCTCGACGATGAAGATCTCACTCTCTGCGGGATCCCGCGACGAGCAATCGGCCAGCTTGCCGGGAAGCCCGCTTGACTCGAGGAGGCTCTTGCGGCGAGTTAGGTCACGAGCGGCACGAGCGGCCAGGCGAGCTCGGGCCGCAGTGGCGCATTTGTCGACGATGCGTCTGGCGTCGCCGGGATGCTTCTCGAGCCACTCAGGAAGCCGTTTGTTGAGGACTCGCTCGACATAGGAGCGGATCTCCGTGTTGCCGAGCTTCGTCTTCGTCTGTCCCTCGAACTGTGGGTGCCGAACTTTGACTGAGACAACTGCGGTGATGCCTTCGCGTACATCCTCGCCGATGAGGTTGTCGTCCTTCTCCTTGAGGATTGCCCGATTCCGAGCGAAGTCGTTGAGCGCACGAGTCAGTGCCTTACGAAAGCCTTCCTCGTGGGTACCGCCCTCGTGAGTATTGATGTTGTTGGCGAAGCTGAGGACCGACTCGGTGTAGCTACCGGTCCACTGCAAGGCCACCTCTATCTCGGCATCATCGCTCGCATCCTCGAAGTAGACGATCTGCTTGTGAAGGGGGTCGCGGCTCGAGTTGAGGTGCTTCACGAAGTCGATAAGGCCGCCCTTGTACTGGAAGACCTCTTCGGCGGGTTTCTTGCCCCTGGCGTCGGTCAGGGTGATCTTCAGACCCTTCGTGAGGAAGGCCAGCTCCCGCAACCGTGCTGCAACGGTCGGGAGGTGATAGTCGGTCTCCTCGAAGATCTCTTCATCCGCCCAGTAGGTGACCGTCGTTCCGGTCCGCTTCACCGCCTTGCCCTTCTTCACGGCCGCCAGCGGCTTGCCGCGCTCGAACGATTGAGTCCACTCGGCGCCGTCTCGAACGATCCTGACATCCAAGCGGCTGGCGAGCGCGTTGACTACAGAGACGCCGACGCCATGGAGGCCACCCGAGACGGTGTAGGCACCGGCTTCGAACTTGCCGCCGGCGTGCAGGGTGGTCAACACAGTCGTGAGGGCCGACTGCTTCGTCTTGGCGTGCCTACCAACAGGGATGCCGCGGCCGTTGTCGGTCACCGTTACCGAACCGTCCTTGGCGAGAAGGACATCGATCTTGTCGCAGAAGCCGGCCATGGCCTCATCGACCGAGTTGTCTACGACCTCCCAGATGAGGTGATGCAGACCCTGAGGACCTGTCGTGCCGATGTACATCGCCGGTCGCTTGCGCACCGCTTCGAGGCCTTCGAGAACCTTGATGTCCTTGGCTTCGTAAGACACTGAAGCACTCTTCGCTTTAGCCACAGGGCTCCTCAATCGGCTCGCGGGCGACCGCAGGTTGGGGCAGTAACAGTGGTGTAAGTATACCGCCTCGAGAGGTGGACTCGGGAGCTTTGTGGATAACAAAACCCCAGGTCAGAGGCCATTTCTGGAGCATTTTCCCCACTCTCGACGCGGGCCGGAATTGGCCCATCTTGGGTGGTTTCACGACCGCTCCCGGTGTCTATCCACAGTTATCCTTACGGTCGATATCAGACCGGATCCGAGGGTCTGGGTCAGATGGGAAACCAACTGAGCCTCCTGATATCGCAACAGAGAGGCGGTGGCGCCGTCGGCTACTTCGACCTCCAGAACGCCATCACGAAGGGCAAGCGGGGTCGCTCGCTCGGCCCATGGGGCTGGTGCGAGCTCATCCCAACGCTCCAGAAGCGCCATCGAGCTCTCTGGTTTGGCGACGCCGAGACCGGACAACAGGTTGGCGAGCAGATCGCCGAGTGGCGTCGGCTCGGTCACTTCGCCGTCCCGTCCGCCACTGTCCAGGTGTGACCTTCGACGGGTAGGTCCTGGGGTCGGGCTGTCGTGATCATGGTCTGCGCGTTGGGAAGGTTCTCGACGACACTGCGAGCCCGCGACGGATCGAGCTCGGAGAACACGTCATCGAGGAGTACGAGGGGCGGGTCGGGGCGTCGCGAGGCAACGAGGTCGAATGATGCCAGACGCATCGCCAGGGCGAGCGTCCGTTGCTCTCCCTGTGAGGCGTGCGTGCGGGCGTCGAGACCGGAAAGCGTCAGCCCTGGGTCGTCTCGATGTGGTCCGATGGTTGTCATCTTGCGATCCATGTCGAGGCTCCTGGCTGCCTCCAGGAGGTCTCGATAGCGCTGCTCAGTGTCGTCCGGAGCTTCCAGGTCGACCACCTCCCCCAGCCGTCCGGCGCTGTAAACCCAGGCAATGTCATCGTTCCCACCGATCTCACCGTAGAAGGCGGCTATGACAGGTTGGGCATCCCTGGCGATGTGGAGCCTGGCCTCCAGAACGGCTTTACCTGAAGCGGCTATCTGAGCTTCCCACACCCCAAGGTCCTCAGCAGGCGCCTGGCGACCCAGGTCGCGCAGCAGCGCGTTGCGCTGTTTCAATGCCTTGGCAAGATCGGCCTGCGCTCCCGCCGCCACAGGCGACAGAGTCGCCGCCAGATCATCGAGAAAGTCACGGCGGTTGCCCGGTCCACCTTTGAGGAGTCCAACGTCGTCTGGAAGGAATGTGATGACAGGGACCTCAGATGCGAGGTCGGAGAACTTCTTGGGCTGCTTGCCGTTCCACCTCACCTTGCGGCGTCCCGTCTCCGGGATCTCGACCTCAACCAGATGGCTTCCCGCATGAGCGGTGAACTCGCCGCGAACAACGGCGCTGTCGCTGCCCAAGCGGATCAACGCTCTGTCCGGAGCCCCGCGGAATGACTTCAGGCGGGACAGATAGGCCGCGGCCTCGACGATGTTCGTCTTTCCTTGGCCGTTGTCGCCGACGAAGATGTTGTTCCCAGGGTCAAGGTCGAGGTGCAGCGCGTCGTACGACCGGAACCCGCTCACGTCGAGCCAGTCGAGTCGCATCGCCGACTACAGCCGGACTGGCATCAAGAGGTAGAGGAAGTCATCGCTGGACGCGCCCCGGAGAAGCCCTGGTTTGAGGGCGTCGACCACCTCGATGAAGATTGTCTCGTCGTTGATGGCCGAAACGCCGTCGTTCATGTAGCGCGGGTTGAAGGCGATGGTCATCTCGTCCCCTTCGTAATCGCCTTCTATGTGTTCCGTCTCTCCACCGACCTCCTGGCGCTGCACGGCTAGGTCAAGACCGCCGGGGCCCATGGTGAGCCGCAGGGGGATGTGATCCTCTGCCACCAAAGCCGCTCGACCAACTGCCTCGAGAAGGGCTTCCTTGGACACGCTGAGGCGGCCCTGATGGGCCTCCGGGAGCAGTTGGCGGTAGTTCGGGAACGTCCCCTCGATCAGCCTGGCGTCGAGACTCCCCCGCTCCGACTTGAAGGATGCCGACCTCTCAGCGATCGCCACCTCGACCTTGGGAGCGCCGATGCTGCGACCAAGCTCGCGCAGGGCCCTCACCGGCACCAGACCGTTCTGGGGGGCAACGCCGGGAAGGTTCCGAACCGCTAGCCGATAGGAGTCCGTCGCTACCAGCCGCAACGACCCCTCTTCCTCTTCGAAGAACACCCCCGTGAGAGTCGGTCGGGCGTCGTCGGAAGAGGCCGCCGAGCTCACTTGAGATATCGCCTGGGTGATGGTGTCGCCGTCCAGCATCGCTCCGCCACCAGAGGGCTCCGTGTCGGCGACGGCAGGAAAGTCGTCGACATTGAGTTCTCGGAATGCGAAGCGAGGACCGTTCCCCGAGATCTCGATCTCGCCCTCGGCCGCGCTCAAGGTGACCGCTCCCGCCGGGAGCTTCCTCACGGCCTCGGCAGCGAGACGTGCCGGCACGACGGTTTTGCCTTCGCTCAACATCTCGACCTGGAGCTGGGTCCTGATGGTCGTCTCCAGGTCGGTTCCCGTTACCCGAAGCGTCCCGCCCGCCACCTCGCACAACATGCCCTGGAGAATGTCCAGTGGTGAGCGGGGACTAACGGCGCGACCGGCTCGAGCCAGCACATCGGCGAGATCGTCTCGCTCTGCTCGAATCTTCACAGGGCTACCTCTGCTGTTCTTCTCTTTAGAAACCTAGGAGTAGTAGTAGGGGGTGTGGACACAGTGGACAACCCGCTCGAAGCAAGTGGTCGACTGGGGAAACGCTGTTGACGAAACTGGGGATGGATTCGGACTAATCCACCGGCCCGGCGCGAGGAGCCTCGGAGCCTGTGGGTCATTTGGTAGTTCTCCTCAGGCTTTGGGATAACGCGGTGACCTGGTCGAAGATCCGCTTGTCGCTCTGCATGACCTGCTTGACCTTGTCGAGGGCGTGGAGGACGGTGGTGTGGTCTCGCCCGCCGAATTCTCTGCCGATCTTGGGCAGCGACAGGTCCGTCAGCTCCCGGCACAAGTACATGGACACCTGGCGCGCTCGAGCCAGCGGCTGCTTACGGCTGGGACCGGTCAGGTCGGCGGTGGAAACTCCAAACGAGGCCGAGGTGGCGGCGATGATCTCATCGACAGAGACAGCTCGAACCTCGTCCGACGCCGCCACGAGGTCCTGGAGTACGTCCAAGGCCATATCCAGTTCAATCGATTGCCCCGTCAACGCGGCGTATGCCGTCACCCTCGTGAGAGCTCCCTCGAGCTCGCGGATATTGCTCGAAACGTGTTCGGCGATGAATTCGAGGACAGCGGGTGGTACCGGCCTCGGCGCGAACTCGGCGTTCTTGCGCAGGATGGCCAGACGGGTCTCGACGTCTGGGGGCTGAATGTCCGTGAGGAGCCCCCACTCGAACCTGCTGCGGAGTCGGTCCTCGAGCGTGGACAGGTTCTTGGGGTGGCGGTCGGAGCTGATCACGACCTGCTTGCCGGCTTCGTGCAGAGCGTTGAAAGTATGGAAGAACTCCTCGAGGATCTGCTCTTTGCCTTCGAAGAACTGAACGTCGTCGAGTAGGAGCACGTCGGTGGTCCGATACTGGGACTTGAACTCGTCCATCCTCTTACCACGAATGCATTCGATGAAGTGGTTGAAGAAGGCTTCCGAGGTGACGTAGCGCACCGGGCGCATCGGATAGAGGTCGCGGACCTGATGGCCGACGGCGTGGAGGAGATGGGTCTTGCCGAGGCCGGCCCCACCGTAGATGAACAAGGGGTTGTAGTGCTGACCGGGCCTCTCAGCCACCGCCATCGTCGCGGCATGAGCGAAACGATTCGAAGGCCCAACGACGAAGTTCTCGAACTGATACTTGGGAACGAGTGTCCCGGATTCGGGTGGCACGGCATCAGTCGGCGTCGGTGATGGATCGTTCTCGTCGTCCTCACCGACATCACCGAAGGTCTCCACGAGGGGTACCGGATTGGCCTCGAGTGATACCGCGACACCAGGGAAGATGTCGGCCGCAGCCCCCTCGATCTCCCCCAGATACTTCTCGCTCACCCACCGTAGATGGAACTCGCTCGGCGCCAACAGACGCATGGCCTGGTCATCAATGAAGGCGGCCTCAAGGGGTTCGAGCCACGTTTGCCAGGTGACCGGGGTGACTCTGTTACGAAGCAGTTGACGGAACTCACCCCACTGTTTAGGGGCGGCCTCAGGCTCCACGCGTTCTATGTCCTTCCTTTTCCACACCTGTTCCCACAGGTGTGGAAAAAACCAAAAACCTCTATTCCGCCTAGCGGGTGCGGTCTGGCGGGGCCGCTGGGCGGTACCTCTCGGAAGTGAAATAAACCCGAGGGGTTGGCGAGTATATGAACGCCTGCGAAAGGCGGGCAAGAGGGGCAAATCCGTGCTTATCACCAGCAATCAGCCCAGACGTCGGCCAGAAAAGCCCAACATCCATTGATGATATCGGCCTGGCGTCTGCCAAGTATTGGAAGGAGTTGGCGCCGCCGGCACGCCACAGCTGATAGGAATGTTTCGCGACCGGGCTTTGACTTTGCACGTGCCCCTCCGTAACCTGTATTCGATACTTCCCACCTCGGATTGATCCTCATGAAACGCACCTATCAGCCAAACGTGCGTCGTCGCCATAAGGTCCACGGCTTTCGAGCGCGTATGCGCACCCGTGCTGGCCGGGCGGTGATCAAACGTAGACGCCGCAAGGGCCGGCGCCGCCTCGCCGTCTAACCGACGGCCGTTCACAGCGCTGCGCGGCCGAACCCGTTTCAAGAGAGCGTTCCGTGTTGGGGAGCGGACGACCGTCGGCGGCATCACTGTGATCGCTGTTGCTGGCGATCCTGGCCCGGCGGCCGTAGGCATCGTTGCCAGTAGGTCGGTTGGGAACGCAGTCGTTCGCAACAGAGCGAGACGCCGCCTCCGCGAGGCGGTAGCCAAGGCCGATCCCCCGGCGGGGATGGACGTGGTAGTGCTCGCAGCTGGAGAAGTTGTTGACGTGCCATTCGACCGGTTGGTCGACTGGGTACGCCAGGCCATGCCGAAGGAGGAGACGACGTGAAGGGACCAAAGCCGTATCAGGCGAAGTGGTGGGCTTGTGCCATTATTCGCCTGTACCAACGACTCCTTTCCCCCATTCTGGGCCGCAATTGCCGCTATATGCCATCGTGTTCCCAATACGCCCATGAAGCTGTCGGCGAGTACGGAGTCATAAGAGGGGGCTGGATGGGCGCGCGTCGCCTCGGCCGCTGCCACCCGTGGCGTGAGGGTGGGTACGACCCCGTGCCCGGACGGGTCAATTCATGAGCCAGCTCTGGAACGGACTGCTCGACCTTCTGGCCTCGACGATGGCGTTCTTCTACGGCCTGGCCCCCAACTTTGGCGTCGCCATCATCTTGCTGACTCTGGCGATCAGTCTGTTGTTGTTCCCACTGACCCTCAAGCAGACGAGATCTATGAGGGCCATGTCCGAGATCCAGCCTCAGGTCAAAGCGCTTCAGGCCGAGCACAAGGAGGATCGCGAGAAGCTTTACGCTGAGCTACAGGTTCTCTACAAGGAGAAGGGGGTCAACCCCGCCGCCGGCTGCCTACCGATGCTCCTGCAGATGCCGATCTGGTTCGCTCTCTTTCGCGTGCTGCGGGAGCCCGCCAAGTACGTTGTCGAGACGACGGATCTCGGCGAAGCACTCGCCGCCGGCCGCACCAGATTCCTCACGATGGACCTGATCACGGCACCCAGCGAGGCGTTCGCGTCAGGCCTCGTTGACGCCATCCCCTACATCATCCTGATCATCGTGGTGATGGCAACGGGCTACTACCAGCAGTATCAGACGACCAAGCGACAAACTGGTCAACAGACCCAACAAGCTGCTCAGATGCAGACCGTCATGAAGGTTTTTCCAGTCGTCTTCGGCCTGATCTCATGGGGTCTGCCGGCAGGTCTCGTCCTGTACTTCGCAGTTAGCCAGATGTTCCGGATCGGCCAGCAAGGCGCGATCATCTCGATCGACGGGCACCACCAGGCGCCGCCGGCCGTGGAAGCACCTGTGAAGCAGGAGCCTGCTGAGCCCATGCAGCGCCAAAGCCAGAAACGCAAGCGAAAGAGGAAGAGGAAGTAATGGAATGGGTTGAAGTGACAGCGAAGACTGTTGATCTCGCCGTTAAGGGCGCGCTGGCGGAGCTCGGCCTCAACTCCGTCGACGACGCATCTGTCGAGATCATTCAGGAGCCAGACAAGGGTTTCCTTGGCTTTGGTGGGGACAAAGCCATTGTCCGCGTTAAGGCTGCTCCCAAGAAGCGCTCGCGTGGCCGCCGCGGAGGCGGGCGCAGCCAAGGCTCAGAGCGCCAGGCGAAAGGCGGCGGTGATCAAGGAGGCGACCGCCAGAAGCAAGGCGACCGCCAGAAGCGCGGTGGCCAAGGCCGCCAGCAGGAGACGGGCGGCGATCGCCAGCAGGGTCGGAACGGTGATAAACGTCGAGATCGGCCAGCCAACAACGAGAACAGGGGCGGCGGAAAGCCCCGAGACGGACGAAGCCGCGACAATTCCGGGAGAGACAGAGTGTCTAACAGGTCTGAACCTTCAATCGAGTCCACCAAGGACGCTGATGTATCCGAGCAGGCCGACATCCTCAAGTCGTTCATGACAGGCCTCGTCGACGCCTTTGGGTTGGAAGGAACCACCACAACTCGCGTCGAGGAGGACATCATCTACGTCGATGTGACGGGTGAGCAAACGGAAGCGCTAATTGGCACCAAAGGAGCCATTCTGCAGGCGATTCTCGACCTCATGAAGATCATCGTGCAACGCAAGACGCACCATCGGGCGCGAATCCGCCTTGACATCGCCGGCTATGCCGAGCGGCGCCGAGAAGCCCTCAACATCTACTCGCAGCGCCTGAGCGAGCAGGTACTGTCTGATGGCGAGGAGGTCATGCTGGAGCCGATGCATCCCGGTGATCGCAA
>CAXMQS010000066.1:0-37885 GCA_964195995.1 uncultured Acidimicrobiia bacterium
TACGGGCCGACTTTTCCGCAATGTTTGCACTCACGGTCCTTTGGGGCCACCGGCTCCGAGCAATTGGAGCACTTGGCGGACTCTGGCTTGACGGCTGGTTTGCCGCGGAATCGCGCCAGCATCCCGCGACGCCGCGGTACCTCAAACCTATGGCCTTCGACGCACATGAACCGCTTGCTGCGAGTGTTTCCTAGGCGCTCGACATCTGCACACCCACACTGAGGGCAGTTAGGCAGTGGAGTCTGATACATCACACCTCCTTCCGTCGATCAGCTCACTCCCACGGTGCCTCGGACCGATCGCTCGGGCCAGGGGCAAAAGGCCTTCACGAGTCACAAGCTCCGGATCGCGCGATCACCGCTATGGCGCCGTCACCATCAACGCTGGATCGTTGATGTCGGACACCGTGAACTCGATTGAAACGGTCACGGAGTTGCCTGCGAACTCGGTGAACTCATCGCCGAAGGCATCGGCGAACTCTCGCGCCGATCCCGACAGGTCGAGAACCAGTGATCGGGTCCAGGGGTTGACTGCGTCGACGATGACCTCGAAGCGATCGACCTCGATCGGAGAGCCCTCCGGTATGAATCCGATGCTGGCCGCGGACGCGGCGTCGAGCGTGAACATGATCGATGGCTCACCGTCATGGATGACCTCGACGATGGGCCTTCCGGCGAGGATGACGTCGAGGCCGGATGCCAGCAGCTCTATTGGCCAGCCGGGACAGTAAATGAGATCGATCGCCGTGTTGAAGGCATCGCGCGACGTCGACTCGAAGGCCGGCTCGGGAGCGTTGGCATCGAGAATCTGCACATCGTTGCCGACGATCACGTAGCGCCGGTCGGCACCCAGGCCCTCGAGATCGAAGACCAGCCGGCATTCGAGCGCCTCACCGACGATATCTACGCCTGATGCAACGATCGTCGCTGTACTCCTCCCCTTTTCAACGGTTTGGCGATACTCGAACCTGTATGCGGTTAATGCCTCCAGGGTCGGCGGAGGCTCGGGTGGCACCAGCTCCCCATCGAGCACACTGCCGATTCGATCCCGCAGAGCTTCGGCCAACTGAATAGCCCGCAGTCGCCTGTCGCCGTCGTCTGGGTGGACAACGGCCACGAATCCGAGGAGACGGCCCACCCGCACCACAACCAGCGTCTGGAAGCGGACGATGTCATCCCCAACATCCTCAGTCAGAACAAGCCCGATGGTCTCGGTACCGATGTCATCCAACGCGAACGACTCCGCCCCTATGACCTCGAGGTCGTCTGGAATCCCTCCGCCGATGCCCTTGGCTGCGTCCTGGACGAAGTCTGCCAGGTAGGCCGAGGCCCCCTCGTCCGTGTCGAAGAGGCTCACCCAAGAGTGCAGCGACGCGATGTCGCTGGCACCGACGCGAACAGAGCGTGGCCGCAACTCGGCTCTGGCACCGATGGAGCGGCCGAAGGAGGCGATGTCGTCAGCTTCATCAGAGGGATCCTGCAGTGTCTTGCGAGCCAGCTCGAGATTGGCCTCGGTGGCAACCGATACATCTTCGAACCCCTGGTAAGCCTCCCCGAGGCTGTCCGCCGTAAGCGTCATCAGCACCAGCTGGGCGTCGGTGATCTCCCCGGCCGTTGTTGGGTCGGTGACCACGACGGTGGTCGGCGTTGGGATCGTTGTCGTGGTTGTGGTGGTGGTCGAGGTCGTCGTCGTTGTGCTCACAGGAGGGGCTTCGGTCGCTGTGGGCACAGGTGCCGCCGTCGTGACCGGCGTCGCAGTGGTTGTGCACGCAGTGGCTGCGAGCAACAGAGCAATGAGTGATGGCGCTCGGCGCAGGGTGTCCTCCTACCGCCGCGATGGTATCGGCAGCGTGCCATTGGCTATCGTCTCGAATCGTGCAGCCAAAAGATTCGCCACAAGAGGCCGCGTTTCGCTCTGATGCGGCCGCCTGGCTCGACGCCAACGCCACCCGCCGCACCGAGCCAACCGTCATCGTCTCGTCCATCGTGGCCGAGTGGACGCCAGACGAGGAGGTCGAGGGGCTGGCGATCGCCCGTGCCTGGCAGCGCACCAAGTTCGACGCGGGATGGGCTGGCATCCGTTGGTCAAAGGAGCACGGGGGACGCGGCGGCACCGGGATGGAAGCCGTCATCTTCCGTCAGGAGGAGTTGCGCTACGACGTCCCTGCAGACGCTCTAGCCGTTGGGCTCGATTGGCTGGGACCTGCAGTCGCCGAGTTCGCCGAGACCGACCTCGCCGTCGAGGTCCTGCCGACGCTTCTCTCTGGTGACTCAGTCTGGTGCCAACTCTTCTCGGAACCGGCTGCCGGCTCCGACCTGGCTGGTCTCGAGACGAAGGCTGAACGTGACGGCGACGAGTGGACCATCAGCGGCCAAAAGGTGTGGACGACCCTCGCCCACCTCGCAGACCGCGGCCTCCTCATCGCCCGCCACGACTCGAACGCCGCCAAGCACCGCGGCCTGACGGCCTTCCTTGTCGACATGGACGCGCCGGGGATAACGGTCAACCCGGTGCGCCAGATGACCGGAGCAGCCAACTTCAACGAGGTGTTCTTCGACGGGGTGCGCGTTCCGGACGGCCAGAGGGTCGGTGAGGTCGGAGACGGGTGGCGGGTGGCACTAGGGGCGTTCCGCCATGAACGCTTCTCCGACTCCTTCTCGAACACCGACGCCATCGACGCCCTCGCCGCGTTGATGGGCCAAGCCGAGCGATCGGGGTCACAACGCGACCGTTTCGCCAGCCTCTACGCCAGGTCGCAAGCCTTGCGCTACACCGGTCTCCGACTGTTGACCGACATCTCGAAGGGTCGACCGATTGGAGCCGAGGGGTCTGTCCTCAAGCTGGCGGGACCCGAACTCCTCTCGGACATCTACGAGCTGGGACTCGAGCTACAGGGGCCGTCGGCAGCGCTGGCGACAGGCGATGAGTGGCGGGCCGCCTTTCTCGGGATCCCCGGCATGATCGTCGGTGGCGGCACTCCCCCCATTCAGCGCAACATCATCGGCGAGCAGCTACTTGGTCTCCCCGGGGACATTCGAGTCGACAAGGACATGCCGTTTAGCGAGACCCCGAACCGCTAGCTCTCCTTGAGGGTGACGGCGGTGCCGGTGACCGTAACGATCATGCGATGGTCGATGGGCGTGTAGTCGAGCTCGCAGGCGACAACGGCGTGGGCCCCCCGAGTGACCGCTGAGTCGACAAGAGAACCCATGGCGACAAGACGTGCCTGTTCCAGCACAGTCCCCAGCGCATCCTCTGTCACGTCGATGCGGGCAGTCGCCTCGCCGCTGACCACACCCAGGTAGGTGTCGATGTCCCAGTCCTCGAAGGTCGTGGTCGTGGTGACGATCGGCCGCCAATTCCCCTCGTCGCCGGCCCATCCTTGGGCTGCGTCCCGCCAGTGAGCGCCCCAGCGAGCTCCGAGACCGAAGTCTCTCTCCGGGCCCTCGGCCTCGTCGACTTCGTAACGAGGCGTGATATCGACAACGGCCGGTTCCGTGATGGGGTGAACGTTGGACGTCGTCGCGGCGGGGTGCAAGGCCCTGGCGGTCTCCATGGCCTGCGACAGACGATTGCCAGGGGCGGTGATACGAGTACGACTCGTCAGATATTGGCCCCAGTAGTCCATAGGTTCTCCGCTCAACGTCAGCGCGCGGCGAGGATAACCTGCCGACGTGGACATCCATGTGATTTCCATATTCCCCGAGTACTTCTCCGGTCCCCTGGACACCAGTTTGGTCGGCAAGGCGATCGGCTCCGGAGCTCTCACCATCACTGTTCACGATCTTCGTGAGCACGGCGCCGGCGCGCACCGAGCGGTCGACGACGCTCCGTTCGGAGGAGGCGCCGGCATGGTCATGGCAATCGAACCCCTGGCGAAGGCGCTCGATCCCCTCGCCGATACCCACCGGGTTCTCCTCGCTGCCGCCGGCAAGAGGATGCAGCAAGCAGACCTCGACCGCCTCGCCAGGATGGACTCGGTCACTCTGATCTGTGGTCGCTACGAGGGAGTCGACGAACGGGTTGCCGAGAATCTCGTAAACGAGGAGCTATCACTTGGCGACTACGTTCTGCTGGGTGGTGAGGTCGGCGCTCTGGCCATCATCGAGGGTGTTGCCCGCCTCCTACCGGGTGTCGTCGGCAATCCGGAGTCCACAGAACACGAGAGCTTTCGCAACAACCTCGTTGAGGAGCCCCAGTACACGAGGCCGGCCTCATTTCGAGGGTGGGAGGTCCCCGAGGTCCTGCTGTCTGGGGACCACGGAGCCATCGAAGACTGGCGCCAGAAACAGCGACGTTCGCGAACCGCAGAGCGGCGCCCCGACTTCAAGAACGAATAGCCGGAGGCCAGCGAGGTCGATACACTCCGCTGCCGCTCGGGCACGCCCGGAGGACTCCTATGAACACCCTAAAGAAGCTGGAAAACGCTCGCCTCCGCGACGACATACCCGACTTCTCGCCTGGCGACACCGTCAAGGTGTACGTGCGCGTCCTCGAAGGCGGTCGTGAGCGCGTTCAGGTGTACGAAGGCGTCGTCATCGGACGCTCCGGCGGCGGCCTGCGCGAGACCTTCACGGTACGCAAGATCAGCTTCGGAGTTGGGGTTGAGCGCATCTTCCCCGTCCATGCACCGATCATCTCCAAGCTCGAGGTAACCCGCAAGGGCAAGGTGCGTCGCGCCAAGCTGTACTACCTACGCGATCGTGTTGGGCGCGCGACACGCATCAAGGAGAAGCGGGACCAGTAACCCCAGTGAGCAGCAGACCTCCCTGGGTAGAGCCGTCGCCTGAAGACGCAGGGCCCGCCGCCGACGTAGAACCAGCTCCCGACGATCCCTTAGTGCGACTGCGCGCCCGCGCCGTTGAGGGGTCGGAGGACAAGAAGGCCCGCAAGTCCTTTTGGCGAGAGCTACCACTCCTCGTCCTCATAGCGCTCATCGTCGCCGTCGTCATCAAGACCTTCTTGGTGCAGGCGTTCTTCATCGAGTCCGGGTCGATGCGCGACACGCTCATCGAGGGTGACCGGGTCATGGTCAACAAGCTGTCCTATCGCTTCGGAGAGCCGGAAAGGGCCGACGTCATCGTTTTCGACCCCCCCGGCGGGAACGGCAACGATGGTGAGTCGCTTCCGTCAAAGGTGCTGCGCAACGTCGCCGAGTCCATCGGCCTGAGCCAGCCGGCGTCGGAGTTCATCAAGAGGGTGATCGCTACCGAGGGCGAGACCATCGAGATCCGAGACAACCAGGTCGTCGTCGACGGCACCGCGCTAGTCGAGCCCTACCTCGACGCCAACGTTCGCATGCCCGACTTCGGGCCGGAGACCGTCCCCGATAATCACGTCTTCGTTATGGGCGACAACCGCTCCCAGAGCAGAGACAGCAGATTCTTCGGGTCCATTCCGACCAACACCATCGTCGGCAGAGCGTTCGTGACCGTGTGGCCTCCGAGCCGCTGGGACGGCCTGTGACCTGTCACACTCGGTCACTACACCTGTGCCCATGGACATCAATGACGCAGGCGACACGGGTCGGGGCCGGGTATCATCCTCGCCAACAGCAAGGAGCAGCCGATGGGTGAAGAAGACCTCGAGAGATATGAGACCGAGGTCGAGCTGCAAATCTACCAGGAGTACCGCGACGTGCTCCCGCTGTTCCGCTTCGTGGTTGAGACCGAACGCCGCTTCTATCTCGCCAACGGCGTTCAGGTCAACACCAAGTCGGCCGACGGCGCGACCTACTTCGAGATAGAGCTCGAGGACGCGTGGGTTTGGGACATGTACCGCCCGGCTCGCTTTCTCCGCAAGGTCAGAGTGATGAGCTTTCGCGACGTCAACATCGAGGAGCTCGAGCCCTCAGCGCGGCTCTAAGCGACCGCCTCGACCTGGCTCGATTCGGGGAGTCGATCGCAACTCGCTTCCTGCGTCGCCGCGGCTTGACCATCGCCCATCGCAACCATCGGGTAGGCCGCGGCGAGATCGACATCATCGCCACCGACGGCAAGCGCCGAGTTGCCGTCGAAGTCAAGACCCGGCGCGCCGGGTCGGTTGACCCCGTCGAGTCATTCACCCCCGCCAAGTCACAACAGGTGCGTCAACTCGCAAGCCAACTCGGCATCGGGCGTATCGACCTAGTAGCCGTCACCGTCGGTTCGCAGTTCGTCGACGTGCGCTGGCTGCCGCAGATCGCTTAGTGCCGCCGCTGTCGGAGCTCTTTGAACCAGCAGCCGCGGTGCCAGTGGCGTCGTAGGTCGGGCGCGTCCTCGGGGACGACTACCAGGTGACCAACTCCAGGCTCAATAGCCGCCTCGCATCCCGGGCATAGGTAGCGCTTGCGCGCGGCGTAGGGCTGGACCAGGGAGACTTCTTCTATCCCGAAAGGGCCGCCCATGCCACCAGTCCCAACACCGCGAGAACAGTCACTGCCATGATCGCGATATCCACGACGCTGTGGTCCTGCTGGTTGAAAGGGTTGAAGCCCATAGTGGGCGATGGTACGGCCCATCTAGGCTTGGCCGATGTTCGACATTGCCGACACAGGACGAGTGCGCACCCTCACCATCAACAACCCCGAGCACAAGAACGCGATCCCAACCTCGGAGTGGCCGCAGCTCGCCGACCACCTCGAGTCCTTCGAGGCCTCGAATCAAAGGGCGCTCATCATCACCGGCGCTGGCGACGACTTCTGCTCGGGGGCCGACCTCGGTGGCAGCGAGTTCACGGATCACACGATCACGGCCCGTTACGCCGACATGGGAGTCGTGGGCAGGGCCGCCACTGCGCTGCATCGGATCTCCAAGCCAACTGTGGCGGCAGTCGAGGGAGTCGCCGTTGGTGCCGGCATGAACCTGGCACTCGCCTGCGACATCGTCATCGCCTCCCGCACTGCACGCTTCAGCGAGATCTTCGTGAAGCGCGGATTGACGGTCGACTTCGGGGGAACGTGGCTCCTCCCCCGCCTTGTAGGTCTTGCTGTCGCCCGTGACCTTGCCTTGACGGGGAGGATGGTCAGCGGCGAGGAGGCGGCGACCCTCGGGCTGGTGTCGCGGGCGGTGGAGTCCGAAGCCCTGCAGGCCGACGCCATGGAAGTGGCGACCGGCTTGGCGACGGGAGCACCGCTGGCACAGCGCTTCATAAAGACCGGGCTCAACCGGTCGCTCGACCTCACGTTCGAGCAAGCGCTGGCATATGAGGACCAGGCGCAGGCCATCTGCCTGTCTTCCGAAGACGTGGTCGAGGGGGTCAGCGCCTTTCTCTCCAAGCGCGACCCAGACTTCAAGGGCAGATGAACGCGCCCGAGGGGGTGACCCTTCGCCGATTCGAGGGTGATGCCGACTATGCCGCTATGGCGACCTGTATCAATGAGACCGCGGCTGCCGACGGCGACGAGCGCTTCGAAACCGCAGAAGGCATCGCACACGGCTACGCCCACTTGGAGAACTCGGATCCGGCCACCGACATGCTGTTCGCCGAGGCCGACGGTGAGGTCGTCGCTTACAGCCGCGTTATGTGGGATCAGATCGAAGGGGACGACAACGAACGGACCTACGGCCTCTACGGCTGGGTGCGCCCGGCGTGGCGTCGCCGCGGAATAGGTCGGGCCATGATGGCCGCCAACGAGGACCGCCTACGTCAGATCGCTGCCGGCCACGATTACGACGGCCCGGCGTTCTTCGACAGCGGCTGTTTCGACACGGACGCTGGAGCGGTCGCCCTCTTTGGGGCCAACGGCTACGCCGCGGCGGCCACAGACGTCGAGATGGTTCGTCCCAACCTCGACGACATCCCCAAGGCAGCTATCCCGGATGGCCTCGAAGTGCGACCGGTCGCCGATGAACACGTTCGCCAGATCCTGGAGGCGGGCGACGAGGCGTTCCGCGATCACTGGGGCTATGTGCCGGCCACAGAGGCCTACTTTGCTGAGGTCACCACAGCACCGACCTTCGACCCGTCGCTGTGGCGAGTGGCCTGGGATGGCGACGAGGTGGCGGGGCAGGTGCGCAGCTTCATCAATGCACAAGAGAACGAGCACTTCGGCTATAGGCGCGGCTACACGGAGGACATCTCAGTGCGTCGCCCCTACCGGCGTCGTGGCTTAGCACGGGCGTTGCTGCTGATGAGCCTCGAGGCCGTGCGCGATCGCGGCATGACCGAGGCTGGTCTTGGCGTCCACGTTCAGAACCCAAACGACGCCCTCGGCCTCTACGAGAGCGCCGGGTTCCTGGCGACGTCGAGCTGGTCGACCTACCGCAAACCATTTTCTTAGGGTCGATTGGCCCTTGGTGAGCCAGGCTTGTAACCCTGACCATTAGGGAACTAACCCATTTGTTAGACCAGGAGGTCGACCGTGAGCGGTGGCTGGATGCGCGAGATAAAGGGCAAGAAGCTCAAGCCGGAGTCGCTGATGATGGGTTACGGCTACGAGCCAACCTGGTCGGAAGGCGCCCTCAAGAGCCCCATCTTCCAAACATCCACTTTCGCCTTCGAAACAGCAGAGGATGGCAAGGCCTTCTTCGAGCTGGCCTACGGACTGCGGGAGCCGGAACCCGGAGAGAAGCCGGGGCTCATCTACAGCCGGATCAACAACCCCGACCTCGAGATCCTTGAGGACCGCCTGGCACTGTGGGACGACGCAGAGGCGTGCGCGGTCTTCTCCAGCGGGATGGCAGCCATCACCACCACCCTCCTGTCATACCTCCGACCCGGCGATGCCCTGCTCTACAGCAGGCCCATATACGGCGGGGTCGACCACTTCGCCACCCACGTCCTGCCGGATCTCGGCATCACCCCGATCGGTTTCCCGGCCGGAGCCAGTGCCGCTGACATCGAGGCCATCGTCGACGACAGCGATGCTGCGGATCGGATCGCGTTCATCCTCATCGAGACGCCCGCCAACCCCACCAACATGCTCGTCGACATCGAGATGTGCGCGGCTCTGGCCGCCAACTATTCGACCTCGACACGACGAGTCCTGCTTGGCGTAGACAACACCTTCCTGGGTCCAGTCTTCCAACACCCGCTGCATCACGGCGCCGACCTCGTCATCTACTCCGCGACCAAGTACATCGGGGGGCACAGCGACGTCGTCGCCGGAGCCGTGAGCGGCTCAACCGAGGCGCTGGCGCCGGTTCTCGCCATGAGGACCTTCCTCGGCAACGCCATCGGTCCGTGGACCGGCTGGCTGCTCATGCGCAGCCTGGAGACCCTCAAGCTGCGTATGGAGCGCCAGGTCGAGACGGCGCAGCGCATTGCCCAGTGGCTGGTGGACCAGCCCAAGGTGCAGGGCGTCCTCTATCTGGGTCTGCTACCTGCCGACGAGCCGCAGATGGAGGCGTACAAGCGACAGTGCCTCTCCCCCGGCGCCATGATCTCGATCCTGCTCGAAGGCGGGGAGGCCGAGTCCTTCCGTTTCCTCAACTCCCTGCAACTGGTCAATCTGGCGGTGAGCCTCGGCGGCACCGAGTCGCTGGCACAGCACCCGTGCACCATGACCCACGCCGACGTGCCGCTGGAGGAGAAGATCCGACTCGGCGTTGGCCACAACCTGGTGCGCCTCTCGGTTGGGGTCGAGGACCCCGACGACCTCATCCTCGACCTGGCCCAGGCTTTGGGCGCGGTGTAGCGACGCGCCTACAGCTGCCGTAAAGCCTCTGCCGGCTCTAGCCGGGAGCCCCGCCACGCCGGGTAGAGACCGGCCGCCAGGCCGACGACGGCACCGACGGCTGGAGCGAGGAGCGGGTAGATGGGGTCGAGAACGGGTGTCCAGGTTCGAGATGCCGACACCCCAACGAAGGACGCCCACAGCGGCTCCGATCGTCAAGAACAGGGTCAATCGGCCCGCGTGAGCACCGGTGGAGGGTGTTCCCCGGCTCCTGTCACACCCGCTACCTACGTTGCACAGCAGTGTTCGCCTCGACAACATCAGTAGCCCTCGTCGGAGTCGACCCCCAGCCGGTCCGCGTCGAGGTGCACGTCGCCGGTGGCGGCGCCCGGTTCTCGCTTGTCGGTCTCCCCGACACTGCCGTGCGCGAGGCCAAGGAAAGGGTGCAGGCTGCCTTGGCGTCTTCCGGCTACGAGTGGCCATCGCGGACTGTCACCGTCAGCCTGGCTCCCGCCGACCTCCCCAAGGCAGGATCCGCCTATGACTTGCCGATAGCTATCGGCGTACTGGCGGCCTCAGGGGTGATCGACAGAGCGGCCACCGACGTCGTTGCACTTGGCGAATTGGCCCTCGACGGGAGCTTGCGGGCGCCTCGCGGCGGCCTGGCGGCGGCCCAGGTTGCCAGAGACCACGGCGTGCCGGTCGTCGTTCCAATGGACAGCTATCACGAGGCCTCCCTGGTCGCCGACGTTGATCTGCGCCCAGCGCGCACCCTGCGCGAAGCCATCGAAGTCGCACTCGACGGTTCTTCCTGTCCCGCCGTCACTGCGCCGCCCGTCCCGCGGACCGTCCTCCCGATCGACCTCTCCGAGGTCCGCGGCCAGGCAACGGCACGTCGCGCACTGGAGATCGCAGCGGCCGGGGGACACCACCTCCTGCTGTCCGGTCCGCCGGGAAGTGGCAAGACCATGCTGGCTCGGTGCCTGCCGAGCGTCCTCCCACAGCTAGGTGATGGACAAGCCTTGGCGGCTGCTCAAGCCTGGGCTGCTGCTGGGCTGGCTCGATCCGAGAAGAGGCTGGCACCCTTCCGGAGCCCCCATCACTCCATCACTCTCGCCGCCCTTGTCGGCGGCGGTAACGGGCTGCCTGGACCCGGAGAGGTGACCCTGGCACATCATGGCGTGCTGTTCCTCGACGAGCTCGGCGAGTTTCCCTCGCACCTGCTGGACGCCCTCCGCCAGCCTCTAGAGGAGGGATACGTCGATGTGGCAAGGCGCTCTGGCTCCGTCCGATTCCCGACCCAGCTCCAGCTGGTGGCCGCGACCAACCCCTGCCCCTGCGGCCATTCCGGCGATGCTCGCACGGCATGCCGGTGCTCGCCTGGGGCCGTCGAGCGTTACCGCCGACGGCTGTCAGGGCCGCTGCTTGATCGCTTCGACCTGAGGGTGTCCGTTTCCGCGGTGGGGGCGACTGACCTGGCGGCGCCGCCATCGGAGCCCTCCGAGCAGGTAGCCCTCCGGGTGGCGACCGCTCGGCTTCAGCAGCAGGAGCGGGGTGTGCTCAACGCGCGAATGGGGCGCAGCGCTCTCGACGCCATGGAAGTAAGCGACGATGCCAGAGCATTGTTGAGGAGCGCCTTCGATCAGCTGCAGCTCACGGGCCGCGGGTGGGACCGCGTGCGGCGAGTGGCTCGCACCATCGCCGACCTGGCCGCCAGCACTCCGATCAACAGCAGCCATATGGCGGAAGCGCTGGCATTGCGAGGGAGCTGGTGAGCGAGGAAGCACGCCTTGTCCTGGCGGCAACGGGCATCCATCCAGATCGGTCACGCCAGCTACGCGAGGAGATGGGGGCGGCCGAGGCCGTAGGCGGACTGGCTTCGGGTCGCCTCTCGGCTTCGGCAAGGGTCAGATCCGCTGCCGGCATCGACGCTGGGTTCGTCTCCGAACGCCTAAGTCGCCTGGGGGTACGCCCTATCTTTCGAGGCAGCCGCGGCTACCCCTCCCTTCTCGACCGCCTTCCCGACGCGCCGGACGTGCTGTTCCTGCGCGGCACCCTGCCGTCGGTCCCGGCAGTGGCCATCGTCGGCACTCGCCGCTGTACCGGCTACGGGCGCTCTCTGGCGCGAGCCATGGGGGCCGAGGTCGCCGCAGTGGGATGGGCGACGGTCAGTGGCCTCGCCAGGGGCATCGACATCGCGGCCCACCAGGGAACGCTCGATAACGAAGGGGTGGGTGTTGCAGTGCTCGGCTCTGGTCCCGATGTGTGGTACCCCCACGAGCACCGTGATATCGGTCTCAACCTCGCCACCAACGGTGCAGTGCTCACCGAGTATCCGCCGGGCACGCCACCGGAACCGTGGCGGTTCCCGGTGCGCAATCGAATCATCTCGGGGATGGCCGAGGCAGTCGTAGTCATCGAGGCCGCCGTCAAGGGAGGGGCTCTCATAACCGCCCGCACCGCCCTCGACCAGGGGGTGCCGGTGTTCTCAGTACCCGGAGACATCGGCAGGCCCTCCGCCGAGGGCTGCAACCTCTTGATCCGCGACGGAGCCCACCCCGTTCTTGGCGTCGCCGACCTCATCGAGGGGCTGACGCTGGTGATGGGTCGCCCGCCCAAGGTCCCGCTGCGCCCCGGAGGCACTCCCCTGTTGGAGGCCCTCGGCGAGACGGGCTCTACCGCCGACCAATTGGCGACTGACCTGGAGCTTCCGATAGCCGAACTCCTCGGCGACCTGGCGCGGCTCGAAGCCTCCGGAACGGTCCGTCGCGAGGGTGACGTCTACTCCTGGACTCGCCGAACGGCTTAGGCAACAAAGGTCGCTCTGCTCACCCCCCAGAGCCCACGGCATGCTTGACTGGCCCCATGAACACATTGCGCCGAGCCGTCATCGTCGTGGTGGACTCGTGTGGCGTAGGGGCAGCACCGGATGCGGCCGACTACGGCGACGAGGGCACCGATACCGTTGGTCATACCGCTAAGGCCGTTGGCGGCCTCGAGCTACCGAACTTAGAACGATTCGGCCTCGGCAATCTCCATGGCGCCATCGAAGGCGTGCCTGCCGTCGATTCCCCTGAGATGGCGTTCGGCAAGCTCCAGGAAGCCTCGGCCGGCAAGGACTCCACCACCGGCCACTGGGAGATCGCTGGGGTCTTGACGACCGACCCGCACGCCACTTTCCCCGACGGCTTCCCGACCGACTTGGTTGAGCGCCTCGAAGAGGAGACCGGCCACGGCTTCTTGGGCAACTACTCCGCTTCGGGGACGGTCATCATCGACGAACTAGGGCCGGAGCACGCCGAGACCGGCCACCCCATCCTGTACACGTCGGCCGACTCGGTTCTCCAGATCGCGACACACAAGGATGTCGTCCCCTTGGAGGAGCTGTACCGGATCTGCACGATCGCTCGCGACATTGCCAACGACTATCACATCGGCCGCATCATCGCTAGGCCGTTCGAGGGCGAGCACGGCAGCTACCACCGAACCTACGAGCGGCATGACTATGCCATGCCACCCCCGGGGCCGACCCTTCTCGACCACGCCAAAGACGCGGGGCTCACCGTCGTGGGCGTCGGCAAGATCGAAGATCTGTTCGCAGGAAGAGGTCTGACCAGCGCCGTGCACACCGAGGGAGATCTCGACGGCATGAAGGCCACCCGGCGGGCGATCGGAGAGCTCGATAGGGGCATCGTCATGACGAACCTCGTCGATCTCGACATGAGGTACGGCCATCGCGAGAACCCGGAGGGCTACGCCACCGGCCTCACCCTCATCGACGAGCATCTCCCCCACCTTGTCGACGTGCTGGGCCCCGACGACATGATGATCATCACCGCCGACCACGGCACTGACCCAACGGACGGCGATACCAACCACAGCCGCGAGTTCGTCCCGTTGCTCGTTCACGCCGCCGGCGCCGCCGGCGTTGACCTCGGCATCCGTCAGCAGTACTGCGATGTCGCGGCGACGGTGGCCGAGGGTTTTGGTCTCGATGTCGACGTCCCGGGGCAGAGTTTCCTCGGCGACGTCATCTGAAGTCGTCGCGGCAATCTCGGTGTCGCCCCACTGAGGGCGTAGTGTTTCCCAGGTCGGCACTCAGCCAGGAGGATCGCCATGCCCTTTAGCTTCAGGCAGCTCATCGAGCACAAACGCGACGGTGGAGTACTGCGCGGTGAAGAGATCCGCTGGATCATCGACGAGTACACCAAGGAACGCCTCCCCGACTATCAGATGGCTGCGATGCTCATGGCCGTCTTCAAGGAGGGCCTCGACGGTCCCGAGCTTGACGTGTGGACAGACGCCATGCTGCACTCAGGAGAGGTAATGGATCTCTCTCACATCGACGCCCCGAAGGTGGACAAGCACTCGACCGGTGGGGTCGGCGACAAGGTCTCGATTCCGTTGGCGCCAATCGTGGCTGCCTGCGGCGTTGTGGTGCCAATGATGAGCGGCCGGGGCCTCGGCCACACCGGGGGCACTGTGGACAAGCTGGAGTCGATTCCCGGATTCCGCACAGAGCTGTCCCCCGAGGAGTTCGCTCGGATCGCCGAGGAGGTGGGCGTTGTCCTCGCTGGCCAGTCGGGGACGATGGCACCGGCCGATAAGGCTCTGTATGCATTGCGCGACGCCACCGGATCCGTCCCCTCCATTCCTCTCATCGCCTCGTCCATCATGTCCAAGAAGCTGGCAGTTGGACTCGGCGCCCTGGTGCTCGATGTCAAGGTGGGACGGGGCGCCTTCATGAAGGACCTCGACCGGGCTCGGCTGTTGGCCGAGACGATGGTCGGTATCGGCAAGGCGCGGGGAACGCCGGTGGTGGCAATCATCACCGACATGAACCAGCCGCTGGGACACATGGTGGGTAACGCCAACGAAATCGAGGAGTCCCTGGACGTGCTGCGGGGTGGCGGCCCCGAAGACCTCGTCGAGATCGTCTATCGCCTCGGCGAAGAGATGCTGCTGCTCGCCGGCACCGAGTCCACGCGGGCCGACGCCCGACTGCGCCTCGAGCGCGCCGTCGCTTCCGGTGATGCCATGGCGCGCTTCGAAAAGGTGGTCGAAGCCCAGGGTGGCGATCCGGCAGCGCTGCACGACAGGTCGCTACTGGCTCATGCCGACAACGAGCACGTCATCCGTGCCGCCCATGCGGGATACGTGACCAGAGTCGATGCTTTCGACATCGGAACGGCGGCCCTGCGGCTAGGCGCCGGCCGCGAACGCAAGGAAGACTCCATCGATCCCGCAGTCGGCATCGCTGTCGAAGCAAAGGTCGGCGACGAGGTGAGCGCCGGACAAGCGCTGGCCCGGTTGGCGTGGAACGACGAGACCAGGCTGGCCGCCGCTCTTACGCTCACCGAAGGGGCCTTCGAAGTCTCCGAGCACCGAGGAGCACGTCTGGTGTATGGCGAGGTGCGATGACAGGCCCGCTTGATGACACCAGCTCGGGTGAGCCGGCGAACAACGCCGCGGCGCTAGGACAGCTACGAGCCCAGGAGGTCAGGTGAACTACGACGACATCAAGGCAGCGGCGGATACGGTCAAGATGCTGACGGGAGACAAAGACCACCGCGTCGCCGTCGTCCTCGGGTCCGGCCTCAGCACCTATGCCGCCAAGGACGATGCCGTCAGGGTGGCCTACGAGGACATTCCCGGCTTCCCGACGCCCCATGTTGCCGGCCACTCCGGCACCCTCGTCAGCGTCGACATCGGCGGCGAGCAGGTGCTACTGCTGGCCGGCAGGGTCCACTTCTACGAGGGCTGGTCCATGGATGAGGTCGTCTTCGGCGTTCGCACTGCCATCGCCGCCGGCGCCGAGACCATCGTTCTCACCAACGCTGCTGGATCGATCAACCCAGAGATACGGCCCGGTTCGTTGGTCGGCATCTCGGACCACCTCAACCTATCTGGGCACAACCCCCTGGTCGGTCCGAACGACGATCGCCTCGGCCCGCGCTTTCCCGACCTCACGGATCTTTACGACGAGCGCCTCCGTCAGGTAACGCGAGTTGCCGGTGGCGATGTCGACTCGTCGATGACCGAGGGCGTATACGCCTGGTTCAGCGGCCCCAGCTACGAATCGCCGGCCGAGGTCGCGATGGCGCGAACCCTCGGAGCAGATCTGGTTGGCATGTCCACAGTTCCCGAGGCCATCGCCGCCCGCCACATGGGGGCGAAGGTCGTTGGCATCAGCCTTGTGACCAACCTGGCGGCGGGCGTTAGCGACTCGGCCCTTTCTCACGATGAGGTCCAGGAAGTCGCTCAGGAGGCGAGCCACCGCTTCGGGGCGCTGCTCGACACCTTGCTCCCGCGCCTTGGCGAGGAGCCCTAGCTCCGGCCCTAACATCCGGCGGCCGACCCAGGAGTTGCCCTGAAGATCGCAGTCTGCGCCAAACAGATACCGGACCCGGCCACGCCGTACGAGCTGGACCCGGAAACCCACTTCGTCGTCCGACCTGAAGACCAGATCCTCGACGACACCGACCGCTACGGAGTTGAACTCGCCCTGCAGCTGGCGGAAGCCAGCGAGGGGACCGTAACGATCTTCTCTATGTCGCCGGCAGGGTCGTTACAGGGCGTCCGTCAAGCGCTCGCGATGGGAGCCGACGCCGCGGTCGTCATCGACGACGAAGCACTGCGCGGTGCCGAGGCGTTGACGACGGCGAGAGTCCTGGCGGCCGCCATCGCCCGGGATCAGTTCGATCTCGTGATCGCCGGGACTGAATCGACCGACGGTTACAGCGGCATCGTTCCCCAGCAGATCGCCGAGCTGCTCGGGATGCCTGCGTTGACCTACGCCAGAAAGGTGACGGTGGCCGACGGCGCCGCGACCATCGAACAGCAGAGCTCAGGTGGCTACAACGAGGTCACAAGTCAGCTCCCCGCCGTCATCACGGTCACGGCCGGCGCAGTCGAGCCTCGCTACCCCACCTTCACGGGGATCATGGCGGCGAAGTCCAAGCCGATCGACCAGCCGACAGCAGCCGACCTCGGGGTCACCGACCTGTCGCGTAGTCAGACCATCACCAGTGTCCAGGCCGTCGAGGGTCGCCAGGCCGGCAACATCGTTACCGACGACGGCGAGGGTCACGTCCACATCGTTGCTGTGCTCGAAGAAGCGAAGGTGATCTGATGATCTGGGTATTCAGCGAGGACAGTCAGGGCGCACCGTCAACTATGTCGCTCGAACTTTTGGCGGCTGCCCGCGGCCTTAGCGACGACATCAGCGCCGTCTACGTTGGCCCCGCCTCGGACGACTCGATGGCAGCCCTTGGCGATCACGGGGCAGCAACGGTCTACCACCTCGACACCGGCGACCAGCTTCCCGCGGCGGCAGCCGCCGCAGCCATTGCCGAGCTAGCCGCTGAACACCAGCCGACGGTCATTCTCTTCGGTCTGACATTCACTGACCGTGACGTTGCCGGCCGGCTCAGCGCTCGCATGGGCCTTCCGGTGTTGTCCAACGTCGTATCCATCGACGGGGCGAGTGCCAGCAACGAGATCCTCGGTGGGACGCTGATGGTCACCACGAAGATCGATAGCTCAGGGCCCGCTCTCATGGTGGTAAGGCCAAAGGCGTTCGCTGCCGAGCCGGTTGGCGGACCTGCCCCGACCATCGTCGCCGTGCCGGTGCCCGACGTTGGGCACGCCGGATCAGCCACGATCACTGCTCGTCACGCCGAAGACTCGTCAGGGCCGTCCCTCGAGGAAGCCAGCGTCATCGTCACCGGGGGTCGCGGCCTGGGCGCAGCTGAGGCCTTCGGAATGATGGACGAGCTGGCGGGCCTGCTCGGGGCGGCAGTCGGCGCCACGCGAGCCGTCGTTGACTCGGGCTGGGTGCCTTACTCGCTGCAGGTAGGCCAGACGGGAAAGACGGTGAAGCCTTCGGTCTACGTCGCGTGCGGCGTCTCCGGCGCCATGCAGCATCTCGTTGGAATGAAGGACTCAGGAACGATCATCGCCATCAACAAGGACCCCGAGGCGCCCATCTTCGGTATTGCCGATCTTGGCATCGTTGGCGATGTCCACTCGGTCGTCCCCAAGCTCATCGAGGCTCTCAAGAGCCGCTGAGGAGCGCGCTGAGCAATTCACTCGCGAGCCGGCGGCTGATAACAAGCTTGCTGGTCAGCGGGCGACGGCTCGTCGCACACGTCGTTGCTCAGGATGCTCTTACGGCAGGGTGAGCAACTGACGGGCAAGGCTGGGCTCTCTCTTCGCTGCTCGAAGGCTCTCGAGGGGTGCGAACCTCACGACCTTGCGAGAAGTTGGCTCCGGTAGCAGACCCGAGCTCAGCGCGGCGACGACCGCAGCACCGACGCCAGCCACGAGAACATCAACTCGGCCCGTGTAATCGAAGACCGCCAAGGAGGCCACGGCACCGACCAGCGCCAGCCAGCCGATGACGAGGGCGACGCTTCGCCCCCGGCTACTACGCCAGGCTCGACGACTACGACGCTTCTTTCGCGGGCTCATAGACCAGTTATCGGCTTGTTATCAGCCGCTCTTGACCAGAACCCTGCTCATTTCCTCCGACCTCTCGGGGAGGGAGTCGTCGTCTCTCCCCCCGTAGGGGGGAGTACCGGCGAAGCCGGGGAGGGGGGCTTCCTCGCGGGCGCGTGGTTCGCGCTAGAGCTGTGAACAGGAAGCCCCCTCCGACCTCGCTTTGCTCGGCCACCTCCCCCTACAGGGGAGGAAACCGCGTCTCTCGCCTCTAGCAACGTTGCTGGTACGCATACCCCCGCCGCCCTTCGGGCACCTCCCCCGCCGGCGTCGGAGGATGGTTGTCTCCTGAAGGCTGTTCCGAGACCCCCAGCTACAAGGACTCTGGGCCGAAGGAGTCCGGTAGCAGCTCTGCCAGTGTGTGTTGGCGGGCCGCGCCGTTGGGAGTACGCACGATGATGGTCTCCACGCCAAGCTCTCGCATCATCTGGCGACAGTTCCCGCACGGGTAGCAATCGCCCTCAGCGTCGATACAGGCGACCGCGATGGTCTTGATGTCGGTGTGGCCCGCTGTCACCGCATTAGCCATCGCCGAGGCCTCAGCGCATTGGGTCGAGCCATAGGCAGCGTTCTCAACGTTCACGCCCGTGAAGCGCTGGCCATCAGCGGCAACAACGACGGCGCCAACACGGAAGTTGGAGTAAGGGGCGTATGCCGCCTCGGCTACCTCTGCGGCCTCTGCCAAAAGCTCATCTTCCATCTGGGTCCTCCAGTAGCGCATCCACGAACTGTTCTGGGATGAAGGGAATCAGGTCGTCCGCGGACTCACCGACACCGATCAGCTTGATAGGTATGCCAAGCTGGCTCTCGACCGCCACCGCCATGCCCCCCTTGGCGGTGCCGTCCAGCTTGGTGACGATGATTCCGGTGACGCCAACGGCCTCGGAGAACGTCTTGGCCTGGGCAATGCTGTTCTGGCCTCCGGTGCCGTCGAGCACCAGAAGCACCTCGTCGACGCCGCCCGCTTCGCGATCGACGATGCGTACGACCTTGGTCAGCTCCTCCATCAGGTTGGTGTCGGAATGGAGTCGACCCGCCGTGTCGATGATGACGACGTCGGTGCCACGGGCCTTCGCCGCATCGAGCGCATCATGGGCGACGGAGGCCGGATCGGCGCCAACCTCTCCGTCGATCACATCGACCCCCACGCTCCCCGCCCAGACACGAAGCTGTTCCGCGGCTCCCGCCCGAAAGGTGTCGGCCGCCCCCAGGATTGCAGATGCTCCCAACTCCTGATATCGCTGCGCCAGCTTGGCGATGGTTGTTGTCTTTCCTGAGCCGTTGACGCCGACGACCACCATGGCGACGAGATCGGTGCCCAGGTGAGCCAGGTGGCGTTCCTTCTCCCCGAAGGTACTGACGAGCTCCTGGCGCAGCTTGTGACTTGCTGCCTCGGCGTCCACCGGATCCGATGTTCGGACACGACCGGTCAACTCGCCTGCCATCTCCACGCCGACATCAGCTGACACCAGCATGTCCTCGAACTCCGACCAGAACACCTCATCGAGCTCGTGGCGGCCCTTCAGAAGCCCCAAGCGACCCCCCAGAGCGGCCCTGGTCGTCGCCATCCGATCACCGAGCGACTTGGGCCTGACAACCGCCTCCTCGGCCTCAGCGGTCATTGAACGCGCGATGCGGCGGCGCGACGACGAGGCGAACCGGCTGATGACGATGACGGGAATCGCGATGATCGCTATGACGATCAGCGCGACGACAATTACGGTCGACGTATCCACTGAGGCTCCTCAGACGCGGGCGTGGTCGAAGCGTTTAGCGAGAACCTTGGACGACTCGCCTGGCTCCATCGTGACGCCGTAGAGCATATCTGCCGCCTCCATCGTCTGTTGCTGGTGGGTGACCACCACAAGCTGCGACGAGCCCCGCAGCACCTCGATGAGCTTGAGGAACCGTCGCAGGTTGGCGTCGTCAAGTGCAGCCTCGACCTCGTCAAGGACATAGAAGGGGCTCGGACGGGCACGAAAGACGGCGAACAGGAAGGCCAGCGCCGCGAGCGACCGCTCCCCGCCTGAGAGCAGGCTGAGCCGGCTGACCTTCTTGCCCATCGGCTGGGCCTGGATCTCGAGCCCGGTTTCAAGCGGATTGTCCGGGTCGGTGAGGCGGAGCCGGCCCTTGCCGCCGGGGAACAGCACCGAGAAGTTCTCCTGGTAGAACCTGTCGATCTCCTCGAACGCCGCCCCAAAGAGCTCTGCGATCTTGGAGTCCAGCACTGTGATGACCTTGCGCAGTTCGCTGCGTGACTCGTTGAGGTCGGCGAGCTGCCCCTCGAGGAACTCCGCCTCGGCTGCAAGCTCGCGGTACTCCTTGGCGGCCAACGGGTTGACCGGTCCCATCCGGCGCAGCTCGGCCTCGAGTTGCTCCAACCTGGCTCGGGGATCATCAACCTCGACGGCAGGTGCCTGAAGCGCCTGCTCCTCAGTGGCGTCGGCGTCGCGCCGGAGGCCCTCCGCGACTCCTTGGCGCCGGGCACGCCCTTCCGCGATCTCAACTGCAAGAGCAGTCAACCGCTCGCGGCTCTCTGCGGTCTCGGATTCGAGCGTCTTCTGCCGTTCGTGAACCCTGCCCAACTTGGTTCCGGTGAATCCGGCCTCAGTCCGCAGCGTTCGCTGCCGCTCCCGGAGGGTCGCCACGTGGCCGCGAACGACCTCCATGGCTCGCTTCGCCATGTCCTCCGTTATCTCGAGGCCATCGATCTGGAATGCCTCGACGGGGGCGTCGTCCCATCCCTCCAACTGTGTAGCAACGTCGACTCGGCGCTCCTCGAGAATGCGGCGGCGTTCCTCTGTCTTGGCGAGCTCAGCCGCCGCTGCCTCCCGCTCTCCTTGAGACTGCTCCCTCTTCATGCCGACCTTTTGCTTGCGCTCCGACAGCTCCGCCCAGGCCTCGTGATGTCGAGCGTCCTCGCCCTCGAAGGCATCGAGCCTGCTGCGCAACGCCGCTAGCCGCTCATCACGAGCGACGGCGGCCTCCGCGAGCAACCTTCTTTGTTCGTCGAGCCTTGCCACCTCGGCGTCGCTGTCCGCCTTGGCACGCTGAATCCTGGCGAGAGCTTCGGTAGCGCCACCGAGGCGAGTCTCCAGCACCTCAAGTGACTCGAGGGCGGAGCGCTCGGCTCCCCTAGCTTCGTCGAAGGCCCTAGTGGCAACGGCGAGTCGGCTCTCCGCTCTCCTGGCTTCGTCGTCGGCCCGGTCCTCGGCGGCCTTGGCGTCCTCGAGACCAGCCGCATCGATGCCGGCAGGGTCGTAGGCACGGATGCCGGTGGCTGTGATCAGATCGCCTTCCGGCGTTACCGCGCGGAGGTCAGGAGCTCTCTGCAGAAGGTCCCAGGCCGTTTTCCATCCTTCGACCAATAGCACATCGCCAAGCAGAGTCTGGGCGAGCTGTTGGTTGGCACCCGGACCGAGCCGCTCGACGAGGGCGTCAACTCCCCACTCGGCAGCGATCTTGGAAGCTGTTCTCACCGGAGATTCAGCTGCCGTCACTACCGGAATCCCGCCGATTCCTGCCGATTTCAGTTCCGCGACCACGGACTCGACGCCGGCCAAGCCATCAGCGACGACGCCGTCCGACCAATGGCCCAGCGCGACCTCTACAGCAACGGCCAGCCCGTCGGGCACGTCGAGTGCCTCGACGATCGATGCGACGACGTGGGCAGATGAGGCAACCATGTCCCTGGACGATTCGTCCGTGACCCCGGACAAGGCTGCCTCCGTGGCCTCGACGCGGGCACGGCACCGGGTCACTTCGAACTGAGCTTGTTGCCAGGCCTCTTCGGCCGTTTCCCAGACACGCTGTGCTTGTTCCCTGCTCTGGCGTGCAACGTCGTAGGTGGCAGCGATGGCTCCGACCTCGATGTCCAGCTGCTGGCTCTCGACGCTCAGGCGCTCGACCTCGGCTGCCTCGTCAACGGTTCTGGCCGCGATCAGCTCCAGGCGGTGGGTAACGGCCTCTGTGTCGCGGCGATCGCGCTCTGCAGCGCCCTCCAAAGATGCTTGCTCACCCCGCAGCACAGCCAACATGCCTTCCGCAGGAAGCTGGCCCTGGTCAGCAAGAACCCGCTCCTCGTCCTCGAGGGCCCGCAGCGCAGTTGAGGCTCTATCGACTTTCGACCGAAGCAAGCGCTCCTCTGCTTCCGCTCTCTGCAGATCGGCGAGGAGGTCCTGGGCCTCGAGCTCCAGGTCGCGGCGACGTTCACCATGGCCTCGTCGGCTGCTCTCGAGGGCTACCCGGCGCTCTCGAGCGACGGTCGCCACCTTGTGAAAGCGCTCGGCGATGGTCTCGAGACGGGCGGCCGCGGCGGTGTCTCGCTCCAGCGACTTGCCTGCGTCCCCCGCCTTGTCCTGGAGGCCGGCGAGCTCGCGTTCCAGTTCTGCGAGCTCTGCGATCGCGGCGGTTACTCGCTCTGATCGCGTTGCCTCCTCGGTGGTCGCCGCATCGAGCCGGCCGTCGATCGACCTGAGCTCGGTGGCACCGATGTGGAGGTAGAGGGCCCTTACCTCTTCCTTCACCGACTCGTGCTTCTCGGCGGCGACGGCCTGCCGCTTGAGAGGACGCATCCGTTTGTTGTGCTCCCGCAGGATGTCCTGGAGTCGCTTGACATCGTCCGCCGTCTGCTCCAGGCGGCGTATCGAGCGATCACGGCGATTGCGATGCTTCACGACGCCAGCCGCTTCTTCGAGGACCGTCCGATGCTCGTCTGGCCTGGCGTTGAGGATCGAGGCGATCCGGCCCTGGGCCACGATCACATGAAGGTGGCGTCCAACGTGGCCGTCGTTGAGGAGCTCCTGAATATCGAGCAGCCGGCAGTCGGTCCCGTTGATCTCGTACTCGGAAGTGCCGTCGCGAAGGAGCCTGCGGGTGATCGATACCTCTTCGAGATCGAGAGGAAGTTGGCGCTCGGCATTGTCGAAGGTGACGGTGACCTCGGTGCGATTCAGGGCAGGACGAGAGGCGGTACCGGAGAAGATGACATCCTTCATCTCGTTGGTTCGGAGGTTGGAAGTCGCCTGGGTGCCGAGGACCCACGACAACGCATCAACGATGTTGGATTTGCCGGATCCATTGGGCCCGACGACAACGTTGACACCAGGCTCGAAATCAAGTCGAGTCCGGTCGGCGAACGACTTAAAGCCGCTTAGTGAAAGGGATTTCAGGTGCAAGGGCAGGGTGAGCGTATCGCTGGGGTTGGCCAATCCCGTGCATTATGAGGGCGCTATAACGGCTGGCTTCTGGGAAAATACAGCGGCACCCTCGGAGAGACTTATGGAGACTCGTCAGCCCGGTGATGAACGATGTTGGCAAGGCCGACGCACGCAAATCCTGGCTATAACGCCTGGCACTCAGGGCACCAGAAGCTCGACCGCTGCCTCACGACGGTTCTGCGAATCGGCGTCCCACAGCGTTCACAAGGCTCGCCCTCGCGCCCGTACGCCTTGAGGCGAGACAGGTAATCCCCGGCCCGCCCGTCCGGGAGGAGATAGGCGAGGTCGTTGAGGCTGGTACCCCCGTGGCGGAGCCCGGCCTGGAGCACCGGGCGCACGGCCTTACGCACGGCAGCCACCTGGTCGGGAGACAGCTCGTCGGCCGGGGTCGTCGGCGCTACCCGGGCGCGAAAGAGCACCTCGTCCGCGTAGATATTGCCGAGGCCGGCGAGGACCCGTTGGTCGAGCAAGACCGCCTTTATGGGAGCGCGGCGCCGAGCAAAAGCTTCCCTCAGCTTGGCTGTCGTCGGAAGCTCGGTGAGGGCGTCCGGACCCCACAGCGACGGGGGCCACTCCGCCAGCTCATCGGGCGTGAATACTGCCATGTACCCGAAGGTGCGGGGGTCGACGAAGCGCACGGTCGTGTTGGACCCCTCGATGGTCAGCAAGATGTTGGTGTGCGGCGGCTCCGGCTCGGCGGCATCGGCAACCGCAACTCGACCGGACATCCCGAGATGAGTGACCCAGGTGAGGTCGCCGTCGAGATCGCCGAGTATCGCCTTTCCGTGGCGGCGCAATCCGAGCACGCGGCGGCCGACGATCCGATCCGCGAAATCGGTGGCCCGGTGCTGGCGGCGCACCATCCGCGGGCGTCGCACTGCAGCACTGGCAAACACCTTGCCGACAGCGTGCGGCTCCAGGCCGCGCCGCGTTGTCTCGACCTCGGGGAGCTCAGGCACCCTCGAGCGCCTCGAGGGCGAGGCGTGCCGCCTCCTGTTCTGCCCGCTTCTTCGAGCTCCCCGCTCCCCTACCGACCACCTTGCCATCAACAGATACCTGGACGACGAATTCCTTGGCGTGATCGGGCCCCGCGGAGCTGGCGACGTACTCCGGCCTGCCGCCGGAGACCGCAACAACTTCTTGCATTCGAGACTTGTAATCGAACTTCCCCGGGTGATCGACGCGGGCGGCCACCCGCGACGCCCAGAAACGCAGTACTACCTCTGTGGCGGCTTCGAAACCTGCCTCGACATAGACGGCGCCGATGACGGCCTCGAGAGTGTCGGACAGGATCGATGGCTTCGTCCTGCCCCCCGTACGCTCCTCACCGACGCCAAGGATGACGGCTTGTCCGACGCCCAGCGCCTCCGCCACCTCTGCCAGCGGCGGCTCGCCAACCACCGCCGCCCTCGTCTTTGCCATCTCGCCCTCAGCGAGGCCCGGGTACTCGCCGTACAGAAGATCGGCAACGGCGAGATCCAGGACCGCATCCCCAAGGAATTCGAGCCTCTCGAAAGACTCGGAGGCAGCGCCCTCGGCGACGGCAGACCTGTGGGTCAGAGCCATCCGCAGCAGCTCGGGGTCACGAAACGTGTAGCCAAGTGCGGCTTGAAGGTGCTCGGTGGACACGTCAGCCAGCGAGGCCTGCGGCCACCCTGCCGGGGAGATCGCGGGCCGCTCCCTCAGCTGCCATGCGAAGTGCGTTGGTGACGGCGATACGCGAACTCGAGCCGTGGGCGATAACGACGACCCCCTTGGTGCCAACCAGGTGAGCGCCGCCGTAAGACTCGGGGTCGATGCGTTCATTGATCCCGGCAAGGCGTCCGGCGAGCGCATGAGCCAGCTCGGGATCCGCCTCGTCGAGCAGGGCTTCGGTCGTCACGTGCGCCAAGAAGCGAGCTGCTCCCTCTGATGTCTTGAGCATGACGTTGCCGGTGAAGCCGTCGGTGACGAAGACGTCGGCCTTATCAGTGGCAAGGTCGTAGCCCTCGACGTTGCCAATGAAGTTGACCGGCAACTTCGACAGCAAGGCATGCGCTTCCTTCTCGAGGGCGCGGCCTTTGCCTTCTTCCTCGCCGATATTCAGAAGGCCAACCCGCGGCTCTGTCTTGGCGAGGTAAGTGGTAGCGAGGGCGCTTCCCATTACCGCGAACTGAGCCAGATGCTCGGCGTGACACTCGATGTTCGCCCCGACATCTAGAACCACGATCCCGTCCCCGGCGGGAAACAGAGATCCGATGGCCGGACGGGAGACCCCAGGAAGTCGGCCGATGATCAAGGCCGCCGCGGCCAAGGTCGCACCCGTTGAACCGGCGGAGACCATGCCAACAGCCTCCCCCGCCTCCACCAACCTGGCGGCAACGGTCACGGATGCGTCCTTCTTCTCCCTGATGGCGGACGCGGGATCATCGTCCATCCCGATGACCTCGGTGGCGTTGATTACGGGGAGGTCGGCGCCGTCTGCGTCGAGGAGCGCCTGCAGCTTCCCTTCGTCGCCGATGAGAACAACGTCGACGCCCTCACGCGCCGCGAGGATCGCTCCTGCGACGAGTTCTTCGGGAGCTCTATCGCCGCCCATCGCGTCGAGTGCGATGCGGGCCACTAGCGCCGGCCGTGTAGGCGACCATCACTGGGGGTCGTCGCCGGGCGGTGACGGAAGACGGAAGATGTTGCTTGACGCGCCACTAACTGACCGGCAGCGTCTCCCTGCCCTTATACGTGCCGCACTCGGGGCAGACTCGATGAGGCATCTTGGCGGCGTTGCACTGAGGACACACAGCGGTCCGGGGCGCGGCAAGTCGCCATTGTGCCCTGCGACTCCGCGTTCTGGATCTCGACATCTTCTTCTTAGGAACCGCCATTGGAATTCACTCCTGATCGAAAAGCGAGCGCAACTCGGCGAACGGAGAGACCGATTCGGCCTCATGCCCCGAGCACGCATTGGTATTCAAGTCGGTGCCGCACTCCGGGCAAAGTCCCTTGCAGTCAGTTCGGCAAATCGGCACCAGGGGAACTGCCAGCAAGAGCTCGTCGCGCAGCATCGGTTCGGTGTCGATAACGTCCCCGATCACCATGTATTCATTGCCCTCGTCGGTCACGAAGTCCTGTGCAAAGCGGACGCTGAGCGGATTCTCGAACAGCCTGAGGCACCGATTGCAGGCTTGATCGAAGCTGGCCTCGACAACCCCTGTCACCATCACTCCGCCGGCGTGGCCGCTCATGGCCAGGTCGACGGTCACATCGCCGGCGAGGGTACTGCCTTCGAGCTCCCAGTCGACCCGCGTGGCTATGTGGACGTCGCGCCCGACTCCAGGCTCGAGATCGGCGACGGCGAACACGAAAGGTGAGGTTTCCACGAGGACCTGCATTCTAGAAAAGTCCGCTACTCAGAGATCGGTGCTTCTGGGGGCGGCTGACGGGCTTCGTGAAGCACACCGCGCGACGCCCTGACCTGCTGCAACAGTTCACCGAGCACAGTTTCCGCCTCGGCGAGACGGTCCTCGGCGAGATCCTCGCCCTCGAGGCGCACTCGACGAGCCTCGGTCTCTGCGTTTCGAACAAGCGCGTTGGCCTCTTCGACGGCTTCCTTCACGATGTAGGACTCCGAGACCATCTCCGAGGAACGCTGCCGCGCCCCGTCCATGAGATCCTTGGCCTTCTCGTTCGTCCGGGAAACGAAAGCGTCGCGTTCCCGCACCATCCAGCGAGCCGCCCTTAGCTCCTCGGGAAGGTTGTCCCGCAGCTTGCGCAGCTGGCCGAGGAGCTCCTCACGATCAAGCATCACGTTGCCGGACAGGGGGACACTCTTGGCGCCCTCGGCGGCGGCGATGAGATCATCGACTAGTTCCAGCATGGCACCCGGTGTCGGTGGTGCGTTCATGATGCGACCCTCTCTTTGAGCGCTTCTTCGACGTGCGCCGGCACCAGCCCAGAAACAGACCCACCGAGGCGAGCGACTTCTTTGACCATCGACGAAGACAGGTATCCGAACTCGGGTTTCGTAGCCACAAACATCGTGACGATGCCCGAGAGGTTGCGATTCATCTGGGCCATCGAGAGCTCGTAATCGAAGTCGGTGATCGCTCGCAGCCCCTTGACGATGACATCGGCGTCGATCGATGCTGCCTGGTCGACGAGGAGGCCCTCGAACGTGGTCAGCTCGACGTTGCCCATCGGGTCGCACGACGTCGCCAGCATGGCAAGACGCTCGGCATCGCTGAAGAGAGGCTGTTTACTCGAATTGAGAAGTATCGCCACAACGACGCGATCGAACACCGCGGAGCAGCGGGCGATCACGTCGATGTGCCCGTTGGTCGGTGGGTCGAAACTTCCTGGTACTAGCGCTGTGCTCATGGTTATCTGCGTTGGTATCGCCACAGGACGGAGTCTCCGTACCTGCGGTCGCCGAGCACCGTCATCTGCGACGGCACCGGCACCTCGGGCTCGCCGGCCCTGCGGTGCACAACAACGGTAGCCGCAGACGCAGTCGCCGTCACGAGATCCTCCAGCAGCGCCGCGATGGCGTCCGCTTCCATGGCGAATGGAGGATCGACGAAGACCAGGTCGAACGAACTACCGAGGCGTCGAACAGCGGAGACGGCATCCCCAGCGATGATCTTGCCGTCGAAACCGGTGGCATCGAGGTTGGAGCGAAGCGACTTCAGAGCCGGCCTTGCCTTCTCGACGAAGGTGGCGCTGGCGGCGCCGCGACTGAGTGCCTCGATGCCGAGTGATCCCGACCCGGCGAACAGGTCGAGCACCCTGGCGCCCGTGACCTCGGGGGCGATGGCGCTGAACAGGGCCTCCCTGGCTCGTGATGTCATGGGTCGGGTGTCGAGGCCCTTTGGGGCTGTCAGCTTGCGACCTTTGGCGGTGCCGGCGATCACCCTCACGAGATGAACAGCCACTCGACGTCCTCGCCGAGCAAGGCCCGGATCTCCTCGGCGAGGTCCGGAAAGCGCCCCAGCGAGGGGTCGCTGTCGACGAGGGCGAAGGCTTCTCTCCTGGCATCCACCAGCAGATCGAAGTCCTTGAGGATGTCGGCGAGCTTGAGATCTGCCATGCCGGCTTGGCGGGCGCCGAACACCGTGCCCTGGCCTCGGATCGCCAGGTCCTCCTCGGCCAGCCGAAAACCATCTGTGGTCTCGATCATCGCGGCGATCCGCCGCTCCCCTTCGGTGGTCGTTGGCTCGGCGACGAGGATGCAGGTCGCAGCGTGCTCCCCTCGGCCCACCCTGCCCCGCAGCTGGTGGAGCTGGGAGAGGCCAAAGCGATCCGCGTCCTCTATGAGCATGACAGTCGCGTTCGGAATGTCGATCCCGACCTCGATGACCGTGGTGGCAACGAGAACGTCGATGTCTCCAGCCCGTACCGAGGTCATCACCGCCTCCTTGTCCTTGGGCGGTAGCTGCCCGTGGATCAGCCCGAGTCGGAGATCAGTGAAGACGGCGCCCAGTCGCTCGTACTCGGCGGTGGCCGAAGCCGCATACACCTTGTCGGAGTCCTCGACCAGAGGGCACACCACGAAGGCCTGCCTGCCGGCGGCCACCTCCGAGCGGATGAGGTCGTGGGCGGAGCCCTGAGCGCCGGGAAGGAGATGGATGGTCTTCGTAGGTGAGCGACCCGGCGGCATCTCGTCGATTACCGAGACGTCGAGGTCGCCGTACAGAGTCATCGACAGAGTGCGAGGGATCGGGGTCGCCGTCATGATCAGCAGATCCGGCTCGACGGCTCCACCCTTGGCACGCAACGACACCCGCTGGTGCACCCCGAAGCGATGCTGCTCGTCGACGACGGCAACTCCCAGCCGGGCGAACTCGACGCTCTCCTGGATCAAGGAGTGGGTTCCGACGACGATGTCGACCGCCCCGCTTGCGATGTACGAGAGAACCTGGTCGCGGGGAGCGTCCTGGAAGTTGACGGTGGCGTTGTTGGCCGTTAATAGAGCCATCCGCACTCCCCTGGCGTCGGTCGGGGAGAAGAGGTCGTCCATGCCAAGAGCCGCGCCCTCTCCCTGGAACGGTGGGGCCATGCCGGCACCTGCCAGCAGGTCTGTGATGCTCAGGTAGTGCTGGTCGGCGAGCACTTCGGTGGGAGCCATGACCGCGGTCTGGTAGCCACCCTCAACAGCGGCGAGCAGCGAAGCAACGGCGACAACCGTCTTGCCGCTTCCGACCTCGCCTTGCAGCAGCCGGTGCATCGGGTGGGGCCGCGATAGGTCGTGGCGTATCTCGATCATCACCCTCTGCTGCGCTTCGGTGAGCGGATAGGGAAGCCCCGATATGAACTCGTCTGCCAGCTCACCCTCGACCTCGTGGGCGATGCCCTTGGCGTCCTCGATCTGGCGGTGCTTGCGCATAGCAAGGGCCACCTCGAGCCGGAACAGCTCGTCGAATACCAGCCGTCTCCGGGCCGCCTGGGCTTCCTCCATGTCGGCGGGGAAGTGGACGCCGGCGATGGCCGAGTCACGGTCGACGAGGTCGAGTCGGTCGAGGATCTCCTCCGGAACGGCCTCGGATATCGGCCGACTTCGGTTCAAGGCGTTGTGGATGGCCCGCCGCAGGTAGCCGGGCCCGACCCCTGCGACCGTTGGGTGCACCGGCACCACGCGACCCGTCACCAACGACTCCCCTGGCTTGTCGAGAACATCGACGTCAGGAGAGTTGATCTGCAGCTTGCCGCGATAACGCTCCACCTTGCCGGAAAGGGCAACCTCACTGCCTTCGGTGAGTTGGCGGGCCCGGAACGCTTGGTTGAACCAGACTGCGAACAGATAGCTGTCCCCATCGAAAAGGGTGGCGTCGACGATCGTGAGCCTTCCCCGCACACGGCGCATCTTCACCGAGGTAATGGTGCCAACGGCGGTGACCTCCTCCCCCGGCGGAAGTTCCGCGATCGGCAGAACGCGCGATCTGTCGATGTAGCGGCGGGGGGCATGCACCAGGAGGTCTGCGACTGTAGAGATCCCTGATTCGGCGAGCTTGTCCGCGCGCTTCCCCGCTAGCCCTTTGACCTCACCAGCGCTGATCCTCGACAGATAGGCGAGGCTGCGACCGCTCACGGCCGCTAACGGCCGTCGGAACCGAAGCGAAGGTGATGGGCGAACTGCTTGCCATCGCGCTCTTCGGTGTCAAAGACGACCCGCTGGCCTTGACGGAGGCTGCGAAAGAGACTCTCGGAGAGAGAGCCAGGACCAAGGAAGATCTCGGAACGGTCGTCGGAGACGATGATGCCGATGCCCGTGCCGGGGTCGTAGCTCTTGACGACGCCCTGCATCAGGCTTTCTCGATCTTGCCCGCCTTGATGCAAGACGTGCACACCCGGATGCGACGCGAGTTGCTGCCATGGCGCACTCGGACACGCTGAATATTCGGCAGCCAGCGACGGCTGGACCGCTTGTGTGAGAAGCTGACTTGCTTGCCGACCCACGGTTCTTTGCCGCAGACCTCGCATCGATAGGACATTCTTGAACTCCTGGAGCGCCGTGAGGATAGCGAGCCGGCGCCGGGGCCCTCGCCGAAAGCCGGGGGTAGAGTGCGCTGCAACCGACAATAGGAGGGTCATTCGTGGTCGAGGCCTACATCTTGATCCAGAGCGAGGTCGGCAAGGCCGCCCAAGTAGCTCAGGCAGTTGCAGGGATCCCGGGCGTCACAGAGTCCAAGGCCGTCACCGGTCCCTACGACGCCATCATCCACGCCGAGGCTGAGGACGTCGACGGACTCGGCAAACTCGTCGTCGCTCGCATCCAAGCGGTCGAGGGCATCACTCGCACGCTCACCTGTCCAGTCGTCAACGTCTAGGAGACGTTCCCGTGCGACAGGTCCTTGGCGCGCTCGCAGTCATCGCGACGGTTGTCGTCGCTGCCCCGGCGTCGGCATCTGTCTCTAACGGTCAGATCGCTTTCTCAACCTCGCGCGACGGCAACTTCGAGATCTACGTCATGGACGCAGACGGCGCCAACAAGACCCGCCTGACGTCGAACAGTGCCACGGACCTCGGGCCAGCCTTCTCCCCAGACGGTTCGAAGATCGTCTTCGCCTCGCTTCGGAGCGGCAACTGGGACATCTACGTGATGGACGCGGACGGCTCCGACGAGGCCAGGATCACCAAGGACGCCGCCTTCGACGGCGAGCCGTCATGGTCACCGGACGGCACGACGATCGTCTTTTCCTCGGAACGTGATGGGTCCCGCAACATCTACCGCGTTGACGCCGACGGCAGCGACGCCTTCGCCCTCACTGCCACTGCGTTCACAGACGCCAATCCGCGGTGGTCGCCGAACGGCACCACCATCGCCTTCGACTCCTCGCGAGATGGAAACCGCGACATCTTCGTCATGAATACAGACGGCACCGGACAAACCCCGATAACGACCGACCCGGCCGATGACTCGCTTCCCTCGTGGTCACCTGACGGTTCCCGGATCGCGTTCACAACCGATCGCGACGGCAACGACGAGATCTACGTCGTGGAAGCCGACGGCGTCAATCGGATCCGCCTGACAACCAACGCCGCCTCCGACACGGGAGCCGGCTGGTCCCCAGACGGCTCCAAGCTCGCCTTCTGGTCGCTCCGAAGCGGCGACGCCGACATCTTCATGATGGATGCAGACGGCGGAGGTGTCGTCAAGCTGACCTCGTCGAGCGCCTTCGACAGCTCGCCGTCGTGGCAAACGCTGATCTCGACGCCTGTCGGCCTCGTCGACAGGACACAGGGCTTCTGGCACCTGCGCACCATCGATGGCAACGTCGCAGGCTTCTTCTACGGCAATCCGACCGATATCCCGCTCATGGGCGATTGGGACTGCGACGGCGTCGACACCCCGGGTCAGTTTCGACCGTCGAACGGCCTCGTCTATGTGCGCAACACCAACACCAGCGGCATCGCGGACGCCGACTACTTCATCGGTAATCCCGGCGACATCCCGCTGTCGGGCGACTTCGACGGAGACGGCTGTGACACCGTCGGCGTGTACCGACCGGCGAACCGCACCGTCTACCTCTTCAACAGCCTCGGTGCCGGTGGGGCGGGGCTCGGAGCAGCAGACTTAGCCTTCGAGTTCGGCAACCCTGGCGACCTGCCATTCGCCGGCGACTTCGATGGCGACGGCACCGACACAGTTGGTGTGCACCGCCCTGGAACCAACTTCGTCTACTTGCGTAACACCAACTCTGCGGGATTCGCCGACACCAAGTTCTTCTTCGGCAGGATCGGCGACATCGTGTTCGCCAGCGACTTCAACGGGGACTCACGCGATTCGGTCGCGGCGTTCCGTCCGGACACCAGTCAGTTCGTGATCCAGTTCGTCAACGGAACGCGGCCGCCGGATGAGGTGTTCACGTTCGGAAGCGAAGATTGGTATCCCGTGGCAGGAGCGTTCGGCTTCTAGGGGCCGAGCGCCAGCTGCACGAGCTCGTCGCAGAGCTCGGCGTAGGTCATCCCGGTGGCCAGCCACATCTTGGGGAAGCCGCTGATGGGTGTGAACCCCGGCATCGTGTTGACCTCGTTGACCAAAAAGCCCCGCTCGGCGTGGTAGCGGAAATCCACCCTCGCCAGGCCGACACAGCTGAGGACCTCGAACGCTCTGGCCGCCAGGGCCCGCACCTCCTCGGTCTGCGAATGAGTCAGGTCGGCAGGCGCCACGAACTCAGACGTGTCGTCTCTGTACTTTGCGTCGAAGTCGTACCACTCGCCCGCCAGCTTGATCTCCCCCGGAAGCGAGGTCCGCGGCCCCTCGAGGACCGCAACCTCGATCTCACGACCGGGAATGCTCTCTTCCAGGAGGACCTTCTCTGACAAGACGAAAGCAGCATCGAGCGCCGCCGACAGCGCCGTCGGGTCGTCTACCCGGGAAACACCGAGCGACGATCCCATGGAGGCGGGCTTCACGAAGAGCGGGTAGCCGATCTCATCGGCCACCGCAGCCTCCTCCGGGGAGTGGATCGCCCGGTAACGAGCGGTCGGCAAGTCGGCATGCTCGAAGAGACGCTTGGCAACGTCCTTGTCCATCGCCAAGGCCGAACCCAGAACACCGCAGCCGACGTAGCGGACCCCGGCCATATCGAACATGCCCTGGATCGTGCCATCCTCGCCGAACGGGCCATGCAGCACGGGGAAGACAACGTCGAATGGGATTGACCCATCAGGTCCCGATATCGTTCCCTCGGGAATCGAGAAGGACACCGTCGGGCCAGCTGCTACGAGAGGGTCGGACCCGCTCGCAGCGAGGTGCCATCTCCCCGAACGATCGATCCCCACAGGCAAGACCTCGTGGCCAGCTCCCTCAAGCGCCTCGAGAATCGCGACCGCAGAAACGCAGGAAATCTCATGTTCGGCCGATCTTCCGCCGAAAACGAGCAAGACATGAGCCATCCCATCGAGCCTATCGCCACGTCCTCAAAGGCCTCACTGGTGCGCTCGCCGTACAGACGCCGCGTTGCTCTGATCATGGCGACGATCACGGCGGCGGGCGGCGGTGCTCTGCTCTACGCAACCATCGACCGCGACGCCCTGGACGATCCGACTATGTGGATGCCCCTGGTGGCCATCGGTGCCACGACCCTGGTGATGGCATCCTGGCGCTGGACGCGGGGCAACAGCCTGCTCGTCGACCTCCCTGCCCTGGCTTGGGCAGCGGTCGTGTTGTGGGGCTTGCTTGCCGGCGCTCGCCTGTTCGAAGAGGTCCCCCCGACGGCGGCGTTCGCCGCCGCAACGCTCATCGGCATCTCCCTCCTGGCCCGGCCACTACCCGTCGGCATCATGGCGATCGCCACCCTTGGCACCTATTACCTGGCCACCCGCCAGGTCGAACCACCGCCAGCCGGATGGGATCTATGGATTCCGTATGCCGGCCTGGCATCAGTCGTGTTCATCGCGGCGGCGGCAGCTGCCGCCTTGAACATCTCATCGCGACGCAGCGATACCCAGCTGATCAACATGGCAATAAAGGAGGGGGAGCTGGAGCGGCGCAGCGCGGACATCGAGCGCCTCTACGACATAAGCAGCACGCTCGGCGCCGGCCACAGTAGGGCCGAAGTCCTCCCTGAGCTGGTGGCCAAGGTGGCCATCTCCGTCAACGCCAAGGTCGGGTTGGTCGCGATGTACAACCCTGCCGAGCAGGCGCTCGAGGTCATCTCACCCATCTGGGTGGCAGGCCACGCGCTGCGCGCCGAGGGCTACGTGCTTCCGCTCACCGAGAAGAGCTTCAGCCAGCAGGTCTTCGTTTCAGATACGGCCGAGTTCTCCAACTCGATCGATGGGGACGGACTGCTGCGCGACCTTGACGCCACCCGGGCTGCGGCAGTGCCCCTGCACCGAGAGTCTCGGACCATCGGAGTGATGATGGTCACGGACAAGGAGAGTGGGCCATTCGAGGAGAGCGATCTCAGCCTCCTGAAGTCACTGGCAGCTCCAGTGGCCCTGATACTCGAGCACTTCACGCGCTTCGAGGAGGCCAAGGCGACCAGTGAGAAGATGACGGAGCTGGCCCAGCTGAAGAGCGACTTCGTCTCCGTGACGAGCCACGAGCTGAGAACTCCCCTTACCTCGATCATCGGGAGCCTGGCGACGCTCGCCAGGCCCGAGCTGGCGCCAACAGATCCTGGTGCCCAACAGCTCCTGGCTTCGGCACAGCGACAGGCCGATCGCCTCAAGAGGCTCATCGAGGACCTCCTGACTGCGTCACGCCTAGACAACAGGGCTCTGCCGCTGCGGCCCCAGTCGATCGATCTCGCCGAGTTCATACACGACGCGGTACGGAGTCTTCCGACAGCAGACGAGTTCGTTTCCCTCGACCTGGCGATCGAAATCCCAACCCTCAACGCCGACCCAGACCACGTCAGGCGCATCGTCGTCAACCTCGTTGAGAATGCGATGAAGTACGCGCCCGGATCGCAAATCGAAGTCGTCGCCAAGGCATCCGGCAAAGAGGTATGGGTGTCCGTCGTCGACCATGGTCCCGGCGTCCCCTACGAGCTTCACGACCACATCTTCGACAGGTTCACCCAGGTCGGTGACCACGCAACTCGGGTGAAGGGCGGCACCGGCCTCGGCCTTTCGATCGTGCGGGGCCTCGCTGAGGCCATGGGCGGTCGCGTTTGGTACGAACCAACCATCGGTGGCGGGGCGACCTTCTCATTGGCACTGCCGCTGAAGCAGCGGACCCTCAGCTAGTCGCCGGCAGCAGCGATGGCGTGGAAGCCGCCATCGACGTGCACTACCTCTCCCGTGGTGGCCATCGCCCAGTCAGATAGCAGCACACAGATCATCCTGGCCACCGGGTCGGGGTTGGCGGTGTCCCACGGCAAGGGTGAGCGCTCATCCCAGACGGCGGAGAACCTCTCGAAGCCGGGGATCGACTTGGCGGCAACTGTCCCGAGGGGACCTGCCGACACCGCATTGACCCTGATGCCCTTCGGTCCCAGGTCGCGGGCCAGGTAGCGGGTTATCGCGACCAGCGCCGCCTTGGCCACTCCCATCCAGTCGTACCCGGGCCATGCCTGGCGATTGTCGAAGTCGAGCGTCACCAGGGAGCCGCCGCCTGCCTTCTCCATGAGAGGAAGCAGGCCGGCCGCCAACGCTTTGTAGGAGTAGGCGGATGTCGTGAATGCCGTTGCCGCGCTCTCGGATGGCGTGTTGAGAAAATTGCCGCCGAGAGCGTCGTCCGGCGCGAAGCCGATAGCGTGCAGCGCTCCGTCTACGGCGCCCCACCGCTGTGTCAAGTCGGCAACAAGTGCATCCATGTGGGCTGGGTCGTTGATATCGAGTTCAAGGACCTCTGGCGGCTTCGCGAGTCGCTGCGCCGTTCTCTCCGTGATGCTCATCCCTCGACCGAAGCCAGTGAGAACGATGTCGGCGCCCTCCTCCTGGGCCACACGGGCGCAGTGGAAGGCGATGGAGTCATCGGTGAGGACACCGGTGATAACTAGGCGTTTTCCATCTAACAACACGAGGGCACTCTAGGTATCAGCCAACGTTGGAGTACGCCCGAAGGCCTAGACCCATTACGAAGAGAAGCAGAAGTCCGTAGGCCAGGGCCGGCTTCTTCGCCAACGTCGGACGGTAGATGTAGGCGAAGGAGAGCGTGAACAGGATGACCATTCCGTAGAAGACGTGAAACGTGTCGGGCCGCAGATCACGCGCGTACAGGATGAGGCCGAGGCTGACCTGCACCAGCATCGCCGAAATCGCGATACCACGACCCCACGTGAAGAGGACGGTCGGCGCCGTCTTGCGAAGATGGAGGGCGAGGCCCCAGAGTCCGACGCCGCCGTTGGTGATGGTTGCGACCCAGAACCATGCCCTATGAAGCTCGAGGACGCTCATCGTCTATTCACTGAGATCGGCGATCGTCACCGATAGGTGCTGGAACAGCGCGGCGCTCGACAGGTGGATGTTGACTCCGTGGGCCCCTCCGCCGATGGCGACCTGCCCGTCTGGCACGGAGGAGTCTGCGAACACCGGGAATCTGGACGCGGCGCCGAGCGGGGTGATGGCGCCACGCTCATAGCCAGTGGCCTCTCTTGCTTCTTCTGCGGATGGCATCGTCACTCTGGAGACGCCAAGTGCCTTGCGCAGTTTCGGCCAAGACATCTGGCGCGGACCTGGCAGGAGGATGAACAGGTAGTCGTCGGTGCCTCGGCGGACGATCAGCGACTTCAGGAGATGCTCTGCGTCGATGCCTTGAAGCTCTGCGCTCTCCTCAACCGACTTAGCCCGCTCGGTTCGCACTACGTCGAATTCGATGTCGGAGCCCTCGAGCTCAGCGATGGCCGGGGTCGACTCAGGCTCAGATCTCATCGAGGAGCTGCTGCTTCTTCTCCTCGAACTCGGCGTCGGTGATGGAGCCGAGACGGTGCAGCGAGGCCAGGCGTTCCAGCGTCGCAGTCGGGTCCTCCGCTATCTCCTTACCGATGGCCGCGACGCGATCCTCGCGCACTTGATAGAGGAGCGACTGGAACTTCTCCGGCGATCCGATATCGGTGAAGCGGCTCTGCCCCATCTCCCCCGCGGACTCGATTACGAGGTCGCCGGACCGCAATACCCGCTCGAGGATGGTCTGGCTGAACCGAACATCGTTGATGTTCTCCAGTGGCAGGTCAACCCCTCGCCTGGCGATGATTCCCCGCCTCGTGATCAGGCGCTCGTCGGTCAGCACATACCAAGTGAAGAACCACGTGACGAAGCGCCACAATCCCCAATAGAGCCAGGCGGCCAATGCGATGCCAGCGATAACGAGGGGCGTCGTGCCGTCCCAAAGCATGAAGGCGCCGATGCCGACCGCCAAGAAGAGCAACGACCACAGCGCCGGCACCGCCAGCATTCTCCAGTGAGGCCGAAACTCCGTGAGGATCTCTTCGCCCTCGGTGAGCAGTTCTTTGGGGTAAGCCATGGAAAAAGCCTAACGGCGGGCTTTGGGCTGTGGGCCACCTCACCCTCTAGGGGGAGGTGGCCGAGCGCCGCCAGGTCGGAGGGGGCTTGCTGTTTCCTCCCCTCTAGGGGGAGGTGGCCGAGCGCCGCCAGGTCGGAGGGGGCTTGCTGTTTCCTCCCCTCTAGGGGGAGGGGGCCGAGCGCC
>CAXMQS010000067.1:0-8459 GCA_964195995.1 uncultured Acidimicrobiia bacterium
CCCGTGATCGGCTATCACGATGTGGAACTCGGCGCCCATTGGGTCGTCGAAATCTCCGCCGGCGGCGAGATGCCCGTTGAAGCTAGCGATCCCGGAGCCACCGACGATGTGTCCCGCCAGCTTGACAGGCGGCAAGAAGCCGCCCTGCGGCCGTTCGAGCACTCTTGTCATGTATGAATTCTCCTCCTCGCGTGGACGTAGGCCTCTGGATGTCCGATACCGCGTAAGGAATGATCTGAGGAGGACACAAACAGGGTGAGCGCAAGGACACCTGTTCATGGTCGAGACCCACCAGCTCCCGGGTTTCATCGTTGAGGATCTGGGCGAACGCCATCGCCAGCGTCTCCCGGTCCCGGTAGTGCTCGTCGGAGAGAGTGTCGACCATTGTCATGGGGCCCGGCAGCTGGTACTTGAGAGGCCGGTCGGTGAGGGTGCGCAGGTACTTGGCGTCTTCGACATAGATGGGTTGGGCCCGGGAAACATCGCCGACAACCCGGGGCACATCGGCGTCGTAGCGCTGCCGGATCTTGACGGTGGTGCGGTGCTGGAAATCCACGCCGTCGAGGCCGTCGATGAAGGACATCACGAAGTGGCGCCGGGTCTGCTCTCCGTCGGTCACGATATCGAGCCCGGCCTCCACCTGGTCGGCGACCACCAGTCGCACCGCGTCACGTTTGGCGGTTTCCAGCTCATCGCCTTCGAGGCGCCATTCCGCCCACAGTTGTTCCGGGTACGCCAGCCACGGCGGCTTGGGCAGGCTTCCGGCAATTGTGCTCTCGAACGCCACGACATCCCTCTTTCGACGTAGTGGGAGCTTGAGGCGCCCCACCGGTCGATAGCGAAGCCTCAATCGCTTTTTGCGGTTGCCGCCGGCTCTTCTTCTGCGACGTCCGTCGGGTACAAGCGCCAGACGGCGACGGCGGTAGCGAGCATTACCAGCGCGCCACCCCCATAGGCGAGGCGCATCCCCTCGACATATGCCGACCCGGCAGCCTCGGAGAGGCGGGCGCCGGCTGCTCCGCCGATTTGAGCCGCAACCGCACGATCCACAGCAGCTCGGTGTTCGATGGCTGGAGGGCGTCGCGGATGCTCGGCAGGGCGAGGTTGAGCGAGCTGACGCCGGCCACCACGAGAACCAGGCTCGTGCACATGACGGCAAGGATCTGCCGACGGCGCGGGTGCCCGTCGGCGGGTGAGCGGTCGGTCATTGAGGTCAGCCTCTCCCAAGAGCTGTCGAGATTCGAACGCTACAGGTATCGGCCAGGCAAGAGGACGGTGCGGTGGCTAGGCGTCGACGGTGATCGGCTCCAGATCGGGGACCGCTGTCTCCAGGTTGCGGATGGAAGGGAGGTTCCAGGCCACGGCAACGATCACCATCGTGAAGAGGCCGATGAGCACGAACATGAGGCCGATTCCGCGTCCGGGTCCCGAGCCGATGATCGATCCGAGAGCTCCAGGGGCGTCTTCCATGAACGGTTCGAACACGCGGTCTGCCAACGTCCCTGCGAGGACGTATGCGAATGGGGCGGCCGCGATCGCGGAGACCTGGCGGATGGCAAACACGCGTCCCTGCAGCGACGGCGGCACCTTCGACTGCCAGATCGACTGGCTCGAACCGCCGGCAATCGGATGCGTGCCATTCATGAGCAGGAGCCCGAATACCACGAGCGCCACGGACGGTCGCAGGCCCATCAGTAGGAGGCCTACCCCCATCGCCAGGATCGGGGCGTAGATACCCTTGATTCGGTCCTTCGGCCCGCCCCAGATGGTGAGTGCCAAGCTACCGGCGATGATGCCGCCGGCGCCGATCGAAACTATGAGGCCGGCCGTCTGTTCGCTCGTGATGCTGAGCAGCAGCGGGATCGCCAGCACACCCGTGAACCCGAATGCGAAGTTCACCACGACGAACGACAACATGAGGATGAACAAGGCTCGTTTCTCGAGCACGAAATCGAGCCCCAGCTTGGCCTCGAGGAGTAGGCCCCGGACACCACGACCGATACGTTCACTCGGCTCGGCGGCGGGAAAGCGCACCCGCAGCAACGTGCCCACCGCAAAGAGGAACGTAACGAAGTCGACGACGAACAGAACGGTGAGTCCCGACCACACAACGGCCGCCGCTGCGATCGTGGGAGCCGCCACCTGGCCGACACTCCCTGCGAGCTGCACCAGGCCGGATGCCCTGGCGTAATGCTCAGGCTCTACCAGGAGCGTTGTTGCGGCCGAGTAGGCCGGGAACTGGAACGCCTGGAATAGCCCGCTGAACGACAGGGTCACATAAAGATGCCAGATCTCGAGGTTGCCCGTGACCAGCAGCAACATCGTGGCGAAAGTACCGAGAGCGGCGCCGCTGTCGGCGAGGATCATTGCCCAGCGGCGATCCCACCGGTCGATCAGTGCGCCGGCGAACGGAGATACCAGGAGCTTTGGTGCCTGCGACGCCAGGACGATCAGCGCCAATTGGGTAGCGGAGCCCGTCTCGAGGAACACCCAGATCGCCAGCCCGAATGCCGTCATGGCCGAACCGAGGTTGGAGACGAGCTGACCGAACCAGACGACGCCGAATGTTCGGGCGCCGGGAGCTTTGAGGAAATCTCTCACGAGAACTACTTTACCAGATTACTTTTGTGGTAAACTATATACCAAGAAATATTCTGTGGGAAGATGGAATCATGGGAGAGCGAGATCATCCAATCTGGCGACGCGCCGCAGCGCACACCTTGCATGCGTCGCTGATCCTCAAAGGATCACTGGAAGAGCGTTTGCAGGAAGAGACCGGGCTTCTGCTCGCCGACAACGAGGCGCTGCTGAACCTGTCCGCCGAGGGCTCACTGCTGCGGATGTCCGAGATTGCCCGCCGTCTCATTCTCAGCCGGGGAGGGACCACCAAAGTCATCGACCGTCTCGAGGAAATGGGACTCGTCGAGCGCCGGCCCGACCCGGAGGATCGGCGCGCAACGATCGTGGCTATCACCGATGCAGGCCGTCAGTCCATGGCCGAGGCCCGCAAGGTGATCGACTCCATACTCGAGGAGATGTGGGCCGAGCACATCACCGATGAAGAAGCGGAACTGCTCGTAGAGATCATGGATCGGGTCCTCAAGGCCAACAACTGCGAGCTCCACGAGCGCTAGGTGTCCTTCCCAGGGACGTGCTCGGCGTCGCCATCCACGACGACACGCTGGTCGCAGTCGGCTGGGTTGACAGCGAGGCGGCCATCTGGCGTGCGCCACTGACCGACTGACGCCAACATCGAAGCTGCTGTGGTGTGGAAAGCCGCTAACAAAGGAATCCCTGTGGCCACAGAGGCTTCCTTGGCACGCCCGGAGAGATTCGAACTCCCGACCTTCTGATCGGTCTTCGGTGGCCAGGGGCAGAATCGAACTGCCGACCTTCGGTTTTTCAGTTTCCCAATCGCGTCCCGCCCAGTCTCCACTGGTCTTGAACAGTGCTTGCTGGTTGGCCTTGTGCCGGGTTTTGTGCCGACCGGTCCGCATAGTCACGCGAAGTTATGGGGGGTGCGGTAGAAGCTCGGTAGAGGCGGGGCCGAGGAACGCGGAGGGGTCGCCTGGGCAATTGGGCGATGGAGTCGAGGCTGCACAGCCCGGTGACGGGTGGTTATGGGTGGTTCGGTAGCAGTTGGGTAGCAGGCCGCCCGAGCAGTCGTGCGAGCCAGGTGCCGTTTTCGATGAATAGCCGGACTGCTGTGCGAGTCGACGGGACTAACGGCCCTGGCCCGACCCTCGAGGAGGAGCGAGGCTGGCAACTCTGGCGGAATTCCTGTCAAGAATTGGCCGCGTTAGGGCCTTCTAGTAGTGAGAGACACGGAGAACGCCGATGACTACGGCGAAGACCGATCGAGACACGTTCACCGGTTTTGTCGAGCAGGTCGCACCGAGGCTCACCCAGGCTCTCGTTGCGGTGCTCGGTGGCGAGGTGGGAAGAGAGATGTCAGCGGAAGCTATGGCCTACGGGTGGGAGCATTGGGATCGAGTCAGGCAGATGGACAATCCTGCGGGGTACCTGTATCGGGTGGGGCGCAACCGCGGGCGCCGACTGCGGCAGCCGTTGCTGTTGCCCGATCCACCTCCGGCGCAGAGTGATCCCCTAGTCGAGCCGGGTCTTCCAAACGCTCTGGCGCGGTTGTCGGACCGGCAACGAGTATCAGTGATGCTGGTCCATGGTGCTGGGTGGACGTTGACTGAGACCGCAGAACTGCTTGGAATCTCGGCAGGTTCGGTGTCGCGGCACGTAGAGCGCGCTCTAACGCGGTTACGGCGGTCGTTGGAGGTGAACATTTGATGCGTGACATCACGGCACAGCTCGAGAGCTATCAGGATCATCTCGACGAAATGTATCCGGCGGTCACAAGCGATGAACTCCGAAGATTCAAGTCGGACCGCGCTCGAGTCCGGTCACCGAACCCGTTGTGGCGCCGTGTGTACGCCTTTGGTGCAGCGCTTGCATTGGTTCTGGGATTGGGGATCATCGCACTCGTTCTTGTCGGTGGTGAGCAGACGGCGGAGCTGGCGGATGGTGACCCAGCGGACGTCGTTCCGACGGTGCCACAGGGTGAGTTGGCGGACGGTGACCCAGCGGACGTCGGTCCGACAGTGCCGCTGACACCCACATCGGCGACTCCTAGCACGACAGCGCCCACGACACCGACGACAACGGCCCCAACCGCCACACCCCCGACTGGGGGGCCTATCCAGCTGACCGAAGTATCGGTGCCTTGGCCCCCACTGGCGACCGGCGTCCTCGACCCGCTCGGCCGACTCGTCGCCGCCTACTGGTCGCAGGATGAGCGGGCAATGATGCTGATGCGCTGTGCAGACCCCGATTGCATCGAGCCGCCAACCGTCGTCAAGCTCGCTTCGCTGGACACCTTCCAGACCGAAGGCGAGCCCTACCCCCCCCAAATAGACGACATGGCTCTGCGTCCAGACGGCTCACCCATCCTTATCGTCTGGAGTGCCGATCAGGTGTCCCATACGATCTATGCCTGTGCAGATCCCGCCTGCGGCACGGTTCAGGCCATGCCGCTCGGCATCGCCGGTGTGGTCTCGCCTCCCCAAGTGGCAATCGCTTCGGATGGCCTGCCTCGCATCGTCTATTGGTCCGCAGACTCGAGAAACCTGGAGCTGATTGTCTGCGGGGATGCGACGTGTGATATCGATTCCCGGCACACGGTCACCATCGAAACCGACATATGGGTCCCAGTAGGTGCGTCGATTCGGATCGATCCCGACGGGAGGGTGCTCATCGGCTACACGACCGAAGGTTCTAGCCATGACATGCAGGCCCGGATCGCGGTGTGCACGGATGAATCGTGTTCCCGCGGACCCACCATTGTCACCTTCGATGACGCCACCGGCCCTCGCACAACGGCCTCTCCCGACGGAGGGTTCTTCGTGTGGTACCTCACCGGCCCCTTCGAAGAGTTGCTTGATGGGGATCGCGACGTTGATGCCATTGTCGAGAGCCTGCACCTCATGGTGGCATCGTGCGATAGCGGAGGGTGCGACGAACCCAGAAGGGTCGAGGTCGGCTGGGCGCTTCTTCACAGCTGGCAAGAGTCACACCTCGTGACGATGCCAGATGGCGCCGTTGCCGCTCTCTACAGCTATTGGGCCCAAGACTCTTGCACGCAGTACGTCGATGTTGTGGTGCTGGAACCCCGCCTCGCGACTATGAAGGCCGAGCTGGGTCACTACCCCGGTGGACCGATCCTGATGTCAGAAGTCTCCCCGGATGGGATCCTCCTCACCGTGATGTACGACGAACTGGCCGGAACACTCGACCTCCGAGAGGTATCCACGGAGCCTGGGCAGGCCGAACCAGGCGCGCCGCCCGCCCCTTGCCAGTAGCAAGCCGAGGACGGCATGAGTTACGCGATCCGAGAACTCAGGACGTTCCCACAGTCCCTGGAGCCAGCCAAACTGGGTGATGGCGTCCAGGGTGCGCTGGTATGTGACCGATGGCTATGCGTGGTTCCGGTAGCAGTTGGGTAGCGAAACCGGTAGCAGTTGGGTAGCGAAAGAGGCCCTTAGAAACGCTCTTGCTGACTCTGGCCCAAAGCACAGACCCCTGACCAGGGCCTCCCTTGGTGGGCCGCGACGGGATCGAACCCTCTTCGGATCAAGAGTCCCAAAGGGTACGTCCCGGGCCTGTCCCTCCAGGTCCCGTGCCGGTGTCCCTAGCCGATGAGACAGCTGGGGTCGGTGCACTTGGCGACCACCAGCCGGCCAGGGATCTCATAAGGAGGCTCGTCGATCCACTCGGCGCCATCGATGAAAGCGATCAGGGGCAGACCATCGGGGCCCACTGCCATGGAGTAGGAGCCGGTCACGTCGGCGAGCACCGACACCACCGGATCGGTGCACGGATAGGAGCACACCGCCAGCCGGGGACTGTCGGTCGGAGCGCTGTAGGCCATGGCGATGCGGCCGTCGCCCAGCACTGCCATTCGGGGCGGGCCCCAGGCATCTGTGATCGATTCGCCGAGCTCGGCCACCGTTACCTCGTCACAGTGCGGATCGAGGCAGAAGGCCAGCTTGGCGGTGCCGTCCGCGTAGTAGCCGACGACGGGATTGCCGTCGGGCCCGATGGTCACCTGGGCCGCCTCGCTGCCGCCGCCGGTGTCATCGAGGGTCGACGCCTCGAAGGAGCTGCATCTGGGGTCTTCGCACACCACCAGCCGCAATAGCCCGCTCGACGACGTGTACACCACCACGGGTCGGTCGTCGGGGGTGAGCGACAGCGCCGTGGTGTTGTACACCCAGAATCGGTTGCAGTCGACGTCGACACAGTCGAAGTCGAGGTCGACCACGTCGGCGCTACTGCAAGCGGCATCGACGCAGAAGGCCACCTGGATGGGGCCGGGGTTGAAGGTGTAGTTCTGGAAGGCCATCACCGCCAGCCCATCACTGCCGATGGCGATGTCGGGGCTAGCCCATGCGTCCGCCTCGAACAGCTCGGTGGAGGTGGCACTGCTGCACGCCACGTCATCGCAGCGGGCGAAGCCCAGCATCCGATCTGTGTCATAGGACCAGAAGGTCGACACCACCCGCCCCTGGCCGTCGATGGCCCAGTTGGCGCCGAACCAGGTGTTGAGCTCTACCGGATCGGTGCTCGTTACCTGCGAACAGCTCGAGTCTTCGCAGTCGGCCAGTGCCAGCCCCCACTCGTTCTCACCCTCCGGCCCCACGGTGTCGGTCGGCGCGTTATAGAGGATGACGGGGAGCCCCTGGGCGTCGAAGAGCGCCTGAGGGCCGTAGTTGTCGATGACCACATCGGCGGCGACGTTGATCGTCCACCCGGTGTCGGTGAACGCCAGCGCCAGCGGCGGCGGCGGCGGTGGTGGAGCCTCGACACAAGCGGGGTCGACGCAACGGATGAGCACCAGGTCGCTGCCGGTGTGGTAGGCGAGCAGCGGGTTGCCGTCGGTGCCCATCGCCAGCGCCACCTCGCCGCTCAGTCCCGGATTGCCGATGGTGGCTGGGGCGACGCACTCGGGATCGCCGCAGTGGGTGATGCTCAGGCCGCTCTCCCGTTGTGAGTAGGCGACCACCGGGTTGCCGGCGGCGTCGATGGCGATGCCCCGAAGTTCGAAGGAACCCGCGGCGGCGATGACGGCTGATGTCCTTTGCTGGCACTCGGCATCGAGGCAGGTGATCACGATGATGTCGGCCGGCGGTTCGCCATCGGCTTCATCCACTGGCGGCTGCTCATCCACGGTGAGAATGACCAGGCCCCGGGGGCCGCGAGCGACCTCAGCTCGCCAGGAGTCGATCCCTTCGAGCGGCGTGACCGTCACCTCGTTGCATGTGGCGTCACAGGTGGCGAGGCGGGCGCCGCCATCCAATTGGAACAGGAACGTTGGCGGGTCTCCCAGCGCCGCCACCACGGAGAAGACCCTCTCTCCTTGGTTCACGCTGGTCACGGAGTAATCGGAACACGCGGGATCGTCACAGACGGCGAGGTCCAGCTGGCTGTCGCTCCGCTGGAAGGCGATCACCGGTCGCCCATCGACTGTGACGGCGACGGCGAATGTCAGCTCTGGCACCTGCTCGCCATCCACGATGACGGTCGTTGTCCACGTCGCACAATCCGGACCGTCACACACGATGAGCAGGAGGTCGGCCGCCGCCTCGCCGCCAACGTTCTCCCCGGGGAACTCCCCGACGAAACCAAAGGCGACCACAGGGCTGCCGTCTGGCAGCAAGGCCAGTGCGGGGCCGATCTGGCGCGACACGGTCCCATCGGCCTCTGCGACGGTGACCACCGATGGCGGCGAGGCGCAGGCGGGATCAGCGCACAAGGCGATGTTGATTTCGCGCTGCCCCTCATAGGCCATCACCGGGTTGCCGTTGGGTGCGACTGCGATGGCAGGACTCTGACCGACGATGCCCTCGGTGTCGATGGGGATGGTGGCGAAACCTGAGACGGGCGTGGGA
>CAXMQS010000068.1:0-2389 GCA_964195995.1 uncultured Acidimicrobiia bacterium
GCGATCCTGAGCGAGAGCCACAACGACTCCCAGAAGACGCGGTCGTTGAAGATCGCCGCGTAGGCATCGAGGTTGAAGTCGTTCTTCCCGATGAGCGGCATGTAGTTGAGGCTCTGGAGGAACCCCAGGACCAGACCGCCCGTGAAGAGCACGAGGACCACGAATAGGGCAGGCGCCAGCAGCAGCCAGGGCCGTGTCCAGTCGGGGAGACGCCGGCGTCGACGCCTCCCCGTCGTGGCAGCAGTCACGTGTCGCTAGACGCGATACGGACAGCTATGACGTGATCGATGAGCTACTGCTGGAGGACGTTCTCGACCCAGCCGGCCTCGGCCGCTGTGACCCATCCTGCCTGGAGCTCGGGGTTGGAGTTCTGCATCAGCACAGTGGTCGGGAGCACGCTCGGATGCACCGGGATCGCCGCGAATTCGTCAGCCAGGTCCGTCAGATTGAAGTCGATGACCGGGTCGGCACCATAGGCTTCCTTCTTTCGCAGCTGCGCCTCCGGCGAGATCAGGATGTCGGACACGACCAGGGCGCCGGCCTGGTTGGCGGCGTTGTACGGGATAGCCACGTAGTTGTTGTTGCCGATGGTGCCGTGGTCGAACACGAACTCACGCGTGGTGTCGGGGTATTTGCCGTCCGCGACCCAACCGCCGACCTCGCCGGGGCCGTAGGTCATCGTCATGGCGACCTCGCCGTTCGAGAAGAGGTTGTCCAGCTCCTCCTTGGACTGCGGGTACGTCTCGCCGCCGCGCCAGAGGGAGGGCTCGATGCCGTTGAGGATCTCCCAGGTCTTGGCCGAGGCCTCATCGAACTTGGCCTGGTCGAACTCGCCGAGCAAGTCCTCGAAGCCACCGTTGGCGTGGTACAGGACGTGACGGACGAAGACCGAGCCGGTGAAGTCCGTGGTCCCGAGCGCGGGGTACGTGAACATGCCCGGATTGGCCTCGATCCACTCGAGCAGCTCGGCCATCGTGGAGGGCGGCTCGGGGACCTTCGCGGAGTCATAGACGAACGCGAACTGGGCGCCACTCCAGGGGGACTCGCAACCTTCGACGGGCGTACCGAAGTCGTTGTTGATGGCCCCGGTCTCTGGGACGTACTGGCGGTTGGGCAGGCCCTCGGCCCACGCGCACAGCAACAGGTCGGCCTGCTTGGCGGTCTTGAAGTTCTCGCCGTTGATCCAGACCATGTCGACGGAGCCGCCATCGTCCTTGCCGGCTTCCTTCTCGCCGAGCACCTTCTGCACGATGACCGGCGCGTCGCCGGGGACGCGATTGAGGGTGACGCCGTGTTCGGCTGCCCTGTCCGCGACGTAGCCGTCGACGTATGCGTTGATGTCGTCGCTGCCGCTCCACATGTGCCAGTTGACAGTCTGCCCATCAGCCTCGTCAAGGACCGCCTGCCACTCGGGTGAGACCTCATCCTGCGCGGCTACCGGTGCGGCAACAGCAATGAGGCTTGCGGTGAGCAGTCCTGCGACTCCCAACACGACCGTACGGTTTCGATTTCCCACGGTTGTCTCCTCCTTGTCCTCGACCGGTCGATCCGGTCGCTTTGACCTTATCCCCTGTTCAGGCTCGCGGTTGCGGCGGAACGCCGCCAGATGACCGCGGATTGTTGCGGGACCCCCCAGGTAGCTTCCTCGTAGATGATCGGACTGCCGTTGCGGTCCCGGAGCAAGCACGTCTTGCGAATCACCGGACTGTGTCGTGGCAGCTCGAAGATCTCGCGGACCTCCTCATTGGCGAATACGGCGGTCGCCACCTCCTCTCCGTCCTCGAGTGGCACTGCATGGTGCCGTTCGATGAGTCGATACAGACTCTGGTCCAGGCCGCTGGGGGCCAGGTCATTCGAATCGATAGTCGGCAGGATGTCTGCCGGGATGTAGGCGTCAGAAAGGTAGGCCGGCCTGTCGTCAACGGTGCGCAGGCGCTTGATGTGCACGAGGTCGGCGTCGTCGGCGAGATCGAGCTGACGGGCTGCGAACTCGGGTCCTGCGCCCATGCCCAGCGAGATGAGACGGGAGCCAGGCATGCCGCCTCGGCGCATCGTGTCCGAGGTGAACGAGATCAGGCACTGGGCTGCTGCCCGGGCGGGGTCTGCGACGAACGTCCCGGCGCCCTGTCGCGTGACCACGAGGCCCTCACGCTGGAGCTCCGAGATGGCGCGCCGGACGGTGATGCGGCTCAGGGAGTGCTCGCTGATCAACTCCGACTCAGAGGGGAAGACGTCGCCGGCGCGATAGACACCGCGCTCGATGCGGTCGCGCAGCACCGATCGCAACTGCTGGTAGAGAGGTGGGCGGCCCGCCGCGTCAACGGCTCCCTCCGTCATGCACTCACGTTATAACAAGCGCCTACTTGTCTGCTGGCCATTTCGACATCAG
>CAXMQS010000069.1:0-1559 GCA_964195995.1 uncultured Acidimicrobiia bacterium
GTGGAGGCATTCAGCGCAGCCCTGGAGCAGGGTGGAATAGCTGAAGAAGACGTCAAGTATGTGATCGGCACGGGTTATGGCCGGTACCGCGTCGAGTTTGGCGATGATCAGGTCACTGAGATCGTCTGCCATGCCCGCGGAGCCGCAAACATGTTTCCACGCACGGAAACTGTGATTGACATGGGCGGGCAGGACACAAAGGCGATCCGAGTGCGTCCCGGCGGGGATGTTCTGGACTTCTGTATGAACGACAAATGTGCCGCCGGCACTGGCCGCTTCCTGCAGTCTGCAGCGGCCGCGCTTGAAATCGAGCTTGGCGATCTCGGCCCTACGGCGCTGCGGGGCACTAAGCCGGTCCGGATCAGCACGACCTGCACAGTGTTCGCCGAGTCCGAAGTGCTTTCGTGGCTGGGTCGTGGCCGGAAGATCGAGGACATCCTGCTCGGCGTGCATCAGTCGATCGGAAAACGCTCATTTGGCCTGCTCAAACGGGTAGGGTTGGAGGGCGAGATCACTTTCACCGGTGGGGTCACCCGCAATGTGGCGATGGTCGCAGCGCTCGAGGAGTTGATTGGGGGGCCGCTTAATGTAAGTGATGAGTCTCACTACATGGGCGCCCTGGGTGCCGCCTTGATCGCCCTGGAGCGCGCGATTGGAGCAGCCATAAGCGTAGAAGGAACGATCACGGCGGGGGAGGGCGCAGCATGAACTACGCTGGGATCGACGTCGGCTCGACATATACAAAGGCAGCAATCGTAGACCCGGACGGTACGCTGCTTGGGACGGGGCTTTGCAAGACGGGATTCAAGCTTGATCAGGCGGCGGAGCAGGCGCTCGAAGCGACGGGTGTGTCGCGCAGTGACATCGTCTATGTGGCGAGCACCGGCTACGGCCGACACCAGGTGGCGTTCAGGGACGTACAGATCACAGACCTTACGGCTCATGCGTGGGGAGCGCTGGCCTTTTTTCCGGGAACCCGCACGGTACTGGACGTCGGGGGCCAGACCATGAAAGCGATGCGGCTTGACGATAGTGGCCGCGTGCATTCTTTCCGTCTGAACGACAAGTGCGCGGCGGGAACAGGCGCCTTCCTCGAGAAGACAGCGAGTTATCTCGGCTACCCAATCGAAGAAATCGGTGCGCTGGTCGAAGAGTCTACCGAACCTGTGGAGATCTCGGGCGTGTGCGCGGTGTTTGCTGAGTCAGAGGTGATTAACCACGTGAGTAACGGTGCGAAGCCTGCCGATATCGTTCACGGAGCTATTGAGTCGCTCATCGAGAGGTCTGTCCGCCTGATGAAGCGCGTGCAGATGGAACCAGAGTTCACGCTCGTCGGTGGGATCATCCGGTTTGCCAAGATGGCGGAGGTGATGCGAGCGCAGCTTGGGGATGACGTCAACGTCCCGCCTGAACCTCTTGTGCAATTCACGGGCGCGATCGGGTCCGCGATGCTGGCCCGGCAGCGTCATCAACGGAGGAGTGTGGAGGAGGTCAGTGTTCGAGCCGGCTGAACCCGTTGGACCGATTCGCCGGGCTCGTGACGAGGAACTTGCCCGCGA
>CAXMQS010000070.1:0-1639 GCA_964195995.1 uncultured Acidimicrobiia bacterium
ACCGATCGTGATCGTTCGTGGCGACGACGGCGAACTCAGGGCGCTGTCCGGGGTGTGTCGGCATCGCTATTTCCCGGTGACCGAGCCCGGTTTCGCGTCCGGTCGCCGCCTTACCTGTGCATACCACCGTTGGTCCTACGGTCTCGACGGCGGATGTGTAGCAGCCCCTCTGATGGACGACACGCCGGGTTTCGATCGCACCTGCGTCGCGCTACCGGAACTGCAGCTCACCATTTGGGAGGGCTTCGTCTTCGTCTGTCTCGACCCGGAGGTGGAGCCGCTGGCCCCGCGCCTTGATCCCATCTCAGAGGAACTCGCGCATCATCGACTCGCCGAGCAACGTCAGGTGACCCGCTACGACTCCTTGTGGGAGGGGAACTGGAAAGCGGCAGTCGAGAACGGCAGCGAGAGCTACCACCACCTCGGGCTGCACTCCCGGACAGTGCAGCCGTACATGCCGGCAAAGGGCGCCGAGTTCATGGGCGGCAACGAGCAGTACACCTGGCACCGCACGCCGATCACGCGCCTTGCTCCCCGACACGGGAGCGATCTCGGCGGCACCGACACCGGCCTAACCGATGCCGACCGCGAGAACGCCCGCTTCTTCACGATCTTCCCGTCGTCGGTGATCGCCGTCGTCGGCGACTCGATCGACTGGTTGACGTTCCTTCCGACGGGGCCGGGAGAGGTGCAGGTCATCGGTGGATTCGTCTTCCGACAATGGGAGATCGATGCCGATGAACTCGAGTCGCTCCGAGAGACGCAGACGAAGGCAGGGCAGCGGATCAACGACGAGGACAAGGAAAGCGTGGAACGACTCCAGCAGGTCGTCGGCTCACGATTCGCAGAGTCGAGCCTGCTCAACCCCCGAGAGGACGGCGTTGGGGCCTTCGGCCGCTACCTGGCCCGGATGGTCGGCGCCCGCTGACCACTCGGTGAAGCCGCAGGGGCAAATGGGGACCCCTGGAGATGCGAGGCGAAGAGGCGTAGGGTCGAAACCAGACAGCGAGTGCCGGTAGGCACAGGGGTGCCTCCGGCCGGAATAGGAGGCGTCATGCGCCGTTACTTGGTCGTTGCTCACCGGACGCTCGGCGGCGCCCACTTGATGGAGCATCTCCATCATCTGCGAGAAGAGGATCCCTATTGTCGGTTCCACCTCCTCGTGCCTCGCCACCACACGGGCGGTGCGCGCTACGAAGCAGACGAGAAGGAGGCCGCTCAGGCGGTTCTCGACGAAATGCTCGACCGGATGGCAGCCATGGGAATGGGGGCGACCGGCGACATTGGCGATGCCAATGCTGTGCTTGCGGTTGAGGATGCCATCCGACGAGAGGGTGAAGGCAATATCACCGCGATCGTCGTGTCGACACTTCCACGTCGAACGTCGGCATGGCTACGGGGCGATATCCCCGGCCGCATCGCCAACAAGTTTCCACTGCTTCCGGTCACTCATGTGATTGCAGAGGACGCGCTCGTCTGACGGCGTCCAAGACCCGGGAACCGGGTTCAGCCCCGCTGGTTCAGCTCCGAGAGCACGCCGCGGGTGGCGGCCTGCTCGTCGGGATTGCCGAACGTCACGCCACCGAACAGCGTGGTGCCGGCGGCGAAGAACCCGCCGATCCGCTCGGCCACCTCGTCG
>CAXMQS010000071.1:0-4400 GCA_964195995.1 uncultured Acidimicrobiia bacterium
GGCTACGGCCGCCGCAGCCTGGTGAATCTGACCAACCGAAGGTGACGCAAAGATGGCGCCGGGGACGGCCGCATCAAGCATTCCCTGGCCGACGAAACCGCTGTGGAGTGGCTCGTGACCGGATCCACCGCCAGAGACGAGGGCGACCTTGCCCGCAACGGGACTGTCGGAGCGGACGATGTAGTCGGGATCCCGGTGCACGGTCAATTTGTCCCCGTGGACCGCGGTCACTCCAGCAAGCGCATCGGATACAACCATGGCTGGATCGTTGATGAGCTTCTTCACGAATCGACTCCCATCGTCTAGGTCTCGAGGAACTCTACTCATCGGGCTCCCTTGGTCCAAGATAATCGATTATCTCAACGCTCGCCGAATTCGTGCGCTCACCACCAAATGGCGCCGGCTCATACCCATAACTAGCATCGCTCACCATGGGCCATACCCTCTGATCGCCCGTGCGAATCATCCACGGACGTCCAGCGGCCGGCCCGGCCCGTGAGCATTGGACGAAGACGAGAGGATCCGGAACCGTGACCCAGACGAGCCCCCGCGTGTTGACCATCGGAATTCACATCGTCGATATCCTCGGCCGGCCCGTCCCCGCCATCCCCGATGGCCAGGGCATTGCTTTGCTCGACGAGATCCGGATGACCGTCGCGGGTACCGCGGCCGGCACCGCAATTGACATGGCGCGATTGGGACTAGACGTCGCCACCGTTGGCGTCATCGGCGCTGACGAGTTGGGCAACTGGCTCGAACTGAAGATGCGGACTGAAGGGGTGGACACCAGCGGGCTCGCTGTAGACCCCACCAAGCCGACTTCCGCAACGATGCTTCCTATCCGGCCCAACGGAGAACGGCCCGCGCTACACGTCAAGGGCGCAAACACCAGCCTGTCACTCGAACATATCGACTGGGACCTCATCGAAGCCGCCGACTACGTCCACGTGGGCGGTACGTGTCTTCTCGACAGGTTTGATGGTGATCCGACCGCCGAGGTGCTTCGCCGTGCCCAGGCGGGTGGAGCGGTCACTTCTCTCGACATGCTCGGGATGCCTGACTCCGACTTCGACAAATTATTCGGTCCTGTGCTCCCCCACCTCGATTGGTTCTTGCCTAACGACGACGACGCCCGCATGGTGTCGGGTCGTCAGGATCTCAACGAGGCGATCGCATGGCTCAACGATCAGGGTGTCGGCGGCACTGTCGTAACGCTCGGCGCCGACGGCGCCGGCTACACCCCACCCGGTGGTGATGAGATCCGGGTGCCGGCATATGACATCCAAGTCGTCGACACCACCGGCTGCGGCGATGCGTTCTCCGCTGGCTTCATCGCCGGACTCGTCGAGGGCCTGGACGTCGAAGGTGCCATGGAGATCGGAATCGCCAGTGGTTCGATGGTCGCCACCGGCCTCGGCTCCGACGCCGGTATCGTTGACCGCGCCTCCCTCGACGACTTCATGGCGAATACGCCGAAGCGCGCCTGACCTTCTAACTCGCCAGCGCGGGGCCGACTGCTACCAGCAGCGCTGCCATCGAGGTGGCGCCGGGGTCGGGGGTGCCGAGGCTCTTCTCGCCGAGGGGTCGAGCCCGACCGAGCTTGGCCACGAGGTTTGCCGTGGCCACAGCCTTCTCCGTCGCCAGGCTGGCCGCGGCGGCCCAAGCCGATCCAAGGTCCTCGCCGGCTGCGACCCTTGCTGCAAGATCGACGGCGAACGGCTTGACGGCATCGAACATCGTCTTGTCCTCGAGCTCACACTTGCCGAGCTCCTGGAGGGCATCGGTGCCGGCGTTCATCGCCGCGGCAATCTCCGCCGCAGTCGCCTTGCGGTCGTTCGGCAGGGCGACTGCAATGCCACCGAGGAAGGCCGCCCACAGTGCGCCACTCGAACCGCCTGCGCTGTCTCCGAAGGCGTAAGCGGCATCACGAAGCACAACGCTCGGACCGCCGGGATGATTCGCCGCCGCCTCTGCAGCACCGCCGATGCCGCGAGTCATGCCGACACCGTGATCACCGTCACCGGCGACGGCATCGATGCGACCCCATTCCTCCGCCGATAGCTTGACAACATCGTTCATGGTGTTGAGGACCTTGCGCACCGTGTCCGCGGCCACCATGGCTTCGAGCGTTGCAGCAACGTCGGCGGTGCCAGCCACCATCTCCGCCGCCTCAGCAACTACGACCACACCCGCACCCGTTACAGCGACTGCGGCCCCGGCGTCGCGCCGATACGCCGGCGAGTCTGCAGGGGCTCGCCACAGCTCCTCGAGTTCATCGTCGAGCCAGGTGATCGTGAGCGAGCAGCCGGCCATATCGAGGCTGGTGACCAATTCACCGACCTCAGGGAGGATCAGCTCGACCCCAACGTCGAGTAGGAGCGGCTCGATTGAAGACCACAAAACGAACAACTCTTCGTACTTGGTCGCACCCAGACCGTTGAGTAAGACGGCTGCTCTGGATGTGCCCTCGAGACGCTCGGCGAGGAGCGGCTCGACGAGGGTCGTGGCCAGTTCCTTTGCAGTCATCGCATCGACCGTCTTCACGCCGGGCTCTCCGTGAATGCCAAGACCCAACTCCATCGTGCCGGGCGCCACGGTGAACAACGGTTCGGTCTGGCCGGGGAAAGTGCAACCGGCAAAGGCGACGCCGAAACTGAAGGTGGCATCGTTGGCTTTGATCGCGATCCGTTCTACTTCGTCGAGTGAGTCGCCGCGATCCGCGGCAGCGGATGCAGCCTTGAAAACGGTGAAGTCTCCGGCCACACCACGACGCTTCTGCCTCTCGTCCGGCTTGGCCGAAGCAACATCGTCGGTGACCAGCACGGTCCGGCAGTCGATGCCCTCGTCGCGGAGACGCTGTTCGGCGCTCCCAAAGTTCATGACATCGCCGGCATAGTTGCCAAAGCTGAAGAGCACACCGGCGCCGCTTTCGAGAGCCTTGCCGACGCGGTAGCACTGTTCGGTCGACGGCGAAGTGAAGATGTCGCCGACAACAGCTCCGTCGGCAAGACCGACACCGACCGTGCCACAGAATGCCGGATAGTGACCGCTGCCGCCACCGATTACAACGCTCACCTTCCCCGGAACGGGACCACCCCGCCGCATCACGCCCGATGCTCCGGGAACTCGTTCGACGTAGCGAGAGTATGCGAGCAGAAAACCGTCGAGCATCTCCCGATAGAAGTCCGTCGGCTCGTTGTGAACGTGCGCCATGGCCGCTCCTTCTCCAGGTCAGGGTGCTCTTTGTCGACCTTATGATAAGAGCGCTCGACCATCGGCTATTCAAGGAAATCTCCATGCTGAACTCCGTGGCCCGCTCCCAGCCCTGGATCGGAACCAGTTGGAAGATGAACAAGACCAGGGCTGAAGCCGTGGCCTTTGCCCGGTCGCTTGCCGATGCCGCTGGTACGTTCGCCGACTCCGTTAACGCATTCGTGCTTCCGCCGTTCCCGTTGATCGACCCCGTCGCACGCGAACTCGAAGACGTCAACATCCGGGTCGGCTCACAGAATGTGCATTGGGAGGAGTTTGGGGCGTTCACCGGTGAGGTGTCCGCCCCCATGTTGACCGAGATCGGTGCGTCGATGACCGCCATCGGACATGCGGAGCGACGCCGGCACTTTGGCGAGACGGATCACACCGTCCGCGCCAAGGCGGCTGCCGCCCTCCGCTTCGGGCTGACACCTCTCATTTGTGTCGGCGAGTCCGCTGCGGAGCGCGAGACAGGCTCCCACATCCCTTTCGTTGTTCGCCAGACCTTGATCGCTCTTGCCGGGTTGACCGACGAAGAGGTCGCCAGAACGATGCTCGCCTACGAACCGGTGTGGGCGATCGGTGTCGGCAGCACCCCGGCGACCGCCGGACAGGCGGACGAGATGCACGCCATCCTGAGGGAAACGCTCATCGACGAGTACGGCGCCGCAGGCCATGCGGTGCCCATCCTCTATGGAGGAAGCGTCAACCTCGATTCGGCTCCCGAACTCGTCGTCGCCCCCCACATCGACGGTTTGTTTGTCGGGCGCGCCGCATGGAATGTCGACGGATTCGTCCAACTAGCCCAGCTTGTTGCCTCCAGCTAGATTCAGATAATCGATTAGAGCGCGACTCAGGAGGTCTTTCATGACCAAACGTTGGCGTGTGGCCGTTGGTGGCGATATCGCCGGGATGGGCTACAAGGACATGATCCGTAAGGACCTCGAGCAGGACGAACGGGTCGCCGCAGTTGTCGACGTTGGCGTCAGCGAGGAAACTGCACAGACCACTCGCTATCCGTCGGTCGCCCACCGCGCCGCCGAAATGGTCGCCGCGGGCGAAGTCGATAGGGCCATCCTCATCTGTGGCACCGGGATCGGCATGGCCGTCAGCGCCAACCAGGTCCCTGGAGTATGGGCAACCGTCGC
>CAXMQS010000072.1:0-47573 GCA_964195995.1 uncultured Acidimicrobiia bacterium
CGCGCGTGGTACTTCTCGGGTCCACCCGAGCTCGCCTTCTCTTTGGCTTCGCTGAAACGATCAGACATGGGTTCTTCTTCGTGAGCGAGTTACCAGCCGCACCGGTGTTCCAGTCAGCTCATATTGCTGTCTCAGCCGGCGCTCCAAGAACCGAACGTAGTCCGCTCCGAGCTCCCCGCCGCGGATGAACAGAACAACCGTTGGAGGGGCCACCCCGGCCTGGACGGCGTATATGACGCGACTGCGCTTTCCTTTGCGTACCGGGGCGGGATGGGCCTCCTGCCAGCGCCGGATGTTGCGGTTGAGGTCGGGGGTGGGGATCCGCGCTTCGTGGCTTTCGAGCACCAGGGCGATGGCTTCACCCAGGCGGTGCGTCCGCGACCCGGTCAGAGCAGATATCCGCAACACCGGCGCCCACGACAGGAAGGCGAACCGATCGGCGACCCCATCCTCGGTGACTGCCTTCTGATCGGTGTCTACGGCGTCCCACTTGTTGAGGAGAACGATCACTGCGCAGCCTGATGCCGCCACTTCATCAGCGAGTCGCTGATCCTGGTGCGTCACACCGGAGGTGCCGTCGATCACGAAGAGGGCGATGTCGGCTCTTTCGAGTGCCTTCTTGGCACGCAACACCGAATAGAACTCCTCTGGCTCGTCGACCTTGGCGGCTCGGCGAATCCCCGCCGTGTCGATCAAGGTGTAGGTCGTGCCGTCGATGACGGCGACCTCGTTGACGGGGTCGCGAGTCGTCCCCGGTACCGGCGACACCAGGACTCGCTGAGTGCCGACGAGGTGGTTGAGAAGGGTCGACTTGCCGACGTTGGGCTTGCCGATGATGGCGATCGTTGGCGGCTGCTCCTCTGCAAGAGCGGAGGGATCGGTTTCAGGAAGAGCGGAGGCCACCATGTCGAGGATGTCGCCCGTATTGCGTCCGTGGAGGGCGCTGACGGCGTGTGGGGTTCCCAGCCCGAGCCCCCACAAACGATCCATGTCCATCTCTTGAGTCGGCCCGTCAACCTTGTTGGCGGCCAACAAGTGGGGCACTCCCGACCGCTGTATTAGCCGCGCCACCGCAATGTCGTCGTCTGTGAGCACGGTCGTCGCGTCGGCAACGAAGATGACCAGGTCGGCGGCGGTAACTGCGACCTCGGCCTGGGTGCGGATCCCTTCCGACAACTCCCCGCCCTCGACCTCCCAGCCTCCCGTGTCGACGACGATGAAGGATTTGCCGTTCCACTCTGCTGCGTAGTTCTTGCGATCGCGGGTGACCCCCGGCCGCGACTCGACGACGGCGGCGCGCGATCCGATGATCCGGTTGACCAGCGTCGACTTGCCGACGTTGGGTCGGCCGACGATCGCGACAACGGGAAGGCGGCTCACGCTGCGGCCCCTGATACCAGCCCAGCCGCGGTCGTCTCCACTACCCGAACTTCAGCGCTGGCGGCAGCTGCCACTTCGGCGATCGTCATCTCGTCGAGGAAACGATCACCTGACAGGGCGATGTCGGGCACGAGGTAGCGGGCGGCCGGTCCAGTATCGCTGGCCAGCGCATTCTTGAGGTCTTCACCGACGACAAGTCCAGACACCGCAACGTTGCCACCGAAGAAGTCGTTGCGGATCGGCAACAGGCGAAGCTCTGCCCCGGCAAGAGCGGCTAGCCGCTCCAGCACCGGTTCGAGCACCCTGGCCCCGTACACACCGGTCGTGACGACGATCGGTCCGTCTCCTGGACTGCCGGCCACGCCGCCGCCCCGCGGTGCCCGATAGCCCTCGGCAACCGCCGCGGGCAGCGACCGCCACTCCCCCGTCGGGAGTCGCAGGGTGGGGTCCTGGCCCGCTTCCAGCGTCTCGATCTCGGTGTAGAAGGCCTGAGCCATGCCTATCCCATTCTCGTGTTGACTGAAGTCCTCGTAGGTCTCAACCGCCGGGAAGGGACGACCGGCCGTCAGGTACATCTCGTCCGATGCAAAGAACAGGCGTCTACCGAGCCGCTCGAGTGCTATCTCTTGCCATGTCTCGATGATTTCAAGGTCGGAAGCGGCGGCGCCGGCGTCATGGGCGACCAGGTTCTCTTCCGTGTTGAATTTGGACAACCCCAGGGGCACCACTCCCACCGAAGCCAGCTCGGAATAGGAAGCGACGATCTCGGCACAGGTGCGCTCCAGGACATCGGCGTTGTTGAGTCCCGGACACAGCACCACCTGTCCATGCACCGTTACGCCGTCATCGAGGAGCGCTCGCAGCCAGCGAAGACTGGTCGCACCACGCCTGTTACGCAGCATCGTCGCTCTGACCTCGGGATCAGCGGCATGGATCGACACGTAGAGCGGACCGAGACCCTCGGTGCGGATGCGGTCGAGGTCGAGCTCTGTGAAGCGGGTCAAGGTGGTGAAGTTGCCGTAGAGAAAGCTGAGCCGATAGTCGTCGTCCTTCAGGTAGAGCGAACGGCGCATCCCGGGTGGCAGCTGGTAGATGAAGCAGAAGGAGCAGTGGTTATCGCACGTCTGCACCCTGTCGAATATCGAGGAGCTCAACCGCAAGCCAAGCGGCACCCCGTGTGTCTTGGTGATGCCGACCGTCCTCTCCATCCCGGCGCGCCGGATCGTGAGCTCGGGGTCGGCCTCGTCAACGAGCACCTGGTATTCGATCACGTCACCGGGACGAACACCGTTGATGTCGACGAGCTCATCGCCAACGACAAGGCCTGCGATGGCAGCGGGGCTGCCCGCGACGACTTCAAGGACGGATGGGTAGGACACGGCATCAGTTTAGGAGTTGGAGCTTCAGCGACGCTTGGGGCCGCGACCTGCCTACTCCGGATCATCCATCGGAGATGGCAACTACCCCGTACCTACCATGGCCGCATGCCACGAACGGTCCTCCTCGCGGCGCCGCGCGGCTTCTGTGCAGGGGTCGAGATGGCGATCAAAGCCCTCACCTGGATGGTGCGGGTCTTCGAGCCACCCGTTTATTGCTACCACGAGATCGTCCACAACGCCTCTGTCGTCGAGGCGTTCCAGCGTGCCGGCGTCATCTTCGTTGACGCCATCGAGGACGTGCCCGAGGGTGCACCCGTCATGTTGAGCGCTCACGGCTCCGGACCCGAGGTCGTGGCAGCGGCGGCCTCGAGAGCAGCCGTCACCGTTGACGCCGTGTGCCCCCTTGTCACCAAGGTTCATCACGAGGTGAAGCGCAAGGCCGACGAGGGCTATGACATCATCTACATAGGCCACCACGGACACGACGAAGCCGTGGGAACGGTCGCTGAAGCCCCTGACGCGGTCACGCTCGTCGACCCAGCCGATGGCCTTGACGTCTTCAACCCTGCAGACTCCGAGAAGGTCGCCCTCGTCGCCCAAACGACCCTCGGCATATACGAGTGGGAGGACGTTCTCGGCGAGGCCGGCGACCGCTACCCGTCTCTGTGGACGTCACGCAAGAGCGACCTCTGTTACGCCACCACCAACCGCCAGCAGGCGATCGAGGTGCTCGCAGAGCGATCGGACGTTGTCCTCGTCGTTGGTTCGGCGACATCGTCCAACACCAACGCCTTGGTGCGTGTTGCGGAGGCCTCGGGGACCCCGGCCTACCGGGTCGACGGCCCCGGAGCCATCGAGGAAGGGTGGCTCGAGGGAGCCGACGTCGTCGGAGTGACCGCAGGAGCATCCGCTCCAGACCAGGCAGTCAGGGCCGTCATCGAAGCGATAGGGCCGTCAGATGGGGTTGAGGAGCTCCGCACGGCGACAGAGGACGAGTACTTCCCGCTGCCTCCTTCGCTGCGGGCCTTCCTCACCGCGCTGCAAGCCGTCGTGGAAGCCGGCTACGGTGCTCCCGCTGCCAAGGGCGGACCGCTTGACTCGGATCGAGAGTGGACGGCAACCGCTGCCCTCGACCTCCTCGGGACGGGCTCAGCTCTCTAGCCCGACGGCCTGCAGCACCGCCGCCAGGACCTCGTCCTCGCTCAGATCTGTCGTGTCGATGACGGCGGCATCCTGGGCTGGTCGCAGCGGCGAATTGGCCCGTGAGGAATCGAACTTGTCGCGACGCTTCAGATCACCGGCTATGTCATCCACAGGACGATCGGGAGCATCACCAGACCGCCTGGCCGCCCTCACCGACGGGTCGGCGGTCAGGAAGACCTTGCGCTTGCTGTTGGCGAAGACCACCGTCCCCATGTCCCGCCCCTCGGCCACCGAGGGACCATGGCGCTCCACCCACGATCGCTGTAGCTCGACGAGTCGGCTCCTCACCTGCGGAATCGCGGACACGGCGGAGACCGCGGCGTCGACCTCGAGGGATCGGATGGGCGCCGTAACGTCGCGTCCGTCAAGGAATGTCCTCCCACTCTCGTAGCTAATGTCCGCCGCGGTCACCACCGAGATCACGCCGACATCGTCTGCGGGGTCGATTCCGGCTTCGAGCACCGCCATGGTCGCCGCGCGGTACATGGCCCCGGTGTCGAGATGGGCGCGCCCGGTGGCAGCTGCCAGAGCACCCGAGATGGTCGTCTTGCCGACGCCGCCAGGACCGTCGATGGCGACAACATCGATGGCGTGTTCATCGCCGTCGTCGGCCGAGCCGTAGAGACTGCGCACTTCCGTCAGGTTGAGTTCACGCCACGAGCCGGGTTCCAGGCGCTGATCACGCACCGAGCCGATCGCCGTGCGGACAAGAGCCACAACGGGGTGACCGATCGCGGCCATGAGGCGACGCACCTCTCTGTTGCGGCCCTCACCCATTACCACCTCAACGAGGGCCTCCCCGCCCGAAGTGTCGATCAACTTGGCGGACAACGCTGCCGCGTGACCGTCCTCGAGTTCGACGCCATCGAGCAACCTGGCTATCGCTCTCGATCCGGGCGACCCGCTGACACGAGCCAGGTAGGTCTTGGTAACCCCATAAGAGGGATGCGTGACCCTGTTGATGAAGTCGCCGTCGTTGCTCAGGATGATGAGCCCTTCGGAGTCGATATCTAGGCGGCCGACCGGTACGACCCTCGTCTCCGTCGGAACCAAATCGACGACCGCTTGCCTGCCCTGGGGGTCTGAGGCCGTTGAGACGACGCCGAGGGGCTTGTACAGCAAGTAGTAGACGAGGCCCGGACGCAATGGGAGCGGCACACCATCCACTTCGATCACAGCCGTCTCGATATCTACCTTCTGCCCGAGGTGAGCCAGCGTGCCATCGACGGTGACCCGCTCCTGACGGATCAGATCCTCAGCAACTCGTCGGGAAGCCAAACCCGACCTGGCGATCAGCTTTTGGAGTCGGTCGATGGTTGCTCCGGTGACCGGAACGGCTTCTCCAGAGCCTCGACGATTTCCGGAGGTGGCACGTAGTCGGCGAGGGGTGGCAGTTGCTCCAAATCGGCAAGTCCGGTCTTCTCCAGGAAGAGCGCTGTAGTTGAGTAGAGGACGGCCTGGCCCGGCCCCGGGAGGCGGCCGATCTCTTCGATGAGTCCGCGTTCCTCAAGCGTCTGCAAGGCGCTTTCGGCGTCGACTCCACGGATCTCCGAAACCTGGGCTCTGGTCACTGGCTGTCGGTAGGCCACGACCGCCAGGGTCTCGAGGGCCGGCTTGGACAGACGGGACGCTCTCGCCGACTGTGCGAAGCGTTCGAGGAAGGGCCGCGCCTCGGGCCTCGTGTACAGGCGCCACCCCCCGCCCACGTTGCGTAACACCAATCCGCTGCCACGCTCATCGAGGTCGGAGCCAAGCGCCTCCAGTTCCTTGAGAACCTGCGGCTTGCTGAGCTCGACAAGCCCGGCCAGTTCCGCCTCCGGTATCGGCTCGGAGGCCACAAAGAGAACGGCTTCGAGCGCCGCCCTGGTGTCAACCATCACGCCCACTCGCTGGCGAAGGCCTGGTCCGCGGCGTCCGGTCGGTAGTCAACCTGGATCGCAGCCTCACGGTGCTCCTGGTCGACACCAACCAACCCCCACCGAGCCAGCTCCAATAGGGCGAGGAAGTAGGCGACGACGTGCACTGGTCGGTCGAGATGGGCGGTGAGATGCTCGAAATCGGTCTTCACCTCGCTGGCGATCCTCTCCCTGAGGTCGGTGATGGCGTCGTCAACCGATGGGAGGTCGAAGTCCAGGTGATCGAGGCCGACGTCCTGGGGCCGAGCGGCGATACGCGCCATCAAGGTCGCAAGATCATCTGGGGTCACGTTGAGAACGAGCTCGGGCGGGGCCGGACGGATGTCGCTGTCGGGGCCGACGGTTCTACCGAGGTAGCGCCCGGCGCTCTCCATGCGGTGGGCGAAAACCGCAGCGACATCCTTGTAGGTAAGCGAAGCCAGCAGCCGTGATAGCAGCAGATCTCGTTCATATGCCAGCGCCAGCTCTTCATCGAGGTCGATCTCGACGTCCCCAGGGAGAAGAGACCTAGCTTTCAGCTGTATGAGGGTGGCCGCGATGAGGAGAAACTCACTCGTAGCTTCGAGGTCCATCTGAACCATGGTGTCAACGAAGGCGAGGTACTCCGCCACGAGGTCAGACAGGCTGAGGTCGGTGATCTCAACCTGATGCGAGGTGATGAGCTGGAGGAGGAGGTCCAGCGGACCTTCGAAGATGGGCGTCTTGACTTCGTAGCTCACAGAGCGCGCAGTGTACGACAGGCCCCCGTCCCGCTGCGGGAAATCAGCCGCTATCGGCCTCGAGGAGCGAGGCCCAGTCGGCTACGGATATCGACTCGGGGCGCGCTCTCTCGGCGTGGGCCCTCGACCACTCGACGACGATGTCCTCTGCGGCGATCGCCCGTAGTTCCTCGGCGCCGATGCGTCCGTGGTCGTAGTACGAGCGAAACCTCCTCGGCCTGATTCCGACCAGCGTCAGACCAGAGGCCAACGACCTGCCGAGCAGGCCGAGGCCGGAGTGGCGTTTGCCGACATCGTGCAGCAACGCAGCTCGGGCGACTGCGCGCTCCCCCGGCCGGTCGCGAAGCACACGGCGGGCGCCTTCAAGACCATGTCGCTGGTCGACTGCCGCCTGCGACCAGAACAACGGCCGCTCTGACTCCCGCAGCAGACCCTCGGCCTCTGCTTGTTCTCGCGGAGTGAGGGGCTGGGCACGCAGCGTCCAGAAGAACCGACGAGTCAGGTGGGCAAGCTGTCTCAAATCCCGACGACCCAGTGGAGAACGAAATTGATGGGCCCAGCGAAGAGTGAGATGTCGGCGCGCCTGCTGACGATGATCAGCCCGAACAGAATGATGAATCCATACGGCTCCAGCTTGGCGTACGCCTTCCTCCCGTTCTCATTGAGCACCAGCGGCAGCAGCCTGCTGCCATCGAGTGGCGGGATCGGGATCATGTTGAAGATGGCCAGCGCCACGTTCACGACGGCGAACACCACGATGAGATCACGCGGGGTGCCCGTCGGGTTGACGATGTCGAGAGCGATGCCGGACGCCCACGCCAGCGCCAGGTTGGTCAACGGACCAGCGATGCCGACGATAGCCATGCCCTTACGGGGGTCAGCGAAGTAGCGGGGCATGATGGGCACAGGCTTCGCCCACCCAAAGACAGGGGCTCCGCTAAAGGCAAGGAGCGCTGGCAACAGCACGGAGCCGAAGGGGTCAACGTGGGGTATCGGGTTGAGTGTCAGACGCCCGGCGTCGCGAGCGGTCGTATCGCCGAAGTTGAAGGCAACGGCGCCATGGGCGATCTCGTGGAGGATGATGGCAGGAATGAGCAGGCCAACGAAAGCCAGGGCGTTAACGAGCTCATTCTCGAAGATCAACGCTCTCTAGTGCTTCGACTTGCAGTCAACACACAGGAGAGAGAAGGGCCGCGCCTCGAGGCGGGCGGCACCTATGTCTTTCCCGCACTCCTCACAGACGCCATAGGTACCCACCTCTATGTGGTGGAGGGCGTTGTCGACTGACTCCAGCATCCCGCTCAACGACTCGGCGATACCAAGCCGTTCTGTGCGCTCCGCGGTGATGGCCGCCGCATCTGCGAAACCTTCCCCCATATCGACGTCGCTGCGCAGCTCACCCTTCTCGTCGGCACCGAGCTCTCCGAGCTGGTGCACGAGCTTTTCTCGCTCCTCGTCGAGAGCCGCCTTGGCGGCTTGGGCGTCGAATGTTGTGCTCATCTGCTCCGCGGGTGGCAGGCGACGTACACCTCTTCGAGGTGGCGGGGAGAAACCCTCGTATATACCTGAGTCGTACTAATGCTAGCGTGCCCCAGCATTTCCTGGACGGTACGCAGATCGGCTCCGCCTTCGACCATGTGGGTCGCCATCGAATGCCTCAGCACGTGTGGAGAGATGTCGTCGATGCCAACCTTGGTTCCGTAACGCCGCAGGATCGTCCACACCCCTTGCCGTGTCAGGCGGCCCCCCCGAGCGTTGAGGAACACACCACCAGGGTCGGGGTTGCGGCGCAGCGTCATCCGGTCCGGCAGGTAGGCCTCGATCGCATCGATGGCAAAGGCGCCGAGAGGTACCACCCGCTGTCGTCCCCCCTTGCCGTGAAGCAAGGCGGTCCTGTCCTCGAGTTCGATGTCGATGAGCTCGGCTCCAGTTGCCTCGCTCACCCTGGCCCCGGTGGCGTAGAGGAACTCGAGAAGTGCCCGGTCGCGGCGCCCTAGGGGCAACGATGGGTCCGGCACCGACAGCAACGCCTCCACCTGTTCATATGTGAGCGCCTTCGGTAACGGCTGTCCGCGGCGCGGACTCTCCAAGAGAACAGTCGGATCGCTGTCGGCAAGGCCCTCCGTCACGAGGAATCGATGCAGACCGCGGACGGCAGCGATCTTGCGAGCGATCGTGGTCGCGGCAAGGCCATCTGCGGACAGCATCGCGACGAAGTCCGAGGCTTGCTGCATGCTGGGCCAGACCTCGTCTACGAACACTGCGTATCGCTCGAGATCCCGTCGGTAGGCGACGACGGTGTTCGGAGACAGTCCTCGCTCAGAAGCCAACGCCGTGAGGAACTCGTCGATGCCGCCGCGCAGGTCCATAGCCCGCTCGGGCGCGACTAGGCGCGCTCGCTGGCGGTGGTGCTCACCGTCTCGTCGACGGAGGTAAGCCGACGCCTCGCCCTGGCAGCGGCCACGAAGCCGGCAAAGAGAGGATGCGGGTCCGTCGGCCTGCTCTTGAACTCGGGATGGAACTGAGAACCGATGAAGAACGGGTGCCCTTCGAGCTCCATGATCTCGACGAGTTGCCCATCAGGGGAGATACCGGAGAGCTTGAGCCCGGCGGCGTCAAGATCTGCGCGGTAGCGGTTGTTGACTTCCCAGCGGTGGCGGTGACGCTCGTAGATGACCTCTTCGCCATAAAGGAGTGCCGTCTGGGTCCCTGCAGACAGTTTCGCGGGATACAGACCAAGCCGCATGGTGCCGCCCATGTCCTCGACGTCCTGTTGGGTCTTCATGAGATCGATGACAGGGTGGGGCGTTGTTGGGTCGAACTCCGAGCTGTTGGCTTCGGTCAGACCGAGTTCCGACCTGGCGAACTCGATGACGGCGCACTGCAGGCCGAGACAGAGGCCGAGGAACGGGATTCCATTCTCGCGGGCGTATCGAATCGCCTGGATCTTGCCCTCGATGCCCCTCACGCCGAACCCACCGGGAACGAGAAGCCCGTCGATCCCCTCGAGCGACGATGCCGCGAGGAGGCCATCTGCGTCGTCGCTTGCTATCCATCGCAAGTCGAGGCGGACGTCGCTGGCGGCCGCTCCGTGGCGGATGGCTTCGGCGACTGACAGATAGGCGTCCTGCAGATCGACGTACTTGCCGACCAGGCCGATGGTGACTTCATCGGTGGCACCGGTGACGCGATCGACCATCGCCGTCCAATCAGAGAGGTCGGGTGACGGTGCCTCGAGCTGGAGGCGATCGGTGATCACATCGTCGAGCCCTGCCTCGTGCAACAGCAACGGGATGCGATAGATGTTGTCGGCGTCCGGCGCGCTGATGACCGCCTGCGGTGCGACGTCGCAGAAGAGGCTGATCTTGCGTGTCACGGCGTCGTCGATCTCTCGATCGGAGCGAAGGACGATGATGTCGGGTTGAATGCCCCGCGACCTGAGTTCAGCGACGGAGTGCTGGGTCGGCTTGCTCTTCAGCTCTGCTGACGGGCCGATGTAGGGGACGAGAGTGACGTGGATATAGGCGGTGTTGCCTGTCCCGACGTCGTTCCTCAGCTGACGAACAGCTTCAAGATACGGGAGGATCTCGATGTCGCCGACGGTGCCACCGATCTCGGTGATGACGACGTCGACGTCCTCAGCCTCGCCCAGTTTGCGGATGCGAGCCTTGATCTCGTTGGTGATATGAGGGATCACCTGAACCGTGTCCCCGAGGTAGTCGCCGCGACGTTCCTTGTTAATCACCGCCTGGTAGACCGAGCCCGTCGTCACGTTGGAGTCCCTATGCAGGTTCTCTCCGGTGAAGCGCTCGTAGTGACCCAGGTCGAGATCGGTTTCGCCGCCGTCGTCTGTGACGTACACCTCGCCGTGCTGAAAGGGGTTCATCGTTCCCGGGTCGACATTGATGTACGGATCGAGCTTCTGGTTGACGATCCGCAACCCACGAGCCTTGAGGAGTCGACCGAGGGAGGCGGCAGTGATGCCCTTACCGAGGCTCGAAGTTACTCCGCCTGTGACGAAGACGTACTTGGTCACGTCTCTCCCGTAGAAAAAGGAAGAGTAGCACCCACCCTCGCCGCCGCCGGTTACTGGGGCGGGATGCCGAGATTGGTAGAGAGGCGGGCGGCGAATCCGACGCTGTCGAGCGTGATCAGGAGAGCCGGCTTGTCGCCACGGCGGATCCTCAGCAGGTCGCCGGACTCGGCGACGCCAAGGTCTTGACCATCGACGTTGATGCGGGCGGGCCGACCCGCCTGGACCTCGATCTCTATGAGGCTGTCCGGCTGCATAACGAGCGGTCGCGAGAACAGGTTGTGGGCGGCAACCGGAACGAGCAACAGCGCCTCGACCGATGGATCGACGACCGGGCCACCAGCCGAGTAGGCGTAGGCAGTCGAGCCTGTTGGGGTTGCGAAAATGAGGCCATCGGCTCGGTAGGTGGCGAGCGGTTCGCCGTCGATGCGACACTCCAACCGCAGTGCATGCTGCGACATCACCTTCTCGACGACGACATCGTTCAGCCCGGTAAAGACAGTGCCGTCGGGGAGTTCGACCGCAACCGTCATGCGGTCAACGACCGCATAGTCGCCTGCCGCCAGGGAGGCCACGAGGCCGGCGGTAGCTTCTGGCTCAACGTCGGCGAGATATCCAACGTAGCCAACGTCGATGCCGACGACCGGCCGCGTCGGGCCTGCGGCCCGCACTGCCCGCAGCAGCGTGCCGTCGCCACCGATACTCACGACGACATCGGCCTCTGTCACGTCAACCACGGAGACACCGTTCGCGGCAGCGGCTGCCCGCAGGTTCGCCTCGACCTCGACGACCTCGGACCGATCTGGATGTGCGACAACTCCGATCTTCATGGAGACACGGCCTGTTCCAGCTCTTGGGCTGCGATGCCGGTGCCAGTGTGTGAGCACCTAACGAGGAACTCCCTGTTCCCGGCCGGACCAACCAGTGATGACGCCACGACTGTGTGTGCCGGGTAACCGGCGCTTGCCATGGCCGCGGCCACGTTCTCGATGCACTGGCGATGGACGGCGGGGTCGCGGACGACGCCACCCTTGCCGACCCTGCCCTTGCCAGCTTCGAACTGCGGTTTGACCAACAAGATGTACTGCGTGCTCTCGGCGCCAAAGCTGGCCAGAGCTGGGGCCACGGTGGCGAGTGAGATGAACGACAGATCTGCGACGATCACTTCGAACGGCGCCCCGATTGCTGTCGGATCGGCGGTACGGACGTTGGTCCTCTCGATCACCGTGACCCGCTCGTCCTGGCGCAGTTTCCAGTCGAGCTGTCCATAGCCGACATCGACGGCAACGACCTCAGCAGCCCCTCGTTGCAGCAGGCAATCGGTGAACCCCCCAGTCGAGGCACCGGCGTCGAGGCACCGGGATCCGGTGACGTTGATGCCGAAGGCGGTCAGCGCTCCTTCCAGCTTCTCGCCTCCTCTAGAGACGAAGGGTGCAGGCTCACCGACCATCGCCACCTTCGCGTTCTCCTCCACGAGGGAGGCCACCTTGGGCGCGGGCATACCGTCGACACGCACCCGGCCCTCCTCGACCGCGACGCGAGCAGCGGTGCGGGAGGAAACGAGGCGCCGCCGAACCAGCTCTAGGTCAAGTCGTCTGCGGGTCAGGCTGCTCCCCTTCCTGCCCTGCTCTCTGGGTCCCTTCTTCGGGCACAGCGCCTGCGCCGTCTGCCGGTTCCGCGAGGCCTGCCTCGAGATCGTCTGCGAGCGCTTCGGCAGCGTCAACTGCCTCGGCCGGATCCAGTTCTGCTAGCTCAGAGATTCGCTGACTTGCGGTCGTATCATCCATGGGCCCATTATCGCCCTTCAGCAAGGCCACCCCATTGATTCCGCTACGCGATATCAACCCGACGGCGACATCGCCCATCGTGACGCTCGGCCTCATCGCTGCCAGCGTCATCGTGTTCTTCGCCGTACAGCCCCAGACTGAGCCCGAATCCGAGGAATTCGCCTACGAGAATGCTGCGATCGCCTGTGAGGTCGTCACCGGCGACCCACTCGACAGCTTCGAAATCGAGCAGGAGGTTTGCGAGGACCAACCGGCGGGCTCTGCGATCTTCCCGGACAAGAACGTCTACGCCGCGGTGCTCTACTCCATGTTCCTGCATGGGAGCATCGCTCACCTCTTGGGAAACATGTGGTTCCTATGGGTCTTCGGCAACAACATCGAGGAGGCATTCGGACGAATCGGCTACGTCTTGTTCTACCTGGGCACGGGGCTGGTGGCGACCCTCGGATTCGTCCTGAACAATCAAGACTCGACGGTTCCGCTCGTTGGGGCCTCAGGGGCCATCGCGGGAGTCATGGGTGCCTACCTGGTCCTCTTTCCCCTTCACAAGGTGATGACGCTGGTCTTCTTCGTTGTGACGGCCATCCCGGCAGTGGCGTTTCTCGGCCTGTGGTTCTTCACCCAATTCGCTCTGGTCGGGCAAGAGAGTGGAATCGCGTGGGAGGCCCACGTCTTCGGCTTCCTGGCGGGAGTCCTCGTCGCCCTTCCACTGCGTGTGCTTCTACTTAGAAGAACGGCCTCGGTGAGGCTCCGTCCCTTCGAAGGAGCTCGCTAGATCCCTTGCAGCAACTCCGGCAGACCGGCGATGCTGTCGAGCACGACGGTCGGTTCCGGGGAAACACCGGTGGCATCCGTGGTGACTCCGGTGAGCACGAGCGCGGTCTTCCATCCCTCGGCGTCACCGAGCGCTAGGTCGGTGTCAGGGCGATCGCCGACCACCCACACCACCTCGTTCTCGATCCGCGACCGCAGGAGCGCGCGGATGGGCTCCGCGGGTTTGCCGGCAACCTCAGGACTTGTACCCGACGCTGTCGCTAGTGCGGCCACCAGCGCTCCGCCGCCTGGCCACAGGCCTGTCGGCGTCGGGTATGTCGAGTCGAGATTGGTGGCGATGAACAGGGCTCCGCGCCGAATGGCAAGCGAGGCGTCGCGCAACTTGTCGTAGGTCACCCCTCTATCGAGACCGACCACGACAGACTCGGCGGTGGCCGCATCAACAGATGAGATGCCCCAGTCGGCAAGCGTTGCCGATAGCCCCGCCTCGCCAACCACGAAAGCAGAGCTGGCACGACCCTGGAGCATCGACGCTGCGGCCATCGATGAACTCAGGACATCCTCGCGTCCCGGGCGAAAGCCACTCGCTGCTTCGATCTCGGTGACAAGAGCATCGATATGACGTGTCGCATTGTTGGTTACGAACAGCAACTGGTGCCCGTCGTTTCTCATCTGCTCGAGTGCAGCGGCAGCGCCGTCGACAGGAGAGCCGTCGATGTAGATGACTCCATCGAGATCGCAGACGATAGTTGCCATGTCAGCTTCGAGCCGCGAACTCGGTGATCGTCCGGGTGAAGAGGTCGAATGTCGCCGCAACCGAGCCCTCGCTGACCCTCTCATCGTTGCCGTGGTAGAGGGAGAGGACCTCTCCGAACGACATTGCATCGTCGAAATGTGCCGCGCCGTAGGCAACAACGCCGGCCTGGCGGAAGAAGCGGGCATCGGTGGAAACCGGGATCATCGATGGGATGAGTCCGCCGTCTCCTCCCCCGGCCGCGTAGGCGGCTGCCAGGGCCTCCCACAGCGGTCCTTGCGGCGCGGACGCCGTCGCCGGGAACGACAGCAGCGACTCGACGGTGAGCTCGTCGAGGAGTGAGGGACCAAGGGCCTTCCGGAAGTGATCGTCGAGATCCGCTTGGTCCTGGCCGGGCAGGGCTCTGACGTCGACGTCAACCTCTGCGCTGTCGGCTATCACATTCGCCTTGGTCCCTGCGCTGATGATCGTCGGCACAACCGTGAGATGCGTACAGGCGTGCACCCACTTGGCTAGTCCGGGGTCAGCGATTGCCAGGTCATCGATCGCGGAGTCGACGAGCTCAGGGTCTAGGAGCGCCTCCTTGACCTCGGGCGACCAATCGACCGCGGCAACGAATGCTGCCCACTCCGCGGTGATGGCGACCGGGGTAGGAGAAGTCGCCAAGAGGTGCGCGGCCTCAGCCGCCGGGGCTAGCGCCGAGCGCGCCGCGTACGGCTGGCTGGCATGGCCGGGCACGCCGGTGGCGCCGAGTCGTGTCCACAGTGGTCCCTTCTCGGCGACGGTCACAGGCAATCCGCGACCGCCCCCAGAGGCAGGAAGGGACGCCAACCCGATTTCCGTTACGACATAGTCACACGCCATTGCCTCGGGGTCGGTTGCCAGGATGTACTCAACACCATGAACCGCCCCTGCCTCCTCGTCGGCCACGACTGCCAGGACGAGATCGCCGCCGGGTGGTTCCGCGTCGCCCCTCCAGTAGTCGGCGAATGCTGCGACCATGGCTGATGTCTGATTGAGCATGTCGACAGCGCCACGTCCCCAAATGAAGCCATCTCGGCGGAGGCCGGCAAAGGGATCGACAGTCCAGCCCGACTCAGTGACGGGCACGACATCGAGATGACCCATGAACATCAGCGTTGGCGCCGACTCATCGCTTCCGGGAACTCGGTATATCGAACTGACTCTCCCCGGAATCGGCTCGAATCGTTGGCCCGGATCCCCAAGGAATTCAGCGACGGTGTCGGCTGATCTGTGCTCCTGACCGCCCCCAGGGGTGCCGTCGTTGACGCAGGCGTTCCTGATCATCGCTATCAGCAGATCGATGGCGTCAGCGGCAGAACTCAATTTCGCAAACTCTCTTTCCAGGATCGGAAACGGGTATGAACGATGCCGTCTGCTCCGAGCCCAGTTCCGGCACGACCGTGTAGGTCAAATCGGAAGCTAGCGGAGAGATCGTCAGCGATAGCGAGGTAGCGCGCCTCGCCCACCGGCGGGCCGGCCCTCCACAGGAGGAACCTGCCGATCCGTCTCTTGTACTCGACGGGCTCGCTGAGGTCTGTCCCAAGGCCCAACAGCTCGTCCGGGGCGTCAACCCAGGCGTGAGCCGGAATCCGATAGCTTCTCTGCGGCGTCGACGGGAGCTCGGATGTAGTGATCGGGTCGTTGACGAAAGGCCGCTGCCCTGGAGGAAGCGTCATCCGTCGCGATGATGCATGATGATCGATCGGGCCGCGAACCCGGAGGCCTCGAAGAAGTTCTTGGCATGACGATGTCCCGGAAGAACGTGGGCGTCGAAACGCTCCAGTCCTTGCTTGCGAAGCTGCTCGAGCGTGAACCCGATCATCGTCTCGCCGATTCCAACGCCGCGCGCCTCGTGCTCGGTGAATATCAGGCGGATCGCTCCGACCCTGGTGCCTCCTGCCTGAGGCAACAACTCCTCGATTCGCGCCAACACGAATCCGAACGGCACCGCCTCGGCCTCTCCGATTACCACGACTGTGTCGGGATCGTCTATGGCTTGGAGGGCTGAATCTTCCACCGGCTCGGCCAGACCGTCGGCCAGGGGCCACATGTCCTTGAGGGCTGACTGCTCAATCTCGAGCTGGCGATAGAGAGATACGACGGTTACGACATCAGACGGCGTCGCGAGGCGCGCCGCCAGCGATATGTCGTCTGGCATCGCTCAGGAAGCGCAGTCGGCGCAGATCTTCTTGCGACTGTCAGCCAGCTGGCTAGTTCTCTTCACCAAGAAACAGGACTGGCAAACGAATTCGTCTTCTGTGATCGCAGGTGGATCCTTGTCGAGTTCCAGTTGCTCACGACGCATGGCCCGCATCTCAGCGGCCTCGTCGATGACGATGGTCTCTGCGGCCTCGTCGTCCGTGAGCATCCCAAGCTCTTGCGCTTCGAGCTCGCCGAGAGCGGTGCCCTCGACTTCGTCGTCGCTGTCATCGGCCTCATCAAGGTCGTCGTCGTCGAGGACGTCATCCTCGACGGCAGGTTCTTCCGTTGCGTCAGCAACGTCTGCGGGAGCGTGGTCTAGCTCAGGCGGCTCAGCGTCCGGGTTCTTTATCTGCTGTGTCTCAGCCATGTCCCTCCAGGCGCCGGGGAGTATAGGTGTCGGCCGTCCACCCCGGTCCTTAGATCTTTATCCGAATTGCCCCTGGTATAACACCGGCAGCCAGGGAATCCGTTTTCCCCAGGTACTCCCCGTCTGCCTCGACTTCCCAGGGGCGGTCGATGGAGATCTCGGTGGTCGCGGCCGAGAAGCGACGCACCGCCTTGTGCGTTAGATGGGTACCGCGATTGACTCGGTGTTGTAGGACCACCGCATTGCGTTTGGGCCCGGTGAACACCTGAACGTCGAGCTTCCCGTCAACGGTGCTGGCCTTGGGGGCGATGTTCATGCCTCCACCGAAGAACTGCGCGTTGGCCAGAACAACGAGACTGGCAACGCCATCGAGAGCCTTATCGTCGGCCACCACCCGCAGCGGGGTCTTGCGGAATGTGGCGAGTGCCGGCCACACGCCGAGCTTGTACCTGGCGGCCCCGATCCATTCGGGGAAGCGAGCGGACTGCCTCACGACCGCGGCGCCGAGGCCGAGGCTGGCGACGTTGGCGAAGAAGCGGCGTCCCCATGGCCCATCCACGAATCCAACGTCGATCGTGTAGTCGGTCTCGCCGACCAATCGGTGTGCCGCCACCTCGAGCTCTTGGCTGATTCCGAAGGTGCGAAGCAGGTCGCATCCATTGCCGGCGGGAAGGATTCCCAGAGTGACGTCGGCGGGTCCTAGGGCCATCAGCGCATTGACGACGAGGTTGACCGTTCCGTCACCGCCCACTGCGAGGATTTTGCCGTAACCCGCACCCAAGCCTTCTTGAACCAACCTCTCCACATCGGCGGCGTCGCTGCTCTCTCGGACCTCGGCCTCTACGCCTACGGCGGCGAGCGCCTCCCTGACCCTGCCCTGCCTAGCCGCTCCTTTTCCCGCCCCCGGGTTAACGATCGTCCACCACGTCATTCGATGCCCCCCGCGGCGACAACACCCCTATCGAGGGATCTGATGGCTTTGCCAACAACAGGCTGCAGCGGATCGAAGGCGTCGCCGAGCTGACGCAACAGGTCCATGACCTGACGACTGTTGCGAACCAGATCGCCGGCCGCTTCGTCCTCACGCAGGATGACCTCGAGGTCCTCGCCCTGCGCCCATTCATACACGACAGCGGCGAAGCCATCTGCCGGCGGGCGTGGGGGTGCTATTCCGGCGGCGTCCTCGGCGGCGCTGAGCTCGTGGTCGATCTTCAGGAGCTCCTCGAAGCGTCCGGCGAGCTTGGCGGTCGGCACCGGACGCTGGTAGTCACGCAGTCTGGGTTCGTACACGAACATCGAAGCGAAGGCCGCAAGTTCGGCGTGGTCAAGCCCAAAAAAGAGTCTCTCCTCCATCGCTTGCACGATCCGCAGGTCGAGCTCGTTGTAGACGAACCGCAGCTGCTCGCCTTTGGGGGTCAGCGACCAGCCATCCACATAGCCTCGCTCGTCAAGCAACCCGAGCAGTGCCTGGAATGACCTGACGAGGTCTCCCGTTGGCTTGTTGAGGCGACCGCTCAGCCGGCTGATGTCGCGTCGCAACCTGCGGCTGCGGCGCGTCGCTTCGATGTGCACCCCCAGGTCGGGGCAACCCAGCACCGGATCCGTGTTCTCTGTTGCTGCCGCCACCAAGAGGTCAGGCCCTGCAGCCGGTTCCCAGTGCCGCAACGTCTCGGCGACCTTGTCGCGATAGGCGGAATCGCGAGGAGCGAATGGTTCGGGGAGTACGACGGCTCCCAGGCGAACCGCTGACGGAGGCAAAGCGGCCGGTCGGAGGCGTTCCGCCTTTCCTGAGCCGGTGATCACAAGTAACCGAGGATTCGATCCCGTGCCCTTGGCCAGGACGACCCATCGCTGGCCTTGACCCTCGATCACATCACCCGGCACCAGCTCCTGGGCGAACCGGCGCATCATCGACGAGAGCGGTGCCGCTGCGCCGGAATTGACGTAGGGAGCTACATCGCCTAGATGACACGTCGCGTCCGCATCCGAGGCCTTGAGCTCCTCCAGGAGCTCAGCTGCCCTTTCCTTCAGTTGCGATCGCTCGCGTTGGCCCTCGAATTGGCCAAACGATGCCTGTAACAGCTCCTCGGCTGTGGCCCTGTCGTATGTCGCGATCAGATTCACCGTCATGTTGTACGTTGGCCGAAAGCTCGATCGCAGGGGGTGGGTTCCGGCGGCGGCGATACCGGTCATTCGGGCGAACGGCACGAACGAGGAGTGGAGAACTACTGCCGTGCCATCACTGTCAATGCCCCGCCGGCCTGCCCTGCCGGTTAGCTGGGTGAAGTCGCCCGGTTGCAGCAGTTCATGGCCTTCCCCGTCGAATTTGCTGAGGCTCTCGATCACCACGGTGCGCGCCGGCATATTGATGCCGAGAGCGAGCGTCTCGGTGGCGAAGACGACCTTGGCCAGCCCCTCGACGAATACCTCCTCGACTGCCTCCTTGAACGCAGGGACCATCCCTGCATGGTGAGCAGTGATTCCCTTCGTGAGACGCTCCAAGAAGGCGTCGAACCCGAGAACCCCAAGATCACGGACGGACAGATGGCGCGTGCGCACGGTGGCGATGCGCGTTATGCGCTCCGCCTCCTCGGTCGTCGTCAGAGACACCTTGGAGGCGACCTGCGTTGCAGCCGACTCACACCCGACACGCGAGAACACGAAATAGATCGCCGGAAGCCGATCTATTTCAGCGAGCTGCTCGACCACCTTGAGTCGCCTCGGCGGCGAGAACCGCCTCCTGCGACTGGCGGATGGTCGCAGCAGTTTCTCGAGGCGCCCGTTCGGCCTGCCGGAGAGGAACATCGGTTCGTAGAGCAGCCCCCCTGGGCTAGAGCTATCTGCGGCCATGTACCAGGTCTCGAGCGGAACGGGACGATGAGTCTCGACGACAAGTCGCGTTGGTCCGCGCCGCGACTCCACCCAGTCTGCGAAGTTGGACGGATTGGCGACCGTCGCGGAGAGGCAGACCAACCGCACCCTCCTTGGAAGATGGATGATCACCTCCTCCCACACCCCTCCCCTGGATCGATCGGCCAGGTAGTGCACTTCGTCGAGTATGACCACGTCCAGATCAGCCAGATCGGGGCTCTCGGCATAGATCATGTTGCGCAACACCTCGGTCGTCATCACGACCACAGGCGCAGCCCCGTTGATGGAGTTATCGCCGGTCAACAAGCCGACGGCCTCGTCGCCGTAGCTGGCTCTGAGGTCGGAGAACTTCTGATTTGAGAGCGCCTTTATCGGCGTCGTGTAGAAGGCCCGGCCACCTCGTCCCAGGGCGGCGACGATCGCCGCCTCGGCGACAACCGTCTTCCCGGCGCCGGTAGGGGCGGTGACCACGACCGACTCTCCGGCGTCGATGGCGGTTGCGGCCTCTATCTGAAAGCTGTCCGGGGAGAATGGAAGGGTGTCGAGGTACTCGGCCGCCAGCCTCATTTCTTCAGCCCAAAGCGGGCAGCCAGCAGCGTGAACTCGTACAACAGATAGAGCGGGGTCGACAACAGGAGAAGCGTGTACGGATCTCCACTCGGCGTGATCGCAGCGCCGATAGTCACGATGGCCAGAACGGCCCACCGTCGTCCGGAAGCCAAGCGCTGTCGGCTAACAGCTCCAACGGCCATCAGAGAGAACAAGAACACCGGGAATTGGAAGGCGATGCCGAACACGAGGATGAAGCGCATCGCGAAGGAGAGGTAGAAGGCTCCACCGACCGTCGGGTCGAGGCGCCCCTCGCCGAAGTCGATGAGAAACTCGAGGCCCCTTCCGAGCGACCAGTAGCCAAGCGAGACGCCGCTCAGAAACAGTCCGCTGAGCACCAGTATCCCCGGGATGATGTACCTCCGCTCCCGCTTGTTGAGAGCGGGTGCGATGAAGGCCCACACCTGCCACAGGACAATCGGAAAGGCGATGATGAGGCCACCGAACAGCGAGAGCTTCATGAACACCGAGAAAGCCTCTGTAGGCCGGAAGAAAGCCAGTTCCCTATCGCCTGCGACGTCCTCCCATGGACCGGTCAACAGGTCGAATATCCAGTTGCGAAAGATGAAGGCGATGATGCTGGCAACCACGATGGCGACAACCGCTTTGATAGCCCGCGACCGCAGCTCTTCGAGGTGTTCGACGAGGCTCATCGAGCCCGTCACAACGACTCCCCGGTCTCGCTGCTGGTCTCGCCCCCCGTATCGCTGCCGTCCTCAGCAGGCTGCGGCTTCTTGCCGACATCCGATAGGTCCGAGGCGACTTCGTCGATCCACTTCAGCTCACCCTCCGTGGTCTCGATCAGCTCCTTGCCGGCTGCGGAAAGATCGGTAGCTGCCTCACGGAATGGCTTGGAGATGGATTCAACGTCGTCGCCCAGCTCGCCTCGGATCTCGTCAGCTGCCGATCGGAGGTAGGACACTATTTGACCGGCGCGTCGTGCTATCTCGGGAAGGCGCCGCGGACCAAAGACGATGAGGGCGACCAACCCGATCGTCAGCAGCTCGGAGGGACTGAAGCTGAACATCGGTGGCCCAAATGGTAGGCCTACCGCCGGATGGGACCCCCCCCGAAGGGGCTCTCAGTCAGCTGGAGAGGAGGTCGGTCATCCAGTCGTCGGTTTCAAGCGCCCGGCGGAACTCTTCGATCTCGTCGTTGGAGATGGGACCCACGGATTCGACCACTTCGTAGACAACCCCTGCAGCGAGAAGGATGGTGACAACGCGCTGGCTGGCGGGCCTCTGCTCTTCATGATCGCAGTAGGGGCATGTGAAGAAGTAGCTTCCCGAGGTCCACTCCGGGGAGAGCTCGAGTCGCAGGTGCTGTTGAGTGAGTTCGATATCTCCGCAAGCACTGCATGTGGTTCGGATGGTGGTCAAGTGGCACTCCGCCTTGTTGGTTGGTCAATCAGGGTTTCGGCCCGCCCTCAGGGGGCCTGAATGACTATTCCACCAAATAGTCAATCGGCACTAGATACGTATCTAGTCATGATGCGCGCACGCAAATCGGCGGCGGCTGTGGCCACCTCGTCGCCCTCCACAAGCTCGGCGGCAGGACCCAATCGGACCAAGAGTCGCGCCGCGACGAGCGGCGCCGATGCACTGAAACGGACCGTAAGCCCTTGCGGTCCGTCCTCCACCAAGTCGACCGGGTAGTACTCCGCGACCCAGCGGGCCTCCGGTGCCAGGCGGATCACCGCATGCACATCATCAACCCCGGGTGAGTAGTCGATGACGGGTTCTGGGCTGCCCGCCGGCTTGGTGAACAGCTCGCTGTTCAGCTCGGCCTCACGGATCCGATCGACACGGAACACCCTCTCCCCCTCTGCTAGTCGGCAGTGGCCGCGCACATACCAATTACCGAGGGCAGAGAAGACGCTCCACGGCTCGACGATCCTTTCGGTTGTCACGCCAGAAGCCAGACCGGAATACTCGATCGAGACGGTTTGGCCTACCTCTACCGCACCGCGCAACAGCGGCACCAGGTCCGGCTCGTTAGGAAGATCGACGACCAACGAGTCGTCACCATCGGGGAGAAGAGCCCGTTGCAGCTTGGCAACGCCCCGCTCCAGGGCTTCTGAGGCCAGTCCGGCGGAGAGCAGCGCCATCCCCGACGCCAGCAGCGTTAGTGCTTCGGCAGGAGTCAAGCGCGGCGAGGATGAGAAGTAGTCGGCCATATCGACGATGACTTCGTCCTCGTCTATGTACGCCTCCATGAGATCTCCAGGGCCGTAGCCGGGAAGTCCACAAATGAAAACCAGATTCAGGTCTTCGGTCAGCTCCTTGGCGCTGTACCCAAATCGTTCAGCGACATCGTTGACGCTGACACCAGGGTTGGCGATGACCCACGGCAGCATCGAGAGGATCCGGGTCAGGCGAGCCGCGGTTCGATTGCTCGTCACTCCTCCCCCCGCACTCTGGCAAGCATCTGGGCACGGAGCTTCGGCGGTCCCGTCACCTCGGCGTGTTCATCGAAGCCGATCAACCAGCCGATGAAGGCCTCACTGTTGGCTACCGGAAGGGTGACCTCGATGCTCCCATCCTTGCCGATCGGCTTGACGATGGCGGCGCTCGTCAATTGACGCTCGGCCCACCAGGCCCCCTCCGGATCGAACACAACGGTGGCTTCGAGGTCGTCTGACCCCGCGTCCCACGGCACGTCGGAGAGCGCGGTGGCCACCTTGAACCCCTTGGGGCGCTCGAAGGCTTGACGTTCGGAGCCGACACCCACCTTCGTCGCTCGATCGAGCCGATAGGCCCTCACCTCGGTTGCGCCGCGTTCGGGTCCAAGGACGTACCAGTGTCCGCGCCTGTGAACCAGTCCGTATGGGTGAATGCGCCGCTTCTTGTCTCGATAGTCGAACGTCAGCAGGCGGTGTTCTTGAACCGCAGCGAAGATGGAAGAGATCACCTCAGCATCTGCGCCGAGGTCAGCGGCGAGAGGCTCCCCGGCGACCTGGGCAGGTGTGCCGCCGAGCTTGAACAGCGCTCCGGGTCCAGGGGCAGCGCTGCCCACCCGCACTGCGTGCGCCGCCAGCCCGAGGGCGGCCAGCTCGTCGTCGGTAAGTCCCGGGTCATCGAGTCGATAGCTCTCCGGGGGCACGACATAGCCGAATTCGACTTCCCAGTGATCCGTCGCCGCCATCGATAAGGGGATGCCGAGGCTGCGTAGCAGATCCTTGTCGCGCTCGAACATCCTGCGAAAGGTCTCGTCCGAGTCCTGGCCGTATCCGGCGACCGTATGCCGGATCTCGTCTGCGCTCACCGGACGGCCCACGGTGAGGAGGAAGGCCAGCAGGTTGAGGATGCGTTGGATGACCGTCTTCATGACTGCCGAGCGTAGAGCGGCAGGACGGAGGGTGGAAGCACCGGGTCGGACACCGTCCCACAGAGTTCGCCTGGGAACGGCCTGCTTACAGGCTCTCGATCAGCCTCTCGACACGCTCGTCAACGGCCTTGAACGGGTCCTTGCACAGAACGGTGCGCTGCGCCTGGTCATTGAGCTTGAGATGCACCCAGTCCACAGTGAAGTCGCGGTGGCGTGCCTTGGCCGCCTTGATGAAGTCGCCCCGCAGGCGAGCCCGCGTCGTCTGTGGCGGCGAAGTCATGGCCTTGGTGATGGCATCATCGGTCACAACTCGGTCCATCAGGCCCCGCCTGTCGAGGATGTGGTAGAGGCCGCGGTCCCTGCTCACGTCGTGATACGCCAGGTCCATCAGCGCCAGCTTGGGGTGGGACAGCGGGAGGTCGTCCCGTGCCCTGAAGTCCTCGATCAGGTGGTACTTGGCGACCCAGTCCACCTCACGCCTGAGGGACAGCGGGTCCTTCTCGAGGCCGGTGAGGAGGTGCTCCCACATCTCAACAGCCTTGTGCACCTCGGGCGGGAAGCCGTTGGACCGGGCGTAGCGCATGGCTCTCTCCAGGTACTCCCATTGCATGTCGAGAGCAGACAGCTCACGCCCGTTCGCTAAGCGCACCTTGCGGCGACAGGTGATGTCGTGACTGATCTCTCGGATGGCACGGATCGGGTTCTCGAGGGTCAGATCACGGAATACGACGTTGTCCTCGAGCATCTGCAACAGGGCTGCCGTCACCCCAACCTTGGCATAGGTCGTGTACTCAGACATGTTGGAGTCGCCGGCGATGACGTGAACGCGCCTGTAGCGCTCGGCGTCGGCATGCGGCTCGTCCCGCGTGTTGATGATGGGGCGGCTCCTGGTGGTCGCGGAGGAAACACCCTCCCAGATGTGCTCGGCTCGCTGCGACAGGCAGTAGACGGTGCCGCGGGCTGTGTAGAGCAGCTTGCCCGCGCCCGACCACACCTGGCGCGACACAAAGAAGGGGATGAGGGTGTCGATGATGCGGCCGAAATTGCCCTGGCGCCCCACCAGATAGTTCTCATGGCACCCGTAGGAGTTGCCTGCGGAGTCGGTGTTGTTCTTGAAGAGGTAGATCTGCCCCCGGATTCCCTCTTCCTCGAGGCGTTCCTCTGCCGAACGGAGCAACCCCTCGAGAATCCGCTCGCCTGCTCGGTCGTGGGCAACGAGGTCGTAGAGAGAATCGCACTCCGGAGTCGCATACTCGGGGTGACTCCCGACGTCGAGGTAGAGGCGAGCTCCGTTCTCGAGAAAGACATTGGACGAGCGGCCCCAACTCACGACTCGGCGAAACAGGTACCTCGCAACCTCGTCTGGTGACAGGCGGCGCTGGCCGCGGAGAGTGCAGGTGACCCCGTACTCACTCTCGATGCCGAAGATGCGTCTTTCCATGCCGGCCGAGGGTACCGGAACCCCGCTATTCCGCAGGACCAACGACTAGAGGGCTGCCGCCCCAAAGTCGTCAGCTCCGAGTCGGCGGAACAAGCGCCTGCCGAGGGTTCGGTCGAGAACGGCCGCCTCCCAGTCTTGCGCCGCAATGTCCCTGTTCTCGGCCTGAGCGAATAGGCGGGCGCACAGGCCGACGGCGGCGCTCAGGTTCATGCCATCGGTGTAGTCCCGCTCCAGGGGCTCCTGCAGCTCCTCGCCGAGCCCCCCGATAACGGCGAATCGGCGTTCGTCGAAGAGCGTTCCGTCATAGGTGAGATGGAACAGACGGGTTTCCTCAGCACTATCGCCGACCTCGGCGACGAGGATCTCGACCTCATATGGCTTCACATCTTGCGTGAAGATGTGCCCAAGTGTCTGCGAGTAGGCATTGGCAAGCGACTTGGCGGTGACGTCGGATCTGGCGTAGGTGTATCCCTTGACGTCGGCATGCCTGATCCCGGCGACCCGAAGCGCTTCGAACTCGTTGTACTTCCCGACGCCGGCAAAAGCGACCCTGTCGTAGATCTCGCTGATCTTGAAGAGCGCCCCCGACGTGTTCTCCCCCATGAGCAGCACGCCATTGTCGTACTCGAGCGCCATGATGGAACGGCCTCGGGCAATGCCTTTTCGGGCGTACTCAGCCCGATCCTTCATCAGCTGTTCGGGGGGTACGTAGAAAGGAACGCTCATCGGCTCGTCTCCTCGAGCGCTGTCGCCGACAGCGCGGCGACCCTCTCCTCTTCGATCTCCGCGAAACCGTCGGCCGTCATCGTCACCACAGTCGGGAAGATGCCGCGGCGCAGGTCGGGGCCCCCGGTGGCTGTGTCCTCTTCGGCTGCCGCGACCAGAGCTCGTATGCCGAGGTCGAGCGCCCCCTCCTCGTCGAGCCCTTCTCGGTAGTTGGCGCGGAGGTGCGAGGCAGCCTCCATGCTCCCCGAGCCCGTGGCGGCGAAATCCTGTTCCTCGTAACGGCCGCCGACGACGTCAAAGCTGTACAACCTGCCGACGCCGAGGTCGGTGTCGTAGCCGGCGAAGATCGGGACGACGACAAGTCCCTGCATGGCGAGCGGAAGCTGTTGGCGCACCATTCGCGCCAAGTAGTTGGACTTGCCCTCGAGGCTCAACCGACTGCCCTCGAGCTTCTCGTAGTGCTCGAGTTCCGTCTGGAACAGGCGAGTCAGCTCGATGGCGATGCCGGCTGTTCCCGAGATGGCGACGGCGCTGAACGAATCTGCTGCGTAGACCTTCTGTACGCGGCGATGGGCAACGACATTGCCGGCTGTCGCCTGTCGATCGCCGATCATCGCAACGCCGTCGGCGTATCGGAGCGACAGAACCGTCGTCGCCTCGGCGGCATCGACGACACCGGCGCCGAGGTCCCACGAAGGCATCAGACCATGGGAGCCGAGGACAGAGGTGAAACTCGAGTCGGGAGTGACGGCGCCGAGAGGCAGGCCACGCGAGGAACCCGATTCGTCGTTCACTCGCCGCCCTTCTGGACGTAGTTCTTCACGAACTCTTCGGCGTTCTCCTCGAGAACCGAGTCGATCTCATCAAGAAGGTCGTCGATCTTCTCGGTGAGCTCTTCGCCTTGGGGCGCAGCCTCCGTCGTGACCGACTCGTCCGACTCAGTCGTCTGCGGCTTCTGCTGTTTCTTCTGCTCGGCCATCGTCACCTCCAAGGGCACGTACGAGGGATGCGGCATCGGGGCTGGAATCGAGGAGAGACTGCGTTCGATCCCGGGTTCCCCGAAGCGGCTCCATCATAGGCACCCGCTTCAAGCTGTCCTCGCCTACGTCGAAGACGAGAGAATCCCAGTTAGCAGCGACCAACGACGATGAATACTGGGCGACGCACTTGCCGCGGAAGTAGGCCCTGGTCTCGGGCGGCGGCTCGCCGGCGGCTTCGACTATCTCTTCGTCGGTGAAGAGGCGGCGAATCCTTCCGGCCTTCACGAGCTTGGAGTAAAGGCTCCGCTCCGGCTCAACATCGTGGTACTGGAGGTCGAGCAGGCGCATCTTGGCATCGCCCCACCCGAGGCCATCGCGTTCCTCGTACTCGCGGAGCAACCGGAGCTTGGCGGCCCAATCGAGGCGGTCGGCGGTAGACATCGGATCCGCCTCGAGGTCGGTGAGCACACTCTCCCACTCGGTCAAGACCAGGTCGAATGACGAGTGCAGATCCACCGTGCGGGCGTATTTGGATGCCCACTCGAAGTACCGCCACTGCAACTCCAAGGCCGTCGCGGTACCGCCCTCACCGAGATCAAGGGGAAGACGAAGATCAGTGTCGTGGCTGACACGCCATGTGGACGCTACCGGATCTGCGAGGCGCAAAGCGTCTTCGATCGCACCATCCTCGATAGCGGCCAGCACCAACGAGGCGGTCCCCAGCTTGAGAAACGTCTGAACCTCCGAGAGATTGGCGTCGCCGATGATCACGTGAAGGCGTCGATACTTCGTCGGGTCGCCGTGGGGCTCGTCGCGGGTGTTGATGATCGGCCGCTTCAAGGTCGTTTCCAGCCCGACCTCCTCCTCGAAGAAGTCCGCCCGCTGCGTCAACTGATAGTCAACGGGCGGCCGCCCGTTCTCCGAACCGACCTTGCCGGAGCCGGTGAAGATCTGCCTGGTGACAAGGAAGGTTGTAAGGAACCTGACGATGTCGGCGAATGGAAGCTCGCGGCTCATCAGGTAGTTCTCGTGGAATCCATACGAGTTGCCCTTGCCGTCGCTGTTGTTCTTGTGGATCATCATTCGTTCGTCGACGCCAAGCAGCCGCTGTGACTCCCTGGCAGCGGTCGCGATGATGATCTCCCCGGCCTTGTCATACAGGGCGGCTTGCCACGGGTTGATGCACTCCGGAGAGGAGTACTCGGGATGGGCGTGATCCACATACAGACGAGCTCCGTTGGTGAGCACTGCGTTAACGAGGCCCGTCTCGAGATCGGCCGGCGGCTCGGCCTCGATACCGAATCCGCGGGCGTCGCGACCCGGCGACTCCTCCTCGAGCGACCACTGGATCCTGGCCTGGCCGCCGATGTAGGAATTGACCACCATCGACGACGCCATAACGGGGTTGAAGTCGGGTTGACCGCGTACGGCAACGCCAAACTCCGTCTCGGTCCCAAGGACTTTGGGTATGGCCATAGTCCCTAGAGGTACTGGCCGGTAGTAATCGCTTCGATACTGCGGCTCTCTCCGTCGCCCTCGATGAGCGTGCGCACATAGACGATGCGCTCGCCCTTCTTGCCAGAGATGCGGGCCCAGTCGTCGGGGTTGGTGGTGTTGGGCAGGTCTTCGTGCTCCCGGAACTCCTGGCCAATTGCCTCGATGAGGTCTGAACCACGGATACCTGTTCCGGTTTCTGCGATCTCGCGCTTGATCGCTTCCTTCTTGGCCCGGCGCACGATGTTCTCGATCATGGCTCCAGATGAGAAGTCCTTGAAATACAGCACTTCCTTATCACCGTTGGCATATGTGACCTCGAGGAACCGGTTCTCGTCGTCGCTCGAGTACATGTGCTTCACCGCGGCATCCACCACGGCGTCGGCTAGAGCGGCTTTCGAGCCGTCGTAGCGTTCGACTTCGACGGCGTCGAACGGCAGAGTGTCTTTGAGATAGATGCGGAAGATCCGTCTTGCTGCCTCTTCGTCTGGGCGTTCGATTTTGATCTTCACGTCGAGGCGCCCAGGCCGGAGAATCGCCGGGTCGATGAGATCTTCACGGTTGGAGGCACCGATCACGATGACGTTCTTGAGCGACTCGACCCCGTCGAGCTCAGACAGGAGCTGGGGAACGATCGTCGACTCGACGTCCGATGAGATCCCGGTCCCCCTGGTGCGGAACAAGGAGTCCATCTCGTCGAAGAAGACGATGACCGGCACACCTTCGTCCGACTTCTCCTTGGCCCGTTGGAAGATGAGCCGGATCTGTCGCTCGGTCTCGCCGACATACTTGTTGAGCAGCTCGGGGCCCTTGATGTTCAAGAAGTAGGAGCGGGCATCGTCTTTTCCGGTCTTGGCGGCCACGGCCTTGGCCAGAGCATTAGCAACAGCCTTTGCTATCAGGGTCTTGCCACAGCCGGGGGGCCCGTATAGCAAGACACCCTTCGGCGCCGCCAGCTCGTAGAAGTCGAAGCGATCCTTGTGGAGGTAGGGAAGCTCGACGGCATCCTGGATGGTTTGTATCTGCTCGCTGAGTCCGCCGATCTCCTCATAGGTGATGTCGGGGACCTCTTCGAGAACGAGCTCTTCAACCTCGGGGCGCACTAGACGCTCGAAGACGAGCCCGGTACGCGAGTCCATACGCACGTAGTCGCCGATACGGATGAAGGTGTCTACGAGATTTGCCGCCCTGTCCACAACCCGCTCTTCGTCTCCCCTGGTGAGGACAACAAGACGTCCGTCGTCGAGGATGTCGCGCAGGCGCACGACGTCTCCGTGCGGATCAAACGACCGGACGTCAACGATGTTGTAGGCCTCATTGAGCAACACTTCTTGACCGCGATCGAGCTGCTTGACTTCGATGGAAGGCTCCGCGTTGACCCGAAGCTTGCGGCCCTGCGTGGAAACGTCGACCGTGCCGTCCGTGTTGACTGCCAGGACCGTGCCAAAGGGATTCGGTGGAGTGGTTAGCTTCTCGACCTCCTCACGGAGGAGGGCCAGCTGCTCACGGGTCTCTTGAAGGACGGCCTCTAGCTTCTCGTTCTGCGTCGTGCCCTGCGCGAGATGGTTCTTGGTCTCGGCGAGGCGCTCCTCGAGAACCCGAACCCGCCGGGGCGCATCCTGGAGCCGACGACGGAGTATGGCGATCTCCTCTTCGAGCATCCTGATGGTGCTTTGCGGATCTGCGGGATCGCTGTCGGTCGTCATGAAGTCGTCCATGGATATCTATCGGTGTGATGGCCCTGAGCTTGCGCAGTATATGGACACCTCAAGATTCGCCTACGAGCTCCGATTGAGGGTTGAGCCAGTACCCACGGCGGATACAATCGCCCCGCTTACCCCGAGGAGGAGTGACCGTGAAAGTCTGGATTGATCAGGACCTCTGCACCGGCGATGGCCTGTGCGAGGAGATAGCACCTGACGTCTTCGTCCTCCTCGACGACGGCCTGGCGTACGTCCGCGAGGGCGACAAGGTTTTCGCCACGGCCGAGGGCAATCCGGAAGGTGCCGAGGGGCTGGCGTTGGTTCCCGCCGGCCAAGAAGAGCTCACCATCGAATCCGCCGAAGAATGCCCCGGAGAGTGCATCTTCATCGAGCCCTGAGGGTTCCCAACTATTCGCTTGTCGCAGCCCCCTCCGGGGGCTGCTTGGCGTTTCGGGGGTCAACGAGGCGCCCGGCAGTGATGAACCCTGTGTGGCCGACCATGCGGTGTTCTGGGCGGACAGACCGGCCGTCGATCGCCCACTCTCTCATCATGACTTCCATCGTCATCGTGTCCAGAAAGCGCTCGCGCATGACTTCGCGCAGGCGCTCGACCTGGGGCACGGTAGGAAGGTAGGACACCAGCACGCCGCCGGCGGCCAGCGCCTTCTCGGCTGCGGTGACTGCTTCCCAGGGCGCCGGGATATCGAGGACGATCCTGTCGGGTTCGATATCGAGAATGGCGTCGACGACCTCTCCATCGCGTAGCTCCAGCTGCGGCGGGATGTCTCCGAAGAACCGGCTGATCACCTTCCTGGCGTGGGCCGCGTGATCCGGACGACGCTCGACGCTGACAACGCGCCCCTCGGGGCCAACTGCTCTCGCCAGCGCCATCGAAAGGGCCCCCGAACCCGTGCCCGCTTCGACAACGGTCATGCCCGGCCCGATGTCGCCCCAGACGATGATGGGCCCGACATCCTTTGGGTACACCACCTGGGCACCCCGCTTCATCCGAAGGACGTAGTCGGCCAGCCGCGGGCGAAGAGCGACGATCTTGGCATCTGTGCTCGTCGACAGCCGGACGCCCTCATCGCGTCCGATGATGGCGTCGTGGGGAACGACGCCTGAGTGGTACTGGAAGGTGGTACCTGTTCGCAGTTCGATCAGGTAATGCCTTCCCTTGGCATCGATCAGAAGGCAACTCTCACCGTCGGCGAACGGCAGGTTCACGAAAGCAGCGCGGCGAGGGTTCCACCGACGACGCTGAGAACCATGGCTGCCACTACGACGATGATCGTGATTCGAACAAATCGGTCTTGATTACGCATACGACAACTCTAGGTAGGCTCGGGCCATGCTGATGTTCGGTCTCAATCGCATGGCACGTGGACTCCGGTCGTCCAATCCGGCTCTAGCGGTGGCAGGCCTTGCTATCGCTGTCGTTGGCTTCGCCAGATCACGCCGCGGCAGCGCCGACAAGGTGCTTCTGTATTCCAGAGAGCTCAAGCCGGGCGAAGAACTGCTGTTCAAGCTCGCCGACTAGCAATCCCGTCTGGCAACCCTGGCTAGCCCCGCACCTCGTAGACCTCGATACGCGACTTGCCCTTACCGCCCTTGCGGCGCCCCATGAGGAAAGCCAGGATCACGACGACGGCAACGACTAGCGCAGCTGCGAGCGTGACATTGCGAGCGTTGCCTTTGGTTTCATCGAAGGCGCTCTGGATCTCACGGAGCTTGGCCTCGAGGTCATCTCGCTGCACGCTCATCGGCTGACCCTCGCCACGATGATGCCTCCGACAGCCGCCAGCACCAGAGCAGCGGTCACGTAGGCGAGGCCGCTCCACATCTGATGATCCGGCTCCCCCGGCATGGCGTCGATTAGCAGCCGCACGCCGGCTACCGACAGGAAGATGACCGCCAGAGCCGAGGCGAATGCTGACGCCATCCCGACGCCGGCGTGACGCCCGAGAAGCTGAGCACGCCCGACCGTCTCCTGGCGGAGGTATTCCTTCGACATGTCAACGAATTCGTTGACAAGCTCGGGGATCTCTTTCGTTGCTCCCATCATGACACTCCCATCACCCTCTCGAGCAAGTCGACCTCTCTTTCGAGCAAGCTCTCCTCACGCTCGAGCCTGCTGCGAGCCGTCGGCAACTCAAGAAGATCTTGGCGCTCCGGACTCAGAAGCCGTAACAGCGAGGCTACCTGGTATGAGGCCGTGGCGGGGTCCGAAGAGGGCTCGAAAAGCACGTCACCGCCGTAGCCCGACTCGGCGGACACCACCGAATAGCGACGAAGGCGGAGCTTTACCGACTCCAGGAGGTCTGCGCAGTCCTCGTCCGAGCCGTCGTCTAGAAGCTCGACCAGTGCCGACGGGTACGGATTCTCGGCGAGGCCATCCAGCACCTCGAAGCGCTGCTCCCCCACCATCGCCAGGACACAGCGTCCGTCGTCGGTGGTGCGGCTTTCTGCGATTCGAGCGACCGTTCCGACGTCGTGATACGTGGCCCCGGAGCCAACCTCGCTGCCGTCGCGGATCAGAACGATGCCAAAACGATTGTCGACGAGATCCTCGAGCATCGTTAGATACCGCTTCTCGAACACATGGACGAGGGCCAGTTCGCCCGGAAAAAGGACTCGCTGCAGTGGGAACACGGGAAGCGTCAGCATCGAGACGAGTCTATGGGAAGCACCACCTCCCTCCGAAGAGACGGCTCGTTCCGAAGAGGCAGGCTCCGAAGAGAGGGCGCCCGAGAGGGTCACGAAAGTACGATGGCGGCTCCGATGATTCCACGCCCCCAGCTAGAGGGCTTGCGCCGCACCGGCCTTGCTCATAGGAACTACCGGCCGTTGATGTGGGGCCAGAGCATCTCGTTGTTCGGCGACTACATCGCGTTCGTCACCCTCCCTCTCTTCGTCGTACGCCTAACAGGATCCGAGCTCGATCTCGGACTGACCACCGCGTTCGAGACGCTTCCCATGTTGTTGTTCGGCCTCGCCGCAGGCGTCTGGTTAGACAGGGCCAGCCTGCGCCGAGCACTCGTCTTCGCCGACTTCGCCAGAGGCACGGCGTTCGCACTGTTGGCGCTTGCCGTCGCCTTCGACGTCGCCAACGTCGTCACGGTTTTCGCCGTCGCCTTCGTTGTTGGGTCGATGACCTCTATTTTCGACTCCGGTCTTCAGGCCTATCTGCCGGTGGCGCTCACCGAGGACATGCTGATAACGGCCAACTCCCGCCTGCAGTTGGCCCGAACGTTGGCCTGGACGACGGGCGCCGCAACTGGTGGGTTGCTGATGGAGATCGCCGGGCCGGCAACTGCCTTCCTGCTGAACGCTGCCACATTCGTGGTGTCTGCCGCGCTCCTGTTGGCGATGCGTGATGCTAATCCCCGCAAGACCGAGCTTTCTGAGTCGCCGACCAAGGCGCTGCGAGCCGGCATCTCCCATCTGTGGGGCGACAAGCGTCTCCGGTATGCAACACTGGGCGCTGCCTTCGCCAATTTCATGGTCATCCCCTTCGAGGCGACACTCGCTCTCTTTGGCCAGGAGGATCTCGGCCTCAGTGAAGCCGGTGTCGGATGGCTGTATGCCACCCAGGGCCTGATCGGCGCCGCCGGCGCCCTGGTCGCCGATCGGGTCGCCAGAAGACTCAAGCTGGGAAGGACGTTCATCGTTGGCCTCGCCCTGATGGGCGTCGGTCTCGTCGCCACCTCGATCTCGACCAACTTCATCGCGGCCCTGCCCGTCGGCCTTGTACTCATCGGCGTCAGCTGGGTGAACGTCGCACTGGCGACTCTGCGACAGCGCTTGACGCCCCCCGAACTCTTGGGGCGCGTCGCCGCAGCGTCACGCACCATCGCCTGGGCTGGCATGCCTGTCAGCGGAGTCGTCGGTGGACTGCTCGGGGAGCGGATCGGGCTTGGGCCTCTCTACACAGCTGCCGGTGTCGTCGTCGGCGTGATCGTCGCCTGGTTGGCGACAAGTCAGCTGTGGCGGAACCCGGTCTCTGTCGTTTCGGAGAAGTCAGCTCGCTAGCGAGGGGTTAGGGAGCGTTCCTTGTCTGCGCCTTCAGGTACCCAGCGACGCTTGGCCCGGACGCTGGTGGGTCTCGCCACCAATGTCGGCCGGCGGCGGTCCAGCAGCTCGGCTAGCGGCACCCGTAGGCACAGCAGGGTTCCGGCGACGACGGCGATGGCCCCGAAGAATCGAATGACGGTGGCAATGGTTCCTGCAGCCGCCAACCCGTCGAGCTCGCCGGGGCCGAGAAGATAGGCCCAGTCGTGGTAGCCCCCGATGAGGGGCAGACGCTGGAAGGGAGCATCCGCGACGTAGATGGCAACATCGTATGCGGACGTCCCCGCCCAGGCGGCGCACACCCCGGCACCAACAGAGTCGCGGCGTATGAACAAGAAGTACACCGACAGTCCAACCGGCACTGCGATCTGCAGAAACGACCCTGCCAGCGTATGGATGAAGCGACCGAAGCCCATCGCCAGCATGTGCCCGAGCTCATGGAAACCGAGGTCGACACCATCGAGCAACGGCACCTCTGCCTTGGCGACCATCGGGAAGTAGGCGATGGCAACACAGAAGAGCGCGCCGGCGATACCCGCTACATAACGGCGTTCCATAGTCGTTCATCGGCAACCGCCTGAGGACGCTGAAGGCCGCTGAAGGCCGCGGTGGCGGATACCCTCCCCCTTCATGGCTCGACGTCGCGTGCTCTCCACTGCTGCGGGCACCCGAGGCGGGGCCTTTGGGCCCACCGAGTGGGGCCTGCTCGCAGCAACGTCCCTGATCTGGGGATCATCATTCCTCTTCATCGCCGAGGGTCTCGAGGCCTTCGAACCGATGGTGGTCACGTGGGCCCGCGTGCTCCTTGGCGCTCTCGCCCTCGGCGTGCTGCCGCGGTCACGGGCGAAGATCGACCGGGAGGATTGGCCGCATGTAATCCTTCTCGGCTTCGTCTGGATGGCATTCCCCCTCGCACTCTTCTCGATCGCGCAGCAGTGGATCGAATCAGCGCTGGCCGGCATGATCAACGGCGCGGTGCCACTGTTCGCGGCAGGCGTCGCTGCCATCCTGCTGCGACGGCTGCCGCGCGGTCTTCAGATCATTGGGCTCCTGATCGGCTTCCTCGGAGTAGTGCTCATCGCAGTGCCGTCACTGGGCGAGGGCGGCTCAACGGTCACGGGAACCCTGCTCATCCTGGTTGCGGTGGCGTCATACGGGCTGTCCGTGAATCTGGCGGTCCCTCTGCAACAGAAGTACGGGGCGTTACCCCCGATAAGCAGGGCCCAGTTGGCGGCCCTCGTCATGCTGACACCGTTCGGCATCGCCGGCATCCCCGCATCGAGTTGGCAATGGTCAAGTGCCTTCGCCGTGCTGAGCCTTGGCGTCCTTAGCACCGGCCTGGCCTTCGTCGCGATGGCGAACCTGGTCGGAAGGGCTGGCGCCACACGCGGCGCCATCTCCATCTACTTCGTACCGATCTTCGCCATCCTGGCCGGCGTGATCTTCAGAAACGAGAGTGTCAAAGCGCTATCGCTCGTAGGCGTAGTTCTCGTACTCGGCGGGGCCTATCTCTCGAGCAGACGGGAGACCTAGCTGCCCCTCCTGGCCGTCCTACCTAGTCGCCACCGAATGCCGGCGGCCGCTTTTCCAGGAATGCGTTGACCGCTTCTCCCAGATCGTTGGATGCCAGGAAGGCCGCGTTCCACACAGCGCCGTAGTCAAGCGCCTCCGCCACCGACGAGTCCTCCGTCGCCCGCAACACCGCCTTGACACCCTGGACGGCCAGCGACGAGTTGGCGGCGATCGCGGCGGCGAGGTCATGCGCCTGCCTGTGCAGCTCATCGACGCCGCTGTACACGTGGGTCACCAGCTTCATCTCCAATGCCTCAGTGGCTTCGACGTCACGCCCCGTGAACGCCAGCTCGGCCACCCAGCCGGGGTCGACGATCCTCGGCAGTCGCTGCAGGGTCCCAACATCGGCAACCATGGCCATCTTGGTTTCCCTGATAGAGAAGATGGCGTCAGCGGAGGCGAGGCGGATGTCTGCGGCCGTGATGAGGTCAACTGCTCCCCCGATGCAATACCCATGGATGGCCGCGACAACCGGCTTCGGGCAATCTGCGACCGACGTGATTGCAGCCTGCATGTGCCGTATCTGCGCCAGTCGGACCTTGGCGCTGGCGGCCGACGAGCCGTCGCCACCGCCGAGCATCGTCGGGCTAAATTCCACGAGGTCGAGACCGACGCTGAAGGCACGGCCCTTGCCGGCGAGCACGACAACGCGTACGTCGTCGTCGGACGCCAGCTCGGCCATAACTGCAGGAAGTCCGTCCCAGAAGGCGGCTCCCATCGCATTCAGCTTCTCTGGGCGGTCGAGCCACAGCGTGGCGATGTGGTCCGTCTTGGAGCTAGTGAACATGATCGCGAGCCTAGAGTCTCACAGATTCTTCGGTGCCTACCATCGCCGGATGGAAGAACTGATCGCAGCTCTACGCGCCGAAGGTATGCGGATAACCGAATCTCGCAAGGCCATCTGCGAGGTCGTAGCAGCCACAGGCGACGAGCACCTGAGCGCTGCCGACGTCGGAGAGAGAGCGTGCCAGACACTCGGACGTCCCGTCGACCAGAGCACTGTGTACCGAACGCTCGACGTGCTCGAGACGCTTGGATTCCTACATCACGTTCATCTTGGTCACGGTCCCGGCGTTTACCACCTCAGCGAGGATGCCGGGCACCACCACCTGGTTTGTGAGAACTGCGGGGCGGCCGTGGACGTTCCTCTCACCGATGTCAGCCCGATTCTGGACAAGGTGGCGGCACAGCATGGGTACACCGTGCGCGGCGCCCACTTCGCCTTGACCGGACTTTGCGGTGACTGCCAAACCGCCTAAAGCGAAGGGCGCCCATACCGATTACTCTTATTGCAAGTCGCTCGCAATAAGGATGGATCCATGACACTGGGCCTAATCGCTTCGGCGTTCCTCCTGGGCCTACGCCATGGCATCGATTGGGACCACTTGGCGGCCATCAGCGATATCGCAGCCAGCCAAGACACACCACGCCGCGGCGTAGTCCTGAGCACCCTCTATGTGATCGGCCACGCCACCGTCGTGTTCTCGATCGGCGCCGTCGCCATCGTCACCGGCCAGCACCTCCCTGGCTGGGCCGATGCCGCCATGGGCGTCATCGTGGGGTGGACCCTGGTGATACTCGGTGTCTACGTTGGCTACTCGCTCATCCGCCACCGTGGTTCCATGCCGCTGCGAAGCCGCTGGATGATCGTGCTATCGGCCGTACGCAGGGCATACATAGCCGTCCGCACCAGGTTCACCACAGCGACTGCAGAGTCCATCGTCCACGAGCACGACCACAGCGGTATGACGAGCTTCCATCACGATGGCGATGAGGCGCCGGTAGGGGGAAGACTCCCCAGCCACGGCCACCGCCACTCCCACGACCCGGCGCAGGAGCCCTTTACCGACTACACAACCAAGACCGCCATCGGTATCGGGATGCTTCACGGCATCGGTGCCGAGACCCCAACCCAGGTGTTGGTGTTCCTGGCAGCCGCCGAAGCCGGAGGCACCCTCGCCGGCATGTCCGTACTGACGGCGTTCCTCGTCGGACTCGCTATTGCCAACTCCGCCATCACTTTCGGGGCGACCTTTGGTTTCTTTGCTTCGAGTGGGCGTCGCTGGGTGCACACCGGCCTAGCCGGAGTCACCGCCGTCGTAAGCCTTGTCGTGGGTGCCCTTCTCATCGCCGGTCAGGACGGGGTTCTACCCGCCCTCTTCGCCGGATAGTCCCGCCCGGAACGCCTAGCCTCTCATCGTGCGCTACCTCGACGCCGCCGCTACCCGCGCCGCCCTATCAATGCAGGACGCCATCGAGGCCATGCGCGCGGCCTTCTCGGACGATCGCGAGCACCCGCCGCGAGTAGCGCTTGCTGGATCCCTGTTCATGCCGGGCCGAGTGGGTTCGGTGACAGGCATCAAAGTGGTGTCGACGGTCCCCGGGAACCCTGCAGGCATCGTTGTTGCCTTCGGTCCCGATGGCGCCCCCTTGGGAATTGTCGACGGGCCGACCCTCACCGCCATCCGCACCGCCGCCGGCGCCGGACTCGCCACCAGCCTCATGGCTCCTGAGGAGTCGTCCGTCATGGCCATGCTGGGGGCGGGTGCCATGGCGGCAGACCAGGTAGCAGCGGTGCGGGCTGTGAGGCCCATCGAGAGAGTGATCGTCTGGAGCCGCACGCCTGGCAAAGCCGACCTACTCGCCAAGCTGATCGGCGCCGAGGCGGTCAAGAACGCAGGCGCCGCGGTTGCACAAGCGGACATCATTACGACGGCTACGCCGGCGACCACGCCGCTATTCGCGGAAGGCGATGTCCGTGTCGGGGCACACATCAACGCGGTGGGTGCATTCACGCCCGGGATGATCGAGGTGCCGCCAGGCCTGACGCAACTGGCGTTCACCGTCGTCGATGACACGGACGCCGCCGCTGCCGAAGCGGGCGACCTGCTACAGGCATCAAAAGCGCCAGACGCCACGATTGGTGACCTTCTCGCCGGAAGGGCCGCGGTTCCATCTGGACTCACAACGTTGTTCAAGTCGGTAGGAATTGCCAGCCAGGACGTCGCAGCAGCCGAAGTCGCGCTGCGCCATGCCGCCGAGAAGGATCTAGGCGTCGAGCTCTAGGAGGCGGGCGCCAGGAAGGCTTCGATCTTGGCCTGTGCTGCTGCGGTGACCTGGTTGGTCAGGTCGCCGAGAGCACGAGCAACAGCCAACTCCTCCCCTATCACCGGAATCGGCTTGTCGTGGGTCCGGCGGTGTGCTCGACCCCGCGCCACGAACTCATCACCCTGGAGATAGAGCGTCGCCTGGACGATCGTGTCCGTCTCATCTTCCTCAAGATGGATATCGATGGTCAGGTCCAGTTGTTCCATGTCACCTCCTCCACGCAAGCTTGGGCCATGAGCCAGGCCACGGGCTAGGGCCTTTCGTCACCTGGAACACGGACCCCCGGATTGAGCAAGCCGCTGGGGTCGTACTGCTTCTTGATAACCCTCATCTCCGCGATGTCCTCGGGGCTCTCGGTCAGATGAAGCAGGTGTGCCTTGGCGATGCCGATCCCGTGCTCTCCAATGATGCTGCCGCCGACGCCCGCTACGACGTGATAGATCGCCTCATCGACGCGATGGTCCGATGGATCGGCACCCGTGATGTTCACGTGGAGATCACCATCGAGGAAGTGGCCGTAAACGAACGTCGCTGCGCTGGGATAGAGCGCCGCCACCGCCTCGCCGGCGCCTGCCGCGAAGTCGTCTATGCGTTCCTGGGGCAGCCGTACATCTGCCTTGATCGGAACGCCAAGTCGAATGATGGCGTCGGTGTGACCCTCTCGATAGCGCCACAGCCGCTCTCGATCGCTTGCCGATGACGCAACGGCAACCGCATCTTGGGCGACAGGCTCCAGGGCCCCGGCAAGTGCTTCTAATTCGCCGGCGACCTCTATCAAGAGGTAACAGCTGTGGCTCTGTGGCAGCGGATCACTGAGCTCGAAGGCGACGCACACCTGGTCGAGCCCATTGCGGTAGAAGAACTCGGCCGCCTCGATGTCGCCGATCCTGCTCAGGATGGCGTTGGCTTCGGCCGCCGAACCGACGCCAACCAGGGCCGAGACGGTCGTTTCGAGGGGCGGCAGCAACCGCAATCGCGCCCTCGTGATAATGGCCAGCGTTCCCTCGCTTCCGGCGATCACGGAAAGCAGCTCGCCACCCATCTCTAGTTCGTCCACGATGGTTCCGTCGGCAAGCACGCACTCGACGCCGAGAAGCTGCTCGCCCATGTTGCCGGCGACCGCGGCATGGGCGCCCGCAGCGTTCGTTCCGATCATCCCGCCAACGGTCGCCGAGTCTCGAGAGGCGATGTCCAGGGGAAAACGACGACCATGGGCGGAAGCGGCCGCCCTCAGGTCGGAGAGCGTTACTCCGGCGTCGACGAGAACACTGTCCCCATCGATCTCGATACCGTCGAATCGACTCATGGTTAGAGCGAGTTCGCCGCCACGCGGTGTGCTGCCGCCGACGAGACTCGTCTTTCCACCCTGTGTGACCACGGCTATGCCCGCCTCCGTACACAGCCGCATGATCTGTGCGATCTGAGTGGCGTCGGCCGGCCGAACGACAGCCAGGGCCTGGCCTCGATAGCGGCCGGTGTAGTCCTGCTGATCGACGCTAGGCGGATCGGTGAAGATGTGTTCGGCTCCGACCACCGAGGCTATGGAGTCGATGAGATCGATCATCGCCGCAGCGTAGGACCACTTCTACCGAACTGGTCGAGCCTCGATCACGCTATCGATGATGCCTTCGGCAAAGGGTCCGCGGGCCAGCCGCATCCTGCCGTCGGAGTCGGCCGGTTCCCCGGCCTCAAGGAGAGCTTTGCCAAGGGTGTGCTGATCGAGAGGGAAGCTGTGCCACCTGACCGCCCGCAAGGCAGCGATCTCGTCACGTTCATGCATCGTTGCCCGTGTTGCCGCCCAGTCCTCGCCTAGGGCGTAGCCCTCCCGATAACGGTCGGTGTCGTCCAGGGGGCGGGGTTCGAATCCCTTTACCTCAGCAGGTTCGATGCGGCTGCCGCTGAGTGCCTGGAGGATGGCCTCTTCGGTGACCCGAGCAATGGAGATGCCCGCTTCCTTGGCCTCAGCGATGAGACCGTCCGGCAATCTGAGATGAACGTGCGCCATAACTCCCTCCCGAGAGCCCAGGATGCAACAACTCTCCGTGGTTGCCAAGCAACAACACGTAGCCACACGGAGGGACTAGTCATCGCGACACAGGACTCAGGAAGACCAGTCCCCGGCGGCTGCGCCGCCTGTTGGCGCCAAGATCTCGCTCCCCGCAACGTCGACGGAGTCTCCAGCGGGCCACAGCCCGGCTTCTTCGGCGACCGACGCTCTACCACCACCGCTCCCCCATGCCACGTAGTCAAGCATCGCCGACGAGTCGCCAAAGGAGTTCGATGTGTAGAGCGCTACTTCCCCGCCGCCATCCGGGAGGCTCCCCAAGGCGTCGGCGGGTATGTCCAAAGAACTGCCCGCGGCAATGGCGGCGGTTGGCAGCTCGGTGTAGCTGGGTCGATTACACAACCACAGGCCGTCGACGCTCACGGCAGCATCGCCGAGATTGGTGATGGTGATGTGGTCTCCGAAGACGATTTCGGTGATCGCCAGGTCGGCGACGCTGCCCTGGGCCGTAGCGGCGTTCGTCGAATCCGGCTCCTGCGCGCCCGCGCTCTCTTCGCCGGAGTCTCCACACGCCGCAGCCGCCATCGCCACCACCATCAACACACCCAAATATCGCCTCACTGAGACCTCCCTCGTTGCGGCGAGGCTATCGAGGTCGCCGGCTTACCCTTCAAGCGACGCCGTAGAACTGGAGCCTCGTGGAGACTGACAAAGAGAGAGCCGACCGTCACGAACGCGAGCGGCTGGAAGAGAGTGAACGCCACGAGCGGGAGCGCTTAGAGGCTCGTGAGCGAGAAGATGCCGAGCGCGAGATGGAGCACTCTCGGGCCGCCGAGGAGCGCCAGGCCGATCACACACGAGCCGCCGAGGAACGCCAGGCCGAGCGCGAACGATACGCCAAGGAACGGGACCAAGGCGCCAAGGAATAGCAGCGCAGGAATCAAGCCGGCGCCGCCACCATCACCTTCGACGCCGTTAATCAGGAGATGATCGTGACAGCTGCGCGGAGGGTGGTAGCGGCCACCCGGGCGGAAGATGGCTGCATCAGCTACGAGTTCTTCGCCGATCTCACCGATCCGGGTCGCCTACACCTCTTCGAGGAGTCCTAGAGGGGATCGTCGCACTCGGTGCAACTGGGGCTCCGGGGGCGCAACCGGGAACCTGCGGCCTCCCGCCATCGTCGTAGGTGAACGAACAGAGAGGACGAGATCATGAAACTCAGATACGGCGTGGCCGGCGCGGTGCTCATCCTGGCCCTAGTCGTGGCTGGGATAGCCACCGCCATCAGCGGCGAGCCGGGCAGCGATGGTCCCGCCGACTCAGCCACTCAAGGCGAGAGCTTCGTGGGGCTGGCGATATCCCAAGCCACCGCCCTGGCCGAAGACGAAAGTCGGCCGTGGCGAATCGCCCGTCAAGATGACGTAGCGTTCGTGCTCACCGACGATCTCGTCCCCGGGAGGGTGACCTTTGAGATAACCGGCGGAACCGTCACCAGCGCCTCCATCGAGCGTCCGAGCACGCCGTCCTCGGGCGATGATATTGAAGAGGATCCCGCTCGAGCCAGCCTCATCGCAGCTGCACTGAAACGACTCCTCACCGTCGACAATGGTTTCGGCGCGGTCGACGTTTTCGATGACATTCGTGTCGCAGCCGTGATAGGGGCCGACCCGGGCCAGCCCCTTCAGGGTCTCGATCTCGAGTTGATCGCCGAGACACTGTCGGAGATGGGTGCGGTGCGCTTCATCGATAACGCGGACGCCGAGATCGAAGCGCTCTTCGAGGAGACGCCGCCAGGCGTGACCGTCGTCAGCGTGGAAGGCATTCTCCTGCTCGATGATCGGGCAGAGGTGGAGCTGCGGCTCTGGTGCGGTTCACTCTGCGGCGTTTTCCTGACCTACGAAGCCGCGCCCATCGATGGAGGATGGAACATCACCGGGACCATCGGTCCCATCGCGATGTCATAAGCCGCAGTCCTCTGGCCGAGGAGCTGTGACCCATGAAGGGTGAGAGGTCATGGGCGCTCCTACCGGGGATCCGCAGAGAACGAGGCGTCCCGTGACCTCCCAAGGATTTCGTGGTCGACCGACAAACACTCGCCCCTTCTTGTGGATTGTCTTGAGCAATTTTGGGCGCTTCGAAGCGGCCTCCCGACGAACTTCCAACAGATGTAGGACCGAGATCGGGTGCCACCAACAGCGCTCCGCGCCATAAGTGCCGCTATGTGCAGGCCCATCCGTGAGTTCTCGTGGTCTCAGACCGAACTCGGTGCCTCTCCGTAGGAGAGGACCACGGTGCCTTCATGACCATGTGGCGACGATGTCAGCAGCTGGGTCAACTCGCCCAGAATGGAAGCCACTTCTGCCGAGGCAGCCTGATAGTCGGCCTCTGACTGGTAGGCCGCGATGATCATGCCTTCGCCTTTCCCGGTCTTGGCGAGTTCGGCGAACATCAACCCGCCGATCCCCTCGACCCGGTCCCTCATCGACTCGGCTAAAGAGATGACATCGTCATAGCGGTCCTCGCTCCAGTGAAGTCGGGTCATTCGGTAGAACATCGTTTCTCCTAGTCAGACAAGCATGTGTGCAACCAAGCTAGGTGACTCTCAGCCATCCAGCGTGCCTAGTACGACTTGCTCCTCGAGTGGTGTCGCTCGACCTCTATCGCACACGACACTCGCTTCAGAGTTGTCCACCCGGATTGGGCCAAGACACTTCTTGCGGTCTGCCTTGCTCAGGGTGCTGCCCGTCATCGCATCTATGGAGATTGCGGCGTCAAGGACTTCGATGTGTGGCTGGCCTAGTCCCCCCCGTGCGCCACGGTGGCCACTTCCCGTGGAACCGGAGCACCTCAGTGTCGACTTCGGCCCATCGGCCTATGGGCGGCAGGAATACACGGAAGGAGAGTGGGCGAATCCGAGCGACAACGTGGCAAGGTGGGACACGTTTACGGGACGTCGCGTCGACCTGCTGGCGCGGGCGATACCCCCTACGTGTGGAGGGCTCATCCCCTCGTCTCGGTGTCGACTACGTAACCGGAATCCTCCAGCGACCCGCAGCCGCTCCATCCCCACACCAGCACCGCATCCTCGTCGCCGGTGTTGTCGAATCCGTGCCAGCAGCCCCGCGGAGTCCAGACCACATCCCCCATACGAGCCGACTCGGTGCCATCGTCGAGGTAAATCTGGCCCGACCCCTGCAGCACTATGAAGAATTCGTCTGCGTTCCGGTGCAGGTGTCGGTCATGGAGAGCGCCCGGCGGTAGCACCGTCCACCCGAGCAGGAAGTCGCCGGTTCCCGCGATGGACTTGTCGATGAGGAACTGAACCTGCATGTCGATCCATCCCTCGTCGGGGCGCAGCCCTTTCACAACAGGCACCTGGGCGAGATTGGTGTGGAACCGTTCGTTCACAGTCCTCCCGACAATATGCGGTACACGTCGAAGACGGTTACGAAGTCTCGGTGATCGATTCCCAGGCCCCGACAGGCGTTCAGCAACTCGTTGGCCACCGCGCCAAGTGGTGTCGGTGAGCCCTGTCGTCGTGCCACTTCAAGGGCCAGCACCATGTCCTTCTGCTGGAGGGTGACGTCGGCCAACGGCTTCTCGGGCATCTCGAGGATGAATGGACCGCGATAGCCCATCACCGGAGAGGCGACAACACTCTTCAACAAGGCATCCACGGCCACCGACCTCTCCACTCCTCCCTTTTCGGCGAGGGCCACCGACTCGCAGAACACCACCATCTCCACGATCAGGGTCAGGTTGATCGCAATCTTCATCTGCATAGCGGTGCCGGAGGGGCCGATGTAGCTGACCTTCGATCCGATGTCGTACAGCACGGGTTCAACTTTGTCGTAGGCCACCCGGTCTCCGCCGACCATGGTCGAGGCGGAGCCCTGTCGAATGGTCACCGGGCTACCCGAAAGGGGGGCGTCGAGCATGGTGAGCCCTCGTTCGGAGAAGTCGGCGGCCATGTCACGGCTCACCTGGGGATCGATCGTGCTCATGTCGAGATAGAACCCCTCCGGTGACAGACCGGCGATCACGCCGTCGTCACCAAGGGCAACCGCCGACACCGCCGAGGCGTCGGTGACCATGGAGAAGACGATGTCGGAACCGCTCGCCACCTCACGCGGCGAGTCCGCCCATACCAACCCATGTTCGATGAGTTGATCCGCCTTCGACCGGGTTCGATTCCATCCAATGACCTGGTGGCTCGCAGCCAGCAGGCGGGGAATAATCGCGTGCCCCATGTCCCCCAGTCCGATCCATCCCAGCTTCACAAGAGCACCCTCCGATCCTCAGTCCAAACCACGGCTATATCACGCTACCTGAGCCACAGGGAGCTGACGGGCCGACAGTGGATCCGCCGAGCCGCTGGCTGTCGAAGCTGCCAGCGCCCAGGGGCTTCGCAGCCCGAATCGACCCATGAGGCCCGTGACCAGGAGTAAAGCCCCTGGGGCAGTCCATCGAAAGAGGCGACCGTTGACAGACACAAGGGAGGGCGGCTTGCGTCGAATTGTGACGAGGGACGCTGTTGGCGTCGGTCGGACATCCACTGCGTTGATACTTGTTGGCCTATTGGCGGCAAACACAGGATTGCGGTGTCGGAGAGAGGGCTCGAACCTCCACGGGCTTATTAGCCCACTAGGCCCTCAACCTCGAACTGGGCCACAGCTGCTTCCGGACTCCAGAGCAGCACAGGCGCCTCACGACGTCTCCAGAACACTTGGTGCGGTGAGCGTTGATGAGTTTGAGGAGCCCGAGGTGCCCGCCGAGGTGCCGGAGAATGTGACTCCTCCCCCGGTTGCTGCGGGCGCGCAGAGGTTCTCGGACGCCCTTCTCGGCCTCAGGTGACCGTCGGGCTATCTGACCACCGACCAATCTCACGGAAGGCCACGGCGACCCATCCGAGCCTCTCCCGTGGCCTTCCGCGAGATTCGTGGCCAGGTACCGAGTACCCGCTCCCTTCTTGTTGAGTTTCTTGATCAATGTTGGGGAAATGGGCCAACGACCCTGGTTGGGAGCCGGGATCTGCGCCACGTTGGGAGAGCAGGATGGGCCATCTTCGAGTGTCGGCCATCCAGTGCGTGGAATCCGCAGCAAAGGAGACGGATATGGACGAAGCCGTTCTCAGAATCGGCGATCGAGAGATCACTCTGCCGGTGATCACCGGCACCGAGGGCGAATTGGCAATCGACATCAACAAGCTCCGGGGGCAGACCGGGATCGTCACTCACGACAAGGGTTTCGCCAACACGGCTGAAGCCCTCAGCTCGGTGACGTTCCTTGACGGAGAGAACGGAATCCTGCGGTATCGGGGGTTCCCGATCGAGCAGATCGCCGATAGCGCGTCATTCCTCGAGGTCTCTTACCTCTGCCTCTATGGAGAGTTGCCGACGGCTGCCCAATATGGGCAGTTCGTGGACGAGATCAACCATCACACGATGGTGCGCGAGGACATGAAGCACCTCTACGAGGCGTTTCCGGCTGATGCGCATCCGATGCAGATGTTGGCCTCGGCAGTGTCGGCGTTGGCGACGTTCTATCCGGACTCATTGGATCCCACCGATGAGGAGGCAATCGACCTCAGCGCCAAGCGGCTGATCGGCAAGATGATCACGTTGGCGGCCTGGGGCTACAAGTACAGCCTGAATCAGCCTTTCCAGTACCCGAGGAATGATCTCGACTACACGTCGAACTTCCTGCACATGATGTTCTCGTATCCAACCGAGCCATTTCAGGTAGATCCGGTCATATCGAAGGCACTCGACGTGCTTCTGAACCTTCATGCGGACCACGAGCAGAACTGCTCGACATCGACGGTCCGGATGGTCGGTTCGTCGCAGGCGAATCTGTTCTCGTCGGTCGCCTCGGGTATTCACGCTCTCTCGGGCCCACTGCATGGTGGAGCGAACCAGCGGGTGGTCGAGATGCTCGACGAGATCATCAAGGGCGGCGGCGACGTGTCGGAGTACATCGCCAAGGCCAAGGACAAGGATGACCCGTTCCGGCTCATGGGATTCGGACACCGTGTCTACAAGAACTTCGACCCTCGGGCCCGAATCATCAAGATCTACGCCGGTGATGTGCTCGATAAGTTGGGCAAAGACGATCCAATGCTCGACGTTGCCGTGCAACTCGAAGAAGTTGCTCTTTCCGATGAGTACTTCGCCGAGCGCAAGCTCTATCCGAATGTCGACTTCTACTCGGGCATCATCTACAAGGCGATGGGATTCCCCACCGATATCTTCACGGTGTTGTTCGCGATCGGGCGGCTGCCCGGCTGGATCGCCCAGTGGAAGGAGATGCGGCTCGACCCGACGACTCGCATCGGCCGTCCACGCCAGATCTACGTCGGTGAGGCCGAGCGCAAGTTCGCAGCGATGGATCAGAGATAGGAGAAGCTATTCGCTGTCAGCAATCTAGAGGCGGCCCTCCAGGGCCGCCTCTCTGGTCACAGTCCAAACCGGTCGCGACACGACCGACCGGTAGATTGGGCCTGCTGCATAGCTCATCTAACCCAAGTGGAGTCACCTACTGGGGAATCAGTTGTGGCTAGGAGCCCCTGACGCACCCAGACCCCCGTCATCGAGTGGCCGACGCCGCGCGTGTCCAAACCCGCCGACCGGGTGTGGTGCTGCGTTCGTGTCAATGTCAGCCTGCAGGCTCCTTCAACACGAAGGTTCGGATCGTTTGGTCGTCCTCAGTTGTCCAGGTCCGGTAGCCCTTGCGGCGCAAGATGTCGATACCGGGAGCGGGCAAATGGGAAGTCACAAGCTCGACGATCTGCCCATCCTCCAGGTCTTTGACGGCTCGTAGCAACGGGTTGATGGGCATCACATCCGGGTCGAGCTCATCGTCACGCAACACAGCGACAACCAGCTCAGGGTCAAACCACTCGGGCTGGACCCCAAAGTAGTCGGCGCTGTCCTCATCGACGTCTCCGATTGGGTCTTGGCCCACAGCAGCGCGCAGCTTGTTCACCAACACTGCCGCCGGTAGCCGCCCCACGGCGGCAGCCTGACCGAGCGTCGCCACTCGCGCAACGCTTCGCCGCAGGACCGGATTGCGGAGCTTGGTGAACGCTGGCGACATCCCGATGAGCAGCTCTTCGGTTTCTGGGTAATC
>CAXMQS010000073.1:0-17297 GCA_964195995.1 uncultured Acidimicrobiia bacterium
TGCGCGACGGTGAGCAGTGGGTGATCAATGGCCAGAAGGTATGGACCACCATGGCCCACGTCGCCAAGTGGGGGATGCTGGTTGCTCGTCATGACCCAGGGCTACCGAAGCACGCAGGCATGACCTACTTCATCGTCGATATGGCTGCGGAGGGCGTCGACGTGCGGCCACTACGCCAGGCAACCGGCGAAGCGGAGTTCAGCGAGGTCTATTTCACCGACACGCCGATCCCTGACGCAGATCGACTCGGCGAAGTCGGTGAGGGCTGGCGGATCTCCCTCACCACCCTGATGCATGAGCGGGTTGCCATCGGCGGCAACGTGCTGCCGAGGGGGTCGGGACCTATCGGCGAAGCCGTGAGTGTGTGGAAAGACGCTCCGGGTGACGATGCCGCAAGGGACAAGCTCATGCGTTTGTGGGCCGAGGCAGAGGCCGCTCGACTGACCAACATCCGCGCCGCGCAACTGCGGGAGAAGGGCACTCCGGGTCCCGAGGGGTCAGTGGCGAAGCTGGTCTACGCCGAGCTCAACAAGCGCATCTACGAGCATGCCATGGACCTCATGGGTCCAGCGGCCATGCTCTACGACTCCTACGAGATAGCGATGCCGGGGGACATCTCGGGGGAGCGCGACATCCGCAAGCTGTTTGTCCGAGCCCGCGCCAACTCGATCGAGGGCGGAACCTCCGAGATCATGAAGAACATCCTCGGTGAGCGCGTTCTCGGCCTTCCCGGCGAGCCTCGCGTTGACAAAGACCTCCCCTGGAGCGACGTACCTAGGAGTTGAGCTATGAGCTTTGAGCTATGACCGGTCAAAGCCACGAGCCCACAGCCGACAGCCGACAGCGCTCCGCGCTCTACGACTTCGAGAACGTCATCGTCTCTCGCAATGGGACCACGATCCTGAACGGTGTCACGGCCTCTGTCCCCCAAGCAGGTGTCACCGGCATCGTTGGACCATCGGGATCTGGCAAGACGACGCTGCTGCGTCTGTGCAATCGCCTCGAGGTCCCTGCAAGTGGCACAGTGCGCTTCAGGGGCGCCGACGTCGCCGCCATGGACCCCTTGGAGCTGCGGCGACGCGCCGGAATGGTCTTCCAGCGTCCCACCCTGTTCCCGGGAACGGTCCGCGACAACCTCCTGGTAGCTGCGCCAGGCGCCGGTCAGGCACAATTGGAGGATGCTCTAGAGCGCACGGAACTTGACGCGGCGTTCCTTGACAGAACTGCCGACGACCTGTCGGGGGGCGAAGCCCAGCGGGCCTGTGTTGCCAGAACACTGATCGCAGATCCTGAGGTGGTGCTGTTCGACGAGGCGACGTCTTCCCTCGACGCGGCCCCCAAAACCCGTCTCGAGCAGACGGCTCGCCAGATCGCCAGCCAGGAGATGGCGGTGCTGTGGGTGACGCACGATCTGGCGCAGGCGCAGCGGCTGGCCGACTACCTCTTGGTCGTCCTTGATGGCGCAGTCGAGTTCAGCGGGCCGACCACCGGCCTGGCCGATGCCAACGGCAAGGTGCGGGAGTTCCTCGATGCCGGGTGATGTCTCATACATCGGGCTGGCAGTCTCCTTCGTGCTGGTGCTGGTCGCGCTCGGCCTGTCGCTCGCACAACGTCTCGGCATCGAGCGCTCGATGCTGTGGGCGGCCCTGCGAGGTCTCGTGCAATTGTTGGCAGTCGGCTTCGCACTCGGCCTCATCATCGACCCAGAGACCCCGTTGTTCTGGTCGTGGTTGTGGATCGTCGTGATGATCGCCATTGCTGCCGACACCGTCGGGCGCCGGGCCCCAGAAGCCCCCGGCATCAGGGGCATCGCAGTGATGGCTTTGGCGGCGGCGGCGGCGGTTACGCACGGGGTGCTGTTCGGCTTCGGGATCTTCCCACTAGAGGCGAGGGCGCTCGTTCCTCTTTCGGGGATGCTGGTCGGCAACTCGATGATCGCCGCAGTTCTTGTCTCTCGAAGGCTCGTGGAGGAGCTGCGAGACAAGCGACTCGAGGTGGAAGCGCGTCTCGCTCTGGGGCAGCCGTCGCTGGACGCGGCCCGTCCCTACCTGAGGAGCGCAATTCGAACGGCTCTCATCCCCCGAATCGAAGGCGTCAAGGCCGTTGGCCTCATCTCGCTGCCGGGAGCCATGACCGGGCTCATCCTCGCCGGCGTGGACCCCGTCGACGCGGTGCGAGTCCAGGCCGCCGTGATGTACCTGATCCTCGGCGCCACCGCCACGACAACCGCCGTTGTCGCCTCCGCCCTGGTGCGAAAGCTGTTCACCTCCGACCACCGTCTGGTCGAGCTGGCCCGCCCGGTCGAGGGGTAGTAGCAGACTGAAGCTTGGAGAGCCGGGGAGGGGAATCGAACCCCTGACGTTCTCATTACGAATGAGATGCTCTACCGACTGAGCTACCCCGGCGCAGGGGAAATGGTACTTCGGGCCTTTTGAAGGACCCTGTTGCCGGGACCCTTTTTGGGCTTGAGGCCGTTGCTAGGGTTGACAGAGGTCCCGATTGGAGTGGTTCACCTGGCAGATCAGGCAGATTTCGAAGCCGACGCCATGCAATATGCCCCGCAGCTGTATTCGGCTGCGTTGCGCATGACTCGCAACCCCGCCGACGCCGAGGACGTTCTCCAGGAGACCTTCCTCAAGGCCTACCGGGCCTATCACACCTATACCGCCGGAACCAACCTCAAGGCCTGGCTGTATCGAATCCTCACCAACACTTACATAAACAAGTACCGCAAGGCACAGCGTCGCCCGAACGAGGTGGAGCTCGGTGAGCTCGAGGACTTCTACCTCTACAAGCGGATGGGCGAGTCGGGCGGATCGTCCGCCAGCGAAAGCGCCGAGTCCGAGGTGTTGGAGTCCATCGTCGACACCGACGTCAAGGCAGCTCTCGAGGCCCTGCCGGAGCACTTCCGGCTGCCGGTTCTCTTGGCCGATGTCGAAGGGTTCTCGTACAAGGAGATCGCCGAGATGCTGGACGTTCCGATCGGCACCGTCATGTCGCGCCTGCATCGGGGAAGAAAAGCCCTGCAAAAGAGGTTGTGGGACTTTGCAAGCGAAAGAGGACTCACCGGGGAAAAGATGTGACAAGTCAACCCAAGCAAGCTTGCACGGACGCGACCGAGCAGGTCTACCTGTACCTCGACAACGAGATGTCTCGCTTCCGCTATTGGAAGGTGAAAAGACACCTCAAGAAGTGCCCCCCCTGCTGCTCGAAGTTCGATTTCGAGGCCGAGTTCCAGCAGGTAGTTAGGCGCAAATCACAAGATTCCGCTCCGCCGGAACTAATTGGACGCCTTCGTGCGTTCTTAGAGGAGCACAGCGCCGACGACTAGGGGTTCGGCGCTCGAAAGGAATCCAATGGCAGAAAGAGTTCTGAGAGGAAACCGAATCAAGGGTCGCCTGCGGGCGCCCAAGGCGACAGACGAGCGCCGAGTTTGTATCCAGGCCGACTGCGAAACGGTCTTGTCTCGATACAACAAGCGCGAGTTCTGTTTTGCCCACGCACCCGTTCAAGTACCACGACTCCGCGGCCGGGTGGTCTCCGAGGCCTAGGCCCACCAGAAAACACCGTCCCTTGCAGGGCGGTGTTTGCTGTTGCGGGGCCGTGAGAGTGCAAGCCCTCACCGCTACTCTCATCTGGTGAGCCTCAAGCTAATCGCCGCTCTGTCGGTCATCTCGGTCTGCTTCCTGACGATTCCGGCTGTCTCGAGCCACGTCGCCACAGCTTCTGCCCAGGAGCCCGTCTTCGAGCTGCCAGAGGAAGAACACCCTCGAGCCGTCGTTGAGATCGACACCGAAGCTCGGGCCGCGGATCTCGAGGACGCCTCGTGGACCTTCCGGTTCCTGGTTCCGACGGCACTCGCCATCAGCGTGATCATCACGCTCCTGGTCATCGGGCGCTATGGCTTTGGCGTTCGAGGCCGCTACCGCGTCAAAGAATGAGTGCCGTTCGCTGGCCGACCGCCGCTCGGGTCGCGGCTCGCCTTGCCGGCACGTACCCACTCGAAGACACCTATCACTTCTCGTTGTTGGCGCGCCAGGCCCCGGCGCTCGTCGAGCGGGCGGCAGGACTCGTGGAGGAGGAGACCGGGCTGGTCGGGCCGAGCGAACCCGAGGTCAGGGTGGTCACCCGCCGCCAATGGGCGGAGGCCAACATCGAGGTATTCGCCAAGCTGTTGGAGCCGGCAGAGCGCAAGATCTCCGAGCGGGCCGGTGGCGTCGGCAAGGCGGTGGCCGGCCGCTTGATCGCCGTGGAGATGGGAGCCCTTCTCGGCCTGCTATCGAAACGAGTGCTCGGCCAATACGAGATGGTCCTTCCGACTAAGGATGGGGAGGCTGGGGACGTCGTCTATCTCGTTGGGGCCAACCTGCTGGCGATCGAGCGGCTACATGAGTTCCGCCCCGCCCAGTTCCGGTTCTGGGTGGCCTTGCACGAGTGCGCCCATCGGCTGCAGTTTCAGGGAGTGCCCTGGATGCGCGAGTACTTCTTCGGCCTCGTGAGCGACATGATGGAAGCGGCAACTCCCGAGCCGGGGCGTGTGGCGAAGGCTGCCACCGAGATGCGCCAGGCGGCGGCCGCGGGCGAACCGATGGTTACCGAAGCGGGCCTGATGGGTCTGCTGGCATCGGACGACCAGCGAGCGAACCTCGATCGGATTCAGGCGCTGATGTCTCTGCTCGAGGGCCACGGCCACGTCATCATGGATCGCATCGGGGCAAGAGAGATCCCGGCGGCGCGGCGGATGTCGCAGGCGCTACGAGCCCGCCGCCAGGACCCCCGTACCAAGACCTTCTTTCGCCTCGTCGGCCTGGAGATGAAGTTCCAGCAGTACGAGCTGGGCGAGCGCTTCGTTCTAGGAGTGGAGAAGGAAGCCGGCTGGAGAGCGCTCGATCGGGTTTGGGAGTCTCCCGAGATGCTCCCGAACCTCGACGAGATCAAGGAGCCGCAGCGGTGGCTGACACGGGTGAGCTGACGGACCCCGTCAGCGCCGTGCGCGAGGCGGCCGCGGTGCCTCCGGGGCCACTCGTCGTCGCGCTGAGCGGCGGAGCAGACAGTGCCGTGTGCGCCTGGGCGGCCCGCGATGCCGGCAGCGACCTGCGAGCGGTCTTCGTCGATCACGGCTTTGCCGAGAGCTCTGCTCTAGCCGCGGCCGCCAGAGATATCGCCGCCTACCTTGACATCGAGCTAGACGAGAAGGCGGTCGTGGTCCCTCCGGGCCCATCTCCTGAGGGTCAGGCCAGATCAGTGCGCCACGCGGCGCTCGAGGAATCGCTGAAGCCGGGCGAGGTCCTTGTCTCCGGACACACCGCCGATGACCAGGCAGAGACGGTGCTCGGCAATGTGATCCGGGGGGCAGGCGCCGCCGGGTTGGCTGGGATTCCCCGCCGCCGTGGACCCTGGGCTCGCCCCCTGCTCTCGTTGAGTAGAGAGGCCGTACGGGCTGCCGCCGACGCCCTCGCCATTCCCTACATGGATGATCCCGCCAACGATTCGATCGAGCCCCGTCGCAACCAGCTCCGGCACGAGGTGCTTCCCCTGCTCCGGGAGCGCTTCAATCCCGAGCTGACTGCTGCGCTTTCGCGAACGGCAGAGTTGGCGGCTGCCGACGACGAGGTCCTGGAGAAGCGAGCGGCGGCGTTCCCCCTCGTGAGCACTCCCAGTGTCGTCAAGGTGCCGGCCACAGCGCTGTTGACCGCTCCGATCGCAGTGGCGTCCAGGATCGCCCGCAGAGCGATCCGTCTGGCAAGAGGCGCCTACGCCGGTGACGCCGCCGAGGTGGGGGCCGTCATGGCGGCGGCGTCGGGAGCCAGCGCCACCATCGGCGGTCCGCTGCAGGTCGAGCGCGAGGGTCCGTGGGTGGTGCTGGCATCACTGCCCCACGAGGCACCTCAGCCCATCCAGCTGGCGGTTCCGGGAGAGACGAGTTTCTGGGCGGGGACGCTCATTGCCGAGGTAGGCCGACCGGCGTGGCGTCCCGTCGGCCCCAGCGTGATCGTGCTCGACGCCGCAGCGCCGCTCGTGTTGCGACCCGCTGTGTCTGGCGATCTCATCGACATCGGCCCCGGCCACAAGAAGGTGATAACGGTTCTGGCCGAGGCCGGCGTGCCTCCCAGGCTGCGTCGGCATTGGCCCGTGGTCGAGGTGGGTGGCACAATCGCCTGGGTGGTTGGAGTACGCGGGTCGACGGGCCGGGGTTCGGATGCGGTGACCCTGGTGGCCAGATTGGAGGAGCAGTGAACATTGCCAAGACGTTGGTTACCGCCGAGGAGATCGACGCCAGGCTGGCAGAGATGGGCGCCAAGATCACCGCTGACTATGCGGGCGAATCCCCCATCCTCGTTGGGGTGCTCAAGGGAGCGTTCATGGTTCTCGCAGATCTCGCCCGCCACATCGACCTGCCCGTTGAGATGGACTTCATGGCAGTCTCTTCCTATGGGGAGTCGACGAAGAGCTCCGGCATTGTCCGCATCCTCAAGGACCTCGACTCTGAGATCGAGGGACGGCACGTGATCCTGGTGGAGGACATCATCGACTCCGGGCTGACGCTCAGCTACCTGATCGAGAACCTGACGGTGAGGCAACCAGCCTCGCTGGAGCTGGCTGCAGTTCTCATCAAGGAGGGCCTGCAGCAGGTTCCACTGGATGTCAAGTATGCAGGATTCTCCATCCCGCCCGACTTCGTGGTCGGCTACGGGCTGGATCACTTCGGCAGGCTGCGAAACCTCCCCTACGTAGCGGTACTTGAGGAACATGCCCTTTCCTAACGCTCGGGACAGGTTGTGCCGATGAGGTTCCACAGCGCATAGCAGTCACGACAGGCGTACCATGTTGCGCTAGCGAGGGCATCTAGATGAGCCGAACGGCCAGACAAATACTTCTATATCTCGTTGCGGGCGCCGTCGTCCTCATGATCTTCAACGCGGTCGTCAGCTCGGAAACTGCGCCCGAGGCGCTCAGCCTCAACGAGCTGCAGGACAAGATCGAGTCCGGCGCGGTGGCATCGGTGCAGCTCAAGCAGCGCTCGAACGTGGTTGTTGGCGAATTCACCACCGGAGGCGCCCCTGCTGGCACCGACTCTCGTTTCAAGACCTCATATCCCGAGGAATACGAGGATGAGTTGACGACGATACTCATCGATGCCGGAGTCGAAACCCAGATCGATGCCGAGAACACCTCCTTTCTGCAGAGCTTCCTCTTCAATTTCGGTCCGCTGCTTCTCATGGTGGGACTCATCGTGTTCTTCCTATTCCGGATGCAGGGCGGCGGCAATCGGGTGATGTCTTTCGGTAAGGCCAAGGCCAAGCAGGTGAGCCGCGACCAGCCAAAGGTCACTTTCAAGGACGTTGCAGGTCTCGATGAGGCGGTCGAGGAGCTCGAGGAGATCAAGGACTTTCTCGCATCTCCGCAGAAGTTCCGTGCCATCGGTGCCAAGATCCCTAAGGGCGTCCTGTTGTTCGGACCCCCGGGAACCGGCAAGACCTTGCTTGCTCGCGCCGTAGCTGGGGAAGCCGGGGTGCCCTTCTTCACGATCTCGGGCTCCGATTTCGTTGAGATGTTCGTCGGCGTTGGTGCCTCGAGGGTCCGCGACCTGTTCGAGCAGGCGAAGACGGCGGCGCCTGCCATCATCTTCGTTGACGAGATCGATGCGGTAGGGCGCCATCGCGGCGCCGGTCTCGGCGGTGGTCACGACGAGCGCGAGCAGACGCTCAATCAGTTGCTCGTAGAGATGGACGGCTTCGATCAGAACAAGGGCGTCATCCTCATCGCCGCTACCAACCGACCCGACATCCTCGACCCAGCGCTGTTGCGTCCCGGCCGTTTCGACCGTCAGGTGGTGGTTGACCGACCCGACCTCAAAGGCCGCGAACAGGTTCTCGAAGTGCACGCCAAGGGCAAGCCGTTCGGACAGAACATCGATCTGAAGATGCTGGCTCGCCAGACACCCGGATTCACGGGAGCCGACCTTGCCAACCTCATCAACGAAGGCGCGCTGCTGGCAGCGAGGCGGGGCAAGGATCAGATCGACATGGAGGAACTCGACGAGGCCATCGAAAGGGTCATCGCCGGTCCCGAGCGCAAGAGTCGCGTCATGACGGACGAAGACAAGAAGCTCACCGCCTACCACGAGGGCGGTCACGCCCTTGTCGGATACGCCCTTCCCATGTCGGATCCCATCCACAAGGTGACGATCATTCCTAGGGGGCGCGCCGGCGGTTACACGCTTGCCCTGCCCGAGGAAGACAAGAACTACGCCCGTCGCAGCGAGCTGGTCGACAAGCTGGCCATGTTGCTAGGGGGCCGCACTGCCGAGGAACTCACCTTCGGCGATCCGTCAACCGGCGCCTCCAACGACATCGAGCAAGCCACCAACCTTGCTCGCAAGATGGTGATGGAGTACGGCATGAGTGACACCCTCGGCCCGCGCCGTTATGGCACGCCTGATGCAGAAGTCTTCTTGGGGCGTGACTACGGCCAACGCCAGGACTACTCAGACGACGTCGCATCCCGTATCGACGATGAGGTGCGTTTCCTCATCAACCAGGCTCACGAAGAGGCACGCAGCATCCTCACCGTCCACCGCGATGCCCTCGACCGCATCGCCGCCGAGCTCATTGACAAGGAGACACTCGATGCCGACGCGATCGAGAAGATCCTCCACGATGTGCCAACCTGGGAGCACGACGTCGATGGCAGCGGCCGCATCCGGGCACCGCTCGCAGCGTCACCTCCAGACGGTATGGCCGCGGCGAGTACCGAGGCCAGCTGATATTCGCCGACCGACCGGAGTCGTGGCCCTTGCGCACGACGGAGATACCGCTGTCGGGGCGAGCCGCGATCATGGGTGTCGTCAACGTGACGCCGGACTCCTTCTCTGATGGCGGCCTCTTCGACGACAGCCCCGCCGCGATCGCCCATGGCCTGACCCTCTTCGCTGAGGGCGCAGAGATTGTCGATGTCGGTGGAGAGTCGACCCGGCCGGGGGCGAGCGCGGTCACCGCGGACGAAGAGCTCGAGAGAGTCCAACCGGTCGTTGCTCGACTGGCCGAGGCCGGCCCCGTCTCGATTGACACGTCAAAGGCGGAGGTCGCCGCCGCGGCCATCACCGTTGGCGCCGAGGTCATCAACGACGTGACCTCCCTGAGTGATCCGGCGATGGGCGACGTTGCCGCCGCCGCCGGAGTCGGTCTGGTGCTGATGCACATGCAGGGCACTCCGCGCACAATGCAGGAAGACCCTCAGTACACCGATGTTGTCGAAGAGGTGACTGCCTATTTGGTCGATCGTGCTCGGATCGCCGAGGAGGCCGGTGTTAATCCCTCGAAGATCTCCATCGATCCTGGTATCGGCTTCGGAAAGTCGGTCCGCCACAACGTCGAACTGTTGGCCAATCTGGATCGCCTAGTTGCTACCGGCTACACCGTGACCCTCGGCACCTCCCGCAAGCGGTTCTTGGGGGCGCTGACGGGAATAGAGGTCGCTGCAGATAGGGATCCGGCCACGGCGGCAACTGTGGCTCTCGCCGTCGCAGCTGGGGTAGCCGTCCTGCGAGTGCACAACGTAGCGATGGGACTACAGGCAGCGCGTACGGCGTCGGCTATCGTTTTCGGGTGATGGCAGGTCTCGAACCCAGGGAGTTCATCTGGGTAATCAACGGCGTTCTCGCCACCTCGGAGCGGATCGGTGGCTACGGCTTCCAACACCGCAGGGTCCGACGCGCCGAGGAGATCGCGTGGCTAGCCGAAGCCGGCATCACTGCCGTGCTGTCGCTGCTCGATGGCAACCACAACCTCGGGGCCTACGAGGAGGCCGGACTCGACACCTACCACCAAACGCTGGGCACCGACGCGGATCTTGATGACGCCAAAGAGGTCTTCATGGTCATGTCCGAGGCCCTGGCCAAAGAAGGCACCGTGTTACTCGTCCACCGCGACACCGTTGATGACACGGTGGCTGGTGTTCTCGCCGGCTACCTCGTCTTCGCCGACCTTCTCAGCGACCCCATCGTCGCCACATCGGTCGTTCAGGAGATCCTCGGGAGGCCACTCGGCCCCGTCGGTCGGGCGCTGATCCCATGACAGAAGCGGCCATTGGTTTGGGCTCGAATCTGGGAGACCGCATGTCCTATCTGGAGGCCGGCCAAGAGGGATTGGGTCGACTCGGCGATCTCGTGGTGCGATCTTCGATCTACGAGACTTCTCCCATCGGCGGACCACCGCAGGAGCCATACCTCAACATGGTCGTAGTCCTCGAGACGACTGTCCCTGCCGACGAGCTGTTGGTGGCCATGTCGATTATCGAAGATGAAGCGGGAAGGGTGCGGCCGGCGCCTTCCGCACCGCGAACGCTAGACCTCGACCTTCTCCTCTATGGCGATCTGGTTGTCGATGAGCCCGGGATTCGAGTCCCGCACCCGCGGATGTTGGCGCGGCGCTTTGTCATCGAACCCCTGCTCGAAATTCGCCCCATGATCAAGCTCCCCAACGGGATTCGGATCTCCGACTACACCGAGGTGGTCGCCAACCAAGAGGTGCGGCGCTACGAGCCTGAGTCCTAGGCTCAACTGGTCGCGTACCTCGGACGCGAACACATCATGACTAGCGCCATCCTCGTCGGGCCCGGAAGGGCCGGTCTGTCTGTCACCCTGGCGATGCACCGCGCCGGGCATGACATCGTGGGTGTCGTTGCTCGCGATCCAGAGGCCGCCGACGCTGCGGCCGCGATGTTTCCGACGTCTGCCGTTGGCTGGAGGAGCGAGCTGCCTCCTGCAGATCTCGTTGTCCTCGGGGTGCGCGACGATGCCATCGCCGAGGTGGCGGAGGCGATGGCAGCAGTCGTTGCCGATATCGGCTCTGCTGTGCACCTCAGCGGCATCGCCGGTCTTGACGTACTTGACCCAATGGCCGCTGCCGGACTCGGTGTCGGGTCGTTCCATCCATTGCAGTCGCTCCCAGAGCCTGAGTTGGGGGCCGCTCGGCTCGAAGGTGCCTGGATCGCCGTCGACGCTGGCAGCGATCGCCTGCGTGCCGCTCTGCGCGAGATTGCCACCTCGATTGGCGCCACCCCGTTCGACGTGGTCGCCGAGGCGAGGGCGGTTTATCACGCAGCCGCCGCTGCGGCCGCCAACTTCCCTCTGGCCGCCTTGGCGATGGCAGAGGACATGTTCCTGGCCGCCGGTGTTCCATTCGAAGCAGCAGAACCCCTGGTGAGAACGGTTGTTGAGAACGCCTTCGCCATGGGCCCGAGATCGGCCCTAACGGGTCCAGTTGCTCGGGGCGATGTGGGGACTGTGCGCGGGCAACTCGAGGCCGTACGGCGATATGCGCCGGAGTGGGAGGAAGCCTTTAGATCCTTCGTTGCGGTGTTGGCTGACATGGCAGACCAGGAGATGGACCTGTGAAGCGGATCGGAACCTTCGCGGAAGTTCGCTCTCTCAGCAAGGGCAAGGTGGGCCTTGTAGCCACGATGGGATATCTCCACGAAGGCCACTTGGCGCTCATGTCACGGGCCCGTAACGAGTGCGACACCGTTGTCGCCAGCGTCTTCGTCAACCCCCTCCAGTTCGGTCCCGACGACGACCTCGCCAGCTATCCGCGGGACCTCGAGAAGGATGCAGCGCTGGCGGCGTCTGTCGGAGTTGACGTGCTCTTCGTGCCAGACACGGAGGAGGTCTACCCGGATCATCCATCGGTAAGGCTCACCGTCGAGGCACTCACGTTGACCATGGAAGGCACCCAGCGGCCGGGGCACCTCGAGGGAGTAGCACTGGTCGTCGCCAAGCTCCTCGCCGGGTTGGCCCCGGGTGTCGCCTACTTCGGACGCAAGGACGCCCAACAACTAGCTGTCGTCAGGCGCATGGCCGGGGACCTCTCCTTCCCCGTCGAGGTCGTTGGGGTCTCGATCGTCCGAGAGCAGGACGGCCTGGCGCTGTCGAGTCGCAACATCTACCTCGATGTCGACGAGCGGGTTGCGGCGCTATCGCTGTCCAAGGGGCTCGATGATGCGGCGACGCTCTTCGGGGCTGGTGAGCGGGAGCCCGGGGTGCTGGAGGCAGCGGTTGCGGCGACGGTCGACGCCGAACGGCTGACAACCCTGCACTACGCCGAGGTGGCCGACGTCAATGACATGGTGCGGCCATCGCGGATCGATCGAGATAGCTTCCTTGCGGTGGCGGCGACGGTCGGAACGACCCGTCTCATCGATAACTGCCACTTCCTCGGAGGCATCGCCGAGTTGGGCACCCGTCTCGACAGGCGTTCCACGTTGTACGAAGGAGATCGCTGATGCTGTTGACCATCGACGTAGGGAACACCCAGACCGTGATGGGCCTCTATGAGGGCGAGGATCTCACTCATCATTGGCGCCTGTCGACGGAACACCACCGAAGTGCCGACGAGTATCGACTGCTCTTCAGCGGGCTGCTCGGTGTCGATGGCGTTGCCGCCGATCAACTCCAGGGCGCAGCTATCGCCAGCGTGGTGCCAGCTGCTACGGCCGCTTTGCGGCGTCTCGCCGAGCACATGATCGCCGGCCAGACCGTGGTGGTGGCGCCCGGCACCAAGACCGGCATCCCCATCCTCATCGACAACCCCCGGGAGGTTGGTGCCGACCGCATCGCCAACTCGGTTGCGGTGGCAGACAAGTACGGCGCCCCGAGCATCGTCGTCGACTTCGGAACGGCGACGAACTTCGATGTGGTCTCCGGTGAGGGCGAGTACGTCGGCGGAGTCATCGCCCCAGGCCTCGAGGTGTCGCACGATGCCTTGATCGGCGCCACCGCGGCCCTGCGCGAGGTTGAGCTGGTCCCACCTCGTTCGGTCATCGGCAAGGGCACCGTCGAAGCCATCCAGGCCGGCCTCCTGTACGGACACGCCGCGATGGTCGACGGCATCTGTGAGCGCCTGGTCGCCGAGTCCGGTGGCGATCCGGTGATCGTCGCCACCGGGGGATTGGCCTCTACCATCGTGCCGCACTGCAGCTTGGTAGAGGTCATCGATGAATTCCTCACCCTCGATGGGCTGCGACTCATCTACGAGCTGAACACTGAATGAGCGATAACCGCTATGGCGACAGGGCCTCTCTCGAGGCCGACGACTTGGCAAGCCCGCGACTCGCCAAGATCGACGCCATTCGGGCTGCCGGCATCGATCCGTATCCAAGCGGTTTCCGGCGAACTGCAACTGCTGCCGAACTGGCGAGCACCTACGCCGATCTGGAGCCGGAGGCAGCCACCGGACAGGTGGTCACCGTTGCCGGCCGCCTTGTCGGCTGGCGCGACATCGGGAAGCTGGTCTTCGCGGTGCTCCGCGACTCGTCCGGCGACATCCAGCTATTCGGCGATGCCTCCGAGCTTGGTGATCGGTTCACCGAGTTCGGCACGCTCGACGTCGGCGACTGGTTGGGGGCTAGCGGCGAGGTGATCACCACCCGCAAGGGGGAGCTCAGCGTCCGCGTGGCCGACTTCACTCTCCTCTCGAAGTCGCTGCGGTCCCTTCCCGAGAAGTGGCACGGGTTGAGCGATGTCGAGACCCGTCACCGTCAGCGCTACCTCGACCTGATTGGAAGCGACGAGGCCCGAGAGATCTTTCGCATTCGCTCAGCAGCCGTTCGCGGTCTGCGCCAGGCGTTCTGGGAGAGAGGTTTCGTCGAGGTCGAGACGCCGGCGCTTGAGCATCAGCCATCTGGTGCCATCGCCAAGCCCTTCCTGACCCACCACAACGCGCTCGACATCGACATGTACATGCGCATCGCTCTCGAACTGCCGCTGAAGAAGCTCGTCATCGGCGGCATGGAGCGCGTCTTCGAGATGGGACGAGTGTTTCGAAACGAGGGAGTGTCTGCCCGGTACAACCCGGAGTTCACGATGCTCGAGGCCTACCAGGCCTTCGCCGACTACAACGATGTCATGGAGACCATCGAGGCCGTAGTGGCTGAGACGGCCATCGCAGCGCGGGGCACCACGGTCATGACCTATCAGGGTCAGGACCTCGATTTGACGCCACCGTGGCGCCGGGCCAGCTTCCACGGTCTCATCGCCGAGCACGCCGGCGCCGGCTTCTCCCTGGGGACGTCGCTTGAGGAACTGCGGAAGAACGCGGCATTTGCCGGCGTCGACGTCAACGACGCCTGGGATGAGGGAAAGCTTCTGGAAGCGGTGTTCGATGCCACGGTTGAGAAGCATCTCACGCAACCGACCTTCGTGACCGACTACCCCAAGTCGCTGTCACCATTCGCCAAAGACCATCCGGAACTCGATGGGATCGTGCAGCGCTTCGAGGCCTTCGCTGGAGGCTGGGAGATCGCCAACGCCTACTCCGAGCTCAACGACCCAATCGAGCAGCGGTCTCGCTTCGAGCAACAGGCGGCCCTGCGGGCCAAGGGCGACGAGGAAGCCCACGGAGTGAACGAGGACTACCTGCAAGCCCTCGAGTACGGGCTGCCACCGACCGGTGGCCTCGGCATCGGTGTCGACCGCCTCATCATGTTGTTGGCCGATCAAGCCTCGATCCGTGAGGTGATCCTCTTCCCTGCCATGCGGCCATAAGCCAGCGCCGCAGCGAAGCGGAGGCGCTAACTCGTCTCTCCCCCCAGCGAGCGAAGCGAGCGTTGGGGAGAGTCCTCGGCCCGCAGGGCCGAGGGAGGGCGGCGCTGTGCTATCTAACGGCGTCGACGCGGTCGAGCAAGAATCGGCCAAGACCACGGAGAACGTCGGTCATCGGTCCCGGCGGTAGGCGGTCGATCGCTTCTTCGGAAACGCCAAGACGGGCCTTGGACTCATCGAGGACCCGGTCGACATAGCCACCGTTGCGAACAAGCTCGATGACCTCTTTGATGCCGGTGCCATCAGGAGTTCCGCTGAGAATGGAGCGCACCTCAGACGACTCGGCGATGGCGTAGATGACGGGGAGGGTGTAGGTGCCTTCGCCGATGTCGGATCCGGCCGGCTTGCCGAGGAACTCGTCGGTGGCGACTAGGTCGAGGACGTCATCCGTCATCTGAAACACCATGCCCATCTCCCAGGCCCAATCGCTGGCGGCCTCGATAGTCCCGGCCTCGGCGTCGGCAGAGAGGGCTCCAAGGCGTGCAGAGGTGCGTATGAGGCTTGCCGACTTACCGCCGATGACGCTGAAGTACTCGGCGGGGCCATGGTTGATATCGCCGGAGAGCTGTAGCTCGAGAACCTGTCCCTCGACCAGAGTCGCATAGGTCTTGGCGATGAGGGTGACTGCCTCCTGACCCAGGGGCGCTGCCACCTCGGAGGCTCTGGCCAACAGGAAGTCGCCGGAGAGAATGGCGACGGTGTTCGACCAGTTGGCATTGATCGAGGGACTGCCGCGTCTGGCGTCGGCTTCGTCGATGACGTCGTCGTGATACAGGCTTCCCTGGTGCACGAGTTCGACAGCTACCCCAGCCTCGACTGCCCTGGGGTCGGGATTGGGCCCGAGTTCGGCACCGACCTGAGCCAACAGTGGGCGATAGCGCTTTCCCCCGGCGTCGAGCCCATGACGGGCGATCTTGGTGAGGAAGCCATCATTAGATTCGGTGACCTCATGAAGGCGCCTCTCGACATGATCGAGGCGGTCCCACACGCCATCGACCGGAACGAGAGATTGCAGGTCGGGCTGTTCCATGAAGAGACAGAGTATCGGAACGCGGTCGGTGATTGCTCGGGAACAGACTCGCCTCCAAGAACGTTGCTCAAGCACGCGCACCAGTTGGCCGAACCACCTAACGAGAGGCCCAGTCATCTGGGGGGACCACTTCCCAGGGGTAATCGGGGCCGGCGGATATACTTGGTGCTGGCGCCAACCGGCGCCGTTAGTCTTCTAAGAGGACGATTAGATGTTCGAACGCTTCACAGATCGGGCCCGCAGGGTCGTGGTTCTCGCTCAGGAAGAAGCGCGACTGCTCAACCACAATTACATCGGTACTGAGCACATCCTCCTCGGCCTGATTCATGAAGGTGAAGGCGTTGCCGCCAGGGCACTCGAGGGAATGAACATCAACCTCGAAGCCGTCCGCTCCCAGGTCGTTGAGATCATTGGACAGGGCTCATCTGCGCCAACGGGTCACATCCCCTTCACGCCAAGGGCTAAGAAGGTTCTCGAGCTGTCGCTGCGCGAGGCCCTGCAGCTGGGCCACAACTACATCGGTACCGAGCACATCCTGCTGGGTCTGATCCGCGAGGGAGAAGGCGTTGCTGCCCAGGTTCTGGTGAAGCTCGGCGCCGAGCTCCACAAGGTGCGCCAAACCGTTATCCAACTCCTCTCCGGTGTCGAGGGTGGCGAAAGCCAGCCCTCAGGCAGCCAGTCCGGTGGCGGAGGAAGCCGCGAGTCGGCGCCGTCAGGCTCAACGGTGCTCGATCAGTTCGGACGCAACCTGACTTCATACGCCAGGGACAACAAGCTCGACCCCACCATCGGACGCCATACAGAGATCGAGCGAGTGATGCAGATCCTGTCGCGTCGTACCAAGAACAACCCTGTACTCATCGGCGAGCCCGGTGTTGGCAAGACCGCCATCGTCGAAGGCCTGGCCCAGCTGGTCGTCAAGGGTGAGGTACCGGACACCCTCAAGGGCAAGCAGATATACACCCTCGACCTTGGCTCGCTGGTCGCAGGCTCTCGCTATCGCGGTGACTTCGAGGAGCGCCTCAAGAAGGTGCTGAAGGAGATCCGCACTCGCGGCGACATCATCCTCTTCATCGACGAGATCCACACGCTGGTCGGCGCCGGTGCCGCCGAAGGCGCCATCGACGCTGCCTCCATCCTCAAGCCGATGTTGGCTCGCGGCGAGCTGCAGACCATCGGCGCTACAACGCTCGAGGAATACCGCAAGTACCTCGAGAAGGACGCTGCACTGGAGAGGCGCTTCCAGCCGATCCAGGTCGAGGAGCCGTCGGTCGCCCACACCATCGAGATCCTCCAGGGACTCCGTAGCGGGTACGAGAGCCATCACAAGGTTCGCTTCACCGACCAGGCCCTGGTCAGTGCAGCTAACTTCGCCGACCGCTACATCTCGGACCGTTTCCTGCCGGACAAGGCCATTGACCTCATCGACGAGGCCGGCTCGCGTTTGCGAATCCAGCAGAAGTCGTCGCCCCCCGAGATCCAGGAGATCGACGGTCGCCTCGACAAGCTGCGCGAAGACAAGGACGAAGCTGTTCAGGCGCAGCAGTACGAGCGTGCCGCTCAGGTGCGTGACCAGGAGCGTTCGCTGCTCGCCGAGAGGGCGCAGCGCGAGCAGGAGCTTCTCGGCGACGAGGCCGGCCTCTCTCTTGTCATCGACGAGGAGGAGAT
>CAXMQS010000074.1:0-111052 GCA_964195995.1 uncultured Acidimicrobiia bacterium
GCCCCTGCTCTGGGGCTACCCCTCAGCCGCTGCGATGTCGGCAGCATTCGAGGAGGGGTTGATAGCCATCGGTGGGTGCGTGCTTCCAGATGTCGAGGAGGCCCAATTACCGCTGTTCCGAATGCGGAACCGAAGCCATCGTGTAGACTTCCTTCCAAAGGGCCCCAGCCCCAGCTTCTCATTTGTCCTGGCGGAGCTTCCCCAGGGTTCACCCTCTCCGCCGGCCTGAGTGATTGCTGTTGCATCAACGAACCGGCGCCATGTACGAGCGTTTGAGAGCATAGGTATCTCATGAAGCACCATCGGCACCTTCCGTCGATCGGATTCTTGAGTAGCTACCCGCCCACGTCGTGCGGGTTGGCGACGTTCACGGCCGCCTTGCGCGGAGCTGTCGCCGACGGTCGAGGCTCAGACGCGGGCCTGGGCGTCGTGAGCTTGGTGGACAGCCAGCGGGGCGAGCTCAGACCGGAGGTCGTACACGAACATCTCAATGACGACCGCGCGTCGCTCGGGGGTGCGATCGAAACACTCAATACCTTCGACGTGGTGATTGTTCAGCACGAGTATGGGATCTACGGCGGGCTCGACGGAAGTGAGGTTCTCGATCTGCTGACAGGCCTCGAAATCCCGGCGGTGGTCACGCTCCACACTGTGCTCAGCCAACCCAGCCCAAGCGAACGGTCGATTCTGGAGGAGGTGGTGGCGCTGGCGGAGCGGACGATCGTGATGAGCGATACCGCCAGGCGGCGGCTCGTCAACGGCTACCGGGTCGGCCCGGCGACGGTTCGGGTGGTTCCGCACGGGGCGAGAGTCGGCCTCGATGGCCCGCCCTTGGCGAAGGGAACCCGGCCTGTCGTGCTGACGTGGGGCCTCATCGGGCCGGGCAAGGGTTTGGAGATGGCGATCGACGCCTTCACAGGCCTTCAGGACCTTCGTCCTCTTCCCCGCTACGTCATTCTGGGCAAAACCCATCCCAAGGTCCAGGCTTCACAAGGCGACGCCTATCTCGATGGACTTGTCAAGCGGGCCAATGACCTCGGTCTGGACGATGCCATCCAGTTCGACGGTCGGTACCTCGATCTCGAAAGCCTTGCTCTCGCGGTTCGTCGAGCCCATGTGGTCGTGCTTCCCTACGAGTCCACCGAGCAGGTCACCTCGGGTGTGCTGGTCGAGGCACTCGCAGCCGGCAAACCGGTGATTGCCTCCGCTTTCCCCCACGCCGTCGAGCTTCTGGGCACCGGTGCCGGGATCGTCGTCCCGCACGGCGATCCGATCGCGTTGTCGGCGGCCCTTAGGAGGGTGTTGACCGATCCCGCCTTGGTGGCCCGGATGGCTGCGGCAGCAAGGTTGATCGGGTCGACCCTGCTCTGGCCCGCCATCGCTCGCCGATACGATCACATGGCGACGAAGCTGGTAGCCCGGCACCAAGCGGACCAGGCTCTCAGCGCAGCGAAACGTCCGCAGGAGGTCTTGGATGGCCTCGCCAAGGTCGGTTGAAGCTCGGCTCGGCCGCCTCGCAGTGTCAGGGAACCCTGAGCGGTCGGACTTCGTGGCCAGCCGTAACCTCGCTGATTCTCTACCGAGGCCTCGTTTCGATCATTTGCGACGGATGACCGACGGTCGGGGCCTGTGGGAGCACGCTCGCTACACCAACCCGCGCACTGAGCACGGCTATTGCACCGACGACAATTCGCGGGCGCTCATCGTCATTTGTCGCCAGCGGAATCCTTCCCCTGATTTCATCGAGCTGTCCCGGGTCTATCTGGCGTTTCTTCAGGACGCTCAACTACCCGGTGGCGGCTTCCGTAACCGGCGCAGCTCCGACGGGTCCTGGGTGGATGAGGTGGGATCGGACGACTCCCAAGGACGGGCGCTGTGGGCACTGGGGTCGGTCGCCCACCGCGGTCCGGCATCGTGGATGCGTGAAGTTGGGCTGGACATGTTCGACAAGCAACGGGACTTCCTCTCGCCCTTTCCGCGCACCAACGCCTTCGCCGTGCTGGGCGCAACCGAGGTGCTGGCGTCATCACCCGACCATGGCCACGCTCGGCACATCCTGGAGCAGTGCGCTGGCCACCTCCACGTGCGCGATGATGCTCTCTGGCCGTGGCCCGAAGAGCGCCTCGCCTACGACAACGCCCGCATTCCGGAAGCTCTTCTGGCAGCGGGGGCGCTCCTTCCCGACGAGGGCCTCGTCGAAGCGGGGCTCCGCTTGCTCGAGTGGTTGGTGGCTACCGAAATGCGCGATGGCCACTTCAGCTTCGCGCCTGTGGGCGGATGGGCACCAGGAGAGCCCCGACCGGGTTTCGACCAGCAGCCGGTCGAGGCAGCGGCAATGGCTGATGCCTGCAGCCGAGCCTTCTCGCTCACCGGCGACACAAGATGGAGGGACCTGGTGGCGCGCGCAGCTCGGTGGTTCGTGGGTGATAACGACGTCGGGGTGGCTCTCTACGACGCGGAAACGGGGGGCGGCAGAGACGGCCTCACGCCCGAGGGGGCCAACCAGAACCAGGGAGCGGAGTCGACGCTGGCCGCCCTCGCTGCTCTGCAGCAGGCACAAGCGCTTCGCTGATCACAAAGACCAAGACATCCGCTTTGCTGATCACAAAGACCAAGACATCGAGACACCCGGCTAAGGTTCCCACGGCGTTCTAGGCTCATATTTCGCGCTATCACACCGATACACGGTAGGGACCGTCTAACGAACGGTTTACAGCATGCTGCCCATCCCCACAACCCGCCACAAGATTCGCTTCCTTCCCGACCCACATCGGGTGATAACCAAGCCCTACCTGCCAGGGGCGGAGGTCTTTCCAGATGGACATTCGCGGGTTGAACTTGTCATCAATCGGATCCTGGCTATGCCAGAGAGTGAGGTTGCGGCGACGCTGGCGACCACGCAGCAGCGCTTCGCAGATCGACACGTAGACCTCAGTGCCGATCTCGAACGCAACTTCACTTCGGTGGCCGCCCACATTGACAAACCGAACGATCTTTCCCCGGATCGCCGCCTGCTAATCGGTGCCTACTTCACTCACGAGTACTCCATCGAAGCGGCCGCCCTCGGCAATCCGTCGATTGTCCCGGCTCCCGACCAGTCTGGCCTCAATCCCGGGGAGCAACGGTTCATCATGAGTCTGCGGGCGATCGGCGAGGGGCACATCTCATCCGTCGAGTTTCGCTCGGGTGTGATCGACGCCCACGGGGAGATCATGGTGGACAAGCCGAGCCGATATGCGATGGCCGGCAGCCGCCGGTCACCCAACTACGACAAACATGCCTTCTCCACCAAGCTAGAGGAGCTGGGGTCGTTCAATGACATCACCCGCCTGTGTCTCGAACCGCTGCCTCCTCAATTCACTTTCGAGCAGCTCGAAGCGTCAATCTTGGATCTCGACCGCCAGGGCGTGGATCGCGTTCTCTCTTTCCATACGATCAAGCTCATCCACTGGCTCGCCTCTTCGAACTACGAGAGCAGCTTTCCAGCGGAGTCCGAGATCTCGGAACGAGTGATCTTCCCGGCAGGACCCACCGAAAGCCACGGGATGGAGGACACCCGCTTCGTGCGTTTCACCGATGACGACGGAACCGTGGTTTACTACGCCACCTACACCGCTTTCGACGGGCATCGGATCCTTCCCCAGCTCATTGAAACCACCGCCTTCGTGTCCTTCAGAATCGCCACCCTCAATGGAAGCTCTGCCCAGAACAAGGGCGTTGCCCTATTTCCTCGCAAGATCGACGGCCAATACGCGGCGTTGGCACGCCATGACAACGAGAACAACTTCCTCATGCTGTCGGACAGCGTGCGGTTGTGGGAGGAAACCGAGAAGATCCAGATCCCCGATCGGCCTTGGGAGCTGATGCAGATCGGTAATTGTGGGTCACCTCTTGAAACCGAAGCCGGTTGGCTGGTGATCACCCACGGGGTGGGGCCGATGCGACAGTACGCCTTAGGAGCCATCCTGCTCGACCGGGAAGATCCGTGTCGGGTCATCGGTGATCTCGATGAACCGCTGTTGTCACCTAGTGAGGACGAGCGCGAAGGGTATGTTCCAAACGTCGTGTACTCATGCGGCAGCATGATCCATGGCAACGACCTGGTGCTCCCCTACGGCTTCTCTGACCTCGGAGCCGGAATAGCCACGGTGTCGCTCAACGATCTGCTCACCCGCCTTACGGAGAAGTAGCTCCCTCGCTTTCCCGGTAGCGGCCATAGAGGCGCGACAGGTTCTTCGCCGAATCCTTCCAGAATTCATCTGGTTCGATGTCTATCCAGGGGTAGCCCTCCGGCCCGGCGACTGTGTCGAGACCGGTGAAAGCCTTCACAACGTCCACGGACGGCTTGGGCGACCCGTCGGCTCGCCACAGTCCGAACGAACGCTCGTGGGTCGCAACGTCGAGGGGCGGTTTGGCCCAGATGGCCGGGACGTAGTCGGTGTAGCACCACAGCATGGCGCCCGTACAACCGGCTTGGCGCAGGCCAGACAGGGCGCGTTCCGTGTAGGAGGCCGCGGCTTGCTCTTCGACGAGGGGAGAAGGACTCTCACGGCGGGATCCCTCCCCGTCCGGCTCGGCCCGACGGTAGGTTGGCAAGCCGAACTCTGAGAAGAAAACGTCATGGCCCCTTCCCAGCCATCGGGTCAGCCGGGCTAGGAAGGGCAGCAGGTGCTCATCCGTGGGACTCTTCGCCCAGCAAGCGTAGATGGGGTAGCCGTGCATGGTAAGGAAATCGCACACCTCGGCGGCTTCCCCTGGACCGAGCATGCGGTCCTGTTCCAGGTCCTCCATGTGCAGGCCGATGGTGACGAGAACCGCCGGGTCAGCCGTGCGGATCGCCGCGGTTATCCGCTTCAGCCAGTCCCGGGCTGATGAGCGGCTCGGCGGTATCACGCAGTTTGAGTTCTCGTTTCCGAGGTCCCACGCCCACACCGCATCGTGGCCGGCGAGTGCGGTGGCCGTCTCTCCCGCCAACAGCGCCTGTGCAACACCGATGTGTGGGTCGGTGTACCAGTTTCGCAACCCAGCTGTGGTGAGCCTCCCACCGGACACTGCCCGGAAGCGGTCGTCGCCATCCGACCCGCCGAGCGCCCACGCCGGGATCCAGTTGACTCCGCTCATGTGACCTGTAAAGAGGGTGGGCATGACGGCCAGGCCCGCCCGCCCGGCCAGATCCGCCACCGTGACCAGCCGATCAAGCATCGCGTTGTTGACCCTGTTCGGGGTCGGCTGGAAATCCTCCCAGGTCAGGAACACCCGGACCGAGTCGAAGCCAGCGGCAGCGATCCGTGCGAAGTCGGTGCCCACCTCGGCGTCATCGAAGTCTGTCCACCAGCCCATCGCGGTACGAGCGGGCCAGTAGTTGACGCCCAGCCGAAATCGTTCGCTCTGTTCCGGTGGTTCGGAGTCAGCGGACATTGCTTCCTTCGGCGCGTTCCGCCCGGTGGAGCCCCACGACGTGGTGATAGACGGCGAGGTACTCGTCGACCATCCGATCCGCGTTGAATTGATCCTCGACCGATTGGCGCACTGCCGTCCGGTCGATGCTTTCGGCGGCTTGGACCGCCGCTATTGCCTCGCCGATGGAGCCAACCAGATAGCCGTTCTCACCATCGCGGACGATTTCCGACATCGAACCCCGCGGGTGGGCGATCACCGGCGTCCCGCAGGCCATCGCCTCAACGACGCTGAAGCCGAACGGCTCGTCGAAGCTGATGAGGTGCAGCAGAGCCCGGGCACCACCGAGCAGCTTCCCGCGCCTTTCGGGACCCACTGGGCCGATGTAGCTGACTTGGTCGCCGTCTACCCGGGGTTTCACGAACCGATCGAAGTAATCATCGTCCTGGACGATCCCGGCGATGGTCAGCGGCACGCCGGCCTGTTCGGCCACATCGATGGCTTCAGCGGTTCCCTTGTCGGGATGGATCCTCCCGAAGAACAGCAAGTAGTCGCCCGGCCCTGGATGCACCGCAAACGCCTGCATGTCGATGCCGTGGTGAATCGTGGCCACGTAGTTGAGGTTCTCGTGCCTATCCGCGTCGCTGATCGCTACGTAGTAGCCGCGGTCGTTGTACTTCTCGTAGACGGGCACGATCCGCTCAGACGAGAATCCGTGAATGGTGGTGACAACCGGTGTATCGACCAGACCGCTGTAGGTGAGCGGCAGGTAATCGAAGCTGTTGTGGATCACATCGAACTCCGCGGCCCGTTCGAATACCGCCGAGATGTGCAGGCCCTCCCAGACCTTCGGGTCCAACCCTGGGTCTTCGGAGTATCCCGTCGGGGCGGTCCCTACTAGATGCGCCCCGGTGAGCGAGTCGGCGGTGGCGAACAGCGTGACGTCGACACTCCGGGCGACCAGCCCCTCGGTGAGGAGCGAGACGAACTGCTCCCACGGTCCATAGTGACGCGGCGGCACCCGCCACGAGATCGGGGCAAGCATCGCCACCCTGAGTTTCTTGGTTGACAGCGCCGGAGACGAAGTCACGCGGCGAGAGTAGCCCGGTCCTCCACCGGCCGGATGCGGCGGCCCGGAGATGGAAGATGAGTCTGGGATCTGCCCACCCAATTGCCGCATCGACGTCGACATACTCGGAGATGCGACCGGCCCGGTCTCTACGTCGCTCCTCGGCGGCGTGCTACCAGGGGGGGAGGCCTGCGTCGAACACACCACCCGGGAAGCGGTCGAGCATCGACCCGGCGACGTGTAATGCCAGCCGGGTCTTTCCACTCCCTCCTACGCCCGTCAGCGTTACCAACCGGTTGGTGCTCACGAGGTGGGTGATCGCCTCGCTCTCGGCTTCTCGACCCACGAATTCTGAACTCTGGGGGGGAAGGTTGTGGCGAACTTCTGCCGACCGAAGGGGCGGGAAGTCAACCGACAGGCCGGGAGTCACCACTTGATAGACCCGTTCGGGATCATCGAAGTCCTTCAGCCGGTGGGCTCCCAAATCTCGCAGCTCGATGTCGGCGGGAAGCCGGTTGTCTATGAGGCTGCGGGTCGTGTAAGAGATGATGACCTGCCCACCGTGGGCGATGCCGGAGATGCGAGCGGCTCGGTTGACTTCGATGCCTATGTAGTCGTCGCCCCCCATGCGCGCTTCTCCGGTATGGGCTCCCATCCTGACCAGGACCTGGCCGCCCTCCCGCCACGAGGTGTTGTGAAGCTGCCGCTGTGCGGTCACTGTTGCGTTTACGCAGGCGAGGGGGGATTGGAAAACCGCGAAGAATGAGTCGCCTTCGGTCTTCACCTCAACGCCATCGTGAGCGGCGATGGCTTCCCGCATGATGTGGTTGTGCTCGGCGAGAACCTCGTCGAATTCAGTCCCGAGTCGCTGCACCATGCGAGTCGAGCCCTCGATGTCGGTAAACAGGTACGTAATGATGCCGGTCGGTAATGCCATAGGTTCCCCCGCGAAGACCCTAGAGAGTTGATGAGCCGGCGGCGATAGTCATATGAATCGCGCCCCTGCTCCGGCGGGGGTCCCTTCGCTCGTCGTTCTGAGCTGCCCACTCGATTCGTGCCTCAGACCGCGTACAGGCCGCGAGACACCGAAAAACCATGCAAAACACCGCGAACGGCTGAGCAGCAAGGAACCCTGTTAGCCATTGGCGAAACTGCCGATTTGCCCACGTTTGCTGGACCTCCTGAGACCCCCTAATACGCCTTCACACGGCAGAGGTCACAGGTTCGATCCCTGTGGCGCCCACCATCAGATTCACCATTCTTGCTGGCCGTCAGCTACGGCGTGGTCCGCTACCGCTCAACCGCGATGACCGGTCGAACCAGCGCCGTAGCCCGCTCGGGAACTTCCGACGCGAAGACCAGCACCGAGAGACCGAGGATCACGAGCGCACTCTGGTAGGTGCTGTGCAATCCGATGCCTCCTACCACCAGCAACCCGATGCCGACTGCGGTAAGCCCATCACCGCTCTTGACGATCATCACGAGGGCGTAGGTCAGGGTTCCGGCAGCCATCGCATATGCGAGCGCCGGGAGGTAGCCAGCTAACCCGAAGTTCCAGAGGAGCACGATCTTGGCGGTGGCTGGGGCCAATACGAGGGTCATCATCACAGCCCCACTGACCGCAGCCCCCCATGCGACCGCAGCCCCAGACGTCATCCTGGTTCGGGAGTAGACCAGCGCCATTGGTGCCGCTAGGACCAGTGTCTCGGCAGCCACCAGGAGCCACGGCGAGGCTTCTACGGGCCGGAGACCGCGGGCGGCAGCCTGTTGGGCGACTACGTAGAGGCCGCCGAGCAGGAAGCCTCCGCCGAATAAGAACAATGCCGGTCGCAGGCGTCGATCTGCCGCTGCGCATCCGACTGCAACCAGGCCGAACGAGGCCACGACGGCGACGGCGAGCAGCAGATCGTCGATGGCTCCGGCTCGCGCCAGGAACGCCGCTCCGACGAACACCGCTAAGGCCGTCGCCACGGCATGGTGGCCATGTTGGAGTGCAGCCCGCATGGCAAGTCCCAGAGCGGTGATCACGAGCACAACGGCCAGGTAGTAGGCGAACCTGCCCGACTCGGCAGCAGCCCGGTACGGAACTGCTGCGCGGTCGATGCCGGGGATGTGGATGGCGACTCGGGTTGCGGTCCGGAGGATGACGAGTTCAAAGACAATGACCACCAGTGCGACTTGCACCAACCACGGCAGCAATCCGTCGCGAGGGGTGGGGGAGACCGCCACTATTCGGCTTGGTCCTGCTTGGGTGGTCGGGCCGCCACCTCGATCACGATGGCCAGCACGGCCAGTGAGCCGACGATGACGAGCAACGCGGCCCATGGAGGTCCGGGCTCACCCGAACTTACCCCGAAGTCGGGCGGCGGCGCCGCTACCGGAGGAGGTGCTGCGACTGCTCCGACTTCCAGCTTCAGGAATCCCGACACGGACTTCAGACCGTCCCTCTCCTCTGCGCTGCCGTCCCAGATCGCGAATGCGACGTCGATTTCCTGACCGTCGGCGAAAGCTGGCTGATCGGATCCCGGCGCCTGGAAGGGTCTGGCAAATACCACCGACCATTCGGTTCCGTCATGAACGCCGCTGCCCATTACCGCTTGCTCGTCGGCCGGAGTCAGTGTCCCGAAGCCGCCGGCCACCAGGTTCTGCACGGGACCGGAGCCGACTGCATAGACGTTGCCTGCAGCCTTGGCTGGGTAGAAGAGGTCGTCGGTCGACGGGTAGAGGTCGACGTAGCCGTGATCAGTTGTGGGTAGATCGTCGATGCCGGCCTCACTGTCGGCTCGCCACTGCCAGATGTTCACTGCGGCATCGGCCTGGCCCATACATATGGCGGGAACCGACGATGCGGGCTCGGAGGGGAACTGGATGGCGGCGCCGTCGGCGAAGTCCTCGACGGCCGTGGTGCCAGAGTCCACTGTGGTGTCCGACCAAGCCATCCGGATGTACAACACGTTCTCGTGGTTGACGCTGCGTATTTCGGCGATCGGAACGTTGCCTCCGCCGAGCGGAAACGTCACCTCTTGTGCGGTGAAGGGAACGTCGACCGCGGGAGCCTCATCCCACACCGAGCTGGCCGGGTCAAGACCGGGGTTCTGACTCGCGGTGACGGAGGCCACGACGATGGCCTGCGCTACCGCCGGGTTAGCGTCCGCTAGCCGGAGGCCAACCGCTACCAACATCGCCACAGTGAGCACCCCCCACCGCAGCGTGCGGCCCGCCATCATGGCGCTGGCCGCGGTGGCAGCGACGCCTCGATGGCGGCCAGGGACGGACCACACCCGCCCTCGCCGCAGTCGATCTCCTCCACTGGCGTTTCCGGGAGTGGCTGGTTCACAGACTCGGCGGGTGTCACCTCAAGCCGGTCGATCTCGCTAGCTAGCCAGCTGCCAAGCAAGACGGCCAATGCCCGATAGAAGGGATGTGGGGCGACCAGTTCCACCCGCCGGGCGAAGCCCGGAGCCCAGCAGCCCAGGTGGTCGGAAACGAATAGCGCTTGGGTGTGACGGCACTCGGCTACATGTTCTGGGCTGAGCCGATCGAGGGCGTAGGCCTCTTTGCGATGCAGGAAGCTCATGAACTCGAGTTCCGTCGTGATGTGGTCGGGCCGTTCCCGCGCCTCACCACCGACCCGCAGGCCGTGAGCCGCGTAGAAACCGGCCACGTCGGCCATGACGTCTGCCTGTTGAAAGACGTCCTCGCCGCGGTACGCGGTCTCGTAGCTCGGGCAATCCCGGGATTCCACCTGGGGGAACAGCAGGAGGTGAGCGCTACGCAGCTCATCGAGCGGGGCTCGGCCCGCGGCTACGGCCTGGCGGAACGAGTGGTCGATGTCGTCATCCTCGAACCCGACCGCGTCCAGCAAGCCGGGAGCAGCCCGGTCGCCCACCGGGTACCCAAAGCCTCGAGCGAGGAATTCGTATACAACCCCGCGGGCCGCTGCGTCTGAGGACTCCCACACTGCGGTCATGCCTTCGGTCGTCATATCGAGTTCAGCTTGTCCGGTCGTTCGATCATCGGCTCTTGGACCGACATCCGAACCAGCTCGGTTCCGTCCTTGTCGAATCCGATCGCCGTGTCGTTGAACACCTCAAACGGCTCGCCGCCGACAGTCAGCTGTCCAAGGCTCTCGCCCTCCTCCACCTCGAACGAGAAGATGATGGACTGCGTTGCCCGGAACAGCTGGAGGACCGCCAGTAGCTTGCGGCTGGGGCGGGTGTAGCGCTCGATGGCTCGGTCCACGCCGGGTCCGAACATCTGGTGCAGGTAAGGGCGGGGAACCCACCGCGGCGGGATGTAGTAGATGTTGGGCTGGGTGCCGAACTGGGGATAGAGCGGCAAGGCCACCTGTTCTTCGTGCACGAGGTAGTAAAGGGGATGGGTCGGATCTTCGACCCAGGTGCCATCGGACGCGGTCTGCACCAGGCCCTGCATGCGGATCTTGCCGACACAGGCTGCCATGCAGCGCGGCTCCATGGGCTGGCCGTCCGTCAACGGATCCTCACCCTCGATCCTGGGGAAACAGCCGATGCACTTCTCGGTGGTTCGGGTGGTTGGTCGGTATAGGGCCTTCTTATAGGGACAGGCCTGGACGCACTTGCGATAGCCCCGGCACCGCTCCTGGTCGATCAACACGATGCCGTCCTCGGGCCGCTTGTAGATGGCATTGCGGGGGCAGGCGGCCAGGCAGGCCGGATAGGTGCAGTGGTTGCAGATGCGCGCCAGGTAGAAGAACCACCCGGAATGCTCCGGCAGGCTGGCGCCAGCCGGATCGAACTTGGTGGCGTGATCCTCGAACCGGTTAGGCGCCTTCCACTCGTCTTCTTCCGGCAGATATCCGAGCACCCGCTCCTGGATGCCGTCGGTGGCCTCGAATATGGTCGAGCCGTCGAGCTGTCCGTATGGGGCCCGAACCGCATCGCTGTTAGTGGCGTCCCAGGTCTGGCCACCGGGATTGGCTTCGTCCAGCAGCCCAAGCGTCTTGACGTCCCAATGGTTGGGGTATCCGCCGTATGGCTTGGTCTCAACATTGTTCCACCACATCAGCTCTTGGCCCGGGGAGTGTGTCCAGGTGGATTTGCAGGCCATCGTGCATGTCTGACAGGCGATGCAGCGGTTGATGTTGAACACGGCGGCGAACTGGCGGCCCTCCGCGCCCCCCTCGTGGGGATACGTCATGGTGCGGCCCAGGTGCCAGTTGTGAACCTCAGCCATCATCGCCTCCCGTTCCGTACACCTCGCCGAGCAGCCCGTCCACGAACGCTGCGCCCCGACGGTTGAGGATCCCGTTCGGCCCTGAGAACTGTGATGAGGTGAAAAGCGCACGGACCCGTTCGGCCGACCAGCCGGCCATGGCGTACTCCTCGATGAAGACCCGGGCCGTGGCTTCGTCCGCGGCCCGATCCGACGCCACTGGGTACTCGACCTCCACCAAGGCGAACGGATCGTCGGCCTCGAAGTCTTTGGAAGGCGCTGGTCTCAGCGGTATCGGGATGCGGCGGACAGCGCTATCAGTCATGTCAAGGTTCCTTCGACGGTCACCAGGCCACCGGCCACGTAGATCTGCATCTTTTGGTCCTCGGCGCCTGGGCTCTGCCCGGTCGTGCCACCCTTCCACGGACCCTGCCCTTCGAGCCCGCCGTCCTCCGCCTTTGTGACCCGCACCAGGGTCTCCTTAGGGCAGGTGTTGATGGCGTGGTTGTCGACGTCGAAGCCGAAGATGAATCCCATTCCTCCGGCCTTCTTGTGGAACAGTCCGTCCGTCTGGTGCATCGGCGGCGCCCAACCCCGGGTGATGCTTTGCTGACTGCCGTGGCGGAAGCTGGCCTGGTAGCCGGTCTCGGCCAGCGCCCGGCCGTCGGGACGGGTCTGCTGGGCGCGTACGGTGCGCGGCGTCGACTGATAGAAGGCGTGCTTCAGCATCGTCACGCCGTTCGGATAGGCCGGGTTGAAGGTCACCCGGGCCATGAGCCGGGCCACCTGATAGAACGGATCGTCCTCGCTCCATCCGATGTATGGCCGGTCGGCGGGGTTGGCGTCGATCCAGATGTAGTCGCCGTTAGCCAGACCAAGGCCTTGAGCGTCATCGGGAGTCATGTGGAGCTGGGCATCACCAACCCCTGGGAGGCGAGTGTCTTCCCGGTACGGATCGGAGAAGTTGGAGTTCCAAATCCAGTTCCAGTCGGTCACAGCCCACGACGAGTGGACCGAGTGCCGGGACTTGGGTGTGAGGCAGAACAGGTTGAAGCCCTGTTCCCATAGCGGATTTGTTGTGGCCTTGACCTCGGCCCACGACATGGCAACGTTGCGGACCTGGCGGAGGTCGGCGTCGACGGCATCGAGGGGAATGCCGTACGACTGGGGCCGGATGAAGGGGCTCGTCGAGACGATCACGTTGGGCAGATAGGGGGTGGCCTCGACGGCCTCGCGATGGACGATGAGGTTCTCTCCGAACTCGATGGCCTCTGGGATGTCGACGTAGGAGTGCATGCGCCCGGTGTCGGTGTAGAAGGGAAGGCTGTCGTTCACCTGCTCCAGGAAGGGGATCCGGGGGTATGTCCGGTACTGCATAAGCGCGCCACCCGGCTCTCCGTACTTGCCGTCCATGATGTCGGCGACTGTGTAGCCAGCAGTCGTGAACGATCCCTCCAACACGCGGTCGAGGTAGACCTCGCTGCGCTCTTCGAAGGAGAACTTGAAGTAATCCTCGAACCGCGTGTCGCCTGTGACATTGGCCAGGGCTCTGGCGACTCCTGCGAAAATGGCCAGGTCATCGCGGCTATCGAACAGCGGATCGATGCCACCCTTCCAAATCTGGAGGAAGGGGTTGGAGCACGAGCCAACCATCTCGAGAGTCTGCTGTTCGAGCCAGCTGTTGGCGGGAAATATGACATCGGCGAACTCGGCAGAGCCAGTCCATTCGATCTGCTGGTCAATTATCAGATCAACCTTGGGGTTCACGTTGCGAACCAGCTCGTAGCTCCACTTGGCCTGGTTGATGAAGTTGGCGTTGTTGTACCAGATGACCTTGGTGGGACTGGAGAGGTGAGAGGTTCCAGTGAAGACCTTGCGCCCGGCCTCTGGCGTGTCGACGATCAGCGGGTGATCGCCTATTCCCCAATAGCTCGTTTCCTCTCCGTGAATGGTGTGACGCTGGTTGCCCGGCCCGTAACGATCGGTGTCCTCGAGGAGCGGATGGAAGGGGTCCTCGTTGACATAGCCGCCGACACCGGGCCCATGCCACGGCGCCGCGTGGAATATGCCGCCTTTGTAATTGCCGGCCCAGGTGCTGACCCCTGCGCCAGGAGCACCGATATTGCCGGTGAGCATCGCCACCAGGTAGACGGCTCGATTGTGCAGGGTTCCGTGGAAGTAGTGGTTGACGCCCTCGCCGACGTGAATCGAAGCAGGCTTGATAGTCGCCAGGTCGGTGATGAGCTGCTCAATGAGGTTCAGCGGTGATCCTGTGATGTCGACCACAGTCGTCAGGTCGTAGTCGTTGAGATGCTCCCGATACATGGTGAATGCAGTAGCGACCTCCACTGTCGAACCATCGGCCAGGGTGACGTCGCCCCGGAAGTCGAGCTGAGGATCAATGCCGGCGGAATCAAGAGAGTCGCCGACGTCTTCTCTGGTGATGGCCTTCATCTCTCCGGTGGTTTCGTCGACGACGACCCGGTCACCGAGCTCTGCGTACTGCTCGGGTGTCATCGCCTGGATGGCGAAGCTGTAATCGTCGGCCCCCAGGCCGGGGGTGTAGTTGGGGAACATCTCGTCGGCACGGAGCCGCACCAACGTGTCGAGGCGTACCAACAGTGGCATGTCGGTGAACCGCTTCAGGAACTGCGCGTCATACAGGTTGCGGTCGATCAGCGCCTTGGCGACTCCGAGGAAGAGTGCCGTGTCGGATAGGCCCGCTCGGACTGGAATCCAGTAGTCCGACTTGGATGACTGCGGGCCGTACTCGGGAACGATCGACACCAGCTTGCCGCCCCGCTCCATCACCTCGTGGAAGAAATGGCTCTCCGGCATCTTGTTTTCCACCAGGTTCTTTCCCACCTGGATGAGGAGGGCGCTGTTGCGAAGATCGTTGAAATCGACGTCGGCCGTCTGCAGGCCGTGGACGAACGGGAAACCAGGGGCCTGGTCGCCTCGCCATGTGTATTCGGACCAATCGCGGGCGCCGACCGCCTCGTCTTCGCCGACGCCGCGTACCGCGGCATCGAGCAGCGACAGCGAGTTAGCGAAGCGGAAGAGGGCGAACTTGCCGGCGACGCCGTGAAGGGGCAGTGACGAGCCCAGCTTCATGGTGCGGACACCTGACTCCTCCCAGAACTCGAGCATCTCGGGCGGGTAGCCGTCCTCGTCGATGAGGCGCCGCCGCCCCTCCTCGCCGCTGTAGGTCTCGGCAACGGCCTGGAGCGCCCGGGCTACGTAGTCGTCCGCCTCATCCCAAGTGGCGCGGACGAAGTCGTCGTCTCCGCGGGCGTCGAAGCGGTAGGTCGTGCGAAGCTCCGGATTGTCCGAGAGCGACGGGAAGCCATCATCGGCCCAGGCCTTCCATCCCGCTCGCAGCATCGGCCCCTTGAGGCGGTACGGGCCGTAAACCCGACGGTGCAATGTGTAACCCTTGAGACAACCCCGCGGGTTCCATGCTGCCGTCGAGCGGTTGCCGTCCAGGTCGCCGTAGTTGTCGCCGTCGTAGTTCTGCTCGATGCGTACCACCACGCCGTTGCGGACCATGGCCCGCAGGCGGCACATGTGGGTGTCGTTGGGCGCACATATGAAGGTGAAGCTGTCGTCGTAGGCGTACTGGTCGCGGTAGATGCGCTCCCAGCCCCGGGTGGGGTATTCGAGGAGTGGGTTGTCGACGCCGACCGCAGCCTGCAGGAACGAGAGGTGGTGGGCTCCGATGTACCAGCCGGCAGCCGCACCACTCGAGAGCTTCAGGAACGTGCGGCGGCTGAGCTCCGGCACAATTCCTCCTCACTGATGACAACGCCTGCCGCATCTTCCCGATTTCGAGGCCCCGCGAGCTAGGGCCGAAAGACCCGGGTACCAGGAAACCCGCGTCGCCGGTTTCCGTGAAGGACGACTCCTCACTGCCGCGGCCAGTACAGCGATCTTCGTGAGGGGTGCTCTTCATGATGGCCGAACGGTCGCTACATCGAGCTGGTGGGTGCCGCCGCCTGAAGTGGCTCTCGATTGGACCTCAACACAACTGCCTTGCACGTATCGCTGTGTAGGAACCGGCCGGCACAGCACACACGCGCCATGGCCCCGGGCGTTCGCCCGAGGCCACGGAAATCGCGGGAATGGCTAGGACCAGAACTCGTCCCAGGCGTACAGGTCGAAGAAGTTCTCCCTCCCGTAAGTGATCTTGCCGTCCTCGATCTCGAAAACGATGCAGCAAGTCACGTCGAGCTGCTTGCCGTTGCGCTCAGCTGTGTTGCGATGGATGCTCACTACACCTCCGTCATCGCTCTTCAGCACGTCTTGCAATAGCGCCTTGAAGCTTCCTCCCGTGTCCTCCAGGTACCGGCCGAGTTGGCCGAGAGTCGCCTCCTTGCCCTGATAGTCGCCTCCGATAGGGCTTCGACCTGGCGTGTGCCACGAAACGTTGTCGTCGAAAATCTCCATCAGCGCTTCCACATCGGCCGTGTTGAAGGCCTCGTAGCCACGCCGTACGACTTCTGCGTTTTGCTCTGGTGTACTCATACTGACTATCTCCTTTGTTGTTCGATGATCCGGATCAGTACCGCGTCTAATGTCTCACTTACCGGCCGCCGACGCATCGGGAGGTTCCCCTATTTCTGGCCAAACCCTTCGACTGGGTGAACTCGCCGCCACGTTTGCGCTTGCCCAGGACAATGCGTTCGGGCAGCCGCTCGAGTCGCAGCTGAGGTCATGCCTCCTGGCCGTGTGGATGTGCGATGAGGCGGGCTTCGACGTGGACCTACGTGACACTGTCTACTGGGTGGGTTTGCTGCGGTACATCGGGTGTACCGGCCACGCCCACGAGGTTGCCACCGTCTTCGGAGACGAGATCGCCATCCGCGCCCAGACGCTCATACACGACTCCGCCGATCCGAATGAGGTCATGAGGGATGTGATCGCGTTCGCAACTGCCCCTCATCCTCCCGAGAAGCACGACGAGATCATCGAGGGGCTCCAGGCAGGAGCCCACGATTGGGCAGTCCACAACTTCGCAACCGGATGCGAAGTGGGCGACATTCTGCTCGAGCGGCTTCACTTCGACGACGACGTGCGCAACGCCCTGGCATTCACTTTCGAGCGGTGGAACGGAAACGGGTTCCCAAACGGAGCCAAAGGTGAAGACATTCCGCTGCCGATGCGGATCGTGCACGTGAGCCACGACATGGAGGTGATCGGCCGCCGCTTCTCCCCAGGTGAAGCGCTCGCCGCTGTGCGCGATCGACGGGACCGCGCCTACGACCCCGACCTCGCGGACCTGTTCGCCACGCACGGAGCCGATTGGTTTGAGTTGCTCGACAAGCTCGAGCCATGGGACAGTGTGCTTGACGAAGAGCCGCAACCCCACCGCACCCTGGAGGACGCCGAACTCGACAGCGCTCTGCTGGTGGCGGCAGACTTCATCGACCTGAAATCACCATACATGGCGGGCCATAGTCGCCGTTGCGCGCAGCTTGGCGCCGACGCCGCCCGGCTGCTGGGCTTCAGCAAGGCGGAAGTGACCGACCTCGAGAGGGCCGCTCTCGTTCACGAGTTCGGCACCACCGCGATTCCGAACTCGATCTGGGACAAGCCGGGCCCGCTCACCCGTGCCGAGCGCGATCGAGTCGAATTGCACCCATTGTTAACCGAGCAGATGTTGCGCCGGTCCACCGCCATGGAGGCTCTCAACCCAGTCGCGGCGTGCCACCACGAGAAGGCCAACGGGTCCGGCTACCACAAGGGTTGGCGAGCCGCTGACGTGGAGGCGGGGGCGCTGGTGTTGGAAGCCGCCGACATCTACGTCGGCCTGACCACGGACCGGGCCGATCGTTCCGCTAAGTCTGGGAGCGATGCCGCTGTCGAGCTCCGCAGGTTGGCAAGAGAGAGCTTGCTCGAGCACGATGCCACCGAGGCTGTTTTAGCGGCGGCCGGCCACGGTCAATCCGGCTCGAAACGTCGCAAGCGCCAGCACCCCGGTGGGCTCACGAATCGCGAGGTGGAGGTTCTGGTACTCGCCGCCCGCGGGCTCACCACCCAGCAGATCGCCGACCAACTCTTCATCTCGCCCAAGACCGCCGACCACCACATCCAGCACATCTACACAAAGATCGAGGTTTCGACCCGAGCCGCCGCCGCCCTATGGGCAATGCAAAACGGCGTGGTTAGCTGAGCGCACCAGGCCAATTGGCTGGAGACGCCAGGCCTTGTATGTGAGCCGCAGAAACTGCCCACCTTCGACCACTCAACGGCCCGCTCTTCGGGCGTCTGGTTTCCCGGTTCGATCCTGTAGCGCCCACGACAAGAGCCCCGCATAGGACGCGACTTGCTGAGAAACGAAGCGAACCGACGAGCTTCGATGAGTGCTAAGACCCCAGCTCAGAGGCCCTTTCAGACCGCTTCCGCCGGTCACGAAGACCCCCGGACCGCCTTCACACGGCGGAAGTCACTGGTTCGATCCCAGTAGCGTCCACGGCCGGAGCCACGGAGTCTCATGCAGGACTAGGTTGGACGCGTGAGTGACTCCCCGTTCGCGGCCATCTATCGCAGATCGCTGGATGACGCTGAGGGCTTCTGGGGAGCTGCCGCGGACGAGATCGATTGGGCCAGGCAGTGGGACGCGGTCCTCGACAGGTCGGCAACGCCTGCGGCACGATGGTTCGTCGGTGGCGAGTTGAACACCTGTCACAACGCTCTCGATCGTCATGTTGAGAATGGTCGGGCTGAGCAAGCAGCACTGATCTACGACAGCGCCGTAACCGGAGACATCCGGGTCTACAGCTACCGGGAGCTACGTGACGAGGTGGCTCTCTTTGCCGGCGTGCTGAGCCGCAATGGGGTCGTTCGCGGAGACCGTGTCGTCATTTATATGCCGATGATCCCGCAAGCGGTCATCGCCATGCTGGCTTGCGCCCGGCTTGGCGCGGTTCACTCCGTTGTATTCGGCGGGTTCGCATCCAAGGAGCTCGCCACCCGGATTGATGACTGCGAGCCAAAGGTGGTCGTATCTGCCTCGTGTGGGATCGAGGTCGATCGGATCATCGAATACAAGCCGCTGCTCGACGCCGCACTCGAGATGACGGCGAACCAACCCGTTTGTGTCGTGTATCAGCGCGAGATGTTGACGGCGGACATGCAACCCGACCGCGATCGCGATTGGGACGACGAGATGGCTCTCGCAGCACCACACGACTGCGTTCCGGTGCTCGCTACCGATCCGCTTTACATCCTCTACACGTCCGGCACAACCGGTCAGCCCAAAGGGATCATCCGCGACAACGGAGGCCACGCGGTTGCACTGAAGTGGACGATGAAGAACGTCTACGACGTCAGTCCGGGAGAGGTCTACTGGGCTGCTTCGGACGTCGGCTGGGTGGTTGGGCACTCCTACATCGTGTACGGGCCGCTTCTTCACGGCTGTACAACCGTGTTGTACGAGGGCAAACCGGTCGGCACGCCCGACGCAGGTGCTTTCTGGCGGGTCATCGCGCAACATCAAGTCGCGAGCATGTTCACCGCGCCCACTGCAATTCGAGCCATCCGGCAGCAAGATCCCGACGGAGGACTGATCCCCCAGTATGACCTGAGTGAGTTCCGCTCACTCTTCCTCGCCGGAGAGCGATGCGATCCTGACACGCTGTTGTGGGCGGAGAGTCATCTAGGGGTTCCCGTAATTGACCACTGGTGGCAAACCGAAACGGGATGGGCCATTGCTACGAGTTGCCTGGGCATGGAAGTGCCCACCGTGGTGCCGGGGTCACCGGGCCGACCTGCTCCAGGATGGGACCTGGTCGTGATGGGAATCGACGGGAAAGAAGTCAGGGCCGGCGAGGTCGGTGCACTGTGCGCCCGGCTGCCCATGCCCCCGTCGTCACTCCCTACCTTGTGGAACGCAGATGAGCGGTTCGTCGACACATACCTGTCGGGCTACCCGGGATTCTATGAGACAGCAGATGCCGGCTTCATCGACGACGACGGGTATGTCCACGTCATGGCTCGTACCGATGACATCATCAACGTGGCGGGACATAGGCTCTCCACAGGAGCGCTCGAGGAGGTTCTCACTTCTCATCCCGACGTCGCCGAATGTGCGGTGGTCGGCGTCTCCGATCAGCTCAAGGGCCAGGTCCCCGTCGGATTCCTGGTGCTCAAGGTGGGTGCCGACGGCGAGGAAGACGAGGTCGTGAGCGACGTCGTCGCATCGGTCCGCGAGAGGATCGGCCCCGTGGCGTCCTTCAAGTCTGCCGTCGTGGTCGATCGGCTTCCCAAAACCCGATCAGGCAAGATCTTGCGTGGCACCATCGCTCGCATTGCTGATGACGCGCCATGGACTGTGCCGGCAACGGTCGACGATCCAGTAATCCTCGACGAGATCACAGCGGCCCTCTCGACGATTGGGTATCCCCGATGAGTCCTGTAACAACCGGCCATGAGAAGCTGGTGGCCATCGCGGAGGCCGAGATCCAAACCTTGTCAGTGAAGGAAGCCAGGGCTGCGCAGGCATCAGGAGGGCTCGTGGTGGACCTCCGAGATGTGCGAGAGGTCAAACGGGACGGAAGGATCCCCGGCTCTTATCACGTACCTCGAGGCATGCTCGAGTTCTGGGTCGACCCAGATTCCCCATATCACCATGAGGCACTTACCTCAGCCAACCAGCTGGTGCTCTACTGCGACCTGGGTTGGCGATCGGCCCTGGCCGCCAAGACGCTGCAGGAAATGGGTTTCACCAACGTTGCCCACATTGGCGGAGGGCTAGAAGCTTGGAAGGAAGACGGTGGCCCCGTTGAACGCGCCGACGGCCAAGCAGCGAGGCTGATCTAGCCGGTCAGGGAGTCACGGTCAGGTTCCGCCGAGCCCAGGTTCCGGAGCACCGATGAGCGCTACCCGATTTCCGAAAGCACCAACACCTTCCTCCATCTGGTGGTGGGCTTCACCTATGTTCTCAAATGAGAACACGTCACCGACACAGGGGTCGATCGTGCCGTCGATCACGAGTTGGTTATACGCCAGAGCTTGTTCGTCGTTTGTTCCATGAGAACCCTGGAGGCGCTTCTGGCGCACCCAGTGGTACCGCAGGTCGGCGACGGCGGTGTATCCGGTCGTTCCTGCACAGATGACGACCATCCCGCCGGGCTCGCACACGAAGATGCTGGTGGGGACAGTCGCCTCTCCGGGATGTTCGAAGACGATGTCGGGGTTGCGTCGCTCTCCCAGCTGTTCCCACAACGCCTTGCCGAATGCCCGGCACCCGTTCGTCCACTCGCGCTGCCCCTCTTCGTCGGTCCAGTGTGGCGGTACCCCCCAATGGTCGAAGTCCTTTCGGTTGATGTAGCCGACGGCTCCGAGCTGCTTGCAGTATTCACCTCGCTCGTCGCTCGAGACCACTGCGACCGCCCGAGCGCCGTGAGCAACGGTGAGCTGGATGGCCTGGGTGCCGAGGCCACCGGATCCGCCCCAGACGAGAACCACATCGCCCTCCTTGACGGTGTTGCCCTCCCAACCGAACAGCATCCGGTAGGCCGTTGCGCCGACGAGGGTTGGGGCGGCGGCCTCCTCCCACGTCAGCTGTGGGGCCTTGGGCATCACCTGATGGGATTGGGCGACGCAGAACTGACCGAAGGAACCGAAGTTGGTGTTGTAGCCCCAGATCGCGGCTGATGGTGAGATCATCGGGTCCTTGCCTGCGGCGATAGCCGGGTCAGTGGGATCCCACCATCCGGGATGGGTAACGACCTCGTCACCGATTGAAATGCCGCCAACGGCGCTTCCGACGGCATAGACGATCCCCGATGCATCACTCCCGCCGATGTGGAAGTCGTATGGTTCGCCAGACTTCTGGCGGATCGCGATCACGTCTATCGGGACACCGCGCGCCGCCCAAACGTTGTTGAAGTTGATGCCCGCTGCCATGACTCCAATGAGGACATCATCCGGACCTAGTTCCGGAACGTCGACGACCTCCGGCTGGAAAGCAGAGTTGGGATCACCGAACCGCTCCTGTCGTATGACTTGGGCGTGCATCTGGTCAGGAACCTCGCCGACGGCTGGCAACTGACCGACATCTACGAGCTTGCTCATCGCGTGTCCTCCGCTTGTCCCTCCAGACAACCTACTGGTGTCGAGACCAGGCAGCGCCGGAGTTCCTTAGTCGCCTCGTCCCAACAGCCGCTTGAAGAACTTGCCTATCCAGCTCAACAGGCCGCTGAGGAAGAGAGAGAGGCCCTTTACGTCTCCGGCTTCAATGGCGTCAGCTTCCTCGACGGTCTCCGCCGACATCTTGGCCTCTAGGCACTCCACGAATTCGTTGATGAGTCGCTTGGTGATCTCTTCGACCAGACCGCTTCGTCCGAACTGGGCGATGGCTCCCGACAGTGATATGTCGGCGTCCACCGTCACCGAGGACCCACTGTCGATGGCCGTCACCGCATAGTCGACCTCTACCTGACCGCGGTTGCCGCCACTGCGGTCGACGCCCTTTCCCGCGATGTGGCCCCTCCGAGCTGCGTTGTCGCGGGTCACCGTGGCGTCACCCTCGAATTTGGCAGCCATCGGACCCAGCTTGATTTGGACGGAACCTTCGTAGGTACCGTCGCCATGGTCAGCAATGAGCTCAGCGCCGGGGAGGCACTGTGTGACCGATGGAACATCAGCGAACGCGGTCCACACGGCATCGACTGGCCGCTTTACCTCGAACGTGTTACTCAATCGCACCGTTGGCCCCTTCGTGATCTCGACGATAACGACCCGTTGGAGGTGACGGTGTGACGGCCTAGGCCTGCGCCAGCAGCAGGTCGGTTACGCGCTCGAAGTCCGGTCCAGTGATGTCCGGCTGTGGGAACAGCGGGTTACGCACCATGCCGGGCCGCATGATGTAGGCACCACGGCAGCCGACGCTCATGGCACCGGCAACATCCCAATCGTGGGCCGCCACCATGGTCATTGCCGACGGCTCAACTCCCAGCTCGGCTGCTGCCATGAGGTACACCGCGGGGGCTGGCTTGAAGTGGGCCGTCGGAGTGACAGACATGATCCGTTCGAAGTAGTGGGCGATCCTGGCGCTTGTGAGCTGGTTTTCGGCCGCCTCTTGCGGGGAGTTCGTGAGGGCGGCCATCCGAAACCCCGCGTTCTCGAGCCGATCCAGGTTGGTAGCGACGTCTTCGTGAGCAGGCAGGCTGGTCATCGCCGCAGCCATGGCGGCCAGGTCGTCAGCAGTCAATGACACCTGGTGCTGCTCCGCCATCATTTGTAGCGAGGCTGTACCGACGGAAACGAAATCCTGGTGTTCCCCGATGATCGTCAAGCTGAGCGCGTTGCGCAGTACCAAGCCGAACCACTGCCGGCGCACACCGACATCGCCAAACATACGCTGGAAGAGCGGATCGAGCGCCCGCAGGTCGAGCAGCGTTTCGTTAACGTCGAATACCAGCACACCGGCCACTGTCGCTCCTTGATAACCGATCCCACGCTAGAGCAACGGTGGGGGACCCGCCGGCTTCTCGCACCCAGGGAGCAGGGTGGCTAGTGTCGACCAAGGACCCCTGGGAGGCGACGATGGCACAACCCACTGTTTGTGTTGCCCCCTTCGACTTCGTTGTCACCGTCCCCCGCTCTCCCCCGTAGACCGCCGCCAGCATCTGCAATCGAGTCATCAGAGAGGAGAGGCGTGGAAGTATCTATCAAGGTCAATGGCAAGAGTTACGAGCGTGATATCGAGGCGCGCACGTTCCTGGTCGACTTCATTCGGGAGGATCTCGGTCTAACTGGCACCAACGTGGGATGTGATACCACACAGTGCGGTTCGTGCACAGTCCATATGAATGGGGCGGCCGTCAAGTCATGCACGGTGCTAGCAGTGCAGGCCGACGGTGCCTCGATCGCGACTATCGAAAGCTTGGCGAGCGACGGCGAGTTGCACGCCATGCAGCAAGCGTTCACCGATAAGCACGGGTTGCAGTGCGGCTTCTGCACGCCCGGGATGATCATGACTGCTGTCAAGCTGGTCGAGTCTCATCCGGACATCTCCGAAGACGACATCCGGCACGGACTCGAAGGCAACCTATGCCGCTGCACCGGATATGAGAACGTTGTGCGGGCCGTGGCTGAGGGGGCCCGCCAGTTCGACCCTCATAGTCCCTGGGAGATGGAACCGGCCGAGCACAAGATCACTCTTCGAGAGGCCGAGCGACGCGCTCGGGAGAGGAGCGGAGCATGACCACCACACAACGAGCGTTCGGCTCGTCCGTCCGGCGATTGGAAGATGCCCGGTTCATAACCGGGCAGGGCCGGTACACCGACAATCTCACCCAGCCCGGAATGGCCCACATGGTGGTGCTGCGATCTCCATACGCCCACGCCGACATCACTGGTTTCGATGCCAGCGAGGCACTGGGGATGCCCGGCGTGGTTGGCGTCTTCAACGGCCAGGACATGGATGATGCCGGATTCGGTGCCATGCCGTGTGCCTGGGTCGTTCCCGATTCGGATACCAAAACACCCGCCTACCCGCCGATCGCCATCGGCACGGTTCGATTTGTAGGAGATGCGGTGGCCATCGTTATCGCGGAAACCGAGGCGCAGGCGCGCGATGCTTCGTACGCGATAGATGTGACCTACGACACACTGGACGTGGTTGTGAACGGTCGGGACGCCACGCAGGACGACGCTCCGCTCGTGCACGACGATGTAGAGAACAACCAGTGCTTCCACTGGACAGTCAGCGGCGGCGAGGTCGACGCCGCCTTCGAGCAGGCCGATGTGGTGGTCGGAGAGACCATCGTCAATCAGCGGCTGATCCCGACTGCGATGGAACCGCGAGCTGTTCTGGCGCGGTGGGACTCGGCGATGGGTGAGGTGACGATGTGGAGCACCAGCCAGATACCCCACATCACCCGTTTCCTGCTGTCGCTGACCACCCCGGTGCCCGAGCACAAGATCCGCGTCATCGCTCCCGATGTAGGCGGCGGCTTTGGATCGAAACTTGCTAACTACCCGGAAGAGAACATGTCCGTGTTCGCTGCCCGCCAGGTTGGCCGACCGGTCAAGTGGACCGAGACGCGCTCGGAGAACTTCCTCGGCACTATCCATGGACGCGACCACATCGCCGACGTGGAGCTCGCTGCCAAGAGCGACGGCACCGTCCTAGGGTTGAGGGCTCAGACGTGGGCGAACCTGGGGGCTTACCTGTCTACGGCCTCCACCGGTGTGCCCACAATCCTCCATGGGCTGATGTTGTCCGGTGCTTACAACATCCCCGCGATCCATGAAGACGTGTACGGGGTGTTCACCAATACCACGCCGGTCTCCGCTTATCGCGGGGCGGGGAGACCAGAAGCCACATTCATGGTCGAGCGCATGATGGATCTGTTGGCCAATGAGCTCTCGATGGATCCCGTCGAGCTGAGACGAAAGAACCTCATAGAGCCATTCACCGATGGTCATGAGGTGGCGACTGGGCTCATCTACGACACGGGGAACTACGAGCCGGCCCTCGACCAAGCTCTCGAGATGTACGGCTACGAGGAGGCACGAAAACAACAGACTGCGGCAAGAGCCAAGGGTCGGCTCGTCGGAATTGGCGTTACCACCTACGCCGAAATATGCGGCCTCGGTCCGTCCGAAGTGGCGGGCGCGGTGGGGTTCGGCGGCGGTTTGTGGGAGAGCGCCATCGTGCGTTTCCATCCCACCGGCAAGGTCCAGCTGATGGTGGGGGTCAGCCCTCACGGTCAAGGGGAGGAAACGACCTTTGCTCAGATTGTGGCCGACCAGCTCGGCGTCATGGTTGAGGATGTCGACGTTGTTCACAGTGACACGGCGCTCACGCCCATGGGTTGGGGCAGCTACGGCAGCCGTACCACCCCGGTAGCGAGCGGAGCGATAATGGGCGCCATCGAGCAGCTGAAGGAAAAGGGCACCAAGATCGCCGCCCACCTGCTCGAAGCCGCCGAAGAGGACGTCGAGTTCGCTGACGGTCTGTTCTCGGTAAAGGGCTCACCAGAGCAAGGCAAAACCATTCAGGACATTGCACTGGCTGCCAACACCGCCTGGAGCATGCCCGATGGAGTTGAGCCCGGCTTCGAAGCGACCGCGTTCTTCGACCCGTCCAACTTCGTTTACCCGTTTGGGACCCACATCGCCCAGGTGGAAGTCGATCCGGAGACTGGAGAGATCGATTTCCAGCGCTACATAGCCGTCGACGACTGCGGGCCGATCATCAACCCGATGATCGTGGAAGGTCAGATCCAGGGCGGCATCGCCCAGGGCGCGGCACAGGCTCTGTGGGAAGGCGCCCACTACGACGATCAGGGCAACCTGCTGTCGGGGTCGTTGATGGACTACGCCATCCCCAAGGCGGACTTCCTTCCCAAGTTCGAACTCGGCAAGACCGAGACGCCGACGGATGTGAACCCGCTCGGCGTCAAGGGTGTCGGCGAGACCGGAACGATTGCGTCGACCCCGACCGTGTACAACGCGGTCATGGATGCCTTGGCTCCGCTCGGAGTACAGCAGATCGATATGCCGCTCACCCCGGAGCGGGTGTGGCGAGCTATCGGCGACGCCTCGAAGGGAGGTAAGTGATGCAAACTGCACCGTTTGACTACTACAGGCCTGAAACGCTGAGTGAGGCGGTTGATCTCCTGACCAGCGTCGATGGGGCCCGACCGATCGCAGGAGGCCACAGCCTCCTCCCGGCAATGAAGCTGCGGGTTGCCAACCCGGCTGCGCTCGTTGATCTGGCCCAGATTCCAGACCTGCGCGGCATCAGCCGGAACGGAGGTTCGCTGAAGATCGGGGCACTCACAACCCATGCGGCTGTTGCGGCCTCGGATGTCGCCAAGTCAGACTGTCCGGTGCTGGCGGACACGGCATCGCACATCGGGGATCCACAGGTGCGCAATCGAGGGACCATTGGCGGAAGCCTCTCTCATGCCGATCCGGCGGCCGATTACCCCGCGCTGATGCGAGCCCTCGGCGCGACAGTCCACGTGACAGGTGCCGGCGGCAGCGAGCGTGCCATTGCTGCCGACGACTTCTTTGTCGGTCTCTTCACCACCAGCTTAGAAATCGGGGAGCTGGTGACGGCGGTTGAGGTGCCTGTGATGGAAGCGGGACAAAGCGGCGCCTACATGAAGCACCGCCACCCAGCGTCGAGCTACGCCGTGGTCGGCGTCGCCGCCATCGTGACGGTGGACGGTGGGTCGTGCACCGCGGCCGCCATCGGTGTGGGAGGCGTGACGGGCAAACCTGAGCGAGCCAGCGCTGCCGAAGCGGCGCTGGTGGGGCAGACGCCCACCGACGAGACCATCGCAGCCGCCGCCGCAGCGGTCGCAGGTGACCTGGCCAACCCGATTGGAGATCTGTATGCCTCCGGTGAGTTTCGGGTTCATCTGGCCTCGGTGCTGACAAAGCGCGCTCTGAGTGAGGCATTCGGCGACAGCTCTGCCTGATCGGGATCGCATCAAGCTGGGCGGGCAACCGCTCGGCTGGACGCGCGACTCCGATTAGGTTGCGGGTGCAATGAATAACGTCGATGAGGTACTCCAGGGCCTGGCGGATCAGCGCTACGTAGCGGAGCGATCGTTGGGCGTTGCGGTGCACCTCGCCCTGCAGCTGGGCAAGCCTCTCTTCCTCGAAGGGGAGGCCGGCGTCGGCAAGACCGAGGTGGCAAAGGTGCTCGCCTCCATCCTCGACACCCCACTCATCCGGCTGCAGTGCTACGAGGGGCTCGACGTTGGTCACGCCGTATACGAGTGGGATTACGCCCGTCAGATGCTGGCCATCCGCCTGATCGAGGCCAGAGGCGAAGGCGCGCAAGCAGGGGTCGACGACATCATGAGTCGCGAATATCTGGTGGCGCGACCGCTGCTGCAAGCCGTGGAGGCGACGGCCAAGGGCGAGCGGCCTGTGCTGCTGATCGATGAGCTCGACCGGGCCGACGAGGAGTTCGAGGCCTACCTCCTCGAGATGCTGAGCGACTTCCAGGTCACGATTCCCGAGATCGGGACGATCGCGGCGGATCGCCCTCCTGTAGTGATCTTGACCTCCAACCGGACCCGCGAGATCCACGACGCCTTGAAGCGCCGCTGCATCTACCACTGGATCGACTATCCCAATTTTGAACGCGAAGTCGAGATCGTGCTCCTCAAGATTCCTGACGTGCCCCAAGAGCTTGCCGCCGACCTGGCCGGTGCGATGGAGAAGCTCCGCTCCATGGATCTCTTCAAGCCCCCGGGCGTTGCCGAGACGCTCGACTGGGCGGCGGCCCTGGCTGTGCTGGGCGCAGCGCGCCTTTCTCCGGAGGTAGCGGACGACACGCTGGGCGTGATTCTGAAGTATCAGGAGGACATCGAGCGACTCCGGGCCGGAGGGGTCGAGCAGCTCCTCCCCTCTGTCGGGTGATGGCAGAGCCTCTCACCCACAACCTCGTTCACTTCACGCGCTACCTGCGCGCCCAAGGGCTTCGAGCAGTTCCGAGCACGACGATCGATCTCATCGAAGCCGCCCGTGCAGTAGGGCTAGAGGACAAGGACGACGCCTACTTCGCGTTCCAGGCGGTCACCGTGTCCCGACCCGAGGACATCCCCATATTCGATGCCGCATTTGACCTCTTCTTCGGAACCGGCCAGCACCCGCTTACGCCGATCGAGCCGATCGAGCTAAAGGTGCATCCGCGTGGTCCTCGAGTGCAAGTTGTCGCTCCGACCACCGTGAAGGCCGACCTTGGTGATCATGATGTCTCGGACGTGGCCGACCAAATGGGTGCCAGCGCCGTCGAGCGTCTGGCAACTCGGGACTTCTCGGACCTGAGCGAGGCTGAGCATGCTGAGGTGCAGCGGCTGATCGCCCGGATGGTGTGGAAGCCGGCAACTGCGCTCAGCAGGCGATGGACGCCTTCGTCCAAAGGGAGTAGGCCGGACTTGCGGAGGACGTTACGGCAGATGACGGGGCCGGTCCGCGATCTCATGCCACTGGCTATGAGTACTCCCAAGCTGCGCCGCCGTCCGCTGTTGGTGATCGCAGACGTGAGCGGGTCGATGGAGCGCTATACAGAAATGCTCTTGTATTTCGTGCACGCTGCCAGGGGCCGGCTGGGAAGAGTGGAAGCCTTCGTGTTCTCCACCGGTCTGTCCCACATCACGAGAGAGCTTCGCCATCGCGATCCGCGGGTGGCATTGACGCAGGTGGGTCGAGCCGTCCACGACTGGTCGGGTGGGACGCTCATCGGCGAGGCTTTCGCAGAATTCAACCGCACCTGGGGTCGTCGAATCACCCGAGGAGGACCGGTGGCGGTGGTGATCTCCGACGGCTGGGATCGCGGAGATCCCACCACGCTGCGCAAGGAGTTCGCCACGTTCGCTCGCAGTGTCCACCGGGTGGTGTGGCTCAATCCGCTCGCCGGCAGGACTGGATTCGAGCCGCAGACACGAGGCATGCGGGCGGTGCTTCCCTTTGTCGACGACTTCTTGCCGGTCGGCAACCTGGTCGACCTCTCTGCCGTCGTTCGACTTCTAGAGTCCGTCCCCAAACGCAAGGAGCTGGTGCGGAGATGAAGGACGCTCTCGAGACGTACGCGCGGTGGAAATCTGAAGGGAAGGATGTGGCGGTAGCCACCGTTGTCCGCGTCCAGGGCTCGGCGCCGCGCCCCGAAGGCGCCAAGTTCCTCGTTTCGTCGGCGGGCGATATGGAGGGCTCAGTGTCGGGCGGCTGTGTTGAGAACGACGTGTTCCTGCATGCCCAGCAGGTCATTGAAGCCGGCGAACCTCGTCTCGTCACGTACGGGATCGCCGATGGTGAGGCATTCGAGGTTGGTCTGGCCTGCGGCGGAACGATCCAGGTGCTGATCGAACAGTGGTGGCGGAAGCGATCGAGAGGCTGGTAGCCGACGAGCGGCTCGGTGCGGTGGCCACCGTGGTCGAGGGTCAGTACATCGGCGCCAAGGCTGTCATCGACTACGACGCAGGGTACGTGGCAGGCGAATTGCCTTCCGAGGTGGCGGCGGATGTCCTGGCCGACGCCAAGGCGCTCATGGAACATGAACAGAACCGCACCCTTGCCTACGGCGGCACGGAGGTGTTCATCGAGACCGTGGCGCCGCCTCCGCATCTCGTCGTCTTCGGGGCGGTCCATGTCGCCCAGCCGTTGTCGACGATGGCGCGGCTGCTGGGGTTCCACGTCACGATCAGTGACGCTCGTGCTGCCTTCACGACCGAGGAGCGGTTCCCCGAAGCAGATCGTGTGCTGGTTGGGTGGCCCAACGACCTGAAGGACAAGGTCGAGCTGGATCGCCGAACCTATGTGGTTCTGCTCAGTCACGACGCCCGATTCGAGGATCCCGTGCTTCCATGGGTCCTGGAAAGCCCGGCCAAGTACATCGGGGCAATGGGTTCGCGACGGACCTGTGCGAAGCGGGTCGAAAAGCTCGAAGCCATGGGCTATCGCGACGACCAAATCAGCCGCATCCACGGGCCAGTCGGCCTCGACATCGGAGCGGAACAACCGGGAGAGACGGCGATCTCGATACTGGCCGAAATGATCCAGGTTCGGTATGGATCCGGCACCGGCGAGTCGCTCGTGGGAACAAGCCGCCGCATCCATCCCCAGCGGACTGAGGACGCGGGGGACGGGAGCGGCCAATCACCGTAGTGCGCCAACGGGATGCCCTTGCTTTGGGTGCTTGCTGTTCACCGCGGTGGTGAACGTCACCGGCTGGACCCTCAAGGACATCGTTGAGAAGAGAGCTCGGGGACATCACCCCGCTCGCCAACGAAGAAGTGATGGACGAGATCGCAACCACCCGTCGCCTGCCGAATTCTTCAGGCGTCCTTAGTAGCGTCTGACACGTGAACAATCGTCGAGTCTTGGCTGGGGCCGTCGTTATGGCAGCTTTGATCGCAGGGTGCGACAGCACCAGCGAGGTCGCGTCGACGACCACAACGCGAACGCCGACGCCGACTCAAGCGCCAACGACAACTCAAGTTCCAGCCACAACCCAGGTAGTGACCACCCCTCCAACAACCTCGACGGAGGCCGTTGCCGACTCGGTCGCGGCGAAGGAAGGCTGCGAGGTGACGCCTGCAGGTCCGTTGCTCGACGCTCGGAGCCCCGCTCGTCCCTACTTCCTTCACCATCCCGCCGAGGCCAGCACCGACACTGCGACGATCATGTTCCTTCCCGGCGGCAGCACCGGCAGCCGCAACGCCGCAGAACGAGTTTGGGCGAGCTATCTGTCTCAGGGCGAGGGAGTCGACGACTTCCGAGTGGTGATCCCATACGCGACTGGTTTCGATCTCTACGACGACGAGAACCGGGTTCTGGCGATTGTCGAGGAGGTGCTGGCGTGTCACGGCGGCGATCCTTCGCAGTTCCACATTGCCGGCTACTCCCGGGGCGGGCAGATCGCATTTGGCTTGATGTTGCGGCGGCCTGATCTATTCGCCACCGCCCTGGGCGCCCCCGGCGAGTTCTTCCTCGTCGAGCCCGATAGGTGGCGCGAGGATCTCGCCGGAAAGGCGTTCTTCAACGGTGTCGGGTCGGAGGACGAGGAGTGGCTGCCATTCGTGAAGGCCATCCACGAGGGACTGGTGGAGGCCGGCATTGAGTCCCTCTACGTGGAGTTCCCGGGCGAAGGGCACCGGTTGAGTTCCGAGTTCGACGAGAGCATCTTCTTCGACTTCTGGTCGAGCCACTAGGGACTGCCGAACCGCGTTGCAGTGGATCAGCGGATGCCGGTGTCGTAGGCCAGGTCGAGGTCGGTGACCGGCGCGGCCACGACCTCGAAGCTGAGGGGTTCGGCGGTGCCCAGCAATCCCTCGACGGGCTGTGGAACCACCGAGTAGCGACCGGGCGGCACTTTCAGCGAGAACGTGCCATCGGAGCTTGTGCGAAGTGTCGCCACATCGGCGCCTAGCTCGTCGATCACCAGCAACACCGCGGCTACACCACGATCATCACAGGCGGGGTCCGGTGGATCCTGCATGACCGGGCAAGTCGGTCCGGCGTGGACGTAGCCCGATACCTCATACGAGGGGCCGGTCGCGGGGCCGCTGGAAGAGTCGCCACACGCCGCGCCGACAATTGCGATGACAAGAAGTGTTGCGAAGATGTGAATCCTCATGCACTTAGGACGCCACGAGGCGGAATCTGGTTCCAGAGCATCCGCCCGCACAGCTGTTGGGTCCATCTACTCGACCGTGAGCTCGGCCTCCATGCCGGCGTTGAAGTGGTCCTCGATGGCGCAGATGACCTGATACTTGCCTGCTGCAGGAGCGGTGAAAGCCAGTGTCTTGGAGTCGCCCGCTTCCAATTCGGTTTCCCAGTAGACGAACTCGCTGAGGAGCGCTTCCTCGGTATCCGGCAGATCGGATTCTCGGGTAATGCGAACGCCGGGCCTGAGAAGAACCCACTCGTGCTCGACGGCCCCGGTGTTCGACAGCGTGATGGTGATCTCCTGACCGGCGGGAACAGCCCAGGAGGTCGGAGTGAATTTGAAGTCGTCTACCTGGGCGGTGATGGAAGTGCTGGGGCCGCTGGAGTCTCCACAGGCCACGAGAACCAGGCTCAACGCCACGGCGAGTCCTGAGCCAATCGTCAAAGCCCTCACAGATCGCCTCCTCGTGGGTCCGCCTTCCAACCAGTCATCTCATCACCTAATCGGTCGCGGCCGCGTCGGCCCACTCCGGGTCGTCGAAGCGCTGGATCTCAATCAGATAACCGTCGGGGTCGCGGAGGAAGGCGTGGTAGATGGCGAAGCGGTCGTTGTGGGCCGGCAGCTGCTCCAACTCGATGCCCCGCTCTATCAACCGCTCGCAGAAGCCGTCGACGTCGTCTCGAACGAGGGTGATGATCACACCTTCGGGCGTTGTCGGTCGGTCTCCGCTTTCGCATATTCCGACGAATGCCCCTGCCGACACTCTGTAGATGCGACAGTGTGCTTGCTCCAGCACGAGAGGAAGTTCCAGGGAGTCTCCGTAGAACGCCGATGATCGATCCAGGTCCTCGACGTAGATGAAGACGACCAAGGCATCGTTCACGTCTTCACCGCCCGGCTGGCCAGGTAGGCGCCGACGAAGACGACGACGACACCGACGATTGCGATCGGGTCGACGGTTTCGTCGCGAAAGACGACCCCGAGGGCGATGGCGACAATGGGTATGAGGTAGGTAGTCATCGACATGCGGGCGCCGCCGACCCGGCCTGCCAGGGTCGCCGCCAGTGACCTGGCGATGCCAGTTCCGAGAACGCCGAGGATCACCACTGCGGCGACGGAGGCCAGAGTGAACTCGGAGTCGCTCAGGCCAGCGACTCCGAAGGGGATCAACATGAAGGCAGACGCGGTGAGCGCCCACATCGTGACGGCCGGGCCGCCGTAGTGCTGTTGCAGCGGAACCAGCAGGTTGCCACTGATGCCGTAGCCGAACACGGCAACGATGACCAGGGCAACGCCGGTCGGCGCGGCATTGGCACCTCCGAGCGACGGCAGCGTCATCAGGACGATGCCTGCGAACCCAAGGGAGATGCCCACCGCCTGAGCGGCGCCAGGGAGTTGGCGCAACATGAGCGATGCGATGGCGAGGCTGACGATGGGAGCGGCGCTGGTGAGCATGCCGGCAACCGCCGAGTCGAGTTCGGTCTCCGCAACCGCGAACAGGAGAGCGGGACCGGCGTTACCGAATAGCGCCACCGCGGCCAGGCGCGGCCAGTCGACACGATCGATGGCTTTCCTGGCTCGACCGAAGGTGAACATGGCGCCGGCGCCGAGAACGACTCGACCAAGGGCTACCACCCCCGGCGACAAAGCGTCAACGCCGATCGCGATCCACAGGAAGGCAGACCCCCAGATGAGTCCGATGACGAGCGTTAGCCCCCACTCGGCAGGGCCATAAGCCGCAGGACGTGAGCCAACGTTCGTAAGAGGTCGGGCCGACATCGCAGGACGATAGAGCGCCTGGCGACGTTCCTATTCGAGGCTCACGGCTGGCGCCTAGTCCTTGAGGACGAGACCTTTGTAGGAAGTGCGAAAGCCGGCCTCGGTGAGCAGCTTCCCAAGCGGGCTCTCAGTAACCCGCTGCCCGTCGACGAGTTCCAGCTCCATCCGTCGCAGGTTGCGCCGCGCCAGGTCGGCGATGGCTCCGGCAACTGCACGCAGCTGGTCGTCGTCAGTGGAGAACGTCACGACGCGACGGCCGCCCCGCTCGACGAATGCGGCCAACGCGCCTTCGACGAGAATCACGTAGGCGCCACTCCGCCGGCCAACATTGCCGTCGGGCCAAGCGATGGCATTCCCATAGGGGTTGGCGGGATCGGCGGCTGCAAGGACGACGGTTCCGGTCTCGGCGATGCGCCGAACGCGATCGAGAGCTCCTGGGATCGAGAACTGAGCGCCTCCCAAGCCCTCGACGAAGTACCCGCGTCGCACCTTGCCTGCGTCTTCCATCGCTCGCAGCACCGGGTAGAGGCCGGAGAAGCCCCCGACTACCCCCTCGGAAAGCACGGCGTCCCTTGTGAGAATACCGTGGCGCTCGAGCAGTTGGTTGGCGATGGCCGCGGCCTTTTCGGTGTCGGTCGGGGTCGTGGTGATGAGGTCGGACACCAGATACCAGCGACCCGAGGCTGCAGGCGGACTCGTGGCCGAGGGGAGACGCAGCCGCCGGCCTGTGCTGCGCACCCTGCCCCACAGGAAGGCTCTCACCGGGGCGAAGGTGTCGTTGGTCACCTCTCCCGACCAGACCAGGTCCCACAGGGCATCGATGACGAGCTGCTGGTCACCGCCGCCGGCAGCTGTGTACAGATCTCTGAAGAAGGATGCTCCGCGGTCGGCGAGGTAGCTACGCAGCTTGGTGTGGATCGCCGACTCGGGTGATTCGGGGGCGGACGGGGGAGCGAGGAGGGCGATCTGATCTGGGAGGTACAGCGACACGCGTCCGTCTTTGGCTCCGATGGAGCCGCGCCCCACCCACACCAGCTCACCGGACGCGCAAAGCTGGTCGAGCTCGTCGGGGGAGTAGCTCATGCGGCCGGCGAGAACGTCCCCTTCGAGGATCGATGCTGGGATCGACGCCCCCTGCAACGTGCGGACGATCTCAACGAGGCGGTGGCCACCGCTTGCCCTGGACCCGACGCCTTGCCACTGGGGGACCAAGCGAGCGAGCGCTGCAGCAGGGACTGCCTCCGCCTCGCTTCGCAGCACCGCAAGTGAGCGGCGCCGGATGCGACGGAGCACTTCGACCTCACACCACTCCTTGTCTGTGCCGTTGGGGCGGAAGGCTCCGACGACGACGCGGCCCTCTGCAGTGAGCCTGTCGAGGGTCGTAGTGATGACCGCGTCTGCAAGGCCGAGAGCTGCGGCCGCCTCGGAAGTTGTGAACGGGGCATGGGTCCTGGCATAGCGCCCGACGACGTCACCAAGCGGATCGGCCACGCTGTCGGCGAACTCCAGTGGTATCCCTTGAGGAATGGCGACGCCCAAAGCGTCGCGCAGGCGCGAGGCATCCTCCGCTGCCGCCCAGCGCCCGGGCAACGCCCCGAGCTCGAAGGCCCGGCCGGCCCCAACGAGGGCATCGAGGTCGGAGGCAGCCTCGAGCGGACTCACGACCCTCGCCTCGATCTCATCGGTAGTCAGCGGCCCAAGGTGACGGAGGAGATCGTGGATGCCGTCGGCGCCGCGTGCTCTTCTCTCGGGAGCAAGGCGTTGCAGCTCGAGCTCGACGCTTGCGATGGCGTCGGGGTCGAGCAGAGAGCGCAACTCGGGCTCCCCAAGCAGCTCAGCCAACAGCTCCCTGTCGAGCGTTAGGGCTGTCGCCTTCCTCTCGGCGACGGGGGAGTCGTACTCGTACATGAAGGTGGCGATGAAGTCGAAGAGCAGCGACGCCGCGAATGGGCTCGGTCGGTCGCTCTCGACATCGACAACGCGAATGCGGCGCGCCGTGATGTCGCCGAGGACCGACCTGGTGGCGGGGAGGTCGAAGTGATCCTGGAGAACCTCTCGGTAGGCCTCAAGGACGATGGGGAAGGACCCGTACTTGCGCGCCACGCTCAGCAGGTCCGACGACTTCCTTCGCTGCAGCCACAAGGGAGTCCGCTTGTCTGGACCCCTGCGCGGCAGCAGCAGGGCCCGAGCCGCAGCCTCACGAAAGCGCGATGCGAACAGCGTGCTCTCCGCTACCTCGGCGGTGACAAGCTCCTCGATCTCGTCGGCATCCACCAGCAGCGCCGATGTGTCGGGTGGTGCATCCGCATCCGGGAAGCGGAAGATGATGCCGTCGTCGGTCCACAAGCCATCGGCGTCTATGCCGTGCTCGAGGCGCATCTTGCGCGAGGCGGCGAGCGCCCACGGCGCGTGAACCCTGGCTCCCAACGGCGACAGGAGGACCATGCGCCAGTCACCGATCTCGTCGCGGAACCTCTGTATGACCAGTGTGCGATCGCTGGGAACAGTGCCGGTGGCTGCCTTCTCATCGGCGATGTAGGCGGCCAGGTTGCGGGCGGCCAGCTCGTCCAGGCGGTAGCGGCTGGTGAGGATGTGCTCGGCCTTGGCTTGATCCTCGCCGGCCAGCTCGCGCAGGAATTGACCCAGCGCCTGTCCCAGTTCGAGGGGACGACCGGGAGCGTCGCCGTGCCAGAAAGGGAGGCGGGGGGAAGACCCGGCCGGCGCGGGCGCCACGATGACTCGGTCGTGGTCGATCTCGGTGATCTGCCAGGTAGAAGACCCGAGGAGGAAGACGTCGCCGGGCCTCGACTCGTAGACCATCTCCTCGTCGAGTTCTCCCACCTTTCCTCCCTCGGGGAGCACGACTCGATAGAGCCCGCGGTCGGGGATGGTGCCGGGGTTGGTTACGGCAAGCAGGTGAGCACCCGGCCGCGGAGCCAAGGTGTTGTTGATGCGATCCCATGTGATACGAGGGCGCAGCTCGGCGAACTCGTCCGACGGGTAGCGCCCGGAGAGCATGTCGAGCGTCGCCTCGTACGGCCCCCGCCCCAGCTCGGAGTAGGGGGCTGCTCTTCGCACCAGATCGAAGAGGTCGTCGACATCCCAGGGGTCCATCGCCACCGCCGCCACGATCTGTTGGGCGAGAACATCGAGCGGATTACGCGGGACGGTCGTCGACTCGATAGCGCCCGCGTACATGCGGTCGACGACGACCGCCGCCTCGAGAAGGTCATTGCGATGCTTGGGGAAGAGGCGGGCCCTGCTGGGGGCGCCAACCTGATGACCGGCCCGGCCGACGCGCTGCATGGCGCTGGCAACGCTCGGCGGCGTCTCGACCATGATCACCATGTCGACCGCAGCCATGTCTATGCCAAGTTCGAGGGTCGAGGTTGCGACGACGCACTTGATGTCCCCGCGCTTCAGCTTGTCTTCGATGTCGAGGCGCTGCTCTCTCGACACCGAGCCGTGATGAGCGCGCGCCACCTCATCGCCGGCGAGGTCGTTCAACTGACGGGCAATACGTTCTGCGATGCCGCGGCTGTTGGCGAAGACGATCGTCGACCTGTTGGCGTTTATGAGCTCGAGGAGTTTGTCGTACATCGTTGGCCAGATCGATCTGGCAGCGGGCTCCCCGGGTGTTGACCGTCCGGCAGCGGGATCCGTCATATCACCAACGGGGACCACCACCTCGACGTCGAGCTCTTTGTCCTTGGGGGAGTCGACGATGACGACAGGGCGCGGCTCCCAGGCTTCATCGGTGGTGACACCACCACCGATGAATCGGGCTATCTCGGAGAGGGGGCGTTGCGTTGCGGAAAGCCCGATGCGTTGTGGAGCGTCGGCGAGCTCCTCGAGGCGCTCGAGGGAAAGGGAGAGGTGCACCCCGCGCTTGGTGCCGGCGACCGCATGGACCTCGTCGAGTATGACCCACTGCACGGACCCCAGCGTCTCTCGTACTCTGGACGTGAGCATGAGATAGAGAGACTCGGGCGTCGTGATGAGAACATCAGGCGGATGGGTGTGCAGACGGCGTCGTTCCTGCTGTGGGGTATCTCCGGTCCTCATCCCAACTCGGATCTCTGGAAGGGAGACGCCCTCCCGTGCGGCGGCGTTGGCGATGCCGACGAGTGGCGCTCTCAAGTTGCGCTCGATGTCGTAGGCGAGAGCCTTGAGCGGTGAGACATAGAGGAGACGCGTCCTCTCCTCCGTCGTCGGATCTGCGAATAGCTGGTCGATGCCCCATAAGAAGGCGGCGAGGGTCTTCCCTGACCCGGTCGGAGCGTGGATGAGTGTGTGCGAGCCCTCGGCGATGGCAGTCCATCCGCTCGTCTGGGCGGGCGTCGGGGCAGCGAACGTGGTCGAGAACCAGGCCCGCGTCGCGTCCGTGAAGAGTTCGAGGTTGCTCACGACGACGAGGGTAGACCGGTGGAGGGACTGCGTTTCAGGCGACGCGGCGCAGGAGGTGTCTCTCCAAGACGTTCCACACCTCGGGGTCCGCTAGTCCGGACCGCAGGGACCGAAGCGTGTGGAAGAACGACGGGATAGCACCATCTGGCGACATCGGGTTGGCTCGCATTTCTTCGAGCTCCTGGTGCGACGGCGTTAGCACCAGGGTTTCGCAGTGTGGCCAGATGGCGGCGATGCGCTCGATCTCCTCTTCGAGGGCTGCGCTGCCCGCTCGATCGATGAGGGGCTCGTAGAAGTGGCGGTTGGGGCGGGCGTGCGGCAGCGCCATGGGTGCGACGACGATGACGAGGTCGAGGGGATCGGGGTTGCCCAGGATGAGGTCGGCGCTTGTGCCCGAGGCAACGCCACCGTCGAGGTAGAGGCGTCCATCTATGAGGTGAGGCTGGTAGACAAGAGGGACGGCACACGACGCGGCGACCGCATCGGCCAGTGAGGCGTCGGGTGCTTCCTCCGTGCCGAAAGCGACGCGATGGCCGTGCTCGAGGTCGTAGGCGACGATGACCGTCGGCCGGGTCGGCCACGGTGTTGCCCCCTGGAAGTCGGACTCGGTCCACTCGGCGATGCCATCGACCCGGAACGGCGCCGGGCCTCCCAAGGCGAAACTGAGTCCGGGATGTCGGATGCCCCGCAACAAGCCGTGGCGCGCCCACGAACGAAGGTGGCGCGGCCAGCCACGACGAAACACGATGGATCGAAGTCGCTCGGAGTAGTCGTGGATGCCCTCGGAATCTCCGACGACGGTCTCGATGGAGAGTCCCGGCCCCCTCAGCATGGCCGAGACGACGGCGCCCCCCGAGGTACCGATGACGACATCAGCCTCAGCGGCGTCCCAGCCAGTGGCAGCCTCGATAGCGAGGAGTGTCGCGATCTGATGGGCGGCTCCGGTAACGCCGCCTCCACCGAGTACAAGGCCGATCTTGCTCACGGCGAGGAAGCCTATGGGCTACCCAAACACCTGCCCGCATCCTGGGCACTTCTCGTCCTTCTCGGCGGTATCGGCGCGGCACCAGGGACAAGGGAGGTCGCCACCGATCGGGAGTGCTCCCGCAGCCGCCGCGCGCATGGGCCGGCGCGTGACGACGAAAGCGGCGGTGGCGATGATCCCGCCGGTGATGAGCATTTCGACCACGTTCTTCCTCCTCGCAAGGTCGCGCGGAGAGTATTAGCCGAGGTGGTCATAGTGGTGGATTTCGCGACCACGCCTCAGGTCACGGAAACGAGGTCCGATCAGACTGGCGTCTTGGACCCGGTGACGGCGCGTCGTAGCTCGTCGATGAGATAGGAGAGGTCATCGAGGCGACCCTTGATCCGGTTCTCGGACTCGTAGACCAACATCATCCCGGCGTGGTACACGGTCCACCGGTCGAGCTGGGCCGGATCCATGGCGGCTCCATATCCCTCTGCGAAGGAACTCGCTGCTGCGTGCCCGGACTCCAGACTGAGCAGCCACAGTGCCCTCGATAGGTCCCACTCGATGGGAGCCAGCGTCGCCCACTCCCAGTTGATGAGAGTGACGTCACCCGAGTCATTGACCAGGAAGTTGTCCGGTGATGGGTTGGTGTGGGCTACCCGCGGCGGAGAGGCGAACGGAGGGCGAACCCCCCGGGCCTCATCGAGCAGCTCGGCTGAGATCTCGAGGCGTCCTCGGTAGCGCTCCAACCGCTTGAAGGTGGAGATGAAGTCGACCGTTACCCATTCCTGGTCTATGCCACGCGCCAGATTGGTCATATCTGAGGCGTCAGACTCGTGGACGGCCCGCAGGACGGTGCCCGCCCGCTTCGCCAGCGACAGGTTCTCAGGAAGGCTGTTGAGGCTCCAGCTCCCGGCATCCTGGAATACTGCCCAGTGCAACTCGCCATCGGCGCCCCTATCGAGCACCTTGGGTAGCCCCTCGGCATCCTTGAGAACCTGGAGGGCATGGCGTTCCCGGCGTTCGCGACTCGCCGACCCGTAGGCCTTGAGGATGCGAGTGCTGTTGTCGGTCCAGAGACGGAAGGTGCGGTTGGATCCAACAGCGCGATCGCTGCCGGACGACAGCTCCTGCACCCGCCCGCCCTTGGCGATCTTCGCCACCAGCTCGTTTACGTCCATACCCATGCAGTGTATTGGCCCGCGGGACGCTCCGTGGTCAGGTTGAGGCGCCCGGTAACCTGCCGCTTCATGATCGAACTGACCTACCCCGACGGTTCCAACCACAACTTCGATGACGGGACTACCGGTCTTGCCGTTGCCGAGTCGATAGGGCCGCGCCTCGCATCGGCCGCCGTTGCGGTCAAACTGGATGGCGAGATCCTGGATCTCGGTCGCCCTCTGACCTGGGGCGGCGTCTTCGAGGTGATTCTGGCAAACAGCGACGATGGCCGATCAGTCCTGCGTCACTCGTCAGCCCACGTTCTCGCCCAGGCGGTTCTTGACCTATTCCAGGGCGCCAGCTTCGCCATCGGTCCGGCCATCACCGACGGCTTCTATTACGACTTCGATGTCGGCCGGCCTTTCACCCCAGAGGATCTCGATGCCATCGAGATCCGGATGGCCGAGATCATCGAGACGGATCAACCCTTCGTGCGCGACGAGGTGTCGAAGACGGAGGCGCTTGAGCTCTTCGCGGATCAGCCGTTCAAGATGGAGATCATCGAGGCCGTCGATGAGGCGGAAGGAGCGGGTGGCGATGTCATCACGCTCTATCGCAACAACGGTTTCGTCGATCTGTGCCGCGGCCCCCATGTTCCCTCAACGGGCCGAGTCGCAGCGGTCAAGTTGACCCGATCGGCCGGTGCCTACTGGCGCGGCGACGAGAAGCGCCCGCAGCTGCAAAGGATCTATGGAACAGCGTGGGAGGACTCCAAGGCTCTCGCCGCCCATCTCGACCGCCTCGAGGAAGCAGCCCAGCGCGACCATCGTCGACTGGGTCCCGAACTCGACCTCTTCTCGTTCCCGAGCGAGCTTGGTTCCGGGCTGGCACTGTGGCATCCCAAGGGTGGCATTCTCCGCTCAACCATCGAGGACTACAGCCGCCGCACCCATCAGAGGCACGACTACGAGATCGTGTTCACCCCGCACGTCGCCAAGGCGAACCTGTGGGAGACCTCAGGCCACCTTCAGTTCTACGAGGAGGGCATGTTCCCGGAGATGGTTCTGGAGCATGGCCACCGCTACTTCGTGAAGCCGATGAACTGCCCCTTCCACATATTGATCTACAAGACCAAGGGTCGCAGCTATCGCGAGCTGCCGCTCCGCCTCTTCGAGCTTGGTGCCGTCTACAGAAACGAGCGGTCCGGCGTCGTACACGGCTTGTTGCGCGTGCGCGGCATGACCATGGACGACAGCCACATCTTCATCACGGAGTCTCAGCTGGCAGACGAGCTGGCCGGCCTCCTCGAATTCACGCTGATGGTGCTGCGCGATTTCGGCTTCGAGGACTTCGAGGCAGACCTATCCACCCGCGATCCGGACAAGATGATGGGAGATCCGGCGCTGTGGGACAAGGCCGAGCAGGCTCTTGCCGACGCCCTGGATAAGGCAGGCATCGGCTATGAGCACGCTGCCGGCGATGCTGCCTTCTATGGGCCGAAGATCGACGTCCACATCCGCGACGCCATCGGTCGCCGCTGGCAGATCTCGACACTGCAAGTTGACTTCGTTCAGCCGATGAACTTCGATCTCGAGTACGCCAGCTCGGAGAACACTCGCGAACGCCCGGTCATGGTGCACCGTGCCCTCATGGGAACGATCGAGCGGTTCGTGGGCGTTCTCACCGAGCACTATGCCGGCGCTTTCCCACCCTGGTTGTCTCCGGTGCAGGTGACCGTGGTACCGGTCGCGGACAGGCACAACGACTACGCCAACGAGGTAGCCGCCAAGCTGGAAGCGAACGGCATCAGGGTCGAGGTCGACGGCGTCGACGACACTGTCGGAGAGAAGATCCGCAGGGCCGTCATCAATCACCACCCGGCCGTGCTTGTCGTTGGCGACGACGACGTTGCTGCAGACACCGTTGGTATCAGGCTACGCGGCGAAGACGACGACCGTCGTGGCATCGCGGTTGACGAGGTCGTCGCCGAGCTGAGTCGACTGGTCGCCCCGCCGCGCTGAGGTTGATTCGGGCCTTGCCCGTCGTAGGCTTCCGGCTCGCTGCGCCGTCGGAGGATCCGTGAAAAGGCTCGTCAATTCGCTCGCCGCGATGGTCGAGCGCTTTCCGGTCATCGTTCTCATCGGCGCATTAGCCCTGACCGTGGTGTTCGGCGCGTTCGTCTCGCAACAAGAGCAGGCCACTGGAAACGAGGGCTTCTCTCCGGACTCTGACGAGTTCCTTGCCGGCGAGCTAGTCGCCGAGCTGTTCGACACCAGCACAGTTGCTCCCGTTCAGGTTGTGTTCCAGTCAGCCGGAGGCGATGTGATGACGGCGGAGGTCTTCCGGGCCTACCTCGCTGTCAGCGATGCCGTCGGAGGGAGCCGGGCGACGGAACTGTTCTCCGATCTTCCCGGCGGCGACATCCAGGGGTTCTTGGATCCAGCGGCAGCCGTTCTGGCGGCCCAGGGGATCGCTCCCGCCGTGGCGACGGATGCCGACGTGAAATCGGCGTTCACGACGGGTCTCGCGCAACTCAGCGAAGAACAGCGGGGCCAGATCGTGTCGAGCCTGTCGGCGACCGACACGGACTTGACGACAGTTCGCTCGTCGGCTGGGCTAATGGTCGTTCTCCTCAATACGGGCCTTCTCGAAGACGATCCTGACGGCATTGAGCTGCAGGCCATCGAAGTCGACATGTCGGATGCCATAGACGCCAGCATCGATGGTGATGTCGCCGCGCAGGCATTCAGCTTCGCGCTGCTGTTCGCCGACACCTCCGAGTTCGAGCGCGAGATCGGGAGGCTGTTCGGCACGGCGTTCGCCATCATCCTCGCCATTCTGGGATTCGTCTTCTGGATCCATCCCAAGGGGCGCATGACCCGGCGGGCGGCCCTGCGGAGAGCCACGGCGGACGTGCTGCTGGCCCTGGGGGTCATCGTCATGTCGATTGTCTGGATGAACGGGATCGGCGTTCTGCTCGGCCCGAAGTACCTGGGCCTCATTGGCAAGTTCTCCGAGCTCCTCCAGATCATCCCCATACTCCTTATCGGCCTTGGCGTTGACTACGCCATCCACCTGACGGCGCGCTATCGCGAGGAGCTTGGGTCAGGGCTGACAGTGGACGCTGCAGCCACTAGAGCGACGCGCACGGTTGGAGTGGCGCTGGTGCTTGCCACCGTGACCACTGCCGTCGGGTTTCTCACGAACGTGTTCAACCCGGTGACGGCACTCGCCGACTTCGGGATTCTGGCGGCGGTCGGCATTGGCTCGGCCTTCGTCTTGATGCTCACGTTCGTCCCCGCGATACGCGTGCTGCTCGACAGGCGCGCGCAGCGGGCGGGAGCCCTGCCGGTCGAGGCCATGGGCCACTCCAGCGAGCGGATGCTCCCCAGGCTCCTCGGCCGGTCCGCGGTGTTCGCCGAGAGGCTGCCTGGGGTCATGCTCACCCTGGCTCTGAGCCTCGGTGGGCTTGGGCTGTGGGGCATGCTCAATCTGAGCACGACGTTCAGCTTCACCGACTTCCTTCCGGAGGGCGCACCGCTCCTCGAGACGTTTGACACGCTGACCTCCGAGTTCGGAGGGGGTCTCGGGGAGACCACGAATGTGCTCATCGAAGGCGATGTTGCCACCCCCGAGGTTCACAACGCCATGGTGCTCGCTACCTCCAACCTTCAGGACACGCCGGACGTACTGGCCTTTGGCGACAACGCCGCGGTGCAATCGCCGGTCTCGGTGCTCGGCCGGCTGGTGACGCCTCCGGACCAGGGCGGGTTGGCTGAGGCGTACGACGCGGCATTCGCCAGCCAAGCGACGGCGGCCGGGCTGCAACCGGACTTAACGGTGTCTCCGGGAACCGACGTTGTCGCCCTTTACGACTCCGCCTCGACTGTTCAACCGGAGGCGATGCGGCGAGTCATCACGGTGGACGATGATGGCAGCTATCGCTACGTGAACGTTGGTGTCTCAACCCAAGCAGGCGAATCCGGCGCCGACTCCCTCGCCGACAACTTGAGCAGCGACTTCGAGCCAGTCTCCTCGTTGGCCGGCGTGACGGCTGTTCCCACCAACGAGAACATCATCGCTAACGGCGTCATCGACGCGCTGCAAGCCTCCCAGGTGTCTTCGCTGGGGATCACCCTGCTGGCGGCTATGGCCCTTCTCGTGCTGACGTTCTTCGTCGAGTCCCGACGGCCGTTCCTCGGCGTGATCACCATCGCACCGGTGGCCTTGGTAGTTCTCTGGGTGTTCGGAATGATGTCTCTCACGGGAATCTCCTTCAATCCGGTAACGGCGATGATCGCCGCCATCGCCATCGGAATCGGGGTTCCTTACACGATCCACATCACCCACCGTTACCAAGAAGACCGTCTTCGCTTTGACACGCCGGAGGAGGCCATTCGCTCGACGATGACTCATACCGGGGGAGCTCTTGCCGGCTCGGCGTTCACGACGGTCGCCGGGTTCGGAATCCTGACGACGTCCTCTCTCAAGCCCTTCCAACAGCTCGGTCTGGTGACGGTCTATGCCATAGCTCTGGCGTTGGTGGCGGCAGTACTTGTGCTCCCCAGCCTGCTGATCCTGTGGGATCGCTGGCACTCGCGTCGAGGAGAGGCCGCTGTTGATGAGCAGGCCGTCGGTGAGGTGTTCGAGACCTCGGGTATGGTCGACTGATGGTTGACATTCCGCGTGACGTTGCCGACAGCGAGAGAGTCCCCGACGATCTCGACTCGCTCGACATCGGTGATTACTCGGTTCCGAGTCCCCGGCGGCGGCGCTCCGCCGGCATGTTCTATCTGGGCGGTGCCGGTATCACAGCCGTCGGAATCCTCCTCGGCCTGCCTGCCGCGTTTTGGGCCGTTGTTGTCGGCCTTGGACTCATCGGGGCCTTCCATCTGGCTTCTGCCTGGGACCTCGAGGTTCGCGAGGGACAAGCGCTCGAGATCGCCAACCGGGCTGTTCCCTTCGGCGTCGGTCACGCTTCTGCACAGCTGGCCTTTGGGGGCTGGCGGGCGAAACCGGTGTGGCATCTGTTGGTGTTCTCCGACGATGATCCGCCGAGTCATAGGGGCTTGGTCAGAGTCTCCCCGCTATCTGGCGACGTTATCGACGTCTACACCGAGGAAGTCCCGCAGGGCTAGGCGTTGGGAAGGCGGCTGGTCGCGGGCACGAGCCTCCTGACCGTCTGGCGATAGCCAATACCCACAGTTCGACCCCCTATTCGGTCCGTCTGCGTCTGGCGACCGTCGACTCCTTTCGAGTCCTACTCGGACTCAACGAGCATCTCCGTCGAGTCGTCCGTCGGACGACGCTGCCTGCTACCTCGCTTCGCTCGGCCACCTCCCGCTGAAGGGGGAGGTGTGTGACAGCGTGAAGGCTCGGTTAACGCTCGTCGACGGGTAGGTAGTCCCTGGACTGCTCGCCGATGTAGATCTGACGAGGTCTCCCGATACGCGTTGTCGGGTCGGCCATCATCTCTCCCCACTGGGCGATCCAGCCTGGGAGCCGGCCGATCGAGAACAGCACGGTGAACATGCGCGAGGGAAATCCGAGGGCCCGGAACATCACGCCGGAGTAGAAGTCAACGTTGGGGTAGAGGTTGCGTTCGATGAAGTAGTCGTCGCTCAGCGCGATCTCCTCGAGCTGCAGGGCGATGTCCATCAACGGATCGTTCTTGCCCGATCGAGACAGAACGTCGTGAGCAAAGCCCTTGAGGATCTTGGCACGCGGGTCGTAATTCTTATAGACGCGATGCCCGAAGCCCCAGAGCCGATAGGGGTCGTCGCGATCTTTGGCCCGATTGACATAGCTGGCGATGTCGCCTCCGCCTTCGTGCATCGACTGCAGCATCTCCACCACGGCTTGGTTGGCTCCTCCATGCAGCGGACCCCACAGGGCGTTCATGCCGGCGGCGACGGACGCGAACAAGTTGGCCTGACTGGACCCGGTGAGCCGGACCGTCGACGTTGAGCAGTTCTGACCGTGATCGGCATGCAGGATGAGCAGCACGTCGAGCGCCTTGGCGATGACGGGATCGATCTCGAATTGCTCGGTGGGCGTTGCGAACATCATGTGGAGGAAGTTGGTGGTGTATCCGTACTCGTTGTTGGGGTAGACGTACGGCTGCCCGATCGACTTCTTGTAGGCCCAGGAAGCGATGGTCGGGAGCTTGGCGATGAGCCGCATGGCACTCTCATCCACAGCCTCGGGGTCGAGTGGGTCGAGGTGTGCCTGATAGAAGGTCGACAGCGCGCTTGTCGCCGAGGAAAGGATCGCCATGGGATGGGCTTCCCTGGGGAACGCATCGAAGAAGCGCTTCATCTCTTCGTTGATGAGGGTGTGCCCCAGCACGCGGCTGCGCCACGCCTCGAGCTCGGCGGTGTTGGGGAGCGATCCATTGAAGAGGAGGTAGGCCACCTCGAGGAATGAGCTGTGCTCGGCGAGTTGCTCGATCGGATAGCCCCGGTAGCGGAGTTCGCCGGCCTCTCCGTTGACGTAACTGACGGCGCTCTGGGTTGGCGCGGTGTTGGCGAACCCCGGGTCGTAGACCACCATGCCGGCGTTAGCGCGCAGAGAGGTGATGTCGATGCCCAGGTCGCCCTCGGTGCCGTCGATCACCTCGAAGTCGAATTCGTCGTCGCCGCGGGTGAGTTTGACGTCCATTTGACCCTCCTAGTCGTCTTCTGCCGCCGCCGCGATCACCTTCTGGGTCTCCTGCGGGGGAGCGTGTTCGTAATGAGACGGCGCCACCTCGAAGGTACCGCGGCCGCCGGTCATCGATCGAAGGTCGATGGTGTAGTGCTGCATCTCAGCCAACGGAACGTCGGCTGAGACCACCCTCATCCCTGCGAAAGAATCCATGCCTCCAACTCGACCTCGCTTGGCGTTGAGGTCGCCGATGATGTCGCCCATGTACTCCTCGGGGGCGATCACCTTCACCTTGATGACCGGCTCCAGCAGCACCGCACCCAGCTTGGGGGCAGCGGCCTTCAGCGCCTGGATGCCTGCCATGCGGAACGAGAGCTCGTCTGAGTCGACGGAGTGGTACTTCCCGTCGTAGACGGTGGCGCGAATGTCGACAACCGGATAGCCGGCGATGATGCCTCGCTGCAGAGCCTCTTTGATCCCCTTGTCGACCGCCGGAATGAGGCCCTTCGGGATCGAACCTCCCTTGATGGCATCGACGAACTCGTAGCCGCTCCCTAGTGGTAGTGGCTCGAACCGGAGAAAAGCAACGCCGAATTGGCCGCGGCCGCCCGATTGCTTCTTGTGCTTGCCCTCGGCCTCGGCGCCGGCGGTGATGGTCTCTCGGTAGGGGATGCGAGGTAGCTCGGTCGAGACCTTGACTCCGAACTTCCGTGCCATTCGAGCGAGGGCGACTTCGAGGTGGGTGTCGCCGAGTCCCGAGAGGACTGTCTGGTTGGTCTCGGCCCGGCGTTCGACGACGAGAGTTGGATCCTCGTCGACGGTACGCCCAAGCGCGGTAGATAGCTTCTCGTCGTCTGCACTCGTCAGCGGGTGCACGGCGTATGACATGGTCGGCGGCGGCACGGCGACGGGCTCGATAACGACGTCGCTTCCCGGCGATCGCAGCGTGTGGCCGGCGGCCACCGTCTCCAACTTGGCAACGGCTGCGATGTCACCGCACGACACTTCGGAAGTGTCGGTGTGATCCTTGCCGGAGATGAAGAACAGGTTGTGCATTCGTCCCGATGATCCAATGGCGGGATTCTCGAGAGCGTCGTCGAGCTTGATGGTGCCCGAGTAGGTGCGGAACATCGAGATGCGGCCGACATATGGGTCGGCGACCGTCTTGAACACGTAGGCGGCAACGGGGTTGCTGGTGCCGAGCTTCAGTTCTCCCTCGATCGTTGGGGGCACCACTCGCTCGAGAGGTGTTGGCCCATCGCGGATGATGAGGTCGGCCAGCCGGTCTATGCCGATGAGTTCCGTTGCCGATCCGCACAGGACGGGGAAGATGCTGCCGGCGGCGATCCCTTCGCGAAGGCCGTGGACGAGCTGGTCCTGGGTCGGCTCGGTCCCTTCGAGGTAGGCCTCGAGGAGGGCGTCGTCGTTCTCGACCACAGCCTCGACCAGATGCGTATGGACGTCGGCGACTTCGTCCTTCACTTCATCGGGGATCTCGGTCTCCTCGCCGGTGGCATTGCCTCCCGAGTAGAGAAAGGCGTGCTCGGTGACGATTCCGGCCACACCCTTGAGGTCTGCTTCGGAGCCGATCGGCATCTCGACCGGAGCGACGCCGGTCCCGAAGTGCTCCTTGAGCTGGTCGAGCACCTTGCGATAGTCGGCTCTCTCCCTGTCGAGCTTGTTGACGAAGATGGCGCGGGGGATTCCCTCCTCGCCGGCAAGCTGCCAGGCGACGTCGGTCTGCACCTCGACGCCATCGACACCAGAGACAACCAGAAGAGCCAGGTCTGCCGCCCGCAGTGCCGCCTTTACCTCTCCAAGGAAATCGGCGTAGCCGGGCGTGTCGAGGATGTTCAGCTTGTGTCCGTGGAACTCGATCGGCGCCAGCACCGTGGAGATCGAGACCTGCCTGGCCACCTCTTCGGGTTCGTGGTCGGACAGGGTGTTGCCCTCTTCAACGCTCCCGAGGCGTGTGGTCTGGCCGGACGCGAACAGGAGCGCCTCGACCAGAGCTGTCTTGCCGGCACCGGAGTGACCGACGAGTGCCACGTTTCGGATCTTGCCCGGATCCACTGAAACCCCTCTCTATCGAACCCATGTCACTCTAGTTCCCGCTGCTGGCGCTCCTTCCTGTGTTAAACAGAGGGCATGGTCCTCGATGTCAAGGCGCGCGATGGTGTCGACCGGGTGATGGCGCCCATCGGTCGAACCCTCGCCAAAGTTGGAATCACGCCGTCGATGGTGACGTTGGCCGGCCTCGTCGTAACCGTCGCCGGTGCTGTCCTCATCGGTCTCGGCGAGCTGTTAGCCGGGGTGATCGTCGCCTCGATCGGCTCGTTGCTCGACATCGTTGACGGCCCGCTGGCGCGGTCTACGGGGACCGTTTCGCTGCGGGGAGCGTTGCTCGACACGCTTGCCGACAGGCTCGGTGAGGCGGCCATCTGGATCGGCCTCGTCTACTTCGTCGGGGGCTCGCCGCGGCTCGCGACGCTGGCGGTCGTCGGCCTGTGTGCCTCCATGTTGGTGCCGTATGTGCGGTCCAAGGCCGAAGGCTGGGGAGCGACGGGGCGCGGCGGACTCATGGGCCGAGCGGAACGCCTGATAGTCATGCTGCTGGGCATCGGCGTTCAGGGACTCGAGATCGGAAGCTTCCGTCCTATAGAGGGCATGCTGTGGGTGATGGCGGTCGCCACCTGGCTGACCGTCGGCCAGCGCGCCTGGCGGACCTGGCGACAGCTCGCGGAGTGAACTACCGACTGTTCCGCGCCCTCTCGGCCATTTTCGGGATGCTGCCCGAGCCGGTTGTCCGACGTATCGGCCGTTGGCTCGGATACGCGCTGTCGTTCGTTGCGCCGCGCAAGATGGAGATGGCCGAGCGACACATGGCCAGGGCCCTTGGTACCACCAGTGGTGCCAAGCGGACGGCGCGACGCATGTTCGCGTCATACGGCCGCTACTGGGCGGAGACCTTCTGGATGCGGCCGCGCCGCTTCGACGAGGTGGTCAAGCACGCCGAGGTCGTTGGCCTGGAACACGTCAACGCCGCCCGCCACGACGGCATCGTGTTGGCTCTTCCTCACGTCGGCAACTGGGAGGCGGCCGGCGCCAGAGCGGTTGCCGAAGGAATCGGTGTGTTGGCGGTCGCTGAAGCTCTCGGAGACCCGAGGATCGTTCAGTGGTTCATCGACGTTCGAGCCAAGTTCGGCATCGAGGTCATCATCGCCGATCGCGGTGCCGCCGTTACCAAGGCCCTGATCTCTCGGTTGAAGGAGAAGCGGACCATCGCACTGCCCTGTGACCGTGACATCGGTGGCGGGGGAGTTGCTGTGAGTTTCTTCGGCGAGGAGACGACTCTTCCTGCCGGTCCGGTAGCGCTTGCCGATCGCACCGGAGCCCATCTGCTTGTCGTTGGGTGCTACTTCAAGAAAGGGCGGGGACATCGACTCGTCGTTCAGCCGCGACTCGAGATCCCGGACGGTGCAACGCCGCAAGAGCGCGTAGCCAAAGGCACTCAGGAATTGGCCTATCGCCTCGAGCAACTGATCAGCGAGCAGCCAGAGCAGTGGCACATGATGGTTCCCAACTGGCCGTCGGACAGAGCATGAAGGTCGCCGTCGTCAGCCCCTATGGCCTCGACCATCCGGGGGGAGTGCAAGACCAGGTGATCCGGCTCCGCGACTGGTTGAACGGCTTGGACGATGAGGCGTGGATCGTTGCTCCCGGATCGGGCGACGGGTGGCGCAGCGCAGGGAGAGTCGTCGAACTTCCCGTCAACCGCTCCATGGCGCCGGTTGCCCTGTCGCCGAAGGCGGTCCGGCAAGCCCTGGACGCCGTTGCCGGGGCCGATGTTGTGCATATCCATGAACCCCTGATGCCGGCCGTCTCGCTTGGGTTGGCGCTGCGGTGCCGGCAGCCCCTCGTCGGCACGTTCCATGCCGACCCATCGAAATTGGTGCGCCGCACGTACCGGTTCGGAAGGGGACCGATCCAACGCGTCGTTGGCCGCTTCCAGGTGGTCACCGCGGTCAGCGAGGTAGCGCGTAGTGCCGTCGCCCCGTTTGCCGAAGCCAGAGTGATCCCGAATGGCATCGACGTTGCTTCCTTCGAAATCGACGAACCGCGACGTCACCGCCGGGTCGTCTTCGTTGGACGAGACGAGCCGCGTAAGGGGCTGTCGACCCTGTTGGAGGCGTGGCCAGACGTGACGGCCGCCTATTCGGATGCGGAGCTCCTGGTCGTCAGCGACACCAAGCGAACCCCGCCAGATGGTGTTCGGCTCCTGGGGCGGGTCGAGGAGTCGGAGAAGCGGCGTCTGCTGGCGTCGGCGACCGTGTTGTGCGCCCCCAACACTGGAGGCGAGAGCTTCGGGCTGGTGGTTGCGGAGGGGATGGCGGCAGGCTGCGCGGTGGTCGCCAGTGGTCTCCCCGCTTTCGCCGCCGTGCTCGGAGAAGCCGGCGTCTATGCCAAACCCGAAGATCCAGTCGGCCTCGCCGAACAGATCGTGAGTCTGTTCGGCGAACCGGACAGGGCCACCGCTCTCGGAGCCGCAGCCCGTGTCAGGGTCGGCGCCTTCGACCAGAGCACGGTCGGTGCCGCCTACGTGGAGGCCTACGGCGACGCTATCGCGGCCTTCGCTAGGACGTCTCAGCGGTAGAATCAGCTGACAAGAAGGAGAACTGTGGAACAAGGAACTGACACCGTCAAGCGCGGACTGGCCGAGATGCTCAAGGGCGGGGTAATCATGGACGTTACGACCGCGGAGCAGGCCGTCATCGCCGAGGAGGCAGGGGCAGTCGCCGTAATGGCCCTGGAACGCGTTCCGGCCGACATTCGGGCCAGCGGCGGTGTTGCCCGCATGGCAGACCCCAAGAGGGTCAAGGAGATCATGGCTGCCGTGTCGGTCCCCGTCATGGCTAAGGCTCGCATCGGGCACTTCGTCGAGGCTCAGGTTCTGCAGTCCCTCGGCGTTGACTACATCGATGAGTCCGAGGTCCTCACACCCGCCGACCCCGAGTACCACATCGACAAATGGGCGTTCACGGTCCCATTCGTGTGCGGGGCGCGCAACCTGGGCGAGGCGCTTCGGCGCATCGGTGAGGGTGCCGCCATGATCCGCACGAAGGGTGAACCGGGCACGGGAGACATCGTCGAGGCCGTTCGTCACATGCGCCAGATGAACCGCCAGCTGGCCCAGCTGTCAACGGCAACGCCAGACCAGCTCATGACGGCCGCCAAGGAGCTACAGGCCCCATACGAGCTCGTCAAGGAAGTGGCGGACACCGGGAAGCTGCCGGTCGTCAACTTCGCGGCGGGAGGCATCGCCACACCAGCAGATGCCGCTCTGATGATGCAGCTCGGGTGCGACGGCATCTTCGTCGGCTCAGGGGTCTTCAAGTCGGACGACCCGGTTGAACGCGGCCGTGCCATCGTCGAGGCGACAACTCATTACAAGGATGCTTCCATCGTGGCCAAGGTCTCGGAGGGACTTGCCGAGCCCATGAGCGGGATCGCCACGGCGGAGATGGACGACTCGGAGCGGATGCAGCACAGGGGCTGGTAGGTGGCCGGCACCACCAGAGTCGGGGTGCTGGCGCTGCAAGGCGACTTCCGAGAACACGCTGCCATGGTCTCGGCGCTTGGTGCCGAACCCGTCGAGATACGGCTCCCCGCAGATCTCGAAGGCATAGACGCCCTCATCATCCCGGGCGGCGAGTCGACCACGATCGGCAAGATGGCGAAGCGCTACGGGCTCGTCGAGCCGATGCGGGATCTCATCAACTCCGGTTTGCCGACACTCGGTACCTGCGCCGGCATGATCGTGCTGTCGTCGGCAACCACCGGTGCCGACCAGCATCTGCTGGGCGTTCTGGATGTGGTTGTGGAACGCAACGCCTTCGGCCGACAGGTTGAATCGTTCGAGGAGCTCGTCAGCGTCGACGGTCTCGATGAGCCGATACGAGCCGTCTATATCAGGGCGCCATGGATCGAGAAGGTTGGAGCGGCAGTGGAGGTGCTCGCCGAGACTCAGGGACATCCTGTTGTAATTCGCCAGAAGAACGTCCTGGCAACGTCGTTTCACCCCGAGCTGACAACCGACACGCGTATTCATAGGATGTTGCTCGATCTCGTAGAGGAAGCCTGATGTCTGGTCATTCGAAATGGTCAACGATCAAGAGGAAGAAGGGCGCCAAGGACGCTGCCCGTGGCAAGTTGTTCGCCAAGCTCGCTCGCGCCATCGAAGTGGCGGCCCGACAGGGCGGGGGAGATCCAAACGCCAACTACGCGCTTGCCGGGGCCATAGAGAAGGCCAAGCAGGCCTCGATGCCCAACGACAACATCGACCGAGCAGTCAACCGCGGCGCCGGCAACACGGACGGAGTGCAGTACGAGGAGATCTGGTACGAGGGCTACGCCGCAGGCGGCGTCGCCGTGTTCGTGCAATGCCTCACCGACAATCGCAATCGGGTCTCTTCCGACGTTCGCACGGCGATGACTCGCAACGATGGCAGCCTCGGTGAACCGGGCTCGGTTGGCTATCTCTTCGAGCAGAAGGGCTACATCCTCGCCGACGGCTCTGAGGAAGCTGTCATGGAGGCAGCCCTCGACGGAGGAGCCGAGGACGTGCGCAGCTCTGGCGACCAGTGGGAGGTCACCTGCGCCCCGCAAGACCTGCGAGCGGTCAAGGACAGCCTGATGGAAGCCGGCATCACATTCGAGACCGCCGAGGTGACTCAGCTGCCGTCGACGACCATTGCCGTTGAGGCCGCCCAGGCCATCAAGGTGCTCCGACTCGTCGATGCCCTCGAGGACCTCGATGATGTGCAGCAGGTATTCGCCAACTTCGATATCTCAGATGAGGTGATGGCAGAGGTCAGTTGAGCTTCGCGCAGCTGACGCCTTGGGCTATGAGCATTGGGCAATGAGAAGCCGCGAAGCGTTAGGTTCGCTGGATACACTCCCCAAACATATGTTCGTATTAGGTATCGACCCCGGACTCGCCGTTTGTGGCTATGGCATCGTCGATAACAGCGGTCCTAACCCTGTTGCCGTGGCGGCCGGCGTCATCCGCACCAGCCACCAGGCACCGATAACGGAGCGACTTGTGGAACTGCGAACAGACCTCACCTCCGTCATCGAGGAGTTCTCACCGACCGTTGCCGCGGTCGAGCAGGTGTTCACCAACAACAATCTCAAGACTGCTGTCGCAGTTGGCCGAGCCTCCGGCGTCGCGTTGCTGACTGTGGCTGAAGCCGGGCTCGCGGTTCACGAGTACACCCCTTCGGCGATAAAGGCGGCGGTTACCGGTTTCGGCAACGCCCCCAAGGAGCAGGTCATGAGGGTCATCGAGATGCGGCTCGGAGTTACCCCTGTTGTTGCAGACGCCGCCGATGCTTTGGCGGCCGCCCTGTGTCACATTCAATCAGCTCGTCTGGAGGGTGTTTCGTGATCGCGAGACTGCGCGGAACGTTGGCTGCTCGATCGGAGACGGCGGTCGTGCTCGATGTGAGCGGTGTTGGCTATGAGATCGCGGTGACGCCGCGAACGCTCGCCGACCTTCCTGGGGTGGGGGAGGAAGTCGTACTCCACACCCACCTCTCTCATCGGGAGGACTCGATGGCTCTCTTCGGCTTCGGTACGGAGAACGAGCGCGATGTGTTCCGGATCCTGCTCGGCGCGTCCGGCATCGGCCCCAAGGTGGCGCTCGCCGTGTGCGCCACCCTCACTCCAACACAACTGCGGACTGCGGTGTTGGCAGAGGATGCTGCGACACTCGAGCTGGTGCCGGGCATCGGCAAGCGAGGAGCGCAGAAGATGATCATCGAGTTGCGACCCAAGCTCGATCTCCCGCTCGGCGACCTGCCTGGCGGGGAGGCATCGGTTCTGACGGAGGTTCGACAAGCGCTCGATGCTCTCGGCTATGGAACCGCAGAGGTCCACGAGGCGCTCGGGGCCATCGCGGCTGACGGAACCACCGAGGACCTTGTTCGAGCTGCGTTGCAGCACTTGGGATCCGAACGATGAGGGAAGACGGACTCCTCAAAGGTGCCGCCGACCCGCTGGACGAGGTGTTGGAAGCCCAGCCCGGTCTGCGCCCGCAACAGTTGGAGGATTTCGTCGGCCAGATCGACCTCAAGGACCGGCTGTCGATCCTCATCGAGGCCGCTCTGCAACGCAGAGAGCCTCTGGACCACACGCTGTTCTCTGGTCCTCCAGGGCTCGGCAAAACGACGCTGGCGTCGATCCTCGCAGCCGAGATGGGCGCTCAGTTCCGTGGAACCTCGGGTCCTGCCCTCGAGAGAGCAGGCGACCTGGCTGCGGTCATCACCAACCTCGACGCCGGTGACCTCCTGTTCGTCGACGAGATCCACCGCTTGCCGCGAGCGGTCGAAGAGGTGTTGTATCCAGCGATGGAGGACTTCCAGCTTGACATCGTGGTGGGCAAGGGCCCGGCCGCCCGTTCGATAAGGCTCGAGCTGCCACCATTCACTCTCGTTGGCGCCACCACCCGCGTCGGCAGGGTTTCGGCCCCGCTGCGTGACCGGTTCGGGTATGTGGCCCGGCTCGACTACTACGAGCCGGGGGACATCGGCGCCATCGTCGGTCGGTCTGCTGGGATCCTCGATGTTGACATCGATGACGAGGGAGCGGATGTCATCGCACACCGCAGTAGGGGAACGCCGCGGATCGCCAACCGGCTGCTGCGGCGGGTTAGAGACTTCGCGATGGTCAGGGCAGATGGCAAGGTCACCGCCGACGTGGCTTTCAGTGCCCTGACGACCTTCGAGGTCGACGACCTCGGCCTCGATCGGGTCGATAGAGCGATCCTCAGGGCGATCTGCGAGAAGTTCGGCGGTGGACCGGTGGGTCTGTCGACGTTGGCTATCGCCGTAGGCGAGGAGCCCGAGACCGTTGAAGACGCCTACGAGCCGTTCCTGATGCAAATGGGATTGCTGCAGCGCACCCCGCGCGGCCGGATCGCGTCGGCGCGCGCCTACGAGCACATCGGCCTGGTGCCACCTACTCAGTCAGATCAACCGACGCTGCTCGACGACTGATCGCGGTGCGTACCGCCGACTTCGCATACGACCTTCCTGTCGAGTCCATCGCTCAAGAGCCGGTTGAGCCGCGCGATGCCTCTCGGTTGCTGGACTGTCGCGACATGACCGATCATCGCTTCTCGGACCTGCCATCGCTGTTGGCTGCCGGCGATCTCGTCGTCGTCAACCGCACCCGCGTGCGCCGCGCTCGGCTGCATGGCGTGCGCCAAGACACGGGTGGCGCGGTGGAGCTGTTGCTGTTGCGGAGTGACGGAGAGATCTGGTCGGCCCTGGCCAGGCCGAGCCGCCGACTCCGGCCCGGCGTCGTTATCGAGGTGGGCCCGCTGCAGGCAACCGTTGCTGCCGACCCAGTTGACGGAGTCATCGACGTCGAGTTGTCGACCAGCGATGGCGCGTCTGTCGAGGAGGCGATAGAGGCGCTCGGCGAGGTGCCCCTTCCGCCGTACTTCTCGGGAGCACTGTCAACCCCCGACCGCTATCAGACGATCTTCGCAAAGAAGACGGCTTCATCGGCAGCGCCGACGGCAGGACTCCACTTTACGGAGCCCGTAGTCGCGGACCTCGAGGACAGGGGCATCGAGCTCGCCGAGATCGATCTCGAGGTGGGGCTCGACACCTTTCGGCCGATGTCGACCGAGGATGTCGCCGACCATGACATCCATACTGAGCGAGTCGAAGTAGGTGCCGAAGTGGCGACGGCGATAGCTGCAGCCCGCCGGCGGGGCGGCCGGGTCATCGCTGTCGGTACCACGGTCGTCAGAGCTCTCGAGTCGGCTGGAGACGGCTCGGGCAACGTCTCGGAGTTCGCAGGTGACACGGATCTCTTTATCACCCCCGGCTATCAATTCGGAGTTGTCGACGGCCTCGTTACCAACTTCCATGTGCCGTCATCGACCCTGGTCGTCCTGATAGCGGCCTTCATGGGGGAGAAGTGGCGCCTGGCGTACGCGACGGCATTGGAGCGCGGTTATCGAATGCTGTCCTTCGGGGACGCCATGATGGTGTTCCGATGAACTTCGTTGAACTCGCCACCAGCGCCAAGGCCAGACGAGGTCGCCTCGAGACGCCCCACGGCACCGTCGAGACACCAGCCTTCATGGCCGTCGGCACCCGCGGGGCAGTCCGCATGTTGGACTCGCGCGATCTGGCAGAGGCTGGCTCCGAGATGGTGTTGGCGAACACCTACCACCTCATGCTCCGCCCTGGGGCGGAGGTCGTCGCCGATCTCGGCGGCCTCCACGGGTTCATGGGCTGGCCCGGTCCGCTACTCACCGATTCGGGCGGGTACCAGGTGTTCTCTCTCGAGCCCGAGATCACCGAGGATGGCGCTCGGTTCCGCTCAACGTACGACGGCAATTCGATCTCGATGACCCCTGAGGAATCGATGCGTGTCCAGCAACTCCTGGGGGCGGACATAGCGATGGTTTTCGACGAACTCCTCGGCCTTCCCGCTGCCAGAGACATCGTCTGCGCAGCCATGGAGAGAACGCTGCGCTGGTCGCAGCGGGCTCAGGCCGCGCACACTCGGGAGGATCAGTCCCTCTTTGGTATCTGTCAAGGAGGTGTAGACCCGGACCTCCGGGCCGAAAGCGCTCGCCGCACCAGTGAGCTGGGTTTCGTCGGTTACGGAATTGGCGGTCTCTCCGTCGGTGAGCCGTCGCGCGATCGCGATATCGCACTCGACGCTTGTATCCCCGAGCTGCCGCGCGCAGCTCCGCGATACGTCATGGGTCTCGGAGATACAGAGGGGGTCCTGGCTGCCGTCGCCAGGGGTGCCGATCTCTTCGATTGCGTTTGGCCGACGCGCCTGGCGAGGCATGGCAAGGTCCTCAGCGCGACAGGTGACTTCTCCATCCGTAGGGCGGAGTTCGCGTCCGATGACACGCCCCTCGACCCCGACTGTGCCTGCCGCACCTGTGCTGTCTACTCACGCGGCCACCTCCGCCATCTTCGCTTATCGGAGAAGATGAGCAGCATGCGTCCATTGTCGATACACAACCTGTACTACACCCTCGAGGTGATGGCCGGCGCTCGTAGGGCCATCGAAGAGGGCTCGTTCGGCGCTTTTCGCTCTGGAATCGTGGAAGCCAGAGCTTCTGGCGTCCAGTGACGACCGCTACGATGCCGCTCGCCGCCCGTTTCCTGTTGGGATAACCGATGCTGTCAATCTTCATACTCGCGCAGGAGTCCACCGACACCACTGCTCCGGGCTGGGTCGGGCCGGTCTTCTATGGCGTCATCTTTGCCGCCATCTTCTACTTCCTGATCTTGCGGCCGCAGCGATCGAGAGCTAGTCGCCATCGGAACCTCATGGGGTCGATGGCTATTGGCGACGAGATCAGGACGGCGGGGGGCATCTACGGCTTCGTGCGCGACCTCGATGACGAGTCGGCGGTGATCGAGGTCGAGGACGGCACCCGACTCCGGATCGCCCGCGGAGCGATCGCAGCCAAGATCACAGCCACCGAGGAGTGACATGAGCCGGGGCCGCGCTGCCGTGATGGTGCTGGTAGTGCTCGCGGTGGCGTGGGGCGGCCTTGCTTTGACGCTGCTCGCGGACACCACGCCCGTGCTGGGTCTCGATCTTCAGGGCGGCTTCGCCGTGACGCTCGCCGCCCCCGAAGGCACTGACAAGGCGGTGTTGGAAAAGGCCGTCGAGATCATCCGTAACCGCATCGAATCCCTCGGCAATGTCCAAGAACCCGAGGTCGCAGTTTCGGGTGATAGCAACATCACGGTGCAGCTTCCGGGTGTCACCAACAGGGAGCGTGCGCTAGATGCGGTGGGATCGACCGGAGAGCTGTCATTCCGGCCCGTTCTAGACATTGGGGCGTTCCCGGGTGTCTCACCGCTGTTCGAGGAGGCCCTCTTGAACGCCCCGCCGCCGGCGACCACCACGGTGCCGCCGACGACGGTCGCGGGAGACACCACCACCACAACCGTCGCGGGAGATACCACCACGACTACCACTTCGACCACCGTTCCTGACCCGCTCGCCGATGTAGTCATCCCGCCCGGGGTCGATCCGGAAACAGGCATCACCATCGTCGACGATCCAGAGGCATCCGCCTATTTGGTGGAGCCAACGTCGGGCCTGATCTACTTCGTTGGAGACGCGCTCGTGCTGGGTTCGGACATCACCAACGCCTCGGCGGGCAATCAAGGACAGGGCTGGGTCGTCGACCCGGACTTCACATCGGCGGGCGCTCGCAAGTTCGAGGAGGCCACCCGCCAACTCGCGGCATTCCCGGTTGGGTCGGACCAGCGCCGCTTCGCCATCGTCTTGGACGGTGAAGTTGTCTCGGCACCGACCATCGCCGAGGGCGTCACTGCCGAGGAGGGGCTCGACGCGGGCCAAGTTCAGATCACTATCGGCTTTGGGAACGAGGACCCCCAGGCCGAGGCCGAGGACCTGGCGACGGTGCTGCGTTACGGTGCCTTGCCCGTCGTCTTCGAGCGGTCCCGGGTTGATTCGGTGTCTGCCACCCTCGGTGAGGACTCTCTGCAGGCGGGACTCATCGCAGGTTTCGGGGGTCTCCTCCTCGTGGCCTTGGCGATGGTCGCCTACTACCGGGCGCTGGGCCTCATCGCCGTTGTCGGGCTCACCGTTTTCGGGTCACTCCTGTTCGTCGAGTTCTCGCTCCTCGGCGCCCTGCAGGGCCAGACGCTGACATTGTCAGGGGTGGCGGGCGTCATCGTGTCTGTCGGCATTACCTCCGATAGCTACATCGTGTACTTCGAACGAGTCAAGGAAGACGTTCGCCATGGCCGGACCTTGCGTTCGGCGGTCGATCACGCCTTCCCTCGAGCGTTTCGAACGATCCTCACCGCAGACACAGTTTCGATCGCTGCCGCCATCTTGCTGTACACCCTGGCTGCCGCTCAGGTGCGGGGCTTCGCTCTGGCACTGGGTATCGCCACCGTTACGGACGTGATCATCGCCTACTACTTCACGAGACCGGCGGCGGCCTTTGTCGTTAGGGGACGTCTCGGTGACGGTGGGACGCTGAGCATTCGAGGCGCCGCCGGTCATCCCACTGTTGAGGCAACGTCATGAGCCTGGCGGGGCGTCTCTATCGGGCTGAGACGACCTTCGACTTCGTTGGTAATCGCCGCCGCTGGCTGGCGATCTCGAGCGTGCTCTTGCTGTTATCGATCGGATCGCTGGCGACCCGCCAGCTCAACCTCAGCGTTGACTTTGAAGGGGGCACTGTCGTCGAGGTAGAGAACCCCGCCGGCGCCGACGTCGCCGACGTCAACGACGCTCTCTCGTCCATCGGTCGCGCCGGCGACACGGTGCAGCTGGTGGGCGGGGGCACGGGGATCCGGGTGCAGACGGCAGATCTGACCGTCGAAGTCGAAGACAGGCTCATTGCAGCCATCGCCGGCGTGGCCGGCGTCGAGGTGAACGACGCCAGTGTCGAGTCTGTAGGTCCGACCTTCGGCGATGAGGTGGCGCGATCTGCGCTCCGGGCGTTGATCGTGTTCATCGTGGTGATAGCCGTCTTCATATCCTTCCGTTTCGAGTGGCGAATGGCGGCGGCGGCGCTGGCGGCTCTCCTTCACGACCTCGTGATCACCGCCGGCGTCTACTCGATCATCGGGTTCGAAGTGACGCCGGCAACGGTGGTCGCCGTCCTCACGATCCTCGGCTACTCGCTCTACGACAGCGTTGTCGTGTTCGACAAGGTGCTCGAGGAGATCGATTACTACGGCGATGAGCGCTCCATTGGAGACATCGTGAACCTGTCGATGAACCTCGTGCTGATGCGTTCGATCAACACCTCCTTGACCTCGCTGCTGCCGGTCGGAAGCCTTCTGTTCGTCGGGTCGTATCTCCTGGGTGCCGCCACGCTGAGGGAGTTCGCGCTGGCACTGTTCGTCGGTATCGCCGCCGGCACCTACTCGTCGATCTTCGTTGCCTCGCCGCTGGTCGCCGTCTGGAAGTCGAAGGAGGAGCAGTGGCAGCGGGTGGATCGCAAGTTGGCTCGTAAGGCAAGCGACGAAGCGGACGCCGCCAGGGTGGCCGCCGGGACCGAGAGCGAGCGCCCCCCGTCGCGGGCTCTGGATTCCGCAGGACGACAAGCTACGGGCGCCATCGCGCGTCCTCCGAAGCGTCGTAAGCGCAAGCGGTAGAGTGCCTCCAGTGAGCGACTTCGACTTCAAGGCCCTTGTCCGAGATGTGCCTGACTATCCAGAGCCAGGCGTCGTCTTCAAGGACATAACGCCCATACTCGCAGACGCGGAAGCGCTTGATGCGGGGGTCGATGGATTGGCAGCCCCGTATGCCGACATCGGAATCACTCGGGTTGCCGGAATCGAGGCAAGGGGATTCATCTTCGGAGTGCCCGTCGCTAGACGCCTCGGCGTCGGATTCGTTCCGGTACGCAAGCCGGGGAAACTTCCGTATTCCGTAGAGAGCGAGGAGTACACCCTTGAGTACGGCACGGATCGGCTCGAGATCCATTCGGACGCCTTGATCCCGGGTGATCGAGTTCTGATCATCGACGATGTCCTGGCAACGGGTGGCACTGCAGCGGCAGCGGTGAGGCTCATCAGGCGCCTCGGCGCAGAAGTCGCCGGTGTCGCGGTGCTGATCGAGCTGAGCTTTCTCGAGGGACGCAAGCTGATCCCGGACGACGTGCCTCTTACCACGCTCGTCACTTATGACGCCCCCTGACCAGCGTCTGGGCGACGCTGCGGTAGCCGACTTCGACACCCTCCTCGCCACGTTCGCCGCCAATCACCCTGAAGCCGACGACGCTCTTCTGCGCCGGGCCTACGAGCTCGCAGAAGGAATGCATGCTGGGCAGATGCGCAAGAGTGGCGAGGCCTTCATCAACCACCCGTTAACGGTCGCCATCATCCTCGCTGAGTACGGCATGGATACGGACACCATTGCCGCGGCCCTGCTCCACGACACCGTCGAGGACACGGATCTAACCCTGGATGAGGTTCGAGAGGAGTTCGGAGATGAGGTCGCCAACCTGACCGACGGAGTGACCAAGCTTGACCGCCTCGAGTTCGACTCGTCCGAGGAACAGCAAGCCGCCACGATTCGAAAGATGGTGGTGGCCATGGCGGCCGACGTCAGGGTGTTGCTCATCAAGTTGGCCGACCGGATGCACAACATCCGGACCCTGTGGGCGCTGTCTCCAGAGAAGCAGGAACGCGTCGCCAGGGAGTCGCTTGAGATCTACGCGCCGCTTGCCCACCGCCTCGGCGTGCAGGACATCAAGCATGAGATGGAAGACCGGTGCTTCGCGATCCTTTACCCCAAGCGCAATACAGAGATCGAGCAACTGATGGCTGCCAGGGCTCCGCAGCAAGAGGCCCTGATAGAAAAGGCCATACTTGCGGTTAACGACGCCTTGGGTGAGCATGCCATCAAGGCTGTGACCACCGGGCGACCCAAGCATCCGTTCTCGATCTATCGCAAGATGATCGACAGCGCTGGATCGTTCGACGAGATCCACGACATCATCGGCATCCGGCTCGTCGTCGACGATGTCAAGGATTGCTACGCCGCACTGGGGACGGTGCACACGTTGTGGCCACCGATCTCAGGACGCTTCAAGGACTACATCGCGATGCCGAAGTTCAACCTATATCAGAGCTTGCACACGACCGTTGTCGGGCCGGACGGCAAGCCTCTCGAGGTGCAGATCCGGACCACGGAGATGGACGAACGAGCCGAGTACGGAATCGCCGCGCATTGGCGTTACAAGGAGGGCGACGGCGACGACCTACGTTGGATCAGCGACATCCGCTTCCTCCAGGACGAGTATCCGGACCCCTCGGAGTTCCTCGCCAACCTCAAGATCGACCTCTACCAGGATGAAGTCTTCGTCTTGACGCCGGGAGGGGATGTCATCAACCTGCCTAAGGGAGCGACGCCCGTCGACTTCGCCTATTCGATCCACACCGATGTCGGGCATGCCTGCGTCGGCGCCAAGGTGAACGGAAGACTCGTGCCGCTTTCCACCGAGTTGGACTCTGGCGACATCGTCGAGGTGATGACTTCGAAGAGCCCAGACGCCCATCCGTCGCGAGATTGGCTCGGTTTCGTCAAATCCACCCGCGCCGCCGCCAAGATCCGCCAGTGGTTCACGAAGGAGCGCCGCGAGGAAGCACTGGCAAATGGACGGGAGGCCATCACCGAGGCTCTTCGCCGTGAGGGCCTCGGCCTGAGCGCCAATGAACGAGATGAGGCCCTCTTGGCAGTGGCCAAAGCTATGAGCTTTCAAAGCATCGAAGCCCTCTTCGTCGCAGTAGGCGACGGCAAGGCGGCGTCGGAGAGCGTCGTCAACCGGCTTCTTCGCATCGTGAGGCCGACAGTCGAAGCAGAGCCCGACGAGGTGCCGGCACCTCCAACGCCGACGCACCGGTCTTCTGGCGGCATAGTGGTTGAAGGGCTAGACGACATGCTCGTGAACATCGCTCGCTGCTGCGCGCCTGTCCCTGGCGACGGTCTGGTCGGCTTCGTCACAGTCGGCAGAGGGGTGTCGGTTCACCGTGCGGATTGCACCAACATCGCATCCCTTGGCGAGAAGGCGGAGCGCATGATCGAGGTCACCTGGGATCCGACCACGGCCGGGTCCTTCACCGTGTGGATACAGGTCGAGGCGCTCGATCGACCCAAGCTGCTCCGGGACGTGACCGCCATCATCGGCGATCAGGGAGCCAACATCGTCGCCTCCTCATCTTCTTCCAGTCCGGATCGGATCGCCATCCTCCGTTACGAAGTCGAGCTCGGCGACACCGAGCAACTGGATAGGTTGCTGGCCGATCTGCGCGGCGCCGAGGGGGTCATGGACGCCCATCGGCTCTTCACACACTGACTTTTGACTAAAGAAAACGCAGAAAGTAGTCGATAACTAACATTGTGCCCACGGGCCGCCCCTAGCCTCTCCGGGTGCTGATCGATCGAGAATCCTTGTGGCTGGCTGAGACCAATACCTACGTCATAGCCAACGAGGCAGGTGGGCCCGCCATCATCGTTGACGCTCCGCCGGATCCCGCCGCAGTCGTCAAGCTCCTCGAGAAGCACGACCTGATCGCGACGGCGCTACTGATCACCCACGGTCACATCGATCACATCGGAGGAGCTGGGGGCGTCGTCTCCAGCACCGGGATCACCGCCTACCTCCATCCCGATGACGACTGGCTGGCGCAAGATCTCATGACTCAGGTGAGGCTTCTGTTCGGTGACGCGGCGCCGGGGGAGTTCGCTCGGCCACAGGCATACACCGATCTCGCGGACGGACAGGTGCTCGAGATCGGCGGTCTTAGCGTTGAGGTACTGCACACGCCAGGTCATACCCCAGGGCACTGCTGCTTCCGTGTTGGCGAAGTGCTGTTCTCGGGCGACCAACTGTTCGCCGGCTCCATCGGTCGGACCGACCTCCCGGGTGGTGACTACGAGACGCTCATGGAGAGCATGCGCAACAAGGTGATGACCCTGCCCGACGAAACCGAAGTCCTTCCTGGGCACGGACCGGCCACTACGCTTGCCCGCGAGCGGCGCTCCAACCCCTTTCTCCAGGATCTGAATCTGTGACATTCCGTGTCCCCAAGGGGACAGATGACATCATGCCCCCAGCCTCCCGCAGGTGGCGGCGCGTCCTGAGGCTGTTCGACGAGTTGGCAGAGCGCTATGGCTACGAACTCGTCATGACGCCTGTGTTCGAGGCGACCGAGCTCTTCTCTCGCGGCGTCGGCGAGTCGACAGACGTTGTCCAGAAGCAGATGTACACATGGGACGACAAGGCGGGTCGTTCGATGACGCTGCGCCCGGAGGCGACGGCCCCTGTGGTCCGGGCCTACCTCAACGGCGGAGGCCGCGGCGTCGCCAAATACGCGTACTCGGGTCCCATGTTCCGTTATGAACAGCCCCAGGCTGGCCGCCGCCGCCAGTTCTGGCAGGTCGGCGTGGAGTACCTGGGAGAGGACTCACCAATTGCCGACGTCGAGGTGATAGAGCTCGGTTATCGCTTCTACACCGAGGCGGGTATCCCGGATGTGTCCGTTCAGCTGAACTCGATCGGCGACGCAGAATCAAGAGCTGCCTACAGAACGATCCTCGTCGACTACCTGGAGACACGCCGCGACCGCCTGAGCGAGGATTCGCAAAGACGCCTGGCAACGAACCCGTTGCGAGTCCTTGACTCCAACCTCGATACGGCAGAAGTGGCAGATGCCCCCTCGCCGGTTGACCACCTCAGCCCTGCGAGCGCGGCTCACTTCTCCAGTGTCAAGGCCGGGCTCACGGACCGTGGCGTCCCATTCGTTGAGGCGCCGCGAGTCGTTAGAGGTCTCGACTACTACACGCGAACGGTGTTCGAGTACACCGCCGCTTCGTATGGCGTCGCCCAGGATTCGCTCGGGGGTGGTGGGCGTTATGACGGATTGGCCGGTCAACTCGGGGGAGCCGAGGTGCCTGGTGTCGGGTTCTCTCTCGGAATCGATCGCGTGGTCCTTGCTCTCGGCGATGCCGAGGAACCGCCCTCCCTCGATGCATTCGTGGTGGCCGTGACTGAGCAGGATCACGCCGAAGCTCAAGCCGTGCTCGCTCGATTGCGGGCGAGCACGATCAGAGCGGACAGCCTTGCCCGCGTCGCCAGCGTGAAGGCGCAGCTGAAGGCTGCGAACCGCAGTGGCGCCGAATGGGTTGTGAGGGTGGGGGACCGACCGGGGAAGGTGACGGCTAGGTCAATGAAGGACGGGACACAAGAAGTGGTAGAGATAGCAGAGGTCGTTGCATGGCTGACCCAGTGAGGACCCACCGAGTCGGCGAGCTCACGGCGGAATCAACAAACGTTCGGCTGGCGGGCTGGGTTGACAGCAGACGCGATCACGGTGGGGTCATCTTCTACGACCTGCGTGACTCATCTGGCATGCTGCAGGTGGTCGTTGATCCGGATGCCCATCCCGAGCTGGCCGAGATCGCCCACAGCATCCGTCTGGAGTACTGCATCTCCGTATCTGGCCAACTGAGACCTCGACCAGAGGGCACCGTCAATCCTGATATGGCAACGGGCGGGTTCGAGATGGCAGTTGACGAGCTGACCGTGCTGAGCGCGTCTGACGCGCTCCCGTTTCAGATCGACGACAGGGTCGAGGTCGACGAGGCGAAGCGCCTCGAGTATCGGTATCTGGACCTGCGCCGGCCGCAGATGGCAGCCAACCTCAGGGCCAGATCCAAGGCTGTTAGCGCCATCAGGCGCCAGATGGACGACATGGGGTTCATGGAGGTGGAGACGCCAACGCTGATCCGCTCCACGCCCGAGGGCGCCCGCGACCTACTGGTGCCCAGTCGGCTGCGGCATGGCAACTTCTATGCGCTCCCGCAGAGTCCGCAGCTCTTCAAGCAGCTATTGATGATCTCGGGAGTGGATCGCTACTACCAGATAGCACGCTGCTATCGCGATGAGGACACAAGGGCGGATCGCCAGATCGAGTTCACTCAGCTCGACATAGAAGGTGCCTTCTGGGGTCAGGACGATGTTCTCGTCGCCATCGAGCCCGCTGTCGCCTCCGCAACGGAGGCCGTTCGCGGAGTGCGTCCACAGACGCCCTTCCCCCGGATGACATGGCAGGAATCGATGAACCGTTTCGGCACCGATAAGCCAGACACTCGGTTCGGAATGGAACTCGTAGATCTGTCTGCAGCCTTCGCGGCGACTGAGTTCAAGGCGTTCTCGGGCGCGCTTGCCGACGGTGGCGTCGTCCGCGGCATCAACGCCGGTCCCCAGGAGTTGGCGCGATCCGGACTCGACAGCCTTGTGGAGACCGCCCAGGAGAAGGGGGCCAAGGGCCTTGTCTGGATGTTCGTCGAAGAGGACGGGTCGTTGCGTTCGCCGGTCGCCAAGTTCCTCGGCGACGACGAGAAGGTGGCGCTTCTCAAGATGCTGGCGGCGTCCAGCGGCGACCTGTTGCTCATCGTTGCCGACAGAGCCCACGTCGCCGGGGCGGTTCTCGGCGACCTCCGATTACGGTTCGGTAAACCCGAATCGCACGACGAGCTGCGGTACCTGTGGGTTGTCGACTTCCCGGTATTCGAGCGCAATAGCAGCGGTGAGCTGACGCCGGCCCACCACCCGTTCACCGCTCCCGTCGATGTCGAGGAGATGGCGACGGACCCGGCCAACGCCATCTCCAAGGCCTACGACCTCGTCGTCAACGGCATCGAGCTGGGATCCGGCAGCGTTCGAATCCACGACCCCGAAACGCAGCGCAAGGTGTTCGAGGTGCTCGGTGTTAGCGATGAGTCTGTGGAAGCCAAGTTCGGGTGGTTCATGGAGGCGTTGCGCTACGGCACCCCGCCTCACGCCGGTTTCGCCGTCGGCATCGACCGTCTTGTATCCATCCTGGCCAACGAGGAGAACATTCGCCAGGTGATGCCGTTTCCCAAGACGCAGAGCGGAGCCGATCCGCTGACCGGTGCCCCGACCGAAGTCGACGGTGCCCAGCTGGCGGAACTTGGCATCGAGCTGCTGGCGGAGGACTGATGGACGATCTATGGGCTGCCGAACGAACGGAGCGCCGCACCGCGGCTGCTCCATTGGCATCTCGAATGCGGCCTGGCTCGCTTGACGAGGTTGTTGGACAAGAGCATCTCCTGGGCGAGGGGTCCTCGTTTCGTTCCATGGTCGAGAGCGGCAAGCCTGTCTCGATGATCCTCTGGGGGCCTCCCGGATCCGGCAAGACGACCATCGCCCGCCTTGTCGCCGGTAGCGCCACGGCGGCGTTCGCGGCCCTCTCCGCTACGACCCACGGAGTGAAGGATGTGCGTCAGGTACTCGCCGACGCCGACCGTCGGCTCGGAGAGGACGGACGGCGGACCGTGCTGTTCCTCGACGAGATCCATCGGTTCACGAAGGCGCAACAGGATGCGCTGCTCCCAGGAGTGGAGGATGGAATCGTCATCCTGGTAGGGGCGACAACGGAGAATCCCTTCTTCGAGGTCAACTCGCCGCTGCTGAGCCGTTGCACCCTCTACCGACTGGAGGCCCTTGGGCCCGACGCCATAGAGGAGGTTCTCGAGCGGGCAGAGGCCGGCCTCGAAGAGCGCCTCGTCGATCCTGAGGCGCGACGCCTGCTGGCCGAGCGGGTTGGCGGCGACGCCCGACTTGCCCTCAACGCCCTCGAGGTCGCAGATGCCATCTCTGGAAAGGAACCGATCAGCGTTGCCGCCATCGAAGAAGCGCTGCAACGCCGGATCATCCGATACGACAAGAAGGGTGATCAGCACTACGACGTGGTCTCGGCCTTCATCAAGTCGGTCCGCGGCTCCGACCCCGATGCGGCTCTCTACTGGCTGCACACCATGCTCGAGGCTGGAGAGGATCCGGAGTTCATAGCCCGACGGATGATCATCCTGGCTTCTGAGGACATCGGCCTCGCCGACTCGGCCGCGGTGGGGGTGGCGGTCGACGCGGCTAGAGCTCTGGCCTATGTCGGTTTGCCCGAGGCTGGATACGCCCTCAGCCACGCCGCCGTTTACCTGGCAACGGCGCCCAAGTCCAACTCGATCACCAAAGCGATGTCCGCTGCCAAGACGGCTGTGTACGAAACGGCGAGCGCGCAGGTGCCGGTTCACCTCAGGTCCAACGCCGACGATGGCTCCTACCTCTATCCCCACGACTACCCGGGCGGCGTTGTCGATCAGCAATACCTGCCGGACGAGCTGGTGAATGCCCGGTTCTACCGACCACTCAGCCGTGGCGACGAAGCTGCTCGCCACGAGGTTGGCGATCAAGCCACCGAGTAGCCTCGGCGCCATGCTTCTGCGATTGCGTTGGATGAGCTTGGGGATGATCTTGGCGCTGTGCGGCAGCGCCATTGTCGTTACTCGAATGGTGAGGATGAGGGAGCGCTTCACGCCAGCGAACCTCAGGCGTGTCGCCGCCTCGACAAGCGCTGATGGTCTGGACTGGGCAGCGGGTCGCCTGCGAGGGAGCACTACGCCCCAGGGCTAACCTTCCTTCGATCATGGACGCCAATTCCATTCGGCGCGAGTTCCTGAACTTCTTTGAGCAGCGCGACCACACCGTCGTGCCGAGTTCTTCATTGATCCCGGTTGACCCGACACTGCTGCTCACCAATGCCGGCATGGTGCAGTTCAAGCCCTACTTCCTCGGTGACGAGGACCCGCCATACAAGAGAGCTGTGACCGCGCAGAAAGCGTTTCGCACCGAGGACATAGACATCATCGGAACGACTGCGAGCCACTTCACCTTCTTCGAGATGCTCGGCAACTTCAGTTTCGGCGACTACTTCAAGGAGAAGGCCATTCCGTGGTCCTATGAGTTCGTCACTGAGGTCCTTGGGATCGACCCCGAGCGGTTGTGGTTCACGGTTTATGAAACCGACGACGAGGCAGAGGAGATCTGGATTGACGGCGTTGGCGTGCCGCGCCAGCGGGTGCAGCGTGGCGGCCAGGACAACTTCTGGCAGATGGGAGTCGCTGGTCCCTGCGGGCCGTCTTCTGAGCTCTTCGTCGACCTCGGAGCCGAGCGCGGCGAGGAAGGCGGGCCCATCGGCGGCAGCGAGAGCCGGTACGTCGAGATATGGAACCTCGTCTTCATGCAGAACATCCAAGATGAGCCTTATCACGTCGTTGGCGATCTCCCTGCCCGCAACATCGACACCGGCATGGGGCTGGAACGCGTCGCGATGGTGCTCCAGAACGCCGCTTCGTCGTTCGAGACTGACGCGGTGCTGCCGGTGTTGGAGGCCGCGGAGCAAGGCACCGGAACGCGCTACCACGAGTCAGAACAGACCGATGTTGGCCTGCGAATACTGGCAGACCACGGAAGGGCCATGAGCTTTCTCATCGGCGATGGTGTCGTTCCTTCGAACCAGGGCCGCGGCTACGTGCTCCGTCGCATCCTGCGCCGGGCCGTGCGCATCGCGTACTCGATGGGGTCGACGGAGGCCATCACATCATCCCTGATCGATGCCACCATCGAGGTCATGGAAGCGGCTCGACCCGAGTTGACCGCCCAGCGCGACTTCATCGTTGAGCTGGCTGAGAGGGAGGAGTGGAGCTTTCGTAGGACGCTGGAAGCGGGCTCGAGCCTCCTCGACACCGAGCTGGATGGTCTCGGAGGTGAGGATCATCTCTCGGGTGACGTGGCCTTCAAGCTTCACGACACATTCGGGTTTCCCATCGAGCTGACGTCCGAGATCGTCGCCGAGAGGGGTATCACCGTAGATGTCGCCGCCTTCGAAGCCCTCATGGAGCAACAGCGGACGAGAGCGCGGGCCGCCTGGAAGGGCGGTGCCACCTCGGACGAAGCGGGGGAGTACCGCCACTTACTAGACGATGTCGGCCCGAGCGATTTCGTTGGATACGAACTTGAAGACACTGCTGGTCGCATCCTTGCGGTTCTCCGCGATGGCGAAGCTGTTGCCGTCGCTGAAGAGGGACAGGACGTTGAGCTGTTCCTCGACCGTACGCCCTTCTACGCAGAGGCCGGAGGCCAGGTTGGAGACACCGGCACCATCGTTACCGCAACCGGCAGCTTCACCGTGACAGACACCAAGTTTCCGTTGCCAGGGCTCAACGGTCACATCGGCAAGGTCACGAACGGCACGATCGAGGTCGGACAGGACGCCGAAGCCAACATCGATGGAGCGAGGCGTGAGCTCATCCGCAAGAGCCATACCGGCACCCACGTTCTCCACTGGGCCCTGCGCGACGTCCTCGGAGGCCATGTTCAACAGGCCGGCTCACTGGTCGGGGACGGCCGTTTTCGCTTTGACTTCAGTCACTTCGCGGCGCCGACTCCCGAAGAGATAGCCGAGGTCGAGCGCCGCGCCAACGACAGGATCTTCGAGAATGCTCGGGTGAATGCCTTCGAGACCTCCAAGAAGGAGGCTCAGGACCTCGGCGCCCTTGCGTTCTTTGGTGACAAGTACGGGGAACGAGTCCGAGTCGTCGAAGTCGGCAAGTTCTCTCGCGAGCTTTGTGGGGGGACCCATGTGAGGTCTGCCGGCCAGATCGGCCCAGTTGTCGTTGTCAGCGAGGGCTCCATCGGCTCCAACATGCGTCGCGTCGAGGCCCTGACAGGATCTGTCGCTTTTCAGCGTCTTGCCCGGTGGCGTCGACAGCTCGAAGGAGTGGCGGCGACGCTGGGAGCCCCAGCCGACGACGCCGCCGACGCTGTTGCCGCGCTAGCCAGGCGCTCCAAGGAACAAGAGGCAAGACTGGCGTCGTTCGAGGACAGCAGTCGCGCTACCACCGCCGCGGCACTCGTTGAGCAGGCGGAGGACGTCGGAGGGTTCCGTGTCGTGGTGGCTTCTGTTCCCGGCCTGTCGCCCGACGAGCTGCGTTCTCTGACCATGGCTGTTCGCGAGCGTCTCGAGGGCGGCGTCGCGGTGCTTGGGTCGGAGTTCGAGGGCAAGGGAGGGCTGGTCGCCGCGGTGTCACCGCAGCTGCATGAGCGCGGGTTGGCTGCCGGAGACCTCATCGCCGACGCAGCCGCCGCTCTCGGCGGAGGGGGCTCGCGGGACCCCGACTTGGCGCAGGCAGGCGGACCAAATGGCAGCCAGATCGAGGAGGCGCTCGCCATAGCTAAGGCGGCGGTGTTGAGTGCCGTTGGTTGATCGAGTTCTTGGGCTCGACTATGGGGAACGCCGGGTTGGTGTCGCCGTCTCTGACGGACTCGGACTGACGGCTCAGCCGCATTCGGTGATCGATCGTGCTCAAATGGACCTGGGAAAGGCGCTTGCCGAGATCATCGCCGAGTACGAGATCAAGCGGGTCGTTGTCGGCCTGCCGGTCAGCCTCTCGGGGTCTGAAGGCGAGGTCGCGGCGCGAGCCAGGGCGTTCGCCGCCGAAGTTGCGGATCTCACAGGGCTCGGGGTCGAGATGTACGACGAGCGATTCACGTCTGTCGAGGCGGAGCGAGTGTTGCTCGAGGCAGGGGCAAGACGCTCTCGGCGCAAGTCGGTTCGTGACAAGCTGGCTGCAAGCGTCATGCTCCAGGGCTATCTGGACTCCGCAAGATGAGCGATGACTGGATAGGACAGCCACCGAGCGAGGAGTGGCTGCGGCGCCAAGCGCTGCAGCCTTCCGAGCCTCCTCCACTGCGGGGTCCGGTGCCCATCATGGTCGGCGTTGCCATCGCAGTGATTGCGGTTGGCGCCGCGGTCCTATTCGCGGGAAGGCTGGGAGACAGGGTGGCGTCCGCGCTCGACGACGGCACCGCAACTATCGCTCCAGGCGAGGAGGTCGTCGTCGTCGTTCCACAAGGAGCTTCGGCATCGGCGATCGGCGACCAGCTCGAAGGAGCAGGAGTGGTGCCATCGGCGTCGGACTTCGAGACGCGAGTTGCTCAGCGTCAGCTGGCACCGGCCCTCAAGGCAGGGACCTTCAATCTGGTAACTGGTATGGAGCTCGACGCGGTGATAGACATCTTGGCGTCAGGCGCCAGCGCTGAGTTCCGGCTCACGGTGATCGAGGGCCTGACGCTCGATGAGATGCTGGTAGTGATAGCAGAGTCTTCGGAGGCGACGACGGATGAGTTGGAAGCTGCTCTCCTCGACGGATCTGTGACGACTGCCATCCTCGATGTCCAGCCGTCCGATCTCCGAGGTTGGGAGGGCTTGCTCTTCCCTGACACCTACGCCTTCACCCCCGACGCGACCGGCGCACAGATCCTGCAGCGCATGGCGGACACGATGGCGTCGCGTGTGGCCTCTGTCGACTGGTCGCGGCTCGAGTCGCTTGGGGTGACTCAATACGAGGCGATCATCATCGCGTCCTTGATCGAGGAGGAGGTGCTGGTTGAGGAGGAGCGCCCGATCGTTTCCAGTGTCATCTACAACCGCCTGGAGAACGGCTGGCAGCTACAGATCGACGCCACCGTTCAGTACGCCCTTCCTGAGCGCAAACCGGCTCTGTCGTTTGCCGATCTTGAGGTCGATTCTCCGTACAACACCTACCGGAACCCCGGCCTCCCGCCGACGCCGATAGCCGGTGTTCGTCTCACCTCTCTTCAAGCTGCCGCCGAGCCTGCTGAAACCGGTTTCTTCTATTACGTCCTGACATCTCTAGATGGGACACACAGCTTCGCCGAGACCGAGGCTGAGTTCACCAGCCTCAAGGAGCAGGCACGTCGCGACGGGGTTCTTCCCGGTTCGTAACACAAATCTGGGGTAACCGAAGGTACTCAAGGCAGCTACCAAGCGTGCCGACATTCCTGTTACTGAGACCCCCGGAGGAGCCAGAATCGTGACAAGCGATGCCCGTCACTTGGGCACAATGTTGCTTGAAGAGGGCCTGCTCACGCGAGAGCAGCTTGACCAAGCCGTGTCGTTGCAGACCGAGAGCGGACTACCCCTCGGGCGCGTTCTTGTTGACGAAGGACTGATCGAAGAAGCCGCTCTCGTTCAAGTCCTGGCACGCCAGATTGGCCTCGAGTACGTCGACCTCAGCGACGTTCAGATGGACCCGGCCGCGGGTGCACTTGTACCCGACTACCTCGCAGACCGCTACAGCGCGGTGCCCATCGGCTTCGACGAGGACGGCAGGCTGATAGTGGCGATGGCCGATCCGGCCAATGTTCTCGCGATCGACGACATTCGCGCCGTTAGCGGCTGCGAAGTTGTACCCAAGGTGGCAACGCGTTCTGGAGTCGAAGACGCGATCAGGCGCCTCGGTTCCTTTGGCTCGGATGTAGCCGACCTCGCCGAACTCGCGATTGGTGACCAGGACGATGTCGGCGACATCGAGGGCATCGAGGCCGCCGTCGAAGAGGCGCCGGTCGTCAAGCTGATGAACACCCTCATCACCCGGGGCATCAACGAGAGGGCCTCGGACATTCACATCGAGCCGGGGGAGAAGGACCTGCGGGTCCGTTTCCGTATCGACGGAGTGCTGTCCGAGGTAATGAGCACTCCGCGCGCCATTTCCAATGCTGTGGTGAGCCGCCTCAAGATCATGGCAGACCTCAACATCGCCGAGCGTCGCGTTCCACAGGATGGACGCGTCAGCCTTCGAGTCGGCGGGCGACCGATCGACCTGCGCGTGGCGACCCTGCCGACGATGTACGGCGAGAAGGTGGTGCTCAGGATCCTCGATAAGTCGGACTCTGTTGCCAAGCTCGAGGACCTGGGATTCCTTCCTCAGACGCTGGAGCGCTTCGAGAGCTCATATAGCAAGCCGTACGGAGCCATCCTGGTGACCGGGCCTACGGGCTCCGGCAAGACGACGACCCTGTACTCCACGCTCGCTGTGCTCAATCAGCCCGATGTCAACATCATCACCGTCGAGGATCCTGTCGAGTATCGGCTTGCGGGAATCACACAGGTTCAGGTGAACCGCAAAGCGGGACTCCTGTTCTCGACAGCCTTGAAGTCGATACTGCGTTCCGACCCCGACATCGTCCTGGTTGGCGAGATCCGCGATGCCGAAACAGCTCAGATAGCTGTTGAGGCGGCCCTCACCGGTCACTTGGTCATGTCAACGCTGCACACCAACGACGCTGCCTCGAGCATCGGCCGCCTGATCGAGATGGGCGTCGAGCCTTATCTCGTCAGCTCGTCTGTTGACTGCATCGTTGCTCAGCGGCTCGCTCGTCGTCTCTGCGAGAAGTGCAAAGAGGCATACACCTCGACCCCTGAGGAGATGCATGTGCTCGGCATGGACAGCGCCAAGGAGCTGTATCGGGCAGAGGGCTGTGCCAGCTGCTCCACCACGGGCTACCGGGGCCGGCTTGCCATCAACGAGGTCATGCTCATGAGCGAAGAGATTCAGCGCATGGCCGTTGACCATCGCCCTTCTGACGAGATCAAGAAGGTTGCTATCGAACAGGACATGCTGACTCTTCGCGAAGACGGCCTCGAGAAGGTACGCCTCGGAATGACAACGCTGGACGAAGTCCTGCGGGTGGTGGCGTAGCAATGAGCAAGATCGGACGTCAGCTCGGCCAACTCCTGGTTGATGGCAAGCTGCTCACCAAAGACGACATGGAACACCATCTGCTCAAGGCCGAAGAGGCGGGCACCCCTCTACCGCGCATGCTCATCAGCGAAGGAGCGGTCAGGGACGAGGACATCCTTTCGGTTGTGGCGGGGGAGTTGCAACTCGACTTCTTCACCCTCGACCCCAAGGGCGATGCTATGCCGGATCCCGAAGCACTCGGGCGACTCGACGCGGCAGTGGCTGAAAAGCTGTCTGCGCTACCGATGAAGATCGAGGATGGCGTCTTGGTCATGGCGGTCGCCGACCCGTTCAACACAGAGAAGAAAGAACTTCTAGAGAAGGCCTCCGGCGGACCGGTGCGACTTGGACTGGCTCTGCGCAATCCGCTCGAGGCTCTCGTCACGACGGCCTATTCCGATTTCGCCGAGGCCAACCCGGGAGCCGTTACCAGCGGCATGAGCGTCGATGCGCTGGCCGATGCCGAGCGTGGTGAGTACGCGCACATCAACGAACTGCTGGAGAAGCTGATCGATCGCGGTGGCTCCGACCTTCACATCACGGCAGGCTCACCTCCTCAGATCAGGGTCAACGGTCACCTCGAAGAACTCGAGGGCTATCCGATCATGCTGCCGGCGACGCTCAGGTCGATGATCTATGAGATTCTCACCGGCCGTCAGCGCGAGGAGCTCGAGGAGAGTCGGGAGCTCGACTGCTCCCACCCCCTGCCAGGTAAGGGACGCTTCCGCGTCAACGTCTTCTTCCAGCGAGACTCGGCAGGGGCCGTCATGCGTGCCATCCCCAACGATATCTTGGGTCTGTCTGAGCTCCACATGCCGCCCGTCGTGGAGACTTTCGCCCAGCTGCCACGTGGTCTCGTCCTCGTGACAGGACCAACAGGTTCGGGAAAGTCGACGACGCTGGCGTCGATCATTCACTTGATCAATACGTCGCGCGCCTGTCACATAATGACGGTTGAGGATCCGATCGAGTTCATGCATAGGCACGAGCTAGCGATAGTCAATCAACGCGAGGTCGGCAGCGACACGCTCGGGTTCACAGAGGCGCTGAAGCATGCTCTGCGTCAGGACCCAGATGTGATCCTCGTCGGGGAGATGCGCGACCTCGAAACCATCTCAACGGCGATCACCGCTGCCGAGACCGGCCACTTGGTCTTCGGAACGCTCCACACCCAGGATGCGCCACAGTCGATCGATCGCATCATCGACATGTTCCCAAGCCACCAGCAACAGCAGGTCCGAGTACAACTCTCTGGTTCGATCCAGGCCGTGGTCTCTCAGCAGCTGGTGCGAACCGTCGATGGCAAGGGACGCGTACCTGCGGTCGAGGTCATGGTCGCAACGCCGGCCGTTCGCAACCTCATTCGTGAGGGAAAGACCCATCAGATCGGTTCGGTAATCCAGTCGGGTGCCAAATACGGCATGCAGGCTCTTGACCAGGCTCTCGCCGCCCTCGTCAAGCAGGGCCAAGTCTCCTACGAGGCCGCCCTCGATCGAGCGACAGATCCTGAAGAGTTCAAGGGCTTGGTCGGGAAGTCATAGACATGGCTGACGCAACCTTTGCATACAAGGTCCGAGACGGTGGAGGGAAGGTCCGCGAGGGGGTCCTCGAGGGCTCGTCGCGCGGAGCTGTCGTCGCTGCGTTGCGTGAACGTGGGATGACACCGCTCAAGGTCGAGCAGAAGAAGAGCAGCGCGCTCCAGATGGATATAAAGATCCCAGGCTTGAGCGGTCGAGTCAAGGGCAAGGAAGTAGCGATATTCGCTCGTCAGTTCGCCACGATGGTCAACTCTGGCCTCTCCCTGATCCGCACCCTCGCCATTCTTGAAGACCAAACAGAGAACCCTGCACTCTCCAAAGTCATCTCCGAGGTCCGCGCAGACGTCGAGAAGGGCTCCAGCCTCTCGGTAGCGATGGTGAAGCACCCCAAGGTGTTCAACGAACTGTTCGTGGCGATGATCCGCGCCGGCGAGGTTGGCGGCGTGCTCGATGAGACGCTGGACCGCCTCGCCGACATGATGGAGGCCGCGCATGCGCTCAGGTCCAAGGTCAAGTCGGCTATGGCCTATCCGGTTGTCGTCCTCTTCCTCGTTGTGGGCATCGTTTTCGCGATGCTGATGTTCGTGGTCCCGATGTTCGAGAACATGTATGCCGAACTCGGTGGAGATCTTCCCGTGCCGACCAAGATCCTCATCGCCGCCGGCAATGCCCTGACGACATACTGGTTCATGTTCTTTGCCTTGGTGATCGGTGGGATCTGGGGCTTTCGTCGCTACATCAAGACGGACGAGGGAAGGAATCAATGGGATGCCTTCAAACTCAAGGTGCCCATCTTCGGAAACCTCCTCCACAAGACGGCACTCAGTCGGTTCAGCCGAAGCTTCTCCGTTCTCAGTCGGTCCGGTGTGCCGATTCTCAGCGCGTTGGAGATCGTTTCGCAAACCTCTGGCAACAGAGTGATGATGAAAGCGCTCGACGACGTTCAAGCGTCGGTGAAGAAGGGAGAATCTCTTTCGGGTCCGCTTGAGCATCACAAGGTCTTCCCTCCAATGGTCAGCCAGATGATGACGGTCGGAGAGGAGACCGGGGCACTCGACGAGATGCTGTCGAAGGTCGCCGACTTCTACGATCGAGAAGTCGATGACACGGTTGCTGCCCTTACCAGCCTCATCGAACCGCTGCTGATCGTCGTCTTGGGCGTCACCGTCGGCGGCATTCTCATTGCCCTCTACTTGCCGATGTTCAACGTGGCCAGCCTCCTCGAGGGCTAGAAAGCCAGTTTACTCTCCGTGGCTAGTCGGCCACAGATCTGCTCAAGTCTGCTGCCGCAGCCTCCGATAACCAACTGTCGGGTCGAAGTACGGCTCGCCGCGCTACCTAGGAGGTATCGCAATGATGAAATGGATGCGGGAGCGTCTCGACAAAGACGAGGGCTTCACGCTTATCGAGTTGATGGTGGTTGTGCTGATCATCGCAATCCTGATCGCCATCGCAATTCCGTCGTTCCTCGGATTCCGTAGGAACGCCCAAGACCGTTCCGCCCAATCGGACGTCCGCAATGTTCTGCTTGCAGAGCAGGCGTATTACACCGAGTGGGAGGCCTACACGACCACTGAAGCAGATCTGCAGACGATTGAGCCAAGTATTCGGCTCGAGGCTGCAATCGCTGATGGCGTGCACGCCTCGACCGGCACGGACTCGGTGTGTCTGACCCGCGAAAGTGAGTCCGGGAACGCGTTCTCGGTCTTCATGGGTGAGACCAGCGGGATCATGTATGGCAAGACGGATCTAAGCACCTGCCCTGCGGACACCGCGGCGCCTGCAACACACGCGCCGGACGGCTGGCAGTAAGCACTTAATAGCTAGATCCAAAAGGGGCGGGCCGTAAGGTCCGCCCCTTTTGGCTTTTCCAGGAAAGCCTCATGTCGGCTGGATGAGGTCCGATAGCTGAGAGATGCTGCGAACTCACAAGTCCGACGACGGCTGCACCCTGATCGAGATCATGGTGGTTGTTCTGATCCTGGCCGTGCTCATGGGGCTGGCCATCCCCACCTACATTGGCTTTCGTGGCCGAACACAAGACACCGAGACGAAGTCCGAAGTAGTCAACGGCGCCAAGGTGCTCGGGGCGTTCGCCGCCGTCGACGCTTCTGGCTACACCGACGATCCCTTGGCGCTCAAGCTGTTCGAGCCCTCTCTCGACTTTTCGGGTGTCGCCGACAACTCGCTCCATCTGGTCGTCGCAGACGCGGTTGCTGGGGGCGATAATGGTCAGGTGTTGGTCTACTCCCGGTCCCAAAGTGGAACGTGGTTCGGCTTGCGGCTGGTCAATGCCGGCTTGACTGCCGGCCAGTACACCTGCCTCGGCGGTTCTGAGGCGGATGTCGACGACATGACGGACTGCACCACCGCCGAGTGGTGATATTCGCGGCCGCTGGCGGCGCCCTGCTGGGGCTCATCGTCGGATCCTTCCTGAACGTTGTGGCCCATCGCGTCCCGTCTGGCCAGTCGATTGTCCGACCACCCTCGGCGTGCCCTCACTGCGGCACTGCGATACTGCCGCGCGACAACGTTCCTGTGCTCTCTTGGTTCCTGCTCCGCGGCAAGTGTCGCGCCTGTGCCGAGCCGATTTCCAAGCGTTACCCGTTGGTCGAGGCGACAGCGGCCGTGCTCTTCGCTGTCACCCCAGCTGTCGTTGGCGCCACCTGGATTCTTCCGGCCTACTGGTGGTTCGTCGGCGTGTCTCTCGTCCTCATTCTCGCTGACCTCGACCATCATCGCATACCCAACGCCATCCTCTACCCCGGTGTAGTGGTTGGCGTAGTCTTGCTCGCCATCGGTGCTGCCGCTGACGGCGATCTGGGCTCGCTGGGTAGGGGGGTGGGCGGTGGTCTCTCTTACTTCGGTTTCCTGCTCGTCGTGGCCCTCATCGCCAAAGGTGGCCTGGGGTTCGGGGATGTCAAGCTTGCAGTTCTCCTTGGTCTCTTCACCGCCTACCAATCATGGGGAATCCTTGCGGTTTCCGTGTTCGCGGCGGTGTTCCTCGGTGGCGTTGTTGCGGTCGGCCTTCTGGTGGCTGGGCGCAAGGGTCGCAAGGATGTCATCCCGTTCGGCCCGCCCATGGTCGTCGGTGCCTACGTGGCTCTCGTGGTGGGGCAGCAGATCGCCGACTGGTACGTTGGGTGAAGCCAGCCCCGGGCTTCGAGCTTTGGCCATGACTCAGGTCGGGCTGGTCCCACAGCCCTCAGTCGCTAGTGCAGGGCGAAGCTAGAAGGTTCCGAATGCCTTGGTGGGCGCAGCCGGAGTGGTAATCTCGAATCACACAGTTGTAATTCGGACGCGCTGTCCAGATTATGACCGCCTCAAAGGCGGAGCGAAATGCCAGTAACGGTTGGCCTCGACATTGGCACTGCAGCAGTCAGAGCTGCGGTCATTGATGCGCGAAAGAACAAACTGGTCCTGCGGCGGTTCGCCGAGATGCCGCTCCCACCCGGCGCGGTCCAGGCGGGTGAGATCCTCGACGAGGACGCCGTGGCAGAGGCAGTTGCCGCCATGTGGAAGAGGGCCAAGCTCCCCAAGAAGCGCGTCGTCCTCGGAACCGCCAATCAGCGTGTAATCGTGCGCCAGGTAGACGTGCCCCAGATGGCAGAAGATGAACTCGCTGAGGCGTTGCCCTTCCAGGTGCAGGATTCGATTCCTATGCCTGTGGAAGAGGCGCGCCTCGACTTCATTCCCATTGAGGAGTTCTCGACGCCCGACGGCGAGTCCATGATGTCGATCCTTGTTGTAGCGGCACACGAGGAGGTCATCGAGGGCCTGGTGAGGGTGGCACATGTGGCGAACATCGAACCGATCGCGGTCGACCTCCAGCCTCTTGCCATAACCAGGGCATCGCTCGGCTCCGCATCAGCGATCGCTGAGCAGGCACCGCAGGGCGTAGTCGACGTCGGGGCCACCATCACCCAACTTGTCTTCGTGCGAGCGGGTATCGCCAGGTTCGTCCGCATATTGCCACGGGGCGGGGACACCTTCACCGCAGCCCTTAGCGAAGGTCTCGATATGGACCTGGAAGACGCTGACGAACTCAAACGGTCGGTCGGTGTTCAACCCGAGGGTCGTGCCCCCGAGTCCGACGATTCGACGGACCTCGAGGCGGCAGCACGGCTCATCCTCACCAACGAGGCCGATGCCCTCATTGAGGACATCAGGGGTTCCATCAGTTTCCATCTCAGCCAGACCGAAGAGGCAGCGCTGGGACGCATCGTCATCGCTGGCAACGGAGCGCGGCTGCCCCACCTCGCCAACCGCATGAGCCAGGCCCTCGACATCGCTGTGGAGCCTGCGAAAGTCCTTGACCGCGTTGACGTTGGACGAGTGCGACTGTCTGAGGGCGAGCTACTTGACGCCCAGGCGGTGCTGCCAACGGCGGTTGGCTTGGCGTTGTGGGGAGAGGTCTAGTGCGTCCGATCAACCTGCTTCCGCCCGAAGCTCTGGAGCGAGCCAAGGCGCGGCGCCGGCGCTGGGTGTGGATCGCAGCAGGAGTCGCCTTCTTGGCTTTGCTGGCCGTCGCAACGGTGTGGTTCGATGGGAAGGTAAGCGAGCGTCAGGACAGACTCGACGATGAGATGGCCGTTGTGGTTCAGCTCGAGGCGGAGGTAGCCGGCCTCGGAGACTTCGCAAACCTGAAGAACGAGTTCGAGAACAACAAGTTCATTCTGGAAGCAGCCCTCGACCGAGATGTGGTCTGGGGACGACTCCTGAACGACTTCGGGCGCATGCTCCCTGATCGCGTGTGGCTCACATCGTTCACCGGCCAGGTAAACACCGACCCGCTTGTTCCCGCTATCGGTGAGATCACCGTGTCGGGCGTCGGTTTCGACTTCCCGGACATCTCGGCGTGGCTGCGATCCCTCGATTCTTCAACCTTCCCAAGCGTTGACCAAACCTGGGTGTCGAGCATCAGTGCAGGGGGGATCGGAGAAGTCCCGGTCGTCGATTTCGTGTCTTCCACGTTCCTAACCGCCGGCTCGCTGTCCGATCGGCTGGCACTAAGGATCCCGGAGACACCATGAAGCGCAGCAGCCTTCTACTCGTCGTCTTGGGTCTCATACTCCTGACCGCTGTCTGGTTCGTCTTCTTCATCAGCCCCAAGCGGGGCGAGATCTCAGACATCGATGACGACATCTCGGCAACGCAATCAACCGCGGACGGCTTGCGTGGCGAGGTTGGAAGACTGAAGGACATACGCGACAGCGAGCTCACCTATCGTCGAGCAATCGCCGACGTCCAAAACTCGATTCCGGCGACACCAGAGCTGGCTGCCTTCATCGAAGAAGTGAATCTGCTCGCCATCGAGACCGATGTCTCCGTCAGCTCCCTGACGCCATCACCGCCGGTCACGCTCCTCGAAGGACAGCTGTTCCAGCCGCTGACGATCAACATTGACGCCCAGGGGCAGTTCTTCGAAGTGCTCGGATTCCTCTACGGGTTGCAGGACCTAGAGCGCTTGGTAAAGGTGGACTCGATTTCTCTCACAGCCATTGTCGACGACGCCGGCAACCAGGAGATGTCTCTCAACCTCACAGGTTCCATCTTCACGCTCGCGACCGACCTGCCAGCCCCAAGCCTCGAGCCGCTAACACCAGACGAGCCGACACCGACCACGACCACGACCGTTCCTGAGGAAGCAGCCGCAGGAGTGGTAGGAGATGGGGGGGACGCATGATCCATCCCAAGGGGCTAGCACCCGCGCGAAGCCGGGGCATGGTTGCCTTCTTGGTCGCCGTGATACTCGTGGTAACGGCGGTAGCGTCAGCTTGGGCGATCCTCGACTCCGGAGTCTTCACTCCATCTGCAGCTCCGGTTCTCGGAGGACCGCTGGCTGGTGTCGTTGAGGCCGAAGCACTCGAGGCATCCGGGTCGGTCGTTGTCGTCGACAATGCTCAGATTTCGCAGCCGCGTGACCCGTTCCGGCCCCTCATCACAGAGGATTCGCCGGTATTCGGCCAGCCAGGCGTTGGCGGCACACCCGGCGTTCCCGGTACGGATCCGGGCGATGGCTTCACTCCCACAACAACGATCTCGCTAGTCGAGGTGCGCGACGTTGGGGGAGTCCTGCGGGCGACGGTCACGATCAATGGCGACAGTTTCGATGTCGGAGTCGGAGATACCTTCGGCGGTTCCTATCGAGTCGTCAGCCTCACCGACGAGATTGGTGTGTTCATGTTCGGGGATAACGCTTTCCAACTCAACGTTGGTCAGCAGATCCTGAAATGAGTGTCGCGCGACTTCGCGAGGCACCGCGGGGGAGGGTCCTTACGGCCAACCGGGGACCCTCCCCCCTCACTCGGTGCGTCTGACACGATATCGCAGCTCCAGCTTTGGTGCCCAATGCACCTGGCAGCTCGCTACGGTTGACTGATGACCCATGAGAGCAGAACGAACGCGCTGCGGGAGGCGCTGCATGGTCCTCTCCTTGTAACTAAAGCGGCCAACCTCCGCTACCTGACGGGATACGTAGGCAGCAATGGGTTCCTGCTCGTCGACGAGGCGCGGGCGGTCTTCGTGACGGACGGCCGTTACGGGGAGATCGCCGAGGGGCTCATGGCGGATATCGAAGGATCCGAGGTAGTCGTCTACACCGAGAAGCTGGCGGAAACCCTGGCGGCGACCTTCAAGGGGGACGTCACCATCGAGGCCGAAGCCGTGACCCTGGCATTCGCCACCTCACTTCAGGAGGCGAGCTCGGCCGAGATCCTCCCAGGGGGAGGAGCTGTCGAGAAGCTCCGTCGGGTGAAAGACGAGTCAGAGGTTGCGAAGCTGCGAGTGGCAGCGGCCGCAGGTGATGGTGCCCTGGCACAACTCGATCGCCTGGTGTCGGCTGCAGAGACCGAACGTGATCTCGCTTGGGGCATCGTCACCGAGATGAAGGCTGCCGGCGGCGACGTCGCCTCGTGGGAGCCGATCGTTGCGGTCGACGCCAACGCCGCCAGACCACACCACGAAACCGGAAACACCGCTCTTGGTGACGGCTTACTGCTGTTGGACTACGGCTGCGTCGTCGATGGCTATCACAGCGACATGTCGCGGACCCTGTGGCGCGGTCCCACCGAGCCCACGAGCGACGTCCAGAGGCTCTACGACGCCGTTCTCGAGGCCCAGGAGGCTGCTGTAGCGGCTGTCGGCCCCGGAGCGACCGCCGGCGATGTCGACGCCGCGGCACGCTCGGTCCTCGAGGCGGCCGGCCTTGGAGAGTACTTCCTTCACTCGACAGGGCATGGGGTCGGGCTCGAGATTCACGAAGAGCCGTGGGTTCGCAAGGGATCCGACGATGTCCTGGAGCCTGGACATGTCATCACTGTTGAACCCGGCGCCTACGTGACCGGAATCGGCGGGGTTCGCATCGAGGACATGGTTCTGGTCACACCGACAGGATCAGAGGTGCTCACCCACTCGGCGAAAGGGCTGACATGAGCACGACCAACGATGTCCGCCCCGGACAGGTCCTCGACCTGGACAACGGCCTCTTCCAGATCGTTGAGTATCAGCACGTCAAGCCGGGAAAAGGCAAGGCTTTCGTTCGCATGAAGCTTCGCGGTGTCGACTCCGGCGCTGTCGTCGATAAGACGTTCCGAGCTGGGGAACAGGTAGCCGTCGCGGTCATCGACCGGCGCGACCACCAGTTCCTCTATGCCGATGGCGACAACTTCGTGTTCATGGACTCCGAAACGTTTAACCAGGTCGAGCTGAGCGCTGACATCGTCGGCGACGCCGCCAGTTACCTGGCCGACGCCATGAAGGTCGTTGTCCCGACCCACGACGGCACGCCGCTTGGGGTCGACCTTCCTGCGTCGGTCAACCTAGAGGTGACTTACGCCGAGCCAGGAGTGAAAGGCGATCGCGTTTCCGGTGGCACCAAGCCTGTGACGCTGCAGACAGGCCTGGTAGTTCAAGTGCCGCTGTTTATCGAGCAAGGTGAGAGAATCAAGGTGGACACCAGGTCGGGTGAGTACATCGAGCGCGCCTCGTGAGTGAACCCAGGGAGGAGGCTCTCGTGGTCCTGTACGAGGCGGCCATGGCCGGTCTCGATGAGCCAGACACCTCGGGGCTGTCAACCAAGGCGAAGCGACTCGTGAAGGGCGTGACGGACAACCTGGATGACATAAATGGGATTCTCGAGGCGGCTTCACATAACTGGAAGCTGGCACGCATGCCGGTCGTGGATCGCTCTGTGCTGCGAGTCGCCGTTTTCGAACTGAATCACACGGAGACGCCGGTCGGTGTGATCATCTCTGAGGCCATCGAGCTCGCCAAGCGATACTCCACGGAGCGGAGCGGTGCATTCGTCAACGGTGTTTTGGCAGCCCTCGCGGAGTCGGTTGCTCGATAGAGTCGGCCCCAAAAGGAGCTCGCCGTATGCCGACACCACCGAAGATGACCGAGGAGCAGCGCCGCGCCGCTCTCGAAAAGGCTGCGAGTGCCCGTCGGGCCAGAGCAGAGCTCAAGGAGCTGCTGCGCATCGGAGCCGTCGACTTCCCGGAATTGCTGCGACGCGCGGACAATGACGGCGTGCTGGCCGGGATGAAGGTGTTCTCGGCACTGGCAGCGCTGCCGGGCCTTGGCAAGGTCAAGGCAGGCCGCCTCATGGATGAGCACGGCATCGCCTCCAACCGCAGGATCCGAGGACTTGGCTCCCGTCAGAGACAGGCACTTCTTGACGCTCTTTCCTGACAAGCCCCGGAAGGGTCGCCTGATCGTCATCAGCGGACCGTCCGGGGCAGGCAAGGGAACGGTGATCTCCAAACTCACGGGAGACTTCCACTTATCGGTCTCGGCAACGACGAGGGAAGCTCGGCCCGCCGAACGCCCCGGTGAGGACTACTTCTTCGTGAGCGACGAGGAGTTCCACCGCAGAATCGACGAGGGTGGCTTTCTCGAGTGGGCCACCTACAACCAAGATCTCTATGGCACGCCGCGCCAGGCGGTGCTGGATGCTGTCGAGTCTGGCAGTGATGTCATAGCCGAGATCGAGGTACAAGGCGCAGCCCAGGTCCGGGCCGTATACCCAGACGCTGTGCTCATCTTCATCTCGCCGCCCTCAGTGGACGTGCTCGAGAAGCGTCTCGTTGGCCGAGGGGACACGACCGATAAGGACATCGTCCGGCGTTTGGATATCGCCGCACGGGAGATGGAACTGGCACCGGTTCTCTTCGACCACATCGTCGTCAATGATGATCTGGAGAGGGCAAGCGCAGAGTTGTCCTCTATACTCTGGTCCGAAGCCCCATGATTGATCCACCAATCGAGCGCGTCCTCGACAAGACGCAAAGCCGTTTCACCCTCGTGGTGCTCGCAGCGCGGCGCGCCCGTCAGATCAATGCCTACTTCAACCAACTTGGCGAGGGCATGGGCAGCTACGTGCCGCCCCAGGTCCACTCCCTCTCTCACAAGCCGCTGTCGATCGCTTTCGAGGAGATCGCCGAGAACAAGGTTGTCGTCGAGCTAGCAGAGTGACGAGCCGGATAGTTCTCGGCGTCACCGGGGGTGTCGCCGCCTATAAGGCGGCCTACCTCGCCCGAAGGTTGGTAGAGGACGGTCACGAGGTCCGGTCCATCATCACCGATTCATCGCAGCGTTTCCTTGGACCCCAGACGCTCGCCGCCATCACCGGTGTCCATCCGGTGACCTCCCTCTTCGCCGCAGGCTCGGTGAGCCCGCACACGGAGCTCGCTCGATGGGCGGACGCCGTGGTCGTGGCGCCGGCGACTGCTTCTTTGATGGGGCGACTGGCCTCTGGCATCAGCGATGATGTTCTGACAGCAACGTTGCTGGCGTGCACGAAGCCGGTAGTGCTCGCTCCGGCGATGCACACGGAGATGTGGGAGCACGCTGCCACTCAGCGGAACGTCGCGCAACTCATCGCAGACGGTTATCAACTGGTCGGGCCCGCCACCGGAGCGCTGGCCGGAGGTGACACCGGTATTGGCCGAATGTCGGAGCCGAACGAGATCGCTGAGGCTGTGTATGCGGCTCTGGAGCCAACCGATTTCGCGGGGCGTCGTGTGGTCGTATCCGCAGGAGGCACTCGAGAGCCAATCGATGCCGTGCGCTTCTTAGGCAATCGGTCTTCAGGGAAGATGGGCCATGCGATAGCTACCGCGGCGGCGCGGCGTGGAGCGTCGGTCACACTCGTAACCTCAAGTTCTCTTCCGGCGCATCCCGGCGTTGAGGTCGTGTCTGTGAACACCTCCGAGGAGATGGCACAGGCGGTGTGGCTACATGCCGCCGGCGCCGATGTCGCCATCCTGGCTGCAGCCGTCGCCGACTTTCGCCCCAAGCAGATAGCGGCCGCCAAGATCCGACGCGCGGATGGACTTCCCAAGATCGAGCTCGAGGAGACGCCGGACATCCTCGCCGGAGTAGCGGCCATGGCCGACAGGCCCTTTCTCGTTGGATTCGCAGCTGAGGCCGGTTCACTCGAAGGTGCCGTTGCTAAGGCAGCATCGAAGGGCGTCGACCTCCTCGTCGCCAACGACATCAGCGCTCCCGGGTCGGAGTTCGGTTCAGATAGCAACGAGGTGACTCTGGTGTGGCCGGACTCCTCGACAGAGCCCTGGGAGCTGCTCTCGAAGTCTCAGGTTGCGGCTCGATTGCTCGACCGCATCCGCGACGCCAAGGCCTGAGGCTTGCAGATAGCGCAGGTCGTACCCGACCTAGCCACCTTTGCCGTCGACGACGGTTTCGCCTACATCGTCCCCGATGGCCTCGACGTTGCGGTTGGGTCGATCGTTCGGGTTCCCCTCGGCAATCGGCGAGTGCGGGGCTATGTCGTTGGCTTGCGCGACGGCGGATCAGAGAAGCTGAAAGCGATCACGGCGGTCTCGGGCAACATGCCGGTCTTCGACCGACCGCTCCTCGAGACGCTGCGGTGGGCCGCTCTCCACTACGTGGCGCCGCTTTCGGTGTTGGTTGGGAAGTCGGCCCCGCCCAACCTGCCGCGGCAAGAGGTCGCCGCCGGACCGTGGTCCCCAGCGGCAGCTCCGCCACGCACCGGGGCAGTGGTCAAGTCGATTCTCGATGGTTCGCGCAGTCGAGCCGCCTATCTCGTCGGCCCGTCGCCGTGGGCGGAGACCGTTGGCGATCTCGTCGCGGCCGCCATCGCAGGGAAGGGGAGTGCCCTCGTCGTCGTTCCGACCGTTGCCGACGGCGAGGTCGTGCATCGACATCTCACGTCTCAGCTGGGCGATCGCGTTGTCGCAGCCTGGTCTGCCATGCCCGCGGCCAAGGCGACGGCGTCATGGGCGACCGCGGCCTCGGAGGCGGGGTCGGTGCTCGTTGGCACGAGGGAGACCGCATGGTGGCGTATCGCCGACCTCGCCGTTGCCATAGTGCTTGGGGAGGGAAGGCGCGGTATGAAGGAGCCACAGACTCCGGCGACGCAGGTGCGCGATGTCTTGCGGCGACGAGGTGCGGTTGAGAGGTTCCCGGTCGTCAGCCTTGGGTCGGTGCCAACGACGGAGACGATCGCAGCGGGGGTCGAGGTGATATCTGGCCCGGGCCGTAGCTGGCCGCTGACAGAGATCGTCGATCGCTCAGAGGAGGCGCCAGGTTCAGGCGTGTTGACTGAGCGGGCCCGTGGTGCCTTGCGCTCCGTGAGCGCGTCCTCTGGAGATGCGTTCGTGCTGTGTCGACAGCGTGGTGACACCGTGAGGTGTAATCGGTGCCGCGCGCTGCGCTTGTGCGATGTATGCGGGGCGTCCGTCGGGCGGTCTGACACGTGTCCCCGCTGCGAGGCCGCTGTTGGCGCCTGCTCTAGCTGTGGCGGGACACGATTCGCCGCGGCGTCAGCCAGCGCTGTTCGCGTCCTCGAGGAGTTGCGGGCGATCGTTGGTCCCAACGCCGGCGCCCCGGGCAGCGGCGCCAACATAACGGTGGGTACAGAGAGAGACCTGGGCGCTGCAGCCTCCGTGGACATCGCGGTGGTGGTCGACGGAGATGGCGCCGTCTTCGCACCGAACTACAGGGCGGCCGAGGATGCGCTGCGGCTCTTCGCTCGTCTCGCCCAGACAGTGCGAAAGGGAAGGGGGAACAGGGCCCTCTTGCAGACTTCTCGACCGGACCATCCCGTCTATGAGGCGATGCGATCCGGCAGTCCTCTCCGGTTCCTCGACCAGGAGCTAGACGCCCGCCGGGCGGACCTATTCCCACCGATCGGGGAGCTGATAGCGATCGAGGTCACAAACGCGTTGCCGACCACCCACGAGGATCTGGTCGCCGTTACTGCAGGCGACGCGACTCTGCTGGGACCTGCCGAGGTCGGCGATCGTCAGCGATGGCTCATCCAGGGCAAGGATCTGCAGAGAATCAGGGTGGCGCTGCGCGGCGTCGTTCACGGCTGGCGCGAAGGCAAGGCCAGGGTCCGCATCGACGTTGACCCGATCGACCTCTAGCTGATCCGGCCGGTCGCCGGCTCCTACCGGAAAGCCTCGGCTAATTGACTGAGGCCGTCGCGCAGGGCGATGGCAAGGTCGGCGAGCGGAGTGCCTGCTATCTCGAGTTCGAGAGGGAAGCTCAGCTTCACGGGCACTGTCGTATCGATTGGGATCGTCTCGTCGATCTGAATCGGCACGACGAGGTCGATGGGAACGTCGACGTCTATCGGCACGGTGACGTCGACATCGATGTCGACCCCAAAGGGGCCTTGCACGGTGATGGTCGTGTCGAAGGTCTCGTTGATGGGGATCGTCGCGACTATGGGCACTTCGATCGTTCTCGTGAAGGAGACCTCGGTGTTTATCGGAAGTGGCTGGTCGATGTCGATCGGAATGGCGATCACCGATGTCGCGAACTCATCCAGCTCTGTGACAACGGGATCTAGTTGAGCGGTCAGTGGCCCAGAAATCGATGAGATGGCGCCGTCGACGATCGCCGCCTGCACTCCAAGTCGGGCTGTGGCGTCCTGGGTGTCGTCGAGTCGACTAGAGAGACTCTCGATACGAAACCACAACACGACACTCAAGATGATGGCAATAGCGGCGATGCCGGCGGCCCCCGCTGTCAAGTATCGGTTCTCGAGCACGTGATCTCCCTGGGTCGGTCTCCCGACGATAGGTCGCCGTAGACTCCATCGATGCGCGCCGATCGTCTGCTGACGCGGCCGTTCGTTCTCGTCTCGGCGGCGAATCTGGCGAACGGTCTGGCGTTCAACCTCTTCCTTCACCTGCCTGGATACCTGACCGACCTCGGCGCCAGCGAAGTCGAGATCGGATTCATCGTGGGTGTTGCCGCTATCGCCTCCATCCTCATCCGGCCTGTCGTCGGCAAGGCCATGGACACCAGAGGAAGGCGTTCTGTGATCATCGCCGGCAACTTGCTCAGCGTCGCAGCCGTCCTCCTGTACCTCACCGTCAACACCATCGGGCCCTGGGTGTACATAGTCCGGGTGATACACGGACTGTCAGAAGCCGTCCTCTTCAGCGCGCTGTTCACTTACGGCGCCGATGTCGTGCCGTCGAGCAGACTCACAGAAGGTCTGGCGATATTCGGCACTTCAGGACTGCTTCCGATCGCTCTCGGTGGGCTGATCGGTGACCTGATCCTCGACACCTCCGACTTCACGACGCTCTTCTGGGTGTCCTTCGGGTTCGCCGTGATCTCGCTTGCTCTGTCGCTGCCGCTTCCCGAGCCAGACCTTGGTGGCGACGGATCTGAGCGTCGAGGCTTCGTGAGTGCCATGATGCAAAAAGACCTGGCTCCGCTGTGGTGGATGACCGGCGTCTTCGCGTTCACGCTGACGGCGTATTTCACGTTCCTCAAGACATTCGTCGACGAGACCGGCTTCGGGAGTTTGGGGTTGTTCTTCTCGACCTATGTCTCGATGGCCATCGCGGTGCGATTGACACTGGCGTGGCTTCCCGAGCGCGTCGGGCCTAAGCGGGTGCTGTTCCCATCTGTCAGCCTCCTGGTGGCCGGGCTGGTGGTGCTTTCGGTCGCCACCGGATCGGGCCACATCGCTATCGCCGGCCTCATGTGTGGCGTCGGGCACGGATTCGGGTTCCCGATCCTGTATGGGTACGTGATCCGCAGGGCCGGGGTCAGAGACAGAGGGTCGGCCGTCGCCATCTTCACCTCGCTTTTCGACGTCGGAATCCTCGTTGGGGGTCCGGTCCTCGGTGCCGTTATCGCGATCAGTGGCTACCCGGCCATGTTCCTCGTGGCCGGAGGGTCGCTGGTCGTGGGCCTCGTGGTCTTCGGCGTCTGGGATCACGGCGTGTTGCAACGCACCACCTCGATCCTGGAGCGTCCGGTGCCGTCGCACCATCTCTAGCCGCCTTAATGTGAAGCGATGGCAGTCTTCCCCATAAGGACCTTTGGCGACCCCGTCCTCAGCCTCGAGGCGGAGGCGGTTGACGAGGTCGATGACTCGATTCGACGCCTCGTCGAAGACATGTGGGAGACCATGTACGAGGCTCCCGGTGTTGGTTTGGCCGCGCCGCAGATCGGGGTCTCCAAGGCAGTCATGGTGTTCGATGCGGGCGACGGGCCATTCGCCGTCATCAACCCCACGATCGTCGAGACGTCGGGGGAGTGGGAGTTCGATGAGGGATGCCTCTCGGTGCCCGATCGCTTCTGGTCGATCTCGCGACCGGGCTTCGCCAGAGTCCGCGGACTCGATGCCGACGGTCAACCGGTGGAGCACGCCGGAGATGAGTTGCTGGGAAGGGTTCTGCAACACGAAGTTGACCATCTGAGCGGGATTCTCCTGCTGGGACGCCTGTCGAGGCGAGTTCGCCGACAGGCGATGCACGATCTTCGTGAAGAGGCCATGGGACTATGACCGCGGCGATCTTCCTGGGCACGCCGGACGCCGCGGTTCCCACGTTGCGGACCCTCTCTCGACTCGCCAATGTCATCGGGGTCGTCACCCAGCCGGATCGGGCGCGGGGCCGTTCCGCGAGACCCGAGCCCTCGCCCGTCAAGAGGGTGGCCGAGGACCTTGGGCTCACAGTTCACCAGCCGTCGAGGATGACAGATGTGGTCGAGATGGCCGCACAAGCGGACATAGGAGTATTGGTTGCGTTCGGCCGCATCGTCCCCAAGAGGCTCCTTGAGGCCCCCCGTCTCGGCATGGTCAATGTGCATTTCTCGTCATTGCCGCGCTGGCGCGGGGCTGCTCCAGTGCAGCGAGCGATCCTCGGAGGAGACACCCGCACCGGTGTCAGTTTGATGCAGATGGATGAGGGTCTCGACACCGGACCGGTACTAGCGGGGTGTCAGACCCCGGTTGGGCGCTACGAGAACGCGGGCGAGCTGACAGATCGGTTGGCCGTCCTGGGAGCAGACCAGCTCGCCGCCTCATTCGGCGATCTCCTGGCAGGGAACCTTGAGCCTGTGGCTCAGGACGGAGCGCTGGTAACGGAGGCTCCGAGCTTCTCTACCGACGACGCTCGTCTCGATCTTGGCGCCGGCGCCGAATCGGTTCTGCGCACCGTGCGCGCCTTCTCTCCGAAGCCTGGGGCCTGGGCGATTCTTGATGGAGAACGGTTCAAGCTCCTGGCGGCCAGACGGATTGCTGCCAGCTGTGCCGCTGGGGAGATACGCCAGGTCGAGGGTGTGGTAGCGCTTGGCACCGCCGGCGGGGCGGTCGAGCTCGTCGAAGTCCAGCCAGCGGGCAAGCCACTCATGGCCGCCGATGCGTGGTTCAACGGCCGTAGACGAGAACCGGCACGCCTCAGCTGATGACGATGTCGTCGAGCCCTTCCTCGGGCTCGGGGTATGACATATTCAATCCTTGGAGCGTGTCGATCAGGACGCGCGAGATGAGCACGTTGCGATACCACTTCCTGTTGGCAGGTATCACATACCACGGCGCGTAGGCGGTCGACGTCTTGCCGATGGCCGCCTCGTAAGCCTCCATGAAGTCTGGCCACAGCTTGCGATCGTCGAGATCACCGGCGCGGAACTTCCAGCGGCTCTGCGGCTCGTCGAGGCGGGCCTGCAAGCGTTCCTTCTGTTCGTCCAGGTCGATGTGCAGGTAGAACTTGACGATGGTGGTGCCCTCGTCAGCCAGCAGCCTCTCGAACTCGTTGATGTGGTCGTAGCGCCGGCTCCAGCGCTCCTCGGGCACGATGTCGTGCACCCGTACCACGAGAACGTCCTCGTAGTGGCTGCGGTTGAATATCACGATCTCGCCCGCCCCCGGGGTGTGGTCGTGGACCCGCCATAGGTAGTCGTGAGCGAGCTCCTCAGGCGTCGGCTTCTTGAAGCCGGCAACCTTGACTCCCTGCGGATTCACCCCACGGAATACGTGGCGGATAGTGCCGTCCTTACCGCCGGAGTCCATCGCCTGCAGAACCACGAGCACCTTGTGTTTGCTCTCCGCCCACAGCACGCGCTGCAGCTCTGCCAGGTCTTGGCGCATCTCGCCGAGGAGCGCCCTCGACTCTTTCTTGCCGGCTGGGAAGAGCTGGTCATCGTTCGGGTCCCAGGCCGACAGGTCAACGGCGGAGCCCGGGGTGACCCGGTAACGAGAGGTGTCCATGGCCGCTCAGGTTAGGCGGGCCCTCTTACACTGGTTGCTCCGTGTCGGCAAAGATCGCACCCTCAATTCTGGCGGCCGACTTCGGCCACCTTGCCTCCGAGGTTGAATCGATCAACCAACATGCAGACATGTTGCACGTTGACATCATGGACGGGCACTTCGTGCCAAATCTGTCCTTGGGCATGCCGGTGGTCAGGGCCCTTCGTCGCCACTCGAACCTGCCGTTCGACTGCCACCTGATGATGACCAATCCCGATGCCTATCTGGTGGAGCTAGCGGCGGCAGGTGCAACGATTGTGACGATGCACATCGAGGCGATCCCCGACCCGACGGAGGCAGCAGCGAAGGCCAGAGACCTCGAACTGGGGTTCGGGCTCGTTATCAATCCGGGAACGCCCTTTGGGGCCGTGCTTCCGTTCGTTGAGCTCTGTGATCTGGTCGTCGTGATGTCGGTTGAACCCGGCCACGGCGGTCAGACATTCATTGACGAAGTTCTTAGGGAGGTAGAGGCTGCCAGGAATTTCATTGACTCCGAGGGACTCGGTGCCGATATAGAGATCGACGGTGGAATAACCACGGTTACCGCTCCGCGAGCTCGATCAGCCGGCGTCGACATCTTCGTCGCAGGTACGTCGGTCTTTGGGGAGGTGAACAGGGGCGACGCCATCGAGAACCTACGTAAAGCGATCACATGAATGCCAAGATCCTCATCATCGACGACGATCGAGACATCCTTCAGTTCGTCCGGATGAACCTGGAGCTCGAGGGTCTCATCGTGACCACGGCCGAGGGGGGCCAGGCCGGCCTCGACGCCGCCAAGAGTGCGCCCCCGGACCTGGTGTTGCTCGACATCATGATGCCCGAGATGGACGGCCTCACCGTGCTGAGGCGACTGCGGACGAGCCCGCCGACGATGAACGTTCCAGTCATCTTGCTCACCGCCAAGGCGCTCGCCGAGGACCGGCTGGCAGGGCTCGAATTGGGCGCCGACGACTACATAACCAAGCCTTTCGACCTCGACGAACTCATCGCCCGGGTGAAGACCGTCCTCCGTCGAGCGCAGGCTATGAGGGACCTGTCGCCGCTCACAGGGCTGCCTGGCAACTTTCGGATTTCTCGAGAACTCGAACGGCGCGTTGGGAGTGGGGAGCCTTTCGCCCTGGTGCATGCCGACCTCGACAACTTCAAGGCGTTCAACGATCACTATGGCTTCATGCGAGGCGACGGAGTGATCAAGTTCTCCGCTCATGTCCTTCTCGAGGCGTCGGAGGAGAACCCCGACAATGAGGTCTTCGTGGGGCACGTCGGAGGTGATGACTTCGTCTGCATGGTGCACCCGGACTACGTCGAAGAGCTCTGCAAAGACGTTTGCCGCAAATACGACGACGGCATCCTCGACTTCTATGACACCGCTGAGGCATTGCAGGGATTTATCGAAGTAACGGACCGCAGAGGGGAGCGTCACGCCTTCCCGATTGGTTCGATCTCGATGGGCGTTGCCGCCAACACCGCCCGGCAGCTTGCGTCGGAATGGGAGGCCTCGGCGATAGCGTCCGAAATGAAGGAATTCGCGAAGCGTGAGCCCGGCTCGTCCTACCGCATCGACCGCCGCACCACGACCCAATAGCAGTCTCCGACGCTACAATTCGTCTGAGTCCACCTTCGGGGCAGGGCGAAATCCCCGACCGGCGGTCACAGCCCGCGACCCCCATGCAGGGGTGGATCCGGTGAAACTCCGGGGCCGACGGTGAAAGTCCGGATGAGAGAAGGTTGGTCGTCCGCTCTCGCGCGCGGCCGTCTTATCTGGAGGTCACGTGGAAGCGATGATGCGGCGGGCAATCGGGCTGGCGACTAGCCGCCGTCCCCACCCCAACCCGGCAGTTGGCGCCGTCGTGCTCGATGCGACCGGAACTGTTGTCGGTGAGGGATCCCATGAGGGTTCCGGTCAGCCTCATGCAGAAGTCGCGGCACTGACTGCTGCCGGAGATCGCGCCAGGGGCGGGGTCATCGTCGTGACGCTTGAGCCGTGCGCCCACCATGGCAGGACACCACCGTGCACCGATGCCATCGTCGAGGCAGGAGTCTCCAGGGTCGTCGTCGGCGCTGACGACCCCGACGATCAGGTGGCCGGCCGCGGGTTCGCTGCTCTCGCCGCAGCAGGCATAGATGTCGAGCGCGGGCTGCTAGCACAAGAAGTGCAAGCAGCCGATCCTGCGTACTTCCACCATCGTCGAACAGGCCTTCCTTTGATGCGCTTCAAAGCTGCCCTGACGCTCGACGGCCAGGTAGCGGCTGCAGACGGCACATCGCAGTGGATCACTGGTCCGGACGCGAGGGAGGACGGCCATCGGCTTAGAGCTGCTTCCGATGCCGTCATGGTTGGCGCCGGCACTCTCCTCGCCGACGACCCGAGACTCACCGTCCGCCTTGACGGTCATGACGGATTCCAGCCGACGCCGATCCTCATAGTCGGCAACCGGGTCGTGCCCCCCACAGCAGCGGTCTTTGCAGGCACTCCCATCGTATATGTGACCCATCCAGTCGATCTTCCGGCCGAGGTCGTCGTCGTGCCTGCCGGTAAGGACGGTGTCGATGTCACGGCCGTTGCCAAGGACCTCGCCGAGCGCGGCCTGCTGAGCGTTCTTGTCGAGGGGGGTCCCACTCTGGCCGGATCCCTGATCCAAGCCGGCTTGATGTCTCGAGCAACGTTCTACCTCGGAGCCATGTTGGCCGCAGGGCGAGGACTGGCTCCCATCGCAGGCACGTGGCGAACTGTGACGAACTCACGACCCGTCGTGATTGAGCGGACGATTGCCTTGGGCCCAGATCTCCGCGTCGACCTCAGGATGGAGAGCTGATGGTCAGCGGAGTCGCCACCGCCAGGGACGAACTCGAGTTCGAGGTCGCCCTCATACCCCACCCACTTAAGATCACGGGCCTTTCGGTCGAGAAGGAAGGCTGTCTCGTCAATGTCGAGACCGCGGTGACTGCCAAATATGTCGAGAGGTTGGTGAGATGAACACGATCCCCGAGGCCATCGCTGCCATCGCTGCAGGAGGGTTCGTCGTCGTCGTCGACGACGCCGATCGCGAGAACGAAGCTGACCTCATCCTCGCCGCCGAGATGGCAACAGCAGAGAACATCGCCTTCATGGTCAAGCACACCAGCGGGCTCATCTGCGCCCCCACCGCTCCAGAGCTGCTCGATGCCTTAGGCCTGCCCCTGATGGTCGAGAGCAATGCCGAGTCACACGACACCGCCTTTACGGTGTCCGTTGACTTCCGTGGGGACACAACCACAGGCATCTCCGCGGCCGACCGTGCTGCCACCCTGCGGGCTCTCGCCCACCCAGATACTCGCCCTGATGAGCTGGCCCGTCCTGGCCACATCTTCCCGCTTCGCTACTGCGACGGCGGTGTGCTGGTGCGGCCCGGGCACACGGAGGCGGCAGTCGACCTGGCGATGGCGGCTGGCCTGGCCCCAGTCGGGGTCGTTTGCGAGCTCGTTGCAGCAGACGGATCGATGGCCACAGGAGTTGACATCGAGGAGTTCATCGCCGAGTACGACCTGCCGATGGTGAGCATCGCCGATCTCATCGCATACAGGCTTGCTGAGGGCGATGAGGCACCGATCCCGATCAAGCGGATGATGGTCGAGGCGGCCGCAACGGCACGCCTCCCGACTGTGCATGGCGTGTTCCAGATCGTTGGATACGAGGCCGGGGATACCGAGATCGTCGCGCTCATCATGGGGGATGTCGCCGTCGAAGGCGTCATGGTGCGCGTCCACTCCGAGTGTGTCACGGGAGACGCCCTCGGCAGCCTGCGCTGCGACTGTCGAGAGCAGCTCAACGAGTCCATGGAGAGGGTCGCCACCGAAGGCACGGGTGTTGTGCTGTACATGCGTGGACACGAGGGACGCGGCATCGGGCTCCTGCCCAAGCTGTCGGCATATGCCCTCCAGGACCAGGGCCTGGACACCGTTGAGGCCAACGAGGAACTCGGCCTTCCTGCAGACGGGCGGGACTACGCCGAGGCGGCTGCGGTGCTGAAGGACCTCGGCGTGTTGTCGGTGAGGCTCCTTACCAATAACCCGGCAAAGCAGTCGGCTCTCGAGTCGCGGGGTGTCCCTGTCAAGGAGAGGGTTCCCATGAGATCCGTCCCAACCGCTGAGAACGAGCGCTATCTGGCGACGAAGGTCTCGAAGATGGGACATCTGATGGAAGACGACAATGGACCATCGTGAGGATGACGTGCTCCTGGACGCCTCTGGCCTCCGTGTCGCCATCGTCGTGTCCGAATTCAACAGCGAGATAACCGATGGTCTTCTCAACGGTGCTCGCGTGCGGCTCAAGCTGGCCAAGTGCACTGATATCGACGTGATAAGGGCACCGGGTACCTTCGAGCTCCCGTTACTGGCCAGGAAGGCAGCCCAGTCCGGCTACGACGCCGTTGTGGCGCTTGGAGCGGTGATTGAGAGTGAAAACCGACCACTTCGAGCACATCGCACGCGAGGCCGTCTCAGGGCTCATGCGATCGACTCTGGACACCGGAGTTCCGATCGGACTCGGCGTTATCACGGTTCGCCAGGTGGAGCATGCCGAGGCGCAGTCGAAGTCAGGTCCTGGCAACAAAGGGGCAGAAGCCGCGGCCGCAGCCGTTCGGGCGGCGCTGGCCCTAAAGGAGATGGAGTAGAAACCTGGTCCTTTCCCGAATGCAGTCGATGGAGTGACCGCGAATCCGTATACTCCTTAGCGGTGAAAGTGGGAGTGAGCTCCCCACCCGGCCACCGCAGGTGAGCCGAGGTCGAACTGCAAGCAGCAGGGTTTTCGCCTTGCTGCTTTCTTACGCCACGAGAGGAGACTCGACATAGCGAACGCCCCGCGCGTGAACGACAAGATCCGTGCCCCCGAGGTGCGTCTTGTCGGGCCCGATGGATCACAGATCGGCATCAAGAAGAGGGACGAGGCCCTGTGGTTGGCAAACCAGCTGGAGATGGACCTCGTCGAGGTCGCACCGGACGCAACGCCACCCGTATGCCGGATCATGGACTACGGCAAGCACAAGTACGAGCAGTCCGTCCGAGACCGCGAGACCCGCAAGAAATCTACGAAGACGGTTATCAAAGAAGTGAAGTTCCGTCCCAAGATCGATGTTCATGACTACGAGACCAAGAAGCGAAGGGTCGAAGAGTTCCTGGGCGATCGCGACAAGGTGAAGGTGACGATGATGTTCCGAGGTCGAGAGGTGTCACACCCAGAGTTGGGGAGAGATCTGCTGACCAGGTTGGCTGAGGATGTGTCCGAGTTCGGTGCAATGGAGACGGCGCCGAAGCTCGAGGGGCGCAACATGACGATGCTGCTCGTTCCCACCAGGAAGAATGGTTGACGAAATGCCGAAACAGAAGACACACCGTGGTGCCGCCAAGAGGTACAAGGCGACCGGAACCGGGAAGTTCCGTCGGCGCAAGTCCTGGCGTGGTCACAACCGCCACAAGAAGACTTCGGCGCGGTGGCGTCGTTCGCAGGGTGATATTGACGTGCACCCAGCCGACCGCAAGCGTGTCCGTCGACTGATGGGCCGATAGGAGGATCCGATGGCACGAGTCAAACGTTCAGTTGCCGCTCGCAAGAAGCGCCGCAAGGTTCTCGAGCAGGCCAAGGGATACACCGGCGCGAGAAGCAGGCGTTACCGCGCGGCGCGCGAGCAGGTCCTGGGTGCCGGTGTCGATTCCTATGCGCACCGCAAGGCGCGCAAGGGAGACTTCCGCAAGCTCTGGATAACACGTATCAACGCTGCCGCCAGGGTCCATGGTGTTTCTTACTCCCAGTTCATCGCCGGATTGAAGGCTGCTGAGATCGATGTCGATCGCAAGATGCTGGCGGAGATCGCTGTCAACGATCCCAAGGCGTTCGGTGAACTGGTCAAGACCGCCAAGGGAGCCTCGAAGAGCTGACTGAGGTCATCTCCTCGACCGCCAACAAGCGGGTTGGGGCTGCGGCGAAGCTGGCCGATCGCAGGGCTCGCACAGCGTCCGGGCACAGCCTCCTCGAGGGCCCGCACCTCATAGGGGCGGCCATTGCTGCCGGCGTCGACCTCGAGGTCATCTTCGCTCTGGAGGACACACCGTTACCGGCCACCGATGCCGAGGTAGTGCTGGTGGCCCCTCATGTTCTGACGAAGCTGGCGCCGACCGAGCACCCGCGGGGGCCCGTCGCCGTGTTCGCTCCGCGGCCACTTCCGGCAGGCGATGGTCATGCCCTGGTCCTGTGGAGCCTCTCCGATCCCGGCAACGTTGGCACGCTCATTCGTACGGCGGCCGCCTTCGCTCTTGATGTCATCACTGTTCCCGGCACTGCCGACGTCTGGTCGCCGAAGGTGTTGCGGGCGGGCGCCGGGGCCCACTTCGGCGTCGGATTCGACGAAGTCGAGAGCGTCGCTGATCTGACCGGGGCCGGTTACCGCGTCATCGCGTCGGTGGGGACCGGCGGAGCGTGGCCGGACGAGATCCAAATACGGACCCAGTCGGCGCTGCTCGTCGGCAACGAGGCGCATGGATTACCGATTGAGGTCTCGGAGGCTGCCGACGTTCGGGTGTCGATTCCGATGCAGGGTGGAACGGAGAGCTTCAACGCGGGCGTCGCCGGATCCATTCTGGCCTACACCCTGTTCGGCACTTAGGACCGTTATCGTTCGCCCCGTGTCGCCTTTCGCAATCTTCGGATCCTTTAGCGGGCGCGGGGCCCGTGGCATGCACTGACCAGCGCATAACCCACAACCTGAGGCCCGGAGCACGAGCTCCGGGTTTTTGAATGAGTGAAGACCTACAGCAACAACTAGCCGACCTCGCGGTAAACGGAGCCGAGCTGGTGAGCGCGGCTGCCACGCTTGAAGAGCTCGCCGGTGCCGAGGCGGAAACGATCGGCAAGCGGTCACTTGTTTCCACGACGCGCCGCTCTCTGGGGTCGGTCGACGAGGCACAGCGACCCGCCCTGGGACGACTCATCAACGAGGTGTCGGAGACGTTGAGCAGGCAGATCGCAGCGAAGCGTCTGCGGCTGGAGACGGAGGGAGATGCCGAGCGGCTCGCCACCGAAGCCCTCGACATGACGCTGCCCGGACGCGTCCCGTCGCGAGGCACCCATCATCTCATTACGACTGCGCTCGAGGAGATAACCGACATCTTCGTGTCGATGGGATACGACGTGGCTGCAGGACCCGAGGCAGAGACGACCTGGTACAACTTCACTGCGCTCAATATCGGCCCCGACCATCCGGCCAGGGCTGAGACCGACACCATCTACCTCGACTACGGCCCACCCGGCGAGATCTTGCTGCGAACGCACACGTCGCCGATGCAGGCGCGCTACATGCAGGAACACCCGCCTCCGGTGCACGTGGTTGTCCCTGGGCGAGTCTTCCGGCAGGAGGACGTTGACCCGACGCATAGTCCTGTGTTCCACCAGCTGGAGGGCTTGGCGGTGGCCGACGGGATCACCTTCGGAGACCTGCGAGGGACGCTAGAGACGTTCGCCAAGCGCTACTTCGGCAAGGACCGCATCGTTCGCTTTCTCCCGAGCTACTTCCCATTCACCGAGCCTTCAGCCGAGATGCTCGTCTCTTGCTTCGCCTGTGACGGCAGCGGCTGCCGCGTTTGTGCGCAAGAGGGCTGGATAGAGATGCTGGGTTGCGGCATGGTGCATCCGGCCGTCTTCGAGGCCGTCGGCTACGACCCGGCTGCGGTGACCGGGTTCGCCTTCGGTCTTGGCGTCGACCGCTTCGCCATGGTGCGACACGGCCTGACAGACCTGCGCCACCTCTTCGCCGGGGACGTCCGAGTATTGGGGCAATTCCGATGAAGCTCACATTGAACTGGCTTCGCGAGTTCGTCGACCTTCCAGAGGAGGCGGACGGGATAGCAACCGTTCTGGCCGGCCTCGGTTTCAAAGCAGAGTCCGTCGAGTCGCTGCCGTTGGAGTTCTCCAACGTCGCTGTGGCAAGGGTGAATGACCTTCGCCCCCACCCAGACGCCGACCGGATTCGCATCGTTGACATCGATACCGGATCGGGAGATGTCACCGTCGTCTGCGGCGCCTGGAACTTCGAAGTAGGCGCCGTGGTCGCTTACGCACCCCCGGGATCGGTGCTCGCCGGTGGTCTAGCAGTCGGGGAGAAGGAGATCAGGGGCGTGAACTCCCCAGGCATGATCGCATCGGAGCGAGAGCTGGGTTTGAGTCACGAGCACGAGGGAATCCTGGTGCTCGACGACGCCACTCCTCTCGGAGTGGACCTCGGCGAACTCGTCGGACTTCCCGATGTTGTATTCGATCTCGAGGTCAATCCGAACCGGCCGGACTGCATGTCAGTTCTCGGAATCGCCAGGGAGTTGGCTGCCTTCTACGGCCGCGAGCTCCGTGAGCCCACCGTTGACCTCATCGACGCCCCGGGTGGGCCTTCGGTCACAGTTGGAGACGGATGTCTACGCTTCGTGGCTCGCCGGGTAAGTGGGGTGACAGTTGGCAGCTCACCGCCGTTGATGCAAACCAGGCTGCGGGCGGCAGGAGTGCGGCCGATAAGCAATGTCGTCGACGCTACGAACTACGCCATGCTGGAGCTTGGCCACCCTACGCATGCCTTCGACGCAGACGCTCTCGGCGACACCATCGTGGTGCGTCTTGCCAAGCCGGGAGAGACTCTGCGCACTCTCGATGGCGTCGACCGAGACTTGGACGCCGCGGACATCGTTGTCGCCGATGCAACCTCGGCACGAGCGATCGGGGGAGTGATGGGCGGAGAGGACTCAGAGGTCGGACCGGCCACGACAGAGATCATTGTCGAGGCGGCCTATTTCCATCCGGGTTCAGTCATGCGGACGGCAACTCGACACGGGTTGCGGTCAGAGGCCTCTGCTCGGTTCCAGAGGGGCATGGATCCGAACGCGGCGAGACGGGCAGCGGACAGAGTGGCCCAGCTTCTCGTTGCCAACGCCGGCGGCACGGCTGGGGGAGTGACGGACGCCTATCCGACTCCTGTTGAGCCGCGACAGATCGACCTGCCTCTCTCCGAGATCGAGAGGGTTACCGGCAAAGGATTCTCCGAAGTCGACGTCCGGGGGATCCTGGAACCGCTTGGGTTCACCGTCGACGGGAGCGACCCGCTTTCGGTCACCGTTCCGACGCGACGGGTCGATGTCGATCGAGCGATCGACTTCGTCGAAGAGATCGCCCGTTTCCATGGCTATGACAACTTCGGCTCGCGGGTTGCCGTCGGGCGTGGCTACGGGCTTCCTTCACAGGAGCGTCGCTACCGGCAGCTGAGGGATTCGATGGTGAGCGCCGGCTATTTCGAGACGACGAGCTTCAGCTTCATTGGACAGGAAGATCTCGATGGGCTCGGGCTGCCTGATGACGATGCCAGGCGAAGTGCCATTCAGGTCAGTAACCCGTTGCGGGCCGAGGAAGCGGTGATGCGCACGACGCTGTTGCCGGGGTTGCTCAAGGCGACCGCCGCCAACTTGAGTAGGCGCATCGACAGCGTTGCGCTCTTCGAAACGGGCAAGGTCTTCCTGCCCGGCGGCGAGATACCCGATCAGCCCGAGAGCCTGGCCTTCGTCGCCGCTGGCCTCACCGGCGCCGGCTGGTTCGATGATGGGCGCCAGCGCGATGCCATGGATGCCATGGGAGCGGTCGAACGCTTGGCAACGGATATGGGCATGGAGGGTCTCGAGCTGCGGGCGGCGTCGCCACCTGCGATGCATCCAGGGCGGAGTGCCGAGGTGGTGGTCGGCGGCGACGTGATCGGTGTCGTCGGGGAGCTGCATCCCAGAGTCGCGTCCGCGTTCGGCATCGAAGCTCGGGTGGCTGCCGGCGAGCTGCGCATCGATGTGCTGCTGGATGACCAGCTCCCGTTCACCTTTACCGAGGCCAGTCCATACCCGCCGGTCATCTTCGATCTGGCCTTCGACCTACCCGACGATGCCGCAGCGGCATTGGTCGTAGCAACGGCACGCTCGGCCGCACCGGAGTTGATCGAGCGAATAGAGATCTTCGACGTCTTTCGGGGAGCCCCCCTCGATGAGGGACGAAAGTCCTTGGCGATGCGTGTGATCATGAGGGCCGTGGACAGGACGCTGACAGATGACGAGGTCACGCCCGTGCGCGGAAGGATGTCCGACGAGGTGGCTGCTGCCCACGATGGGAGGTTGAGGTCGGGATGAACGACTTTCTTGGAGTAACGGATCTGACACCTGAGGGCTTGGCAGCGGTGATAGAGCGAGCTGCGGCCGTCAAATCGAACCCGGCCGGAGTCGCCGGGATCTTGGCCGGTCGCAGCATCGGGCTCTTCTTCGAGAAGCCTTCGGCCCGGACTCGGATCTCAACTGAAGTCGGATCGGCGCAACTGGGAATGACGCCCGTTGTGCTCAAGGCCGACGAGATCGGTCTCGGAAAGAGAGAAGCCGTATCGGACGTCGGTGCGGTCTTCGATCGCTATCTCGATGTGCTGGCGCTGCGGGTCTTCAATCACGAGCACCTGGTGGCCATCGCCGACGCTGCTGATGCTCCGGTGATCAACCTGTTGTCGGATATCGAACACCCGTGTCAGGCTCTCGCCGACCTGCAGACCATCGCCGAGCATCGGACTTTGGCCGGCTCCACGATCACATTCGTTGGCGACGGCAACAACGTCGCCCACTCACTGCTGCTCGGCGGTTCCATGGTCGGTGCCACCGTCCGGGTTGCGACGCCGCCCGGTTACGAGCCCGACGAGGCGATCGTGGCGCGGGCTCAGCAATATGCGGGTTCTGTCGAGGTGACGAACGATGTGCGTGCTGCGGTCGCCGACGCCGACGTTGTGTACACAGATGTCTGGGCTTCGATGGGCCAAGAGGAGGAGGCTGCGGCGCGCCGTCAACTCTTCGCCGACTACCGGGTCGACGCCGATCTATTCGCACTCGCCGGCGACGATGCGGTCTTTCTCCACTGCCTACCTGCCCATCGTGGCGACGAGGCAACCGACGACGTTCTTGATCACGAGCGGTCGGTGATCCTCGACCAGGCAGAGAACAGATTGCACTCCTTCAAGGCACTGGTCCTCGCCCTAGCAGAGTGAACCCGCTCATCCTCGAGGGCCCGGTTCTCGACGCGGCACCCGCCCTGCTCGGGTGGCGACTGCGATCGCAGATCGACAACGTTGTGACCGAGGTAATTGTCACCGAGGTCGAGGCTTACGACGGCGCCAACGACCCGGCGAGCCACGCCTTTCGGGGCCGATCGCCGCGGAATCTGACAATGTTCGGCGAGCCTGGTGGCCTCTATGTGTATCGGTCATACGGCATCCACTGGTGCATGAACGTTGTTACTGGCCCCAAGGGGAGAGCCGCTGCCGTACTGCTGCGCGCCGGTATCCCGACCGTTGGCCTCGACGCGATGGTGAAACGAAGGGGGCGAGAGGATCATCTCACAGACGGCCCGGGAAAGCTGTGTCAGGCTCTCGGAGTCACAGGAGTCCACGATGGGGCGCGCCTGCTGGGCAGAGGCGTGCTCAGTCTGAAGCCCGGGCTGGCGCCGACCACTGTCGACCGGACACGGCGCATCGGAATCAGCAAGGCGGTCGACCGACCGTGGCGTTTCGTCACCTCAGATGTCGTCTAGGTGATAGCAGCGACCAGTAGCGCCTGATAGGCCACCAATAGACCCATGCCGATGGATGCGTAGACCAACAGGCTGAGGGCGGGCCGGTAGCGACGCATGAGCCACAGACCGCCGACGACGCAGGCGCTCAAGCCGAGTTTTACGGAAGTCGCCAACGCCATGTTGGAGTCGAACAGAGCGGCCATGAATGGGTTCACCTCGACTGCACCAGCTTCCAAGGCTCGGCGAGTGAGGTTGAGGTCGGCGATGTTGAGAGCAAGAAGCAGAGACGCCAGCAGTACCAACAAGGTGCTGTTGTCGCGAATGGCGGCGAGCCCGCCCAGGTAACGCCTGCGAAGGGATCCTTGCGGGGTGCGGCGTGGGAAGCCGTACCTGCGGTCTGGGAAGCGAACGGAGAGGTTGGCCCTTCGCCGTTCCCCCTGTCTGCGATCGTCCATCCTGGGACGATACCCCATCTGGGAAACCACGCATCGGAGCATGGTGGGGCCGGGATGAGTCGGAGTCCTCGACGCTGTTGGCGTTGCAGATAGCGGGCACAACCACGCCTGTGCTACCAGGCCGAGTCACTCGGTGTGGCGCTGGGCATTGACCACAATGGACCAGCTCGGTGACAACTCCAAAGATGTCCCTTCGGTACCGGTGATGGCGGTGGGCACCTAGACGTCGTTTCGGCAGCCAGGCAAAGTAGTGTCGCTGCATGATCCGAATCGACGCTGACACGCTGATTCCCGGTAGAGGCGAGCCCATCGCTGATGGCTCTGTTGTTCTCGATGGCACCACCATCACCTACGTCGGGCCCATGGCGGACGCACCGGGGGCTGACAAGACGGTGGCAGTACCTGCCGTGATGCCGGGGATGTGGGATTGCCACTGTCATTTCGCCGGCATCGCCGTTCCCGATATCGAGGTCGACGCCAAAGAGCCGGACGCTGTGAAGGCGGCCCGATCCGTTCGCGACCTGTCTGCGGTTCTTGATGCGGGATTCACAAGCGTCCGCGAACCGGGAGGGCTGGGCGTCTATCTGAGACGCGCCATCGACGAGGGAGCGGTGCGCGGGCCCGAGATCTATGCCGCCGGATCGGTGCTATCCACTACCGGGGGGCATGGCGACGTCCACGGCTACCCGCTCGATTGGTTCCTCAAACCACCAGGGCAGCCGTTCGGGGAGTTGTGCGATGGTGTTCCTGAGGTGCTCAAGGGCGTACGCAAGCAACTACGCAAGGGAGCCCGCGTCATCAAGTTCTGCGCGTCCGGTGGTGTGATGAGTGAGGTCGACCATCCGATCCACCAGCAATTCAGTCTCGAGGAGATGACGACCATTGTCGAGGAAGCAGCCAGGGCAGACCGTGTCGTAGCGGCTCATTGTCACGGCAAGCCGGGGATCATGGCTGCCATCGAGGCAGGCGTGCGCACCATCGAGCACGGGTCCTATCTGGATGAGGAGGCGGCAGACGCCATGCTGGAAACCGGAGCCATCCTCGTTCCCACCCGCCATGTCATCGAGGCGCTGCTGCAACGCAAGGACGTCATGCCCCCCTACGCCTACGCGAAGATGGTGATGGTCGCAGATCACCACCGCGACGCCTTACAGCTGGCGATATCCAAGGGCGTCACCATCGCCCTCGGAACCGACATATTCGTCTCGGGCAGCTACGGGGTAAACAGCGTCGAGGCGCGCCATCTGATCGAAGCCGGCATGACACCGTTGCAGGCCATTGAGAGCGCCACCGCTAACGGGCCGCTCACTGTCGGCCCTCAGGCCGCGCTGACTGGTCAGCTGATCGACGGCTACGACGCCGATGTCATTGCCTTCGATGGCAACCCTCTCGAGGATTCAAGCGTGTGGGGCGACGCCCGCCGCGTCACCCACGTCTGGAAGCAGGGCGTTGCCGTGAAGGAATCCGCCTAGCTCGACAGCCCCGAGTAGACAGATACCCACCACGGCCGAATGGCCTCTAGGGGTTCACCCAGACGCGGACGGCCGGCGGAGGGGAGGAGAACGCTGCCGGATCCTGCTTCCACACAACCCCGGGGCGCCTGGAGGCATCGTCGGGGTTGGATTCTGCTTCGATGATGATCTCGATGCCGATGCCTCGCTCAGACAGCTCAGCACTGGCTTGAGATACGGTCATCCCGAGTAGCTGGGGCGTCGATGCGCCTGGATCTGGCCCCGCCACGGTCACTCGCACCGCGCTGCTGGCCTGGGCAGCGACGCCGGGGGAGGGGTCCTGGCCGAAGATGGTCCCTGGAGCCAGAGGTCCTGGCCGGTCCCAGTTGAGAGTGACGCTGAAGCCTGCGGCTTCGAGGATCGGCACGGCCTCAGCAATGGACTTGCCGATGACATCTGGGACAACGCCGGCGTTGATGTCGAAGAGCCCGCCTGGGTTGTGGATAGGACAGATAACGGTTGGCGCACTGTCCACTGGCAGCTGCACCCGCTGCACATGCTGGCGAGGACACAGCGGCCCGGCGACGAAGCCGGTCGAGGTGTCGATCTCCACGGTGAGTGTGCCGTCCGCATCGGCACTGGCTAGTTGTCCGTAAGGGACACCCCCCAGAGCGCTGGAGGCGAACCGAGACCAGATCTGCGCCGGCCATGACCCGCCAGTGATGTTGTATGGCGTTGCCGGGAATTCCATCGACACCAGGCCTTCGGGAAAGCCGACCCACACGGCAGCGACCATCTCGGGTGTGTAGCCAACGAACCAAGCGTCGCGGTGTTCCTGCGAGGTTCCGGTCTTGCCGGCGATCGGGCGGCCGATGCGGGCCTGCTGGCCGGTTCCTCGCTGCACCACCTCAGACAGGGCCGCCGTCACCCCCTGGGCGATGTCGTGCTCGAGTGCCTGCGTGACGTTGGGCGTTGCCTCCCAGATGTTCACACCGTCATGGGTCTCGATGGATGTCACCAGCACCGGATCGACGTGGACGCCATCGGCAGCGAATGTGCCATAGGCCGAGGCCATATCAAGCACGGTGACTTCCTGGGCGCCGAGCGCCACCGAATGGAAGGGCTGCAGATCCGCGGTAATGCCGGCACTCTGGGCCAAGGTTGCCACCGCGGCCGGTCCCACGGCGTCCACCAACCGCGCATAGACGACGTTGACGGAGAAGACCGTTGCCTCGAGCAGCGGGAGATCCGGAAACGTTCCTCCGTTGTAGTTCTCGACGAGCCAGGGACCGGAGTCAGTGTTGACGAGCACATCGCGGCCGCCCTCGATGACGGTGTCGAGCTCGAAGCCCTGCTCTAGCGCAGCAGCCAGGACGAACGGCTTGAAGGCGGATCCAGTCTGACGTTGGCCTTGAGTGGCCAGATTGAATTGGGCGATCGGGTTGTCCGGGTCGTAGAAGCCGTCGCCGCCAACTATGGCGAGGACATGGCCGGTGCGCGGATCGAGAGCGACCATCGCCGCTGCGGGTGCTTCTTCTCCCGCCACTGAAGCGATCGCGGCTTCAGCTGCCAGCTGAACCTGCGGGTCGATGGTTGTGTGGATCCGTAGACCCCCACGGAACACCGCGTTGTAGCGGTCGGTAGCAGTCGCCCCGAGTGTCGGGTCGGCGAGTAGTTGGCGCTTCACCTCCTCGGTGAAGTACGGAAAACGTGCTTCCTCGATCACCCGACGAGGCACGAGGGCCATTGGATCGAGATCGGCGGTGGCTGCTTCCTCTGGGGTCACCCAGTCCAGGTTGGCCATCCTCTGCAGGACCAGCCGTCGTCTCTCGAGGGCGATCTCGGGCTGGCTGTATGGGTCGGAATCGGCAGGAGCCTGGATCATCGCTGCAAGAAGCGCAGACTGGCTCAGGGAGAGCTGGCGTACATCGACACCGAAGTACAGCCGCGCCGCCGTCCCCACGCCATAGGCACCGTTGCCGAAGTAGACGGTGTTGGCGTAGCGCTGAAAGATCTCCTCCTTGGCGAGGCCTTCTTCGAGCCGGACCGCGAGAGCGGCCTCCTGCAGCTTGCGGTCGACCGTCACGTCAGGCGTCAGGAGAACGTTCTTCAGATACTGCTGGGTGATGGTCGAGCCTCCCTGGACGACCCCTCCAGCTTCAACGTTGGCGACGAGGGCTCTGGCAAGCGCCCTGACGTCAACGCCGGGGTGGGACCAAAAGCGCTCGTCCTCGATGGCGACGACCGCATCGACGAAGCTCTTGGGAAGGTCTCCCCACTCGACAAGGGAGCGATCCTCCTCGGCGTGCCACGTTGCGAGCACAGACCCGTCGGAGGCGTAGACGATGCTGCTCAGCCCGCGCTCGCCGATCCCGGGATCGGCCAAGGGCTCTACAGAACAGGCCGAAGCGACCACCGCCATGGTGGAGAGCGCGGCCAACCAGCGCTTCACCTCGAAAGGGTATGAGAGGGCCCTGGCGCTGACGGGTATTTGGGGAGGCCACCGGTACCCTCGCCAGGTCCAGGAGGCTCCGTGAAATCCGCCGCCGAACAGCTCGCAGTACTCAGCCACGGTATCGACCGCATCGTTCCCGAGGCTGAACTCCTTACCCGCCTCGAGACAGGCAAGCCCCTCCGGGTGAAGCTCGGCCTTGACCCAACCGCCGCCGACGTTCATCTTGGCTGGGCCGTGGTGCTCGACCTCCTGAGGCGATTCCAGGAGCTCGGGCATACGGCTGTGCTCATCGTGGGTGACTTCACCGCCCAGGTCGGAGATCCCAGCGGCCGCAGCGATACCAGGGGCCGACTCACAGAGTCCGAGGTGCAGGCCTTCGCCGACTTGCTCCTCGAGACCATCAAGTCGCAACTCCTGCCTGAACCCCTCGAGGTCCGCTACAACTCCGAGTGGCTCGGGTCCCTCGATATGGCGGGCGTGCTCGAGATGACATCGCAGGTCACCGTGGCGCAGATGCTGGAGCGGGATGACTTCTCCAAGAGGGTGGCGGCCAACCAACCCGTTTCTCTCATCGAGTTCCTGTACCCATTACTCCAGGGCACCGACTCGGTAGCGGTCAAAGCCGACGTCGAACTCGGAGGCTCCGATCAGCTGTGGAATCTGATGATCGGTCGTCAGCTGCAGACCAGGGCCGGCCAAGCACCTCAGGTCGCGATGACGGTGCCCTTGCTGGTGGGCACCGATGGAACCAAGAAGATGTCCCAGTCATACGGCAACTACATCTCAGTTGTCGATGAGCCTTCCGAGATGTTCGGCAAGACGATGTCGATTCCCGATGAGCTGATGGTTGAGTACTTCGAGCTGGCCTCGGGTCTCCCACCAGCCGAGGCCGCCACGCTCGTGCAGCAGCTCGACGATGGGTCTCTCCATCCAGGGGAGGGCAAACGAATCTTGGCGAGGGCCATCGTGAGCAGGCATCACGATGACACCGCGGCCGCTGCCGCCGAATCGGCCTTCGACGCAGTTTTCAAGGACAAGGGCGCGCCGGACGAGGTAGAAGCGGCGGCTCTTTCTCCGGGCGACCCCGTGTGGCTGCCAGGTGCGCTGGCCGCGGCAGGAGTCGTGAAATCGAACTCCGAAGGCCGACGCCTGGTCGCCCAGGGGGCAGTCAAGATCGATGGTCAGTCGGTGGCCGCCGAGGAGCTACCGAGAGCCGATGTGCTGGGGCGGGTTGTGCAGGTCGGCAAGAGGCGCTTCATTCGCTTCGTAGAGTGACCGCCGGCCACCTTGCCCGGGGTGCTAGTTGCGGTTAACCTTGCGCTCCGCCTGTGGGGCGCGTTCAGCGCGCCGCGGGCAGAGTGGTCGCGTAAGACCGGGCTCCTTGAAATCTGAATAGTGTGCCACAAAATCAAGTCAGTTGAAGCCTTCCGCTTCGCAAGCCCTTCGGGGCAAACGGAGCGGTCGTACAAACAAAGGGCGCTGCCGGTTTACCGGCGGCGTCGACGCCAACATGATTGGCGCCCAGAGTGGGTCTGGTGGTTTAGCCACCGGCTCACTCAAACTCTCTAGATCAGAGATGGCTTCGGCCATGCAGATCTTCAACGGAGAGTTTGATCCTGGCTCAGGACGAACGCTGGCGGTGTGCTTAATGCATGCAAGTCGAACGAGATCCTCCCACTGGGTAACCAGAGGGAACGATCTAGTGGCGAACGGGTGAGTAACACGTGAGGAACTTGCCCCGGAGATCGGGATAGCCCGGGGAAACCCGGATTAATACCGAATACTCTCGAAATGTCGCATGGCAATTCGAGGAAATGGTCCGCCGCTCCGGGAGAGCCTCGCGACCTATCAGCTTGTTGGTGAGGTAACGGCTCACCAAGGCATCGACGGGTAGCTGGTCTGAGAGGACGATCAGCCACACTGGGACTGAGACACGGCCCAGACTCCTACGGGAGGCAGCAGCAGGGAATATTGCGCAATGGGCGAAAGCCTGACGCAGCGACACCGCGTGAAGGATGAAGGCCCTAGGGTTGTAAACTTCTTTCAGTGGGGAAGAAGCGAAAGTGACGGTACCCACAGAAGAAGCCCCGGCTAACTACGTGCCAGCAGCCGCGGTAATACGTAGGGGGCAAGCGTTGTCCGGATTCATTGGGCGTAAAGAGCTCGTAGGCGGCTTAGAAAGTCGGTCGTGAAATGCCGAGGCTCAACCTCGGAATGCCGATCGAAACTTCTATGGCTAGGGTCC
>CAXMQS010000075.1:0-116107 GCA_964195995.1 uncultured Acidimicrobiia bacterium
ATCGCGGCGCCCGTCATCGTCTTCGTCGGCAGGCGCCTCGTCGTCACCAGGCTCGTCGGCGGCCTCGTCCTCATCGCCCTCGTCGACGATGAGAAAGGCGTCGGCCTGGATCTCGTCGCCATCGGTGTTGGAGGCGATGACCTCGGCCAGAGTGCGCTGGAAGTCGACGCCGTACTCGTCGGCGATGGCGTCGAGGAGGAGATCGTTGCCGTAGAAGAAGCGGTCGCCGTCGCGCAGCGTGGTGAACTGCGCTGTCCAGATGGCGAGCTGGAGCTCGCCCATATCGGAGCCCGCGACATGAGGTTCTGAGACCATGCCGACGAAGGCGTCGACCTCGTCGACGTCGCCGTAGATCGCCTGGAGGCGGGAGGCCAGGGTGGTGGCCCGGGTGGCGGTGATGACCAAGGTCTCGTCATCGATGGTCTCGGGATCGAGCAGAACCCCGTCATCATCGAACAGCTGGACGAATTCGAGAATGGCGGGGTCGTCGATGTCGAGACCCTCGGGGAACTCGGCGCTGGCTTCACCGGTGATCTCAGTGAAACTGGTCGTCGGCTCGAGTCCGTAGGCGACCCGCAGCTCGTTGTAGGTGGGCATCCCGTGGTCACGGCCCCTGGCAATGTCGATGGCTCCGAGGTCGATGACGCCGCTGAAGCAGTCGGCGAGCTCGGTTCCATCGAGGCAATCGGCTGGGTTCTCGACGTCGGGTCCTGGGATCTGGAAGAGGACGCTGCGGAGCTGGTTGTCGATCTGCTCGTCGTTGGCGTACTCGGACTCTGAACCCAGCCCGACCAGCAGGCGGCCGAGACCGATCTCGGGTAGCAGCTCTGGGTTGAAGAAGGCAACGTTGAGCGGGATGGCCAGGGTGACGTCGCCGTCCTCCTCGCCGACCTCGATGCCGGTCTCCTCGAACTGTTCGAGCTGCTCGGACGTCCAGGTGCCGGGCTCGGCTGCAATGTCGAACTCGCCGTGGATCATGCTGTGGGCTCGGTAGCCGACAGTGGCGAACTCGCTGGTGATGGCGGTATCGACCGATGCGTCATACCCATCGTAAGTGTCAAGGTCGACACCCATCGCGGGGAGGAACTCGGTGTAGGTGATGTATTGCTGGGTGGCGGCGACCACGCGGCGGGCGATCTGGAACTTGGCCTCATCGGAGAGGTCGTCGGGGAGGGCGTCGATGATGCGGTTGTGCTCACGCGCGAAGAGGGTCTGCACAGCGGTGAGGCCGAGGTTCTCGTTGGCCCGCACGTCACCTGCTACCACGGCCGCGGTCGGGTCGAGCCGAAGCAGCCCGTCGATGTCCATCGCCGGGGCGTTGGCGGCATCGCCGCGGGCGGTGACGCTGGGCAGATAGCCGTCTTCTGTCATCAGCGTGGCGGAGTTGTTGGTGGGATCGCCGTCGAGGGACCCCTCGCGCAGCCAGTCGAGGCGCTCGTCGGTGCCGCCGTAGACGGCCCAGGCGTCGATGTAGCTGCTGACGAGGTTGACCTGCTCGCGGGCCGTGTCAATCCCCGTGCCTTCGGCCACCGCGGAGCGGGTGAAGGCGATGGCCCCGAGATCGTTGGTGAACTCCTCGAGTGGATCGTCTGGGTCGAAGGCGATGTTGGCGCTCTCGTCACTAGTGGCATCGCGCAGGCCGATGGTGTGATCGATGAACTGCCCCCACACGAAGCCCCAGTGGGAGACGCCGCCCTCCGAGAACACGTTCTGGGCGACGTCGTTGAACACCCGGTTGCTCACGTAGCGGAGGTCGGGACCGTCCACCATCTCCCCAACGCCGTCGGCGTAGTTGGCTGCGGCCACCCGTGGGTAGACAAGGCTGGCCTGGCCGGCGGTCGTGTCCTCGAGGTTGTTGCCGCTGCCGTCGAGAGAACGGGTGTCGGCCATCACTTCGTCGGCGATCGGCGTTGCTTCGGCGCCGGTATTGGCTATCACGATCACGGCGAAGGCAACTGCCAGGGTGACGCCGATGATGGCGATGCGACGCCACGGGGCTTTGAGGATGGAGGGCATTGCGGTCCTTTGGTGGGCTACCGAGAACGTACGGACCGCATGTTCGAAGGGTGTCAGCAGAGTGGGTGAGATTGCTCAGGAGGGCCTTGGAGGAAATACCGCCCTTATACCCTGGAACCGATTCGTTGTCTTGGGCATCTAATAGGTAGGAGACACAAAGGAGGGGAGATGGCAGACGCCACTCTTCGCAAAGGATTGACCGCTCTGGCGGGCGGTGCCATGGCCGTGCTGTTCATCGGCGGAATTCTCGCGGTGGTGCTCAGCATCGACATCGGGAGTGGGACGGTGGATGCGCCCCAGGCCGTCGCCACCACCACTACGACCCTGCCCGACGAGGATGAGGTGCCTTCGACGACGACAGCACCGACGCCCACCCGCACCGAAACAGGCGACGCTGTTGGCTCGAGCCTCTATCCCTACAACCAACCGGACGCGGTGCCGCTGCCCGCCATGGGCATCGCCACCACCGACTTCGGTTGGCAGGTCACCGAGATGCTGGAGGCGACCGGCGGCGAAGTGTGGCTCAACCAGCTATTCCAGTTCAATGGCACGCTGTGGGCCGTCGGCGGCGGCTATGACCAGGCCGCCGATCGCGAGCTCTCGTTCGTCGAGTCTTCGAGCGACGGGGTCACCTGGACGCCCGTCGAGCTGTCCGCGGGCATGACGTCTGGCAACAGCAACGTCACCTTCACCGCCACCGATGACGTACTTGTCGCAACCGTCAATTCGTGGGAAGAGGAAACGGGTCGTTCGAGCCTCAAGGTCTTCGTGTCAGCCGACGGTATGACCTGGACCGAGTCCGACCTGTCGAGCTTCATCGGCGCCAACGAGAGCTGGTGGGTGTCGCAGGTAGGAGGAGGCGACGGTGTCCTCTTACTGGCGGCCACCAAGGAGAACATGCAGTCCAGAGTCGATTGGGAGCCCCCGACGATCACCTTCGAGAAGAACGGTTACCTCATCGCACTCGAAGAAGGCGACTGGACATACAGCATCACTGACGCCGCCACCGGCGAGGTCATCCACCAGGGCAGCCAGGAGCGTCTGTGGAACGGCGGCGAGGCCGAGTTTGGCATCTACGACCCCGTTGCCGGTGAAGTCGTCTTCCCGATGGACTGGGACAGCCTTCACCAGGCCGCAAGCGCCGCGTACGCCGAAGCGCAATGGGGCGAACCCCTGGTAGTCACGCTGACCGCTGGGGACCGCACTCTTGCCCTCGACGAGTACTCGGGCGTGGTCACCGTCACCGATGCCTCAGGAGCGGTGCTGTTCAGCGGCACCGAGGAGGACATCTGGCAAGGGCCGCCTCCGACGTTTATCAACCCCAGCACCGGCGAGGTGCTGGCGGTCATCCCGTGGGACGAGTGGAACGCCGCCCACGAGGGCGCCTACCCGATTCTCCCCCAGGAGGAGGGTGGCTACTACGCCACGACCGAGTTGTTGCGCTCTGCCGACCAGGGAGCGACGTGGACAACGGTGAACATCGAGGGCATCACCGGCCCGGGGTTCTACTTCCAGAGCCTCGTGCACGGCGCCAACGGATTCTTGGCGGTCGGCAACCAGGAGCAGGCCTTCGAGAGCCATGAGGCTGGGCCGACCCCCGCCGTCCCGCAATCGCCGACTGTCCTGGTCAGCACTGACGGCGCGTCCTGGAGCGAGGTGTCGACGAACCTGGCAGCCGGCGCTTGGGTGTCCAACATCACGACTACTGCCGACGGCTATCTGGCTGTTGTCGGAGATGAAAGTGGCAGCCGGGTTGTCGGATCGGCCGACGGACGCACCTGGCAGCCGGTGCTGTTAGCGGACGACCTCGATCTGCCGCTCGGCAACGTGTGGTTCGACCGGATCGTCAGCGGCGGGCTCGGAACGTTCGCCACCGGTACCTATGACGGCTGGGAAGAGCCGGAGCAGGAGCTGAGGGTGGCGACGATTTCCCGAGACGGTCGCACCCTGACTGTCGACATGCCGAAGTACACGGTGACCGACGACGCCACCGGGTTGGTACTCGCCACCTTTGACGAGAGCGACTACTACGCAGAGGAAGGTGTGGGGTCGGCCACAGAACGAGGCTTCAAGTGGGGCGAGGGCGGGATCGTCATGTTCAACGATGACGGCACCGTGGTGTTCGCTGCCTCCAGTGAAGAATTCGAGGTGGCGATGGGATCGGTGTGGGCCGAGCCTGAGTTCTACTACCAGTCCGAGCAGGTCCTGCTCTACAACAACGGTGGTGAATGGGCGCGAGTGCCATTGCCGGGCGACCTCGGTCCCAGCACCTGGATCGGCGGCATCGTCGTCACCGACACCTCGGTCGTGCTGACCGCCACCGGCGAGACGAGCCCTGCGACCCTTCCCAGCATTCCCGCCTCGGGCAGTGGCCTCCCAACCGAGTTCTCGACGCGCAGCCTCTCGTTGGTGGGAGTACCTGAGTAGGGGAGTTGCTGTCGGGTCTGCGACTTGGGACCTGGGAACAGGAAGCCCCCTCCGCCTCCGAGCACTGCGTGCTCTCCGGCACCTCCCCCTAGAGGGGAGGAAACGAGAGGGCCTCGGCCGGTACTTCTGGAGTGCTCGCTTCGTTCCCCGATTCCCGGGGTCGGGTCTTGGTCTCCCCCCCCATAGGGGGGAGTACCGGCGGAGCCGGGGGGGGGGGCTTCCTCGCGCGAGCGCAAGTTGCTGAAGCCCCCTCCGCCTCCGAGCACTGCGTGCTCTCCGGCACCTCCCCCTAGAGGGGAGGAAACGAGAGCCCCCTCCGCCTCCGAGCACTGCGTGCTCTCGGGCACCTCCCCCTAGAGGGGAGGACATGAGGGCCCCCTCCGCCTCCGAGCACTGCGTGCTCTCGGGCACCTCCCCCTAGAGGGGAGGAAACCGTGCAGCTGACCACCGCTCCGCTCAGGTGATGAACCCGTCCCAGTTGTCGATGGTGCCTTGCAGGCCTTGATCTGAGTGCCGTAGGGTGAAGGTTCCTTCCGCCAAGTCAACTCGAGCGTCGATGGTTGCCCTTTCGTTGTCCCAGCTCAGGCGCAGGGTGCTTTCGTCTCCTGCCACCGTGAACTTGCCGCCGAAGGCGGGGTGGCGGTTGCGGAACCGGGCCAAGCCCAACAGGCGCTGCACGACAGGCCGCTGTAGCTCGTCGTCGATCTCGGACCGCTGGAAGTAGGGGCGGTTGATGTCGCGGCCGGTGCCGGTGTCTCCAAGCAGCTCCATGTCGTTGCGGGCCGCCAGCAGCCCTGCGTAGTAGATCTGGGGGATGCCGGGCGAGAGCAGCTGGATGAGTCGTGCCAACAAGTAGCGGTCGTCGTCGCCGCCAAGGGCCGAGTAGTAGGAGCAGTTCACCTGGTAGAGGTCGAGATTGGATGCCGCCTCGCCGGTGGCGAGTCGACTCTCCCCATCGCTCGCCCGATGGATGCCCTCCACCAGCTCATCGATCTGGCCGGCCGTCAGGAGCCCGGCCATGTCCTCGGCCTGCCCAACGTCGATCACCCCTATGCCGTCGTGGGTGTCGAGCACGGTCACGGCGTTGCGGGGGCTGATGGTCAGCCAAGCACGCAGGGCGTCGGCCGAGCCGGTGTAGAGGGCGTGGAGCACCAGCGGTGGGAGTGCGAAGTCGTAGACCCGATCGGTGACAGCGGCGGCCGCCTGCTGGTGGGAGTAGTGGGAGTGGACTTCGAGGAGTGAGCTCATCCGTCGCGAGCTGACCTCGGCTCCTATCCCGTCGATGAACCGGTAGGTGTCGTCGGTCATGAAACACGACGTGCCCGGCGCCTTCATGGCATAGCCGATGGCATCGAGTCGAACCTGGGCCACTCCAGCGGAGGAGAAACGGTCGAGCACGCCCGTCAGGTAGGAGCGGCCCTGGGGGTGGGTGACATTGAGATCGATCTGGTGTGGCGTGAAGGTGGTCCACATGCGCCGCTGCGATCCGTCGTCGAGCGTCACCGGCGTGAAGGGAAGCCCTGGCCGCGGCCGGTAGATGGCAGACAGCTCATCGGCAGTGGCGCCTTCGGGGAACACCGAGTCGAATTCGAGGAACATCCCGGCGTACTCGGACTGGTCGCCGTGGCGCCGGAAGTCGGTGAACTGCGGCGACTCGTCCGAGACGTGGTTGACGATGAGGTCGGCGGTCACGTCGTGAGTGCGGGCGATCCGCGCCACGCTGCCCCAGTCTCCGAGGCGAGGGTCGACCGTGAGATGGTCGGTGGGGTCGAAGCCAGCGTCCGCTCCGTCGAAAGGCGTGAAGAAGGGGAGCAGGTGCACTCCGGTGAAGGCTCCATCTAACTGACCGGTGAGCAGCTCTCCGATCGTGTCCAGTCCGCCCCCTCCGAGCCGGTCGGCATAGGTAATGAGGTGGACGCCATCGCGCATGGGATGAGTCTCGGCGAGGCAGGGCCGTACTCCAAGTCGAGGCCATCGAGCGTGCGAGCCTCCGGACCATCGTGACCGTGGGTTTGGCCGCAGTTCGACCCCCTCCGGCCTCGCTCCGCTCGGCCACCTCCGCCTGGGAGGGCTATCCCACGAAGCGGAAGGAGCGGATTCCGTCCGACTCCACGGCATAGCCCATGCTGGGGTGGGGGAAGTGGCCGCCGGCGAGGAGGGCGTTCTCTTGTTCGGCTCGGTCGAGGATCATGCGACGGCTCTTCGTTCCCTCGACGGGGTCCATGTCGAAGATGGGATACCAATCGGGCTCGGATAGCTGCACCGGCTTGTTGACGGTGTCGCCGAGGATGTAGGCGCGCTCGCCGCCGCTGACTATGGCGAATGACACATGCCCTGGTGTGTGGCCGGGCGTTGGCACGGCTACCACCTCAGCAGAGGCGGCGTACTCGCCGTCCACCAGCTCCAGGCGGTTGGCTGCAATGATCGGTGCCAACACCCTTTCGTAGGCCGGCCCGTTGCTCGGCTTGTCGCCGGGGCTTACCCAGTAGTGGAACTCGGTCTCCTGGACGATGTAGCGGGCATTGGGGAAGGTCAGCTCGAGTGCACCATCGGGGCCACGGGTGTTCCATCCGGTGTGGTCCCAATGCAGGTGAGTGAAGAGGACGAGGTTGATGTCGTCAGGAGCGAACCCGGCTGCATCCATCGCTTCGAGCAAGGAGGGAGGCTGTTCAAGCGCCAAAGGGTTGGGCCATTGGCCGAGTCCTGTGTCAACCAGCATGTTCTTGCCGCCGCTGCGGATGAGAAAGCTTCCGTAGTTGTGGGCCATCATCCCGTCGTCGCCGACCCATTCGGGATAGGGCTCCCAGGCCTCGGTTTCCACGCCAACGAAGAATCCGCCGGGTTCCTTCCAGGCCCACGAGTCCTGCAAGGAGATCAGCTCCGTGGCGCCGATGTTGAGTTTGTGGAACTTGCTCATCACGACCTCCGGCGGTGCGAACTCCTGGCGGCGAGGGTACTCAGGCAGCGTTGAGTGAAGGCCGTCGTCGACGACCGAAGGTCAAGCGTTGGACGGCCGTCGACCCTCTCCGACCTCGCGGCGCTCGACCACCCTGAAGGGGGAGGATTGACCGTCGCTATACCTCCTTGGGGACATTGCCACCCGGGGACAGCCACAGGCGCATCAGTCTATGGGCGAAGTCGGCGGTGGGGCCGAACATGAGGGGACAACCCCCGTCGATCACGACAAGGCCGTGCTCTCTGCCGTAGGTGGCAGCTTCGGGGGAGCAACTGCCTGGCCCGAAGGAGCGGTGCATCCACACCTGGGTGATCCCGAGCTCCGCGCAGACGCGAACCGTCTGCTCGGCGAGCTCGGCACGGGTGCCGATGACGACGGCGTCGACGCCACCGGGGATCGTCTTGAGATCTTGGAAGCAGGGATCTCCCTCAACGGTGTCGGCGTTGGGGTTGACGGCGAAGACCTCGTAGCCGCGGTCCCGAAGGCGCCTGTAGACGGAGTTGCTGCCGTGGCCCCTGGGATCGCGCGACACGCCGGTAACGGCGATCCGTTTGTGCGAAAGGAACTCCTTTGCCGCTTCCTCGATGGTTGGCATGTGATCACCTCCGGCTTGGTGTCCAGGGTGTCTGGAGTCGGCGCTGGCTGCAAGAGTCGAACGTCCCAGGGGCCCACCGACCAATGCCCTAACAGGGGGGTCCCACCCTTGTGCCACAATCATGTGCCATGACTATCGAGCGGACCAGACGCCGCCCGCGGGTATGGGTCGCGTCCTTGATGTCGGCCCTGCGGCGGATGTCGGTATGGCAGTGGGGCATCGTCGCTGTGGTGGTTGCCTACACCTCCTACTTCACGTGGCTGTCGATGCGGATGCACTACGGCCTGGGAACGGCCAACTTCGATTACGCCCTGTACGACCAGGGAGTGTGGCTCATGTCGCGCTTCAAGGCCCCCTTCGTCACTCTGATGGGAAGGAATCTGCTCGGCGATCACACGTCGCTGATCCTCATCTTCCTCGTGCCGATCTATTGGGTCGCCCCGGGAGCAGGGACGCTGCTGTTTACCCAAGCCTTCGCTGTCGCCGTGAGCTCCGTGCCGGTATTCCTGTATGCCCGCCGCCGCCTGAAGAGCGAGGCAGTGGCGTTGCTGCTTGCTGCTGCCTATCTGCTACATCCCGCATTGCAGTGGGGGAACCTCGAGGACTTTCATCCCGACCTGTACTTGGCGCCCCTCGTCATGTTCGCCATCTATGCCGCGCTCACCGAGCGCTGGCGGATGTACGCCGTTTTCGTAGTGCTGGCGCTGCTGGTCAGGGAGGACGTTGCCCTCGTGGTTGTTCCACTAGGGATCTGGGTGGCGCTCCGGCGGAATCGCTTCATTGGCCTAGCGACGATGGCTGCCGGTGCCGTCCATGCTCTGTTCGCGGTCGCTCTCATGCGGCTGCTGATCGGCAACGCCTTTCCTAACGCGTGGCGGATCCCCTTCGGGGGTGCTGGAGGTTTCCTGCGGGAGGTAGCGACACGACCAGGGAACGTGGCGGACTATCTGCGCAGTGAGGGACGCGTCTGGTACGTGTGGCAGATGATGTCCCCATTCGCCTGGGTGGCGTTGCGTCTTCCGGATGTGGCTCTCATCTCGAGTCTCGTGCTCGCCACCAACGTGGTCAGCACCTTCGGCTACCAACACCAGATCTTCTTTCACTACTCGATCATCGCACTGCCCGCACTTGCTCTGGGCACCGTGTACGCCATCGGCGTCTTGCGCGGTCGGGGAAGGAGGCTGGCGATCGGGGCCGTAGCCGTAATGAGCCTGTGGACGGCGTTCCTGTGGGGGCCACTGCCGATGGCTCGTAACCCTGTTGCCTACTGGGCACCCGACTACTTCGTAGCGGAACAGGCTCACGACATCATGAGCGGAATCCCCGACGACGCCATCGTTTCGGCTCACTTCGTGCTGACGCCGCACCTGGCACGCCGCGAGCAGGTCTACATGTTCCCCAACCCCTTCAGCCGCGTGCTCTACGGCACCGACGTGTCCCTCGAAGGAACCGCACTGCCGGCAGCCGATGATGTCGAGTTCGTGGTCTTGCGGACTGTTCGCGATCCACAGGCTGCCGAGCAGTGGAACGCCGTGGCCGGCGCTTTCGACCTCGTTAGGGTCAACGACTCCTGGGAGCTCTATCGGCGAATCGACTCTGGCTAGGTGGCATCGGCGTCGTACAACGCGATCGATTGTTGGTCAGCAGATGGTGCCCGGCTCGCAGAAGAGGGCCTCGCCGGCCTCGGCGTAGCGGTTGAGTAGGTAGTCGGACAGCGCAGGCAGCAACTTGTCTGCCGGCGCGAAGCCCCTGGTAAGCACAGCCCATTCTTCGCCATCTCGTACCAGCAGCGCTGGGAATCCGGCGACGCCCAGTGAGCGAGACTCACTGAAGTCGGCCCAGGCACGCTTCTTCATCTCGTCGGAGGAGAAGAGCTCGATGAACTTGTCCGTGTCAACGTCGAAGTCGACGATGAGGCCGGGGTAGACAGCGGGGTCGGTGATGTCGATGCCCTCGGCGTAGAAGGCCCGCTGCAAGTGAGAGTGAAACTGCAGTGTCTGAGCCTCATTGAGCTCGCGCATCGTGACGACAGCGATCGCCGGGACCTCTGTGTCGTAGCGCCACCCGTCGCGGCGCTCCAGGAACGCGGCGTCGAACGGCTGTCCGGAGGCTTCCTCGACCTGTTCCCAGTGGTGGCCCAGGAATCCGGCCAGGCGATCGTCCAGCTCTTCGGCCTCGGGGCCGGGGCGCAGCCCGCCGACGACCACCCGTAGCGGGATGTCGTAGACCTCTTGCATGCGCTCGAGGACGGGGGCGAAGCCCCAACACCACGAGCACATCGGGTCGCCGACATATACGAATTCAAGATCCATAGGTGTTTCAAGCTAATTGGGTCGCCATGCATTCCCGGCTGGCAAGCCCCCTCCGCGGCCGAGGCGAAGGGTTGTCGTCCGGAGGCTGCTCACTGCTCTCTCCTCACCGGACGAGGAGATAGTCCGGCGTAGCCTCGGCCCATGATCGATCTCCGCATCGTCGTTGGCACCGTCATCACTGTCGACGAACACAGGCGCGTCATCGCCAACGGTGCCGTTGCCGTCGACGGTGGACGCATCGTCGATGTTGGGCCAGCCGGCGAGGTTGAGTCCGAGGCGAGTGTGCACATCGAAATGCCGCATGGGGTGGCGATGCCGGGCTTGGTCGACGCCCACGGGCACGCCGGCCACTCGCTCATTCGAACGATGGCAGACGATCTCGGGGCGTGGATGGACGCCTGCGAGCGGGTCTACCTGCATGGCGCCACTCCCGAGTTCTGGAGAGCGGAGGCGCTGCTCACTGCAACCGAGCGACTGATGGCCGGCACTACGACCTCGCTCTCGATGTTGGGTGGCGCAGGCGACACCGTTCGCGCCGATGATCCGAGCCATGGCAACGCTCATCTAGGCGGGTATGCCGAGGTTGGGCTGAGGGCGGTCATGGCGATCGGGCCGGGAGCGCCGCCGTTTCCCAAGATGACGACCAAGCACGACGGTGGCGCAGCCCAGGAGCTCGCCAGCTCCTTCGTTGATCAGATGGCCGTCGCCGAAGCCGTGGCCGGCGAGTGGAGCGGGCACAACCGCGGTGTCGTCGCGCTGACCTACCCGACGTTGGGCATGCAAGGAGGAGCTCCCGATGCCGAGGTGGTCGCCGGTGCTGCCGCAGTGCGCTCGCTGTCCGACAGCGCCGGGCTACTGATCGTCCAGGACGGTCACCAGGGTGACACCGTCGAGGCCAGCTCCCGACTGGGCCTGCTTGGCCCACGGACCGTGCTGTCTCACGCCATTGACCTCGACGAGAGCCACATCGAGCTGATCGCGGCGAGCGGGACTTCGGTCGCCCACAACCCTTCCGCCATCTACTCGCAGTTCGGCCGGTGCCCGGTGCCCGAGCTGTTGGCGGCAGGAGTGACCGTCGGTCTTGGCTCCGATGCCACGGCGCCCGATCGTTCGGCCGACATGTTCCGCCATATGTTCCAGCTGACCCGTTACCACAGAGCAGACAGACGCGATCCTGCTCTGTTCCCTCCAGGAACAACGTTGGAGATGGCGACGCTGGGATCCGCCACCGCTCTCGGCATGGACGAGGAGATCGGGTCGATCGAAGTCGGCAAGGCGGCAGACATCATCCTTCTCGATACCGACAAGGCTCACCTGACACCCTTCACTCACCCGGTCCACCAGATCGTCTACTTCGCCACCGGCGCAGATGTTGACTCCGTGATCGTTGGAGGAGAGGTGCTGATGCAAGGCCGCCAGGTCAAGACGGTCGACGTGGCGGACGTGCTCGCTGAAGCCCGCACGGAGCAGAGGCTGGCTTTCGCCAGGGTCGGACTCGAGCCGGCCGGGCAGCGCGATGGCTTGTGGGGCTCCATCCGCTACCCGCACGGCCCCGGGTTGACGCTGTAGCGCCTGATGCTGGTGCCGCTAGGTTCGGCCGGTGGAATATGGATTGCAGACCCGCGGCTCCTACGAGCATGTGCTGACGGCGGCGCGGTGGGCAGAGGATCGCGGCCTGGCGTGCTTCGCCCTACCCGACCACTACCTGACAAGCGCGGTCGATGACATCTCGCAGCCTGCCTATGACAACTTCGCTGTGGTGGCCGGGTTGGCTCGGGAGACCTCGACCATTCGGCTGTCGATCCTGGTGGCACCGATCACCTTTCGTCATCCGGCCGTCCTGGCCAAGAACGCTGTCACGATCGACGAAATGTCGGGGGGACGCTTCTCTCTTGGTGTCGGCACGGGGTGGCTGAAGCGGGAGCACGAGATCTTCGGACTGCCGTTCCCACTCGGCTCCGAGCGCTTCGAGCGGATGGAGGAATCGCTCGCCTACCTTCGTGCGATGTTCACGCCGGGGGAGGTGGGGTTCTCGGGGAAGCACTATCAGTTGGAGGCTGTCGACGTCGGCCCCAACCCAGGCCCTGGTCTCAAGCTGGTCGTCGGCGGCGTCGGACCTCACAAGACACCGACTCTTGCCGGCCGTTACGGCGACGAATACAACGGCTACCCAGATCATCCCGATGAGATGAGGCGTCGCATCGCACTGGCGCGGTCCGAGGCGGGGAAGGCTGGCCGAGACCCCAACGCCTTGCTGATCAGCAGTTCGGGCTTTCTGGTCATCGGCCGTGACGACGCCGAGTACCAGACCAACCTGGCCCGGACGGCGACACTCTTGAATCAAACGCCGGACGAACTCGAGGAGTACTTCAACAAGCGCTCAACGCCGCGGGGGACCGCAGCTCAGGTTGTCGACATGCTGGGTGCCATGGAAGAGGCTGGTGTCGAGCGTTTCTACGTGCAGGCTCTTAGCGAGGCGTCGGTCGAGCCCATCGAGGAGATCCTGGGTCTCATCGGGGCGTGACGGTGTCGGGTATCGTCGCCGGATGTCGGAACTCATAACGATCGCAGAAGTGACGGCGGCCGCGGATCGCATCCGGCCACACGTCAATCACACCCCGGTGGTCACCTCGGCAACGCTCGATGCCCAGGTGGGCGCGGAGGTCTTCTTCAAGTGCGAGAACCTGCAGAAGGTTGGTGCCTTCAAGGCCAGGGGAGCCGTCAACGCCGTCTTCAGCATGAGTGATGACGAGGCCGCCAAGGGGGTGGTCACCCACTCCTCGGGCAACCATGGCCAGGCCGTTGCCTACGCCGCCTCGCTCCGCGGAGTGCCGTGCACCGTTGTCATGCCCGACGATGCTCCCGAACCGAAGGTGAACGCGGTGCGGGGCTACGGAGCCACCATCGTTTCCTGCCCCCACATGGAGCGTGAGGCGGTGACCGAGCGGGTACTGGAAGAGAGCGGCGGCGTTCTGGTCCACCCCTTCGATGCCCCCCGAGTCATCGCCGGGCAGGGCACCGCGGCGCTCGAGCTGGTGGAGGAAGTAGCAGACCTCGATGTCGTGATGACGCCGGTCGGCGGCGGCGGTCTGATGTCGGGAACGGCGGTGGTGGTGCGCGACCGGCTCGGCGATGCTCGACTCATCGGGGCCGAGCCGCTGGCGGCCGATGATGCCTATCGGTCGCTTGCCAGCGGGGAGCTGCAGCCAGCCGTTACCGACCCGCAGACGGTGGCCGACGGCCTGCGCACCGGACTCAGCGAGCTGACCTTTGCCCACCTACTGCACCACGGCGTCGAGGTGGTAACCGTCGACGAGGCCGCCATCACAGAGGCGGCGCGGTTCCATCTCGAGCGAATGAAGCTCGTTGTCGAGCCGTCAGGGGCGACCGCGCTGGCGGCGCTGCGTCAGCTCGAGGTCGCCGGCAAGCGGGTTGGTGTCATCATCAGCGGCGGCAACACCGACTTCAGCTGGCTCTCCTGAGACGTCGGGCGTTGTGCGGCGCCTGGTTGAAGCTACGGCTGCGCCGGGATGGTGCAGCTCGACTGCGGTGACCCCGATCCCGGCGAGGCGGTGCGGTTGATGGGCTCGACGAAGCCCGAGCCGGGATCATCGGTGGTGAGGAACCTGACCAAGGCTCGGTAGAGGCCAGCCGCGTAGGCCTGACGGAACTCGGGGGTCAGGAGCAGCATCTCCTCGGCCATGTTGGAGAGATAGGCGCCCTCCACGAGCACCGCGGGGACGGTGGCGTTCTTGAGGACTCCGTAGAGATCGGTGACCCCGTCGGAGCGCACCCGATACTTGGCGCCGGCGTCCAGGGCGCTGTCCCACTCCGCGTCGAACGGCGCGAAGCTGCGGCGCAGCTCCTCTATGACCAGGCCGGCCAACCTCTTCGATTCGGGATCCTCGACGCGGTAGTAGGTCTCGGCCCCGGTCACGTCGGTTGGCCCGTCGGGGGAGGCGTTGTTATGGATCGACACCAGGGCGTTGGCTCTGGCTTCGTTGGCGAGCGTTGCTCGGAACACCAGGCCAGCCTCGATGTCGGCACCAGCGGGGCCTTCTGTGCGGGTCAGCCACACCGCGCCTGCGGGCGGGATGGACTTGCCGATGCTGATTACGCCATTGTCCCAATCGACATCGTGGGGTGCAGCCAGCAGGTCGCGTGTCCGGCGGGCGATGTCGAGATTGAGGTCCTTCTCGAGCGTGCCCAAGGGCCCGACGGCTCCGGTGTTGGGACCGCCGTGTCCGGGGTCGAGCACCACTATGGCGTCGGACATATCCAAGCCGACACCTGCGAAATCGCCGTCGAAGAGACGCGGTGTGAAGGCAACCTGGGACCCGTCGATCCACGCCGAACCCTCGCATTGGTGCCTTATCTGGAGCCAGCCTCCTTGCCGGGCGATGACGGGGAACACCAGTCCCTCATGCGCCCTGACGAAGGGCTCTGCGTTGGGGTCGGTGGCGACATCCGCCCCGCCGCCGGCGGCGACCGCAACTCCGGTTGACCCGTCCGGCAGCGCCGGCGCAGGTGGAGCCGGATCAGGCTGTGGGTGGGCAGGAAGCGCCATCTCGACCGGGACCAGCGAGGTCGATGTTGTGGTGACGACGGTTGTAGTCGTGCTGACCGTTGTAGCAGCGGCGGTCGAGGAAGTGGCCGTGGCAGCAGGGGAAGTTGAGCTGGTGGTGGCAGTCGAGGCCGAGCCACATGCCGTGGCGAGCATCAGCAGCACCAGCGCGTTAATCGTGGCTCGGGCGTGGGGGATCAGCACTGGGGAAGGCTAGGGACAAGTAGCTCAGGACGCGGCCGCGGCGAGAACGGATCGGCGCCCCGTCGCGTCCACCCGGCATGGAACTCCGGAGTGATCCCGTCGCGCTTCTCGGCGGCCGAGACGGTTATGCCTTCATTCCTCGCGAAGCCACGAAGTAGCCGGCTGCCGCTCCGATAACAGCTCCGGCGACCAGGAACCACAAGAGCGCAGTATTGGTAAGTGCACCCAGCAGGGCTCCCAGCAACATTCCAGCGAAGCCGCCGACGCGGATCCCGTTCAGTGGTTCCCACGGTGGTCGTCCTGCTCTTAGTCGGGGTGGTTCCTTGGCCATGGCTCGATGGTCGGCGAAGAAACGGCTGCCACCAAGGGTTGAAAGACCCTGTTTGGACGCGGCAAGGGGGTGGATCAGCGTGTCCGCCCCCTCAGCCTGAGGTAGTGCTAGCGAGTTGCTTGGAACTCTTCGAGGGTCATGTCGGACTCGCCGACGAATCGCTAGGGCAACAGATCCTCCTGGAGAGCCCTCCGGTCAGGACCCGGCTGACCCGGCGCCGAGAGCTGCTCTTCTAGCGGTAGCTCTGGCTGCGGCGACCGCCGCGGCTCCTGTTGTCCCGGTTCTTGTCCGGAAGCAGTCTCCCCGCGGCCCAGCTAACTGCGCTGATCACGAGGGCGCCGAGCACAGCCGACCCGAAGTTCTCGATCTCCAGCGCATCGGTGAGGGCGTCGGTGATGACCAAGAGCACGGCGTTGATGATGATGAGGGCGATGCCCACGGTGAGAATCACCGCCGGCAAGGAAAACAAGATGAGGATCGGCTTGAGGAAAGCGTTGACGATGCCAAATACGGCGGCCGCCAGTACCAGTTTCCAGAAGCCTTCCTCCAACGTGATGCCGCCGATCAGCCCGGCCGCGACCCACAGGGCAAGAGCGTTGATGGCAATTCGTATGACGATGCGCTTCATGGAACTCCCTTGCGAGCGGCCGAGCCTACAGAGAGGGGGTGTCGATCGATAATTCTCTGAGAAGACTAGGTTCCTCACAACAGCTCAGGGGTAGCTGACGCCCACAAAGGAGACCCATGTACGTACTAGCCATCAACCACGCCGTAGCCGACTACGACAAGTGGAAGGCGGTATACGACCAGTTCCCACCGACCACCGACGGTGCCAAGTTCTCTCGCGTTAACCGCAGCGTTGATGACGGCAACCTGATCACCGTCGTGGCGGGATTCGACTCACTGGACACCCTCAACGGATTCCTGGCTGATCCCAAGCTCAAGGGCGCCATGGGAGAGGCCGGCGTTGTCGGCGAGCCCCGCATCGAGATCTACGAGGAAGTAGAAGCGATCCAGGCCTAGACGACCGGCGAACAGCATGAATGGCCCGCCTCGAGCGGGTCATTCTGCGTTCTGCCCTCGTACCTACTCGTATCTGAGCGCGACGCCCGGTCGTAGTCTCACGGCGCGGCGTACCGGCAGCAGAACGACGACCGCCGCTATCAGCAAAGTGGCGACGAGGGCCAGGGGGAGCGGCCACAACGGGAAGCGAACGGCAAAGGTGACGTCGAATGAGTTGCTGAGCAGCTTGATGAGAATCGTGGCTATCAGGTAGCCGAGCGGTATCGCCGCCAACCAGCCGAGGACCGAGACCGCCAGAGCCTCGGCGCGGATCATGCGACGGATGTGGCGGGCCCTAGCCCCGATGGAACGAAGGATGCCGATTTCGCGCGTCCGCTCGAAGATGTTCATGGTCATGGTGTTCACCAGCCCGATCATCCCGATGGCGATCACGGGAAGGCCAAGGATCATGAGAATGGCGATGATCAGGCGGTTCTGGGATTGGTTGGCCTGACGGTCGATGTAGCGAGCCTCGACGGTGGCCGGGATCTTGTCTCTTGCCAATGCTCGCTGAATGGAGATGGTCGTGGCATCGACGAAGGCTTCGTCGCTTTGGGTGGTGACCACGAAGTACGACTGAGGAACTTCTTTGTCTGTCAGTTGAAGCGTCGTTGACAGGGGCATGAAGAGGGTCTTGCCGTCGTTGATCATCAGCGAGTCAACGCCTACCACCTTCACTGAGACCTCGGTGAGAGAAGTCTCGACCTGGATGGTGTCGCCGACGCCGATGCCTGCGATCCTGGCTAGAGCGGGGCCTGCGACCGCCACCAGCTGTGCCTGCGACTCTTCGCTGGGGGTGAACCAGCGGCCGTCGAGCAGATCTGGATGGAATGCAGCCGCATCGTGGGTCTGGCCGTGCAGTGCGTAGCTGTCGCCGGCGACGCCCGCATTGGAGTACACGACAGGGGTTGTCGCGGCGACTCCGGGCACGCTGGCGATGGTGTTCCCGGCATCGGCATTCAAGCTGACTGCGATGTCGCCACCCTCGCCGTCATAGGTCTGATCGGAGAGGTCTATGACCGCGATCCCCATGGCGAGGAATCCGAGAAAGGTGCCAACGGCGAACCCGATCTGGAGCGCGGTGGTGAGGGTGCGGGCTTTGCGGCGGGCGGCGTTACGCAGTCCGAGCCGAGCGGGCCGCGATAGGAACCGGGTGCGTCGCAAGGCCTCGTCGACGGTGGAGGAGCCGAAGGTGTCGGCGACGCCGTGATCGACGAGGGCTTGGCGCACCGGCACCCGCGTCGCCCGCAGGATGGCCGGCAGGGCAGCCCCCACCGTGGCGCTGAGGCCAACGACAATGCTCATTGCCAGCACCCATGGCGGTATGCCGAACCCTGGTTCGATGCCGGAGAATTGGCGACCGGTGAAGCCGACCAGGAGGTTCGACAGGAAGATTCCTGCAGCTACTCCAAGGGCCGTCCCGAGGGCGCCGAGGAGGGCGGCGGTCAACAGGTAGGAGCGGACAATGGCGCGGCGGGGCCCGCCGACGGCCTTGATAATGCCGATCTCCCGGGTCTGCTCGCGAACGACAGTGTTCATGGTGGTGTAGACCATCAGCAGAGCGGAGATGAGGCCGAGGGCGGCGATGATGTACATCAACTGAACGATGTTGCCGACCTGGTCCTTCTCGGGCCAGTCGCCGGCGGCGCGACTGCGCAGGGGCTCCCAATACGTAATCTCTGGGTCGACGTCCGCCAGGTACTCGCGGACCGTGTCTCCCGCTGCAGCCAGCGCGGCTGGAGAGTTGTCGTCAACCCGCAGGTCGATCCAGCTGATTCCGGGGTACTCGATGGCGGCTTGGAGGCGCCCGAGATCGAGATAGAAAACGGGATCGGCGTCGTCGACCGTGGCGCTCCACTCCAGCGTGGTGCCGATACCGGAGACGACCACAGGAGACCCACCGAACGACAGGTCGTCGCCGATGCCGGCATCGAGGCGGCCGCTGCGAGAGTTCTGGGGGTCTGCCAGCACCTGTCCAGGGCCGGGGAAGTCACCCTCGAGTAGCTGCACAGCGTTGACCTCTTGATTCGAGAAGTCGTCGACGGCGACGAACAGCGCCTGACTCTGGCCGCCTCCGTACCAAACGGTGGTGTTGGTCAGGACCCGCGCCTCAACGCCTGCGATGTTAGGAAGGTCGCGGATGGCGTTGATGTCGGCGTCCGCGAGGACGACTCCGTTGGGGCTGAGCCGCAGGTCCCACAGCAGGTCGCTCTCCACCCGCTCGTTCATGGCGTCGTCGATTAGCGAGGGAACAGCGAACATCCACAGGCCGGTGACGGAGGCGGCGATGGTCGCGATCGTGAAGAAGGCCCTGGCCTTGCGTCGGCTTAGCTCTCGCCACGCCTTGCGGGTCAGTGTTGTCGCCATCGCGTCAGCCCGACTCGACGACCCGTCCGTCGCGCACCGTCACGGTCTTATGAGCATGCGCCGCGAGATCGGTGTCATGAGTGACGTAGAGGACGGTGGTGCCGTCTCGGTTGAGCCCGGACAGCAGGTCAAGCACGTGCTGTGCGGTATCGGTGTCGAGATTGCCTGTCGGCTCGTCTGCGATGAGGATCGCCGGATCTCGAGCCAGTGCCCTGGCGATGGCAACCCGCTGCTGTTCGCCCCCCGAGAGCTCCATTGGCAAGTGATCGCCCTTGTCGCCGAGCCCCACCCGTTCCAGGTTGTGGGTTGCGCGATCGATGGCGTTGTCGGTGCTCTCCTTGGCGAAGTCGAGGGGGAGCATGGCGTTCTCGAGCGCGGTGAGCGTCGGGAGCAACTGGAAGAACTGGAACACGATGCCAACGTTCACTCCTCGCCAGATGGCCAACTCCTCCTCGCTCATCTCGTCGATGCGCTCTCCGCCAACAGTCACAGTGCCGGCCGTGGGCCGATCGATACCGGTGATGATGTTGAGGATGGTGGATTTACCGCTTCCGGATGGTCCGACGATCGCGGTGAAGTCGCCTCTGTCGATTGTGAGATCGATGCCCTGCAGAGCCCGGTACTCAAGGCGCCCGCTCTGATAGGTCTTCTCGACGTCGCGCAACTCGATGAGTGAGGGGCGAGCACCCTCCACAGGACGCGACTCGACAGCGAAATCAGTAGGCACTCTGCCCATGGATTCCTCCCCGATGTGCTGTCATCGACCTTGCAGGCCACAGGGGGCTGCGGCTAGAGCAGGAAGGCCCAATCCACCAGGCCGCCGAGGCCCATCCAGAGCTGTGCTTGGAGACTGCTGTGGCGGTGAGGAGACAACTAGGCCCGCATCTGCCGGGTCGCCACCAGTTAGCCGGCGATGGCTCCGATGACCGTCGCCCGAATGACCCCATCGTGATCCGCCTTGGCTAGACGCTGGCGAGAACAACGCGGTTGAGGCCGGCAGCTTTGGCCTCGTAGAGAGCACGATCGGCGCCCTCGATCAGCATCGTCGGTGTTGGCGTTGTCAGCCCCGCTGCCGCGATTCCGATGCTGGCTGTCACCGCCTCGTCGCCCCAATCGGCGTGTTCGATGGCGCTGCGGATCCGTTCGGCCAATACGCGGGCGCCACCCGTCCCCGTGTTGGCGAAGATGACGGCGAATTCACTGCTGCCGTAACGGGCCACGAAGTCTGATGCTCTGCTCTGCTCGCCGATCAGTCGAGAAGCCGCCTCCAGGACCCTTTCCCCCGCTGCGGCGCCCGAGTCGCCGTGTGCCGTGACACCGTCGAGGTCGATGATGGCGAAGGACAACTCGTCGCCATAGCGAACTGCTCGCGAGCATTCCTCGGCGAGCCTCTCCATCAAGCCTTTGCGATTGTGCAGGCCATTCAGCGGGTCGGTGAGGGCGAGCTGGTCCAGTTGCGAGAAACTCGCTTCGAGTTCGTGTCGAGGGTTCTGGAAGCGACCTTCGTACCGCTCTTCGGACCAAGTACCGAGTTGCATGCTGCGCAACTCGAGCTGAGCGACGGTCTGGCGGCCGAGTGCCACCAGAGACCTCCTGTGATCTTCTGTCAGCTCCCGTGGTTCTGTGTCCATCACGCACAAAGTGCCGACGGCGTTGCCGCTCCTAGTCACCAATGGGACGCCGGCGTAGAAACGGACTCCCGGTTGGTCGGCCACAAGCGGATTCTCTGCGAACCGATCGTCCTCGCGAGTGTCGGGCACGATGAGGAGTTCCGTTGGTTCGAGGATGGCAAGAGCGCTGATCGCCACGTCGCGCGCGGTCTGAGTGGCATCGAGTCCAACGCGAGACTTGAACCATTGGCGGTCGGCGTCGACGAAGGTGATGAGGCCGATGGGCGCTTCACACAGCTTGGTCGCGAGCATCGTTAGGTCGTCGTAGGCCTGCTCGGGGAGGGTGTCGAGGATGTCGAACCCCAGCAGCTCCTGGACCCGGGCGGCTTCGTTCATGGGGATTGGGGCGGCGACCATCTTGGGACCTCGGAGTTGTTGCGACTTTGGTCTTCAACGAGTTATCGGACCGTTCTGGCAGCGCTTGAGGAGGCGGTTGCAGTGGGTGTTGTTCGTCGATGCAGGAGCCAACAAGCAGGTCAATGAAGACGCCGAAGCGCCGATAACTAGTCAGGCATCTGATGACCAACCAAGAGACCACCACCCCCAAGGAGATCTCCCTTCGCAGCGCGACCAAGGGAGCGGTTGGCGTCGTTCTGGCGACCCTCGTTGTGGCGGCCCTGATCTTCTCCAATTCCTTCGCCGCCCGGCGTGTCACAGAGAGTGCCCGCGTCCTCGATCTCAGCGAGTCGGTACTGGGCGCCAACGCTCTGGTACTGAGCTCTCTCAGCCAAGCTCTTCTTCTTGCCGAGGACCTACAGCTGGGCGTAGCAGATGAAGGCACGGCATCGGCAGCCCTCGCCGAAGCGCGCCGGGTACTCGCCGATCTATCGAGCCGTACTGAGGCCCTGGGGACCTCGCTCGGAAACGACGGCTCAGAGATCGAAGCGGCGGCGATGGCGGCGTTGGCGTCAGGGGCCACCGTGGCATCGATGGTGGGGAGCGGCGACGTCGTCCGGGCCGCCGAGCTTCTGTCGGGCGATGCCTTGGGCGCATTCGAGGACCTGCGCGATGTCGCTGCCGATCACAAACAGTCTGCTGCCCGCAGCGTCGAGTCCACCTCCGACTTCCTCTCGATGCTCGGGAGCTTCCCCGCTTTCCTCGTGGCGCTTTTCGTGCCCGGCATAGCCATCCTGATATACCGCCGCATCGCCAAGGGCCAGTTGTCGGTAGCCGAGGCCCAGCTTGACGCCCGTCTCGAAGCCGAGCACGAGATTGTGGTCGCCAAGGATGAGTTCGTGGCGAGCATCTCACACGAGCTGCGCACGCCATTGACCACCATCTATGGCTTCTCTGAGATCCTCTTGGACCAGGGACTGGTCGATCCGGAGTACGCCACCGAGCTGCTGACGCTGATCAACACGGAATCTGCCGAGCTGCACCGCATGGTCGAGGATCTGCTGACGACTGCTCGTTGGGAGGCCGGAACGATCGCCTTCCAAATTACCGAGGTCGATCTGGTGGCCGAGGTGGACGTCAATGCCTTGGGCCTGGAGCGCACCGGACTGCACCTCGAGACGGATCTGGGCGCCACCAAGATATGGGCCGATCACATGAGGGTTCGTCAGATCCTCCGCAACCTCCTGTCCAATGCCGACCGACACGGCGGCGATGTTGTTCGTGTTACCAGCGAGGATGTCGGCGACTTCGTTGAGATTGTGGTCGCGGACGACGGCGACGGGGTCCCTGACGACAAAGGTGTCTGGCTGTTCACTCGATATGTGCATGAGGGTGAAGATCCGTTGACGGTCGGATCGGTCGGTATGGGGCTGGCGGTCGTGAAGATTCTGGCGGAAGGCATGGGAGGCTCGGCTCGCTACGAGCGGAGCGATGGTTGGAGCCACTTCATCGTCACGTTGCCCGGCAGCGAGAGCGTCGTGGCCGCGGTCACCGCTGGTGGCGACGTGGTCGGAGTGCCCCAGGGCGACGCGATCCTTGGAAAACAGATCGCAGCGACAGAGGCGCCTAGTGACGGCGGCGGAGCCAATTCACCGTTCCCGCAGAGGTGATGCGGCCATGGGGCGCAGCATCTTGATGCAGATCGGCCAGCGAGATTTGCTGCGTTCAGCGATTGCGTTGGCTCTAGCTCTGGGCGTGATCGCTGTCGTGCTGGTGCCGACGACTGCCTCCGCAATAGCGAATGGCACCTACAGAGACGAGTTCCTGACCAACCATTCGTATTCCGGAAACGACGGAACGCTTCTCTGGTCGACCGATTGGCTCGAATCGGGTGAATCCGATGGGCCCAACACCGGACTCATAGCTGCCGAGTCCGAGCCGCATTGCGCAATTGGCAACTGTCTCGTGCTCGGGAAGTCTGGTACTAATCCCCAAGCCGAGGTCGAGCGCGAGGCGGACCTCGACGGAGCGATGACGGCGGTACTTACCTTCGACTTCAAGCGGCACCTGCACGGTGCTGGCTCCGGCCAGGTCGAGCTCGAGGCGAAGAATGTAGGTGGAGGCGGCTGGACCGTGCTCCAGACGTGGCCCATCAACGTTGGCGATCCATCCCAACAGTCGGCATCCTTCGACATCTTGGCCTTCGCGGCTCCCGACACGCGGTTCAGGTTCCGAGTCTCCGGGTCGACCGACGCCAGCCACCTCAACGTCGACAATCTGCAGATAGCGGCGACATTCAACCAGGCCCCGGTCCTTGACCCGGTTGGCGATCGCGTCGGGGACGAAGGCACGTTGATCGCCTTCACTGCCACGGCCAGCGACCCAGATGTGCCGGCGAACGGCCTCATCTTCTCTCTGGCGGGAGCGCCGCCGGGAGCGTCCATCACTGCTGGTGGCGACTTCACATGGATTCCCACCGAGGCTCAGGGTCCGGGTACTTACACCCTCGACGTAGTGGCTACCGATGACGGCACCCCCAACCAAGCCGACTTCGAGACCATCGAGGTCACCGTCGATGAGGTCAACATCGACGTGGTGGCAGATGCAATCGCCGACGACACCATCGACGAGATGTTGGCCTACGGCTTCACCGCCACAGCCACCGATCTCGACCTGCCTGCCAACATTCTGACGTGGACGATGCCAATAGGCCCCGCTGGTGCTGCCGTGACGACGGGCGGAGCCTTCACCTGGACACCTGCTGAGTCCCAGGGACCTGGCGCCTACGCCGTGACCCTGCGGGTCAATGATGGCGAAGGCAGCGACGACGAGGTCGACTTCACCATCACCGTCGATGAGGTCAACACCGCGCCGGTGATAACCGACCCCGGTCCGCGTCTCTCGGGCGAGGGCGACACGATCTCGCTGGCGGTGGAGGGCTCCGATTCGGACCTTCCGGCCAACGCGCTGCTGTGGGCGGCTGTTGGCCTTCCCACGGGTCTCACTATCGGTCCGACCGGCGTCATCTCGGGAGTCATCGATCCGCTGGCGGCTGCAGGTTCTCCCTACTCGGTCACGGTCACCCTTACCGACGACGGAACTCTGGTGCTCGACGATGCCGTGGCGTTCTCGTGGACGGTCGTCGACAGCAACCAGGCCCCGGTTCTGGACCCGGTTGGTGATTACTCAGGTGACGAAGACACGTTGATTGGCTTCACGGCTACAGCCAGCGACCCCGACCTCCCAGTGCAAGGCCTCAGTCTCTCCCTTGCGGGCGAACCGCTGGGAGCAGCGATCACCGCAGGCGGCGATTTCACCTGGACCCCCACCGAGGCTCAGGGTGCTGGTGTCTACACCTTCGACGTAGTGGTCACCGACGACGGCGTACCCAACCTGGCTTCGGCCGAGACCATCACTATCACCGTCACCGAGGTCAACGTCGACGTTGTCGCCAACGCCGTTGCCAACCCCACTATCGACGAGATGGTGGCCTACGGCTTCACCGCTACCGCGGTCGATCCCGACCTGCCAGCCAACACCTTGACCTGGAACTTGGTGTCGGGACCCACCGGAGCAGCCGTCACCACAGGCGGTGCCTTCAGCTGGACCCCAACTGAGACCCAGGGACCCGCCTCCCACCCCGTCACCCTGCGGGTGACTGACGGGCTCTCTACCTCCGATGTCTCCTTCACCATCACCGTGAATGAGATCGTTGAACCGCCGCCACCGGTAACGCCCCCGCCGACTCCGCCTCCAGTCGAGCCACCGCCTCCAATAGAGCCACCTCCAGTAGAACCACCGGCGCCGCCCGCCGAACCAGTGCCGCCGCCGGATCCGGTTCCGGAGCCAGAGATCGCACCAATCGAGCCGCCGTCAGCAGTCGTAACAGCCTCAGCCCGCAAGGAAGCAGTCGTCGAGGCGCTGAGCGGCTTCGAGGCCGCACAAGCTGATACGTCCGAGCGTTCGATCGCCCGAACGTTGGTAACCATGAGCGGGGTGACGGTGGCTGCCGTCAGCTCGCTCGGCATGCCCTTCTTCCTCCTGGTCGGACTGGGATTGATGGTTGCCACCATCGGCAACGTCAGCATCTTCCCGCTGATCGGTCGCAGCCGACGGAGGCAGGGCACAGTTGCTCGGTTCAACTCAAAAACGGGATACGGTTTCATCGTGGCTGACAACGACTCAGCCGAAGTGTTCGTGCACGGAGAGAGCCTCCGTCGTCGGGTTCAAGAGCTGGCTCCAGGCCAACGGGTTTCGTATTGTGTGATCAAGGGGAGCCACCGCGACTTCGCCCTGGCAGTTAGGACCATCGAAAAATGAGTGCAGACAAGCCCCGCAAGGTGATTCTCATCATCGAGGATGTGGAGTCGACGCAGGACGTAATCGAAAATGAGCCTGCGTGACCTGGACGCCGGCTTCCGCTTCGCGAGCGATGGGCTAGAAGGCCTGCGGTTAGCAGCAGAATTGCTCCCGGATCTCATCGTGCTCGACCTGGCGTTGCCCAAGGTAAAGGGCGATGAGGTTCTGCGGGTGTTGCGGGAAGATCCGTTGACCAGGTCTATTCCGGTGCTGGTGGTGACAGCCCACGGTCAGTCGGGGATGGCGCGGGCTGTCATCGAGCTCGGAGCCGACGCCTTCATGGAGAAGCCGTTCCTCCCTGTTGAGCTGCTGGCGGCTGCCCACGAGCTGCTAAAGCGCCCCATCGTCTAGCGTCATACTCGTTGCGCTCTCGTTCGAAAGGGGACACCCATGAGCATCAGGTTGGTTCTGCACGGCAAGGTCAAGGACGGGATGATGGACGACTTCAAGGCTGTCGGAGCGGACATGGTCGCTGCCGCCGAGGGTCAAGCTGGCACCACCACCTACCAGTGGTATGTAAGCGACGATGGTCACTTCGTTAACGACGACACCTACGAAGATGAAGCTGCGCTCTTCGCCCATGTCGGGGCACTCACGGAGTCGGGCATGATGGACCGCTACATGGGTTCGATGGATCTCGCCGGCGTCATGGTCCTCGATCCGGTCAACGACGAGGCCAAGGAGGCCCTAGCTGGGTTCGGCGCAGTGCACTACGCCAATGTGATGGGCTTCTAGGTCGTCGCTAGCTGAAGAACAGGTCTGCCGGAGCCGGATCGTTCCAGTAGACGAAGATTCCGGCGATGAGCCCGTCGACGATCTCGAAGACGTGGGTCTCGTACTCGTCGTATGTGGTGTCGCCACGGCTAGCGGAGATTCGCACGATGGCCATGCCGTGGTCATCGTTGGCCAAGATGTCGTGCATTTCGAGTTCCAGCCCGTCCGCGGCGGCCCGTCGATAGCTGTCGATCGCCGCAAGCACGCCGTTCTTGCCCCGGTGGGTGCCGCTTAGAGCGTTGTTGCCACCGATGAGGGCGAAGGCGTCCTCATCAACCAGCTCGGAGAGGTCGTCTTTCGGGGAACCTTCGTAGAAGCCGACGGGTGTCACGCCGACCATTGGGCGCGATATCCGCCCACTCATCGTGAAGGGGTCGTCGCGCGGGCTTTAGCCTCTGGGTGCTGGGAGTGGCGACTGTTTCCATGATCAGGAAGATGTCCCGTCCAGGTTGCGCAGCTTCCTGTCTGTGCATTGGTTGGGGGAGAAGACCGGGACGGGAGAACCGGGCAGCTGGTGCCAGGAGCATGGCACCAGCTGCTGCTTTGTGGAGGCGTAACCACAACTCTTATTACGGGAGTTTGCCGGGGTCGTTCGCCTCTTGGCACGCCGGCTGTCGTCTGATTTGATAGCGGTGGGCGCACCGTTGCGCCAAGAAAGGAGGATTTCATGGCCATTGTGCGTTGGGCACCATTCAGTGCTTTCACATCGCTGCAGAGGGAGATGCAGGAGATGCTGGATCGCGTTGCCACTCGACCCATGTTCGAGGGCTTCGAGTTCCGCCCCGCCACCGACATGTATCGAGAGGATGGGAACCTGATCATCCATGCCGAGCTTCCCGGCATTGACCCGAGCGAGGCGCTCGAGATCGATGTCGAAGGGAACGTCCTTCACATGAAGGGTGAGAAGAAGGTGGAGCGGGTGATCGACGATGAGCACCGCTATCTCCGTGAGTGCCGCTCCGGTTCGTTCCGCAGGGACGTCGTGCTGCCAGAGGGCGTCGACGCCGCCAGCATCAAAGCGGAATACGAGGACGGCGTGCTGACGCTGCGGGTCCCGCTTCCGAGTGAGGCGACGGAGGAACCGAAGAAGATCAGCATCCCTGTCTCTGTGGCCGAGAAAGTCTGAAGCAACCGAACAGCTGGCGCCCGATGCGGCGCCAGCTGCCGCGCTCGGTGGATCTAGCAGTCGTTTCGTGGTTAGCCACAGCGCGTTTCGTGTACGCTCGGTTGACCCTGTGCTGGAGGCTCCATAGAGACAACACCCACCGCTGAGCTCGATCGACAGATCAAGGAGCTCGATAATCATCGGGACGAGTGGGCCAGGCTCGAGATCTCACGGAAGATCGGCCTGCTGGAGGCGGTCAAGAAGGGCACCGCCGAAGTCGCTGAGGACTGGGTAGAGGTCGCAGCAGGAATCAAGGGGTTGGCGCTCGACTCGCCTTACATCGGTGAGGAGTGGGCCTCGGGACCATGGGCGTTACTGGCGACGATGCGACTCCACTTGGGGATGCTGGCTGCCGTCGCCAAGGGCGAAGATCCGCATCTCAGCCGCAATGCGATCCGTCGCACGTCAACCGGCCAAACAGCGGTCAAGGTCTTCCCGGGCGACAACTACGACCGTTTGCTCTTCAACGGCTACTCCAGCGAGGTATGGATGCAGCCGGAGGTCATGGCAGACACCGTGCACTCAACCATGGCCACCTTCTACAAGGACCCAGCCCCGGCAGGCAAGGTGGCGCTGGTGCTGGGGGCGGGCAACATCTTCAGCATCTCGCCCCTCGATGTCGTTCACAGGATGTTCGGGGAGGGCCAGGTGTGCCTACTCAAGATGCACCCTCTGACCGACCCGCTGGGGCCGGTGTTCGAGGCTCTGTTCGCACCGCTGATCGATGCCGGCTACTTCGCCATGTGTCATGGCGGCGCCGACGTCGGCGAATACCTCGTCCGCCACGCCGGCATCGACACCGTCCACGTCACCGGGGGAGAGAAGACCCACGACGCCATCGTCTTTGGCCGCGGTCCCGAGGGCGCGGAGAGAAAGCAGCGCGATGAGCCGTTGATCACCAAGGAGGTCACGAGTGAACTCGGCAATGTGACTCCAACCATTGTCGTCCCCGGCCCTTGGACCGAGCGCGACATCGCCTACCAGGCGGAGCACCTGGCGACCATGAAGCTGCATAACAGCGGCTTCAACTGCATCGCCTCCCAGGTGATGGTGCTCCCCGAGGAGTGGGAGAGCTCGGGGAAGCTCGTCGACGCCGTTGCGGCTGTGATGCAATCCCTGCCGCCCCGAGATCCCTATTACCCGGCGGTTGAGGAGCGGCAGCGGAAGTTCGCGGCTGCCTATCCGCAAGCTCAGACGCTTGGAGGCGACGCCTCCCGGACGCTGGTGAGGGGCCTCGACCCTGCCGGCGACGAGTATTGCTTCCGGACTGAGGCCTTCGGCCCGATGTATGGACAGACCAGCCTCCCAGGTAAGACAGCGGCGGAGTTTCTCGACGCCGCGGTTGCGTTCTGTAACTCGAAGCTATGGGGAACGCTGGCGGTCGACATCCTCATCCACCCGCGGACCATCAAGGAACTTCGCGGCCAGCTCGACGACTTCGTCGCCAGGCTGCGCTACGGCACAGTCGGAGTAAACGCCTGGAACGGAGTTGGGTTCTTGCTCGGTTCAACGCCGTGGGGGGGGTACCCCGGCAGCACAGCACAGGACATCCAGAGCGGCATCGGTTTCGTCCACAACGCCCTGCTCTTCTCCAGTCCGCAGAAGTCGGTCGTCTACGGGCCGTTCCGCCCCTTCCCGCGAACCCTGGCCTCGGGGAACCTGCACATATCGCCGAAGCCGCAGTGGTTCGTTACCAATCGCCAGGCCCACCAGGTGGGCCGCAAGATCACCAAGTTCGTCGCAGACCCGGGCGTCAAGCACCTGCCGGGTCTCTTCGCGTCGGCGTTGCGGGGGTAAGCCGGCACCCCTCGGAATGGCTTGAGATGAGGGCTGGGGACGCGGCGTTGCCAGCTGCCGACCAGTCGAGGCTCAGGCCGAGCGTTCCTTGGCGATGCGGGCGATGTCGAGGCGCCGCACTGCTCGCAGCCCCGGCCACTGCGAGATGAGGGCCACCGCCAACATCGCCACGGCCGACCACACGAGCGTGGTCCACTGCATGAAGAGGTCGAAGCGGAAGAGGTCGGTGGCGAAGCTGCCCATCGCCAGCGATGACATCCAGTAGCCGACCACCAGGCCGGGCGGGATGCCTATCAGGGCCACGACCAGGTTCTCTGAAGTGATGAGGCGGGAGATGGTCCCCTTGTCCATGCCCTCAGCCATCAGCGTCGCCACCTCCCGCTTGCGCTCGGCGATGTTGACGCTCATGGCATTGAAGATGAGGGCGAACGCCATGGCTGCGCCGAAGACGAGCATCACTCCTACGAAGCCGTAGAACAGACCCATGTAGTCCTGGAGCATGTCGTAGAGGGCCTTGGCGTCACGGAACGCCGCCACCTCGGGCAATTCGGATAGCTGCTGTCTTATCGCGGCCCGATCGGCATCCGCAGTGAATTGCACCAATGCAGATGTCGCCGCCAGCTCTCCGCCGGCGAAAGCGGTGGCGGCGGGACGGGAGGCGTAGACCAGAGTGCCCATCGGCTCGTCAACGAAGGCGACAACCGGCGCCGCCACCGCGACGCCGAGGTCGGGCGCGGTGAGAGTGACGAAGTCGCCGACCTCGATGTCGAGTAGCCCCGAGAGTGCCCGGCCGGCAACAACCCCATCGTCGCTGAGGTCGAACTCGGTGTTTCCGTCGTAGAAGGCGTGCATGTCGGTGTCGGCTTCCAGGATGATCAGCGAGGTGCCGTACTGGTCACCATTGGCCGTGACCGACACCGGCACCTCCAACGAGGGCTCGGCGCGATCTACTCCGGGGACTTCGGTTAGGGCAGCAACCCGATCGGTATCGACCGGCGCCGTGAAGTAGACGCGGGCGTCCTCGCGCTGGATGTCGAAGAACTGGCGATCGACGATGTGACGGACGGTGTCGATCATCCCCCACGAAACCAGCACCAGCATGAGGGACAAGACGATGCCAAGGATCGTGTACAGGGTGCGACGCGGCGAGCGCTCGACGCCGCGCATCGCCATGCGCCACCTGATGGGCAACCTGCGTAGCGGGGGAAGCAGTCGCTCCGGAATCGAGGGTCGGCCCCTCCCGGTTGGGGTGTTGCCGCGCATCACCTCGGCGGGGACCATCCGCGACGCCGTCCTGGCGGGCGCGAGCGACGCCGCCAGGGCCACGAGCAGCCCGACCAGCAGGCCGATGATCGCGGTGGTTGGCCGGAACTCGATGACCTTCGTGGGCACCGAGATGATTCCGATGTACCACCCCGTTATGAGACGGGCCAACACTGCTCCCGCCACGACGCCAGGGATGGCGCCTGCCAACGCCGGGAGCACTCCATACCCCAGGTAGTGGCGACGGATCTGGCGGCGGGTGTAGCCCTCGGCCAACAGGATGCCGATCTGCGGCCGCTGGGCGTAGACGAGCCGGTTGATCATGACGTATGCCGCCATCGAGGCTGCAGCCAGGAACAGGATGGGGAAGAACAGCGACATCTCCTCGAAGCCCTGGAGGTCTTGCTCCAGAGCGGCGTTCGAAGCTTGCTCCTCGCGGGTGTAGGTCTCGACGGCGCCCGAATCCCGGGCGAGCGTCGTTAGCTCGGCCGTGAGGGCAGCGTTCACCTCGCCATCCGAGTAGTAGACAACGACCTCGTTCGGCGGAATAGCCAGGAGCTGGTTGGCCGTCTCCGGGGAGGCGAAGATGACACCGAAGTCGTCTGGTGAGGTGAGTAGGTCCTGACGGGTGCGGGCGGGCCAGATGTACTCGGGGGAAGAGACGACGCCGGCGACATCCACTGTGACCCAGCCGTCGCCATCGTGAACTTCGAGGGTGTCGCCGGGAGTCAGCGCGAATTCGTCGGCAAGGTGCTCCTCGACGAGGACCCCGCTGGGTGCGTCGAGGTAGGCCCCGTCGAGGACCTTGACCTGGTTGACCGTTGGCTGCCCGGCGGCGGGGAGGGACACGATGCGACCCAGGAGCTTGTGGTCACCGAGCCGGAATGGCGCGTCCCCGACGGACCGCAGTTCGACGGATTCGACGCCGTCGAACGCCGCCGCCTGTTCGACAAAACCGACCGGATCTCCACCCACGACGAAAAGATTGGCAAAGCGGAACTCGGTCGCCGTTTCCCCGTACGAGGCCTCCAGGTTGCGGAAAGAGTCGTAGGTGGCGCCGTAGACGGTGACGCCGAGGAACACGGTGACCGCTATCGCCAGGAACTGCGCTCGCTGCCTCCTGGCATCTCGCAGCAGCTTGCGGTGCAGCGTTGTCACCAGTTGAGCTCCCCAGCCGCCACCGGCTGGCGATTGAGATGGTCGTCGGCTACCTCACCGGAGTGCAATCGGATGACGCGATCCGCCATGTCGCCGATGATGGCGTTGTGGGTCACCACCAGGATCGTCTTGCCCTCATCTCGGTTGAGGCGGTGGAGCAAATCGAGGATCAGTCGCCCCGTCTCGAAGTCGAGCTCGCCCGTCGGCTCGTCACACAACAGCAGCGGTGTCTGCTTGGAGAGGGCGCGGGCGATGGCCACTCGTTGTTGCTCGCCGCCAGACAGCTGGCCGGGGAAGTGGTCCAGGCGGTCTCCAAGGCCCACCTGCTCCAGAGCCCGGTGGGCGCGAGCGGATGCCTCGTTGGCGGTGAGTTCGGCTGCCAGCTCGACGTTCTCGAGAGCTGTGAGCGTCGGGATCAGGTTGAAGAACTGGAAGACGAAGCCAACAGAGCTGCGGCGAAACACGGTCTTGGCCTCGGCGTCGAGAGCCCCAACATCGACGTCGCCGACCCGAACCGTTCCCGCGGTTGGGCTGTCGATGGAGCCGATCAGGTTCAGCAGGGTTGTCTTGCCGGAGCCGCTTGGCCCGAGGATCACGGCGAACTGTCCGTTGGGGATCGACACCGTGGTCTCCTTGAGGGCATGAACAGCGGTCGTTCCCTCGCCGTAGGTCTTGGCAAGCCGTTCCAGCTCTATCGACATATGTCCTCCAGGTGTGTCTCCGTTTCAGCGTAAGCGCTCTCGACATGGCCCTCCGAGGGCGAAAGTCCCTACTCATCGAGGGCGTTGGCTTCGTGGAGGCCGCTGTGTCGTAGCCTGAACCCATGACCGAGCACCTGTCTGGCCGCGGTCGACGACTCGTCAATGACTCGCCGATGGCCGAGTACATCCTGACCCACTTCGAACACCTTGAGGACGAGTGGGATGCCGAGACCAATCCCGATGGCTACATCGGCCTATGCGTAGCCGAGAACAAGCTGGTGTGGGACCTCATCGAGCCCAAGCTGACGGCCCCGCGTGCTGTCCCCAAGTCGGCTGTCGAGTACGACGCCATGATCGGCAGCGAGACATTTCGCCGGCAGCTGGCCGAATTCCTGGGGCGGCGCTTGTTCGGGCGCGAGGTGTTGCCGGAGCACCTTGCAGCGCTCGGCGGTGCCGGGTCTGTGCTCGAGCTGCTGTTCTATGCCATCGCCGATGCCGGAGACGGAGTGCTGGTGCCGACGCCGAGCTACACCGGGTTCTGGGCGGACCTGGAGACTCGCAACGAGCTGACGATCATCCCTGTGCACACGTCGTCGTCGGATCAGTTCCAACTGCGACCGGAGCATCTAGAGGCCGCCTACGAGTCCGCCGACCGGCCGGTCAAGGCGCTGCTGTTCACCTCGCCAAGCAATCCGCTGGGGCGGGTCTACGCCCGAGACGAGATCGAGGAGGTTCTGGAGTGGGCCGAGGTCAAGTGTATTCACGTCGTATTCGATGAGCTCTTCGCTTTGTCGACATATGGCGAGTCGTCGTTCGTCAGTGCGGCGGCGCTACGCCCGTCGCTGGGAGATCGCCTCCACCTGGTGTGGGCTGTGAGTAAGGATCTGGCGGCGAGTGGCCTGCGCTGCGGAGTGCTGTTCTCTGAGAACGAGGAGGTGATCGAGGCGGTCGATGGGCTCGCCTACTGGGCAAGCATCTCGGGGGACACCCAGTACGTGATCGGTCAGATGGTCTCCGATCCTGCTTGGACGGACCGATTCTTCGAGGAGAACCAGCGCCGACTCGGCGACGCCTACGCCAGGGTGACAGCTGCCCTTGACGAGGCGTCCATTCCTTATCTTCCGGCGGAAGCAGGGTTCTTCTTTCTGCTCGACTTCAGGTCGTTTCTGGACGAGGTGACCTGGGAGGCGGAGGATGCTCTGTGGCGTCGATTCCTCGCCGAGGCCAACGTCAACATCACTCCAGGGTCGGCATGTCACAACGGGGAGCCCGGATTCATGAGGCTGTGCTTCCCCTGCGTGCCGCCGGAGGCGGCGGTAGCTGCAGTGGCACGCCTGGCTCGAGTGCTTTCGGCTGGCTGAGCCGGCGGGGTCTTCTCAGCTGCGATACTGGGGACGACAACTCGGGAGGAGATATATGCCTGAGGAACTCGTGGGAGCTGTGAGCCATTACTTCGGCAAGCCGGAGGTAGCCGGCATCGAGCTAACCGCCGAGCTCAAAGTGGGTGACACGATCCATGTGCTGGGGCACACGTCCGATTTCACCCAGCGGATCGATTCGATTCAGGTCGAACACGAGAGTGTCGACACGGCCACGGCCGGCGACTCGATCGGCGTCAAGGTGGCGGAGCGAGTCCGGGAACACGACCAAGTATTCGTCGTCACCGCGGACTAGCCGTCGGTCCGCTTCGACCTCGTGCTGCCGCGTCATCGCAGGCGTGGCAGGATGGCGTCATGGAGACAGCTGACTTCGTCGTGATCGGTGGCGGTATCGCCGGCGCCTCGGCCGCCTACGAGCTGGCGGTGCACGGCCGGGTGATGCTGGTGGAAGCCGAGGCCACTTGTGGCTACCACACCACCGGACGCTCGGCTGCGGTGTTCACCGTTGCCTACGAGCACGACGCCGTTCGCCTGCTAACCATGGCCAGTCGGTCCTTCCTGGAGAGTCCTCCCGAGGGTTTCGCGGACGCGCCGATCCTGAGCCCACTGCCGATGCTCCTCATCGGGCGCGAAGACCAGCGGGAGCGAGTTGAAGAAGAGGTGGCTGCCACCGCGGAGCTTGTTCCCTCGGTGCGCCAGATCGATGGCGACGAGGCCGAGACTCTGTGCCGCGTGCTGCGCAAGGGCTACGTGGATGCTGCGTTGCTCGAACCCGATTCCTACGCCGTCGATGTCGATGTCCTCCATCAGGGCTTCCTACGGGGCCTTCGCCAGCGCGGGGGAGTGATCAACACCGACTGGCGAGTGGCGACACTTGCTTCCGACAAGTCCGGCTGGACTGTCTCGAACGGCGAGGAGACTGTTTCCGCCGAAGTTGTCGTTAACGCTGCTGGCGCCTGGTCGGATGTAGTGGCCTCTCTCGCTGGAGCGAACACCGTCGGCCTCGTCCCGAAGCGTCGGACGGCGTTCACCTTCGGTACACCCGACGACCTCGACACAGCGGGCATGCCGATGGTCATCGATGTTGATGAGCAGTTCTACTTCAAGCCAGAGGGCCCGCAGTTCCTGGCGTCGCTGGCTGAGCTGACTCCTATGGAGCCCCAGGACGTACGGCACGAAGAGATCGATGTGGCGCTGGCCATCGAGCGAATCGAGGCCGCCACGACTCTGGAGATTCGCCATGTTCGCAACGCGTGGGCCGGACTCCGCACCTTCGCTCCAGACGGCTTACCGGTGGTCGGTGAGGATCCCGAGCAGCCTGGGTTCTATTGGCTAGCCGGTCAAGGCGGCTTCGGGATCATGACTTCGCCGGCTATGTCGCGGGCCGCCGCCGGGCTCGTCGTCGACGGGCAGCTTCCGCCCGATCTAGTGGACCTGGGCGTGACGCCCGAGGCGTTGTCGCCGGGGCGGCTACTTACCTAGCTGCCGAGCCCGATCTTGGTAAGGAAGGCCTCTGAGGACGGTTCGCGGCCGAGGAAGCCGCGCAGAAGGTCGAGGCCGTCGATGGTGCCACCCTTGGCGAGGATGGCCCCGCGATAACGCATCCCGACCCCTGGGTTGAGCACCCCCTCGTCCTCGAATACCGAGAACATGTCATCTCCGTAGACCTTGGACCACAGGTAGCCGTAGTAGCCGGCGACGTAGCCGTCGCCCATCATGTGGCCAAAGCTGGCTCCCATGTGGGTATCCGGGTGTGGCGGTACCAGTGTCATCCCGATGTGCTTGTCATAGGCCTCGTCGGCATCGGTAGGACCGTCGCCGGCATGTAGCTCCAGGTCGTAGTGACCGTAGAAGACCTGGCGCAGCGTCTTGAGAGCGACGTTCTGGTCGCGAGCCGCCCCCATCTTGTCGATGAGGTCGCTCGGAATGGGCTCACCCGTCATGTAGTGACGGGCGAAGCGATTGAGCACCTCCGGCTGCCACATCCAGTTCTCCATGATCTGAGATGGGGCCTCAACGAAGTCGCGTTCCGTCTGGGTGCCGGAGAACCTCGGCAGTTCCACCTGGGTCAGGGCGTTGTGCAAAACGTGTCCGAACTCGTGGAACAGCGTGACGGCCTCGCTGTGCTTGAGAAGAGAAGGCGTGTTTTCGGTCGGCTTGGTGAAGTTGGCGGCGACGGCTGCCACCGGCCTGCGATAGCCAGACGGCGTCGCCACTCCTGCGTGCAAGCGCCAGCAGGCGGCGTGGCTGAACTTACCGGTCCGGGGATGGAGGTCGGCGTAGTAGTGGGCTAAGTGCTCACCGGAGGACCGATCCGATATCGCGTATACGGAGACATCTGGATGCCAGGCCTTGGGGTCGTCGACCTCCGTGAAGTCGATGTTGAACATGTCGCCGCAGATGTCGAACATGCCGTCAACGACGGCTTGGAGCGGGAAGTACTCGGCGACCTCGTTGTCGTCGACGCCGTAGTCCTGCTTGCGTTGCAGCGTGTCGTAGTAGCCCCAGTCCCAGGCCTTCAGCTCCTCACCCGGGTGGTCCTTGTCCATCATCTGCTGGAGGGCTGCCAGCTCCTTGGTTCCGAGCTCGGTGAGACCGGGGATTATGGATCCGTAGAAGTCGGCGACGGCCTTGGGGTCGGCCATCTTGATCTCCATGGCGTAGTCGGCGAAGGTCTCGTAGCCGAGCTTGCGGGCCATCTCCCAGCGCAGTTCAACCGCCTCGTTGAGGAGCGGCAGGTTGTCGCTGGCCGCGCGGTTGAGGAACTTGAATTGAAGCTGTTGGCGGAGCTCGCGGTTGGTGGCTTCTCCGATGAACGGGACGTAGTCGGGGTAGGCGACGGTGACCTTGTAGGTGCCGTCGGCGCCACCGGGAGCCAGGCGCTCGATGTAGCTATCCGGTAGTCCGTCGAGCTCGTCGCGAGTGACCTCTATGCCGTCCTCGAACTCCGAGAGGTTGGTTTCGTAGGCGACGGTGAGTTCGATGATGCGCTTCTTGAGGGTTTCTACGGCGTCGCGATCCTCCTGGTCGAGCTCCTGGCCGGCCCTTCGGAAATCCCTGAGCAAGCGTTCGAGGTTGCGGTGCCTCTCCCCGTCGAGAGCGGCTGCCTCCTCTGTGGTGCTGTAGTCCTTGACTGCTGCGTAGAGATCGCCACGGAATGCCAGCCCAGCCATCCACTTCTCCATCGTCTCTTCGGCCTCGGAACCGGCTTTGCGAACGTCCTCTTCGGGGTGCACCTGGGCCATGTAGCCGCCAACGCCGTAGCCGTCGTTGACGGCCGTGATCGCTTGGTCGAGGGGAGCCAGCGTGGTGGCGTAGGTGCGGGCATCGTCTGCCTCGAGGACGCTGTCGATGAGCGCTTCGCCGTGGGCGATCGCGGTGTCGACCACCGCCTTGGCGCGTTCGGGAGTCATGTTGGTGTAGTCGTTGAGCATCGGGGGAGCGTAGTTCTCGTTTGTCGCCCTTTGGGGGGAGAAACGGCAGGGAGTGGCGCGAGAAAGGGGTTGCCCGCTGATCGACCCCCTCCGGCCCTTCGGACCACCTCCCCCTGGAGCGGGAGGACTGCGCGAGAAAGGGACCGCCTGCAGGCGGTCCCTTTCATTGGTTGCGGTTTCGGCTAGCCGGCGTCTGGGAGCTGACGAATCCGGATCGACTGGAATCGCAGCACGTGGATGATCGTGCCGAGACCCAGGGCGATGCCGAACAGGTAGAGCCCAACACCGAAGCGTCGGAACCCTTCGAGGACCCTGGCCCATCTTTCGACGGACTCGAGTTCCCATGTCCCAACGTTGGATGCAGCAACGAAGTGCAGCACCACAGCGCCGGCGATGATCATCATGCCCATCGCCATCGAGGCGATGAACAACTTGGCCGTCACCGGCATCTTCAGCGTCTGGACGTTGGAGCCCGTTGCCTCCTGGATGTCGCCTCCGCCCTTGCGGAATCGTCCCAGGATGCGTGCGACGGCGAATGAGATCGCCGAGAACACTCCGAGGAACCCAATGAACCCAAAGGCCGCGATGTAGTGACCCAGCTGAGCTGCGTCTTCGATGTCAGCCGCTGAGCTGGCATCCGCGATAGTCGACGCCCTCACGAAGGCGAGGATGAGTGCTACTGGGAAGGCCATCACTGCCATTATGAACATGGGTGCCCACATGCGGTTACCCATCTTCTGCGGCTTGTTGTAGCCGAGGCTCTTGCCACTGACCTCAGCGTCGAACTCTGGTCGTGTCTTGGTAGTTGTCATGTCTTTACCTCCTTTCGAGGGCTAGCGCCCAGTCCTGACGAAGTCGGTGACCATGTCGAACTGGAATCGCAGGACGTTGCCGATAGTGACGAGGGCGAGCACGATGCCTGCCAGCAGCGATCCGAGTGCGAATTCACGCAGCGGTCCGAGCCATGCGAGCCACGAAGCGAACGACTGTGAGCTGTCCACTCCTGCGGCCACGATGTAGAGCAGGAACTGTGCCATCGACAGCATCAGGCCAAGGGCCATGAAGCCAACGAAGAGCTTCGCCGTGATCGGCATCTTGAGGGTCTGGACCGGAACGCCGAGTCCCTTCTGTACTTCGCCTCCGCCGGAGCGCAGGCTGGCCAGAATCGAACCGAGAAGGAACGAGATCCCTGCCAGCAACATGCCTTCGCCGAGGAACTGCACGCCTGCGGTCCACGCTTGGGCCGCCTGGTGGGTGCCGTCGGACAACGCACTGGACCATGCCAGCGAGATGAATCCACCGACGATCACCAGCATGTAGCCCATGGCAACCATGGGGAACCACATAGTTCTCGCCATGCGATGGACGGGTAGTTGGTCGGGTATGTCTGCCGTCTCGGTCGCCTTGCCGTACGGAGTGTCTATGTCACCTCGCGGGGTTAGCGACTTCGTCTCGGCTTTGAGACCGGGGAGAGACTCCTTGATGGCGTCTACTCGCAGCCACAGCCTGACAAGGATTCCGATCAGGATCACGCTGATGGCCAACTTGATCGTGCCCAGTCCGACCGTGGTCAAACCGAACGACCAAGCCAGCGTCTCAACTGCTGAAAGTGAATTGGAATCGTTGGCGGCGACGATGTTGGCGATCAGGGTGACTGCCAGCACCATGAGGCCGACGAAAGCGAGGGCGAACCCCACCTTGCGGTGGTTGGATTGCACTCGATAGTCGGCTCCGGCACTTGGCCGGATAAGTGTGTCGAATCTTGCGGTCATGAGACCTCCTTCCAGATTCGCGTGTACTTCACTTTGAACTGAACCGGAGATCGGGGGAGGTGAGGGCAGGACTGTCGGCCTGCCGTCAAACATTGTCGGCCCGGGGGTCAATGTGGCGGATGCTGGGCTCTTCGTTTCTCCCCCATAGGGGGGAGTACCGGCCGTAGGCCGGGGAGGGGGGCCTCCGTGCGGGAGTATCGGCCGTAGGGCGAAATGCCCACCGCTGCAGGCGGGGATGGATGGGATCGCCTTGAGGCCTCAGGCGTGGGCGGCCAGGGCGTCGCGGTTGAGCACGGTGATCTTGCGGTAGCCGGTGTCGACGGCTTTGGATTTCTTGAGCTCGGCCAGCGCCTCGTTGATGGACTGGCGACTGGTGCCGAGGAGGGTGGCGATGGAGCTCTGGCTGAGGTGGACGTCACCGTATTGGTCGGCCTCGTCGTCCAAGAGAGCCGCCACCTGTTGGACGACGGTGCGGTTCATGAGCCGCAACACTCGGCGCTGCGTCTTCTCGAGCTGGTCGAGTCCGGCAACCAGCCACCGCAGCGCCAGCTTGGGGTGGGCCATCAGCAGCGGAAGCAGCTTGTTCCTGTCGAGCCGAAAGGCGGTGACGGGGCCAAGGGCTCTGGCAGAGGAGTAATAGGGCTGTTCCCGGAAGAGCGCGATGTCACCGATAACGGAGCCCTCGCCGACACGACCAACGATGCGCGGTCGGTCCGTCCCTTCGCGGCTCAACTCGACCGTCCCCTTCTCGACGATGTACGCGGCGTCCGAATCAGCTCCCTCGCGGAAGAGATAGGTGCCCGGATACTTCTCGATCGCTTCTCCAGCCTCACCAAGCGCTGCCAGGTCTTCGGGGGACAGGGGCAGGTAGTCGGTGCGACCGAAGGACTTGGCCAGCCAGGCGTAATGCTGTTCTTCCATGCTCCACTCAACAAATGTCGGGTGCCCGTCCCTCCTAATTGTCGCACAACCGACAGTGATGTGGCAACCCAGATGGGGGGGCCGTTATTGCTTACGTGAAGGTCACAGGCGTTTTCGAAGGAGGCGGAGTCCGGGGTATCGCCCTGGCCGGCGCCGCCGCAGCCGCGCTCGAACGTGGCATCGAGATCCCCCGAGCAGTCGGCACCTCGGCCGGCGCCATGGTGGCCTCGTTGGTAGCGGCTGGATATGGGCCAGACGAGCTACGGCGCGCCGTCTGCAAGATCGATTGGCCTGGCCTGCTCGACCCGGTGCCCGGCTACCGCATACCGGTCCTGGGCAAGCACCTCGCCTTGCTGCGGTGGAGGGGTTTCTATCGAGGCGAGGCGATCGAGGAGACATGGCGCGGTCTCCTGGCAGCCAGAGGGATCAGAACCTTCGGTGATCTCGAGGAGGGTGCCTTGCGAATCGTTGTCACCGACGTCAGCCACTCCAAGGGAGTCGTGTTCCCGGGGGGGCTCGCCGACTACGGCATCGCTCCGGAGAGCTTCTCCATCGCTAGGGCCGTTCGGATGTCGTCGGCCATTCCTTTCATGTTCCGACCGGTCCCGCTGCGCGACAGGCTGAACCGAGAGAAGATCGTCTTCGCCGATGGTGCCATGGCGGCGAACTTCCCGGTGGGCCTGGCAACAGGGGATCTGCCGGCTCTGGGGTTCGTGCTGGCCACTGACCATGTGGAACATCCACATGTTGAGGTCAGGGGCCCGGCCTCGCTGGCACGGGCGGTCATCCTCTCCGGCATAAAGGCCCGCTACACGCTTCCCCGGCCTCAAGATGCGAGCAAGCGAATCCTCCAGATTCCGGTCAACGGCGATCTCGATTTCGACCTCTCTCCGAAGCAGGCTCGCCGGGTCTTCGATCGAGGCCGAGCTGCCGCCGCGGAACAGCTCGACCGAGAGCCCGTGATCGCGAACTAAGCACCGCCCGGGTGTGCCAAGCTGTATCCATGCGATCCGACAAGGTGACTTTCACCAACGCCCAAGGCCAGCTGTTGGCCGGCCGTATCGACTACCCGGTCACCGGGGAACCCATCGCTTTCGCCGTATACGCCCACTGCTTCACCTGCACCAAGAACCTGCGGGCCATAGGTCGCATCACCGAGACCCTGGCCCTTCACGGCATCGCCACGCTGAGGTTCGACTTCGCTGGGCTTGGCGAGAGCGAGGGAGAATTCGCAGACACCAACTTCTCGACGAACGTTGACGACCTGGTGGCGGCCGCATCCTTTCTCGCCAGAGAACACCAAGCGCCCGAGATAGTCATCGGGCACTCTCTCGGCGGCGCCGTTGCGCTCGTGGCGGCTTCGTCCGTCGGGTCGATCCGCGCCGTCGTGACGATCGCCGCCCCGGCCAGCGCCGACCACGTCACAAGGCACATCGCCGACGACCTAGAGAGGATCGAACGCGAGGGGGAGGCGGAGGTCCTGGTGGCCGGCAGGCCATTCGTCATCAGCCAGCAGCTGATCGACGACACCCGGCACGTTGATCTTGGCGACGCCATCACCAACCTCGGTCGCCCGTTGCTTGTTCTGCACTCCCCGGTCGACAACACGGTTGGGATCGAGAACGCCGCCGAGATCCTTGGCCACGCCAGGCATCCCAAGAGCTTCGTCTCTCTCGACAAGGTCGATCATCTCATCTCGGATGACAACGACGCCCGCTACGTCGCCGAGCTCATCGCGTCATGGGCGGACCGCTACACGGCAGGAGATCTGACCGCCCATTCCCAGCCCGACTTCACTGTCGACGCTCCCGAGAGCGTCACGGTGGTCCGCACCGAGCGGAGCTTCCGCACCGACGTCATCTCCAACGGCTTTCCGCTGGTTGCCGACGAGCCGGTTTCGGTCGGCGGCACCAATACGGGGCCGACTCCCTACGACTACCTGCTGGTGGCATTGGGGAGCTGCACCTCGATGACGCTGCGGATGTATGCCGACAAGAAGGGGTGGCCCCTGGAAACAGTGACCGTACGACTGTCACATCGCAAGATCCATGCCAAGGACTGCGAAGAGTGCGAGACGAAGGGCGGATTCGTCGACCACATCGAGCGACAGATCGACTTGGAAGGTCCCCTGGACGACGAACAGCGCCAACGCTTGTTGGAGATCGCCGACCGTTGCCCGGTTCACAAGACGCTGCACGGCAAGGTCGTCGGCCACACCACCCTATGGGCTGAGTCGACGAGCTAGTTCACCGAGCGGCGATAGAGCCGGACCGCCAGAGGGATGAAGATGGCGAGGATGATCGCCGACCACACGACGGCCAAGAAGATCTGGCCAATGGTCGTCTGGCCCGCTTCCAGCGCGTCTTCTCCGAGGATGAGGCCACGAAGAGCGTTAACCGTGACGGTGATGGGTTGGTTGTCGGCGAAGGCTTGCAGCCATCCGGGCATGGTCTGGGTTGGTACGAACACCGAGCTGGCAAAGACGAGCGGGAAGACCGGTAGGAACACCGCCGCCTGCACCGCCTCGGGGTTCTTGACCAGCAAGCCGACGCAGGCCATCACCCAGGAGAAGGCGAAAGAGAACATCAGCGCGACCGCCATGCCGGCGACAAGGCCCAGGATGTTGGTCTGCCAGCGGAATCCGATGAGAAAGCCGACAAGGAGCATCAGGGTCAGGACGAACCCATTGCGGACTACGTCGGAGATGGTCCGCCCGGCGAGTACCGCCGAGCGCGCCATCGGTAACGAGCGGAAGCGATCGATGACACCCTTCGATAGATCCTCGGTGAGGCCGATTGCGGTCTGGCCAGACCCGAAGACGGCGAATTGAACCATCAAGCCGGGGATGAGCCAGTTGACGTACTTGCCGTCGGCGGCCGGCGGAATCGCTTGGCCGATAGCACCGCCGAACACGTAGGTGAACAGCAGGAGGAACATCACCGGCTGCACGGTCGAGAACAACAGCACCTGGGGCAGCCGGATGTTGCGCAACAAGTTGCGCTGCGTGAGAACGGCGATGTCGGAGACGAGTTGCCCCGGAGCTCTGTCCGCTTGCTGAGTTGCGGTAGTGGCGGTCATTCGGTCCTCCTGCCGCGGCGCCCGCGGCCTCCGTTCTTGGGAGCCTTGGCTACTTCCTCGGCGGTGTGCCCCGTGTAGGCCATGAATACCTCGTCCAATGTCGGCTTGCGCAGGGCGATGTCGAGCGGAACGATTCGATTCTCGTCGAGGCGGCGTGCCGTCTCCATCAGTGTGTTCACGCCATCGCCAGCCGGGATCGTCAGCATGTTCAGGTCGGCGTCGAACGATGGATCCTCTCCCGCGATCTCGGCGACGACTCGACGGCCGACGGCGCAATCCTCGGCCTGGAGATGGAGGTCGATGACGTCGCCGCCGATCTTGGCCTTGAGCTCGTTGGCCGTTCCGTCGGCAACCAGCTTTCCTCTGTCGATCACTCCGATGCGATCTGCTATCTGGTCGGCTTCGTCGAGATACTGAGTTGTCAGCAGGATGGTGGTACCGGCGTCGATGAGCTCCTTGATCAGCGCCCAGATGTCGAGACGGCTGCGTGGGTCGACTCCGGTGGTCGGCTCGTCGAGGAAGAGGACCTGGGGGCGCCCCACCATCGATGCGGCGAGGTCAAGGCGCCGCCGCATACCGCCCGAATAGGTGCGGACGGTGCGATCGGCGGCATCGGAGAGGTCGATCTTCTCGAGGACTTCTCCGGCGCGTTGCCTGGCGTTGGCCGCTGTCATGCCGTAGAGGCGCCCAACCATTTCGACGTTCTCGCGGCCTGTCAGATAGTCGTCAACCGCGGCGAACTGGCCGGCGAGACCGAGCCTCTTGCGTGCGGCCTTGGGGTCGGCCAAGACGTCTATACCGGCCACATTCGCGGTTCCGGAATCTGGTCGGAGCAGGGTCGTGAGCACGCGGATGATCGTCGTCTTGCCGGCACCGTTGGGACCGAGCAGTGCGTACACGATGCCTTGGTCGAACTCGAGGCTGACACCGTCGAGTGCAACGATGTCCCCGAATGTCTTGACGACGTCGCCGGCACTGACGATGGGCGTTGCTGATGGCATGGGCGCTCCGGTGGCGGGGTGGGCAGGATGGCCCCGGCGAACTACCTAATCAATAGTCGGGACCTACAGCAGGTCGGCGCCCCGCAGATTGTTGAACAAGAGGACGGCAAGGGTCAAGACGCTGAAGGCAGCTCCGGCGGCAACCCACACCCGGCGCAGGCTCCAGCGCTGAATGGAGATCGGGGGACACTCCGGCGCCAGCGAACGGAACGCCTCTATGAGGTCGACTCCGGTCTCAGCCTTCCGCTGTCGCACGAGGGAGCGCAGCTGCGACGGCATGGTGACTCCCTGGGTGGCAGCGAATCCCTCGGCGATGTCGATGGCCGAGAACTGTTCCAGCGCCCGGTTGTACACGTCTTCGGGGTCGCGGTTCAGCGCCAGCACCAGCATCATGTTCGCCAGGTCGACCGCTTCCCGCCACGGTGTTGGTCGAACGGTTCCGAATGCCACGTCGATGATCTTCACCTGTCCGTCGGCCACGAGCAGGTTGGCCGGCTTGATGTCGCGATGGGCGAGCCCACTGTCCCACATGAGCCGGATGATGCCGAGACCCTGGTCGACTATGTCATCGGTCATGTCGACCTTGTCGATCTCAGCCGATCCTTCGAAGAACTCGGTGACTACCAGGTACTCGCGCTCGGGGCTCAGGGAAACGACGCCAAACGGTTCGGCGGAGGGGAGTCCGGCGCTGTGGAAGACTCGCTGCATGTAGTCCTCGTACTCGACGAGGCGGCGCACAGTAGAGAACGGTCGCTCGTCCTCGAGGGCCCCGTAGGTGATGGCCCGAAACAGCTTGTACCAGCGGTCGGACCGCAGGTGGTTGGTGGCGTACAGCTTGCCGAACAGGTAGGTGTCTGGTTCACCAGCGACCTTGATCCGCAAAGGAGTCGAGCCGGCCGAGCCTTCTAGACCGAATGCCTTAAGGTCGATCACCTGGCAGGCCAACAGTTCACATCCGAGCTGATCCCGGAGGGCCGAGCGGACCCCGGCGTTCATCATCGATGCGGGGTCGATCAACTGATGGTGCAGCGCCGAGCGCACCGCCGCAGCTCTACCGCCCTCCAGGGACAGATGGGCCTTCTTACCCATGGCGTAGCTGACGGGGAACACCACATCGGGGACGAAGAGTCGAAAAGTGGTGACCGTCAGCGCGACGCCAAGGGCGCCGCCGACCAGCACGTCGGTGAAGAGGTCTTCCGCGACGTAGAGGCGGGAGGCGCCGACTGCGGCGAGGACCATGCCGGTCAGCATCAGCCAGCGATTGCGCCAACGACCTGCCGGCAACAACGAGTAGCTGACGGCGATGGCACTGGCCGTCACCGTCGCCATCGGTATCGAGGCTTGCAGGGTTTCCACCTGGTCTGGCCGGACGGAGATGCGCGAGGCCGCCCACTCGGCGACGAGGACTACAGCGATGAATGTGATGAGGTGGCGCCAGCGTTTGGTCACGATCATGACGAGCGAGGCGGCGCCGAGGAGGGTGCGCACCAGCCATGCTGACCCGAGGGCCCGAACGGTCTCGGCGAACTCGTCGAGCCAGGCGGTGCCTCTTTCGGCGAACCAGCCGGCAACGGCGGTGTCGCGTTCGAACCACCACTCGGCGGTCTCTCCGAAAGCCACGACGGAACCCCAGGTCAGGGTGGCTATTGCCAGGGCACCGAGCCACGACCAACCGAAGAGATGGGGGCGGTGGGGGAGAATGCCAGGGGCCGCGGCCGGTCGACGTCTTCGGCTGTAGATCTTCACTCCCGCAAGGCGCAGTTGCCGCTGCTCGGCAACCTCGCGGAGGTGGCCTTCTGTCACTGTTCCGGTTCGGCGTCAGGGGGAGCTTTTCGCCATGACGTGTTCCGTCTCCAGAACACATACGAGGCCGCGCCGAAGGGGATCGGCAGGAAGAACGTGATGAAACGGAAGAGCAGCACGGCGGCGACGATCTGCGCGTCGAGGATCTCGTCCACGCCGATGGAGAGGGCTGCTGTCAGCCCGAGTTCGACAACTCCGAGCCCCCCCGGCGTAATAGGGAGAGCCGAGATGAGTCGCACGAAGGCGAAAGCGGCGAGCGCCTGCACCCATCCGACCTCCTCCTCAGAAACGCCGACGTTGCGGAGCGCAACCAGGAGCACCGCATAGAGAGAGATGTGGCTCAGCAGGGCGGCGACGGAGATGCGCAGCCAGCGTTCCTTCAACAGTTCGCCGGTGCGCCGGAAGAAATCGATTGTTGAGTCGCCGGCGCCGGTGAGGGGTGGTTTACGAACGAGGCGACGCAGTTTGGACACGAAGCGGCCGAAGCCCTCCCCCACCCGGCGGGCTACACCCTCGGATCGGAGCATGAGCCAAAAGACGATGACGGCTGCCGCCAGTGCACCGAGCCCGATCGCCGCCGAGATTATCTCGGCCGCGTTGGCGTCTCCCGACAGTGCGAGGAGGGCCAGGGCGAAGATGGGCATTCCCAGCTTGACATAGTTGTTCCAGATGCCCGAGACGATGGTCGCTCTGGCAAAGTCGGCCTTGGTGAAACCCCACGACCGGTACATGGCGTAGGTCACGCCAACTCCGAGGAGGCCGCCGCCCGGCATGCTGTTGGATACGGCCGTCGAGGCCTGGTTGGATACGGCCGCCTGGCCGACGGTGAGTCCCGGAAGGACCGCTGTCAGCACGAACCAATAGGTTGCGAGGTTCCACGCCCCGAAGATGAAGAGGCCGCCCAGCTCGAGCGACGACATGGCGGTGATGGTGTCCCAAACGTCTCCGTACGAGGCGATGCGGGGCATGACGCCGACGAAAATGCCGACCACGATCACCGTCGATACAAGTCCCTGCAGGATCCTCTTGCGTTTGGTCGCTGCTGTGATGCCCTCAGTCATACCCCTCCTAACACCAACCGTCGGAAACCTGACAGGTGACTGTCGCCTCGGCGACTGTAGCCGAGGCCGATCAGCGGGGCGGGGGCGTTGGCGGTCACTAGAGATCGGACGGGTCGAGGATGAACCCGGCTTGCCTCGCCTGCTCTTTGAGGTCCGTCAGGTCGGCGAAGCCGACCGCGCGTTCGACGTCTGCTACCAGAGTCTCGACGCCTGCCCCTTCGGCGTCGAACTCGAACGTGACGCACCCGCCTTCGAAGAGGTGGAACCAGGTTGCCCGATATGTGCCCTCTTCAACCCGGTCCTCGATTTCGTCGAGGACGTCAGCGAGGGTGAGGTTGGTGTGGATGTCGTCGTCGCCTGGCGCCATTCCCTGCATGGTTTCCCTAACCGCATCGTTGGCACTGACGATGATGACGAATGCTCCGTCCTCGAGCGTCTCGCTGATGGTCTCGTCGGGCGTCTCGGAATCGGCTAGCTGGAGGGTGATTGGCCTCCCCCGTACCGACTGACCGGCGAGGTCGACGCCGACCCTGGCGGCGTACGGGCGAGCCAAGTCAGATGTTGGCACGATCACCAGGTCGATCGGCTGGATCTCCTCGGTGGCCTCAACGAATCGCGTGATCCTGTCGTTGGGGTGAGCCCTGGCTGCCGCCGAACCCGGGTCGCAACTCTCCGAGAGGTTCACTGTTAGAAAGCCATCGCCGAGCCGGTCGGAGTCCAGGAAGAACCTGACGTTGCCCGTCTGGTGTCGCATGTGGTGATAGGTCCAGCCGGGCTCGAGCTCGTTGATGCAGGGACCGAACTCGGCGCCGGGAATCGCTTGGATCTCCATGACGACGGACACCGGTATATCGGAGAACGGGAACTCGCAGAGCGGGAACGACCGACCGAGGTCCGCGATTCCGCAGGAGCTTGCGAGGAGAGCCGCCACCGAGAGAGCGGCAAGGCGTCTCACAACAACCCCGATCGCACGTTCTGCAGGGCGACCTGAATGACGAGTGCGCCGAATGCAAGCGCTCCCAGCGCGAGCCCGATGCGGCGCAAGCTCATCCGTTGCAGATGGATGACGTCGGTTGGCGGGGCTAGATCTCGGAATCGCTCCAGGAGGTCGGTGCCACCGCCGCGATTCAGCTTGAGGCGGTTCGAGAGCTCACCAGGCACCGTGATGCCGTGGGTGGCGGCGAAGGCCTCGGCGATGTCCTCGGGTGCGAAGTAGCGAGTGGCGGTGTTGTATACATCCTCAGCATCCGCTTGCAGGCCCAACACCAGCATCATGTTCGCCAGGTCGACCGCCTGGCGCCACGGGCTGGGGCGGAGGGTGGCGAAGGCGACATCGATCAATTTGACCCTGTCGTCTCGGACCATCAGGTTGGCCGGCTTGATGTCACGGTGCGCCAAGCCGTTATCCCACAGCTGGCGAACGATGGAGAGCGAGTCGTCGATGACCTGCGGCGTGATCTCTGCGTCGCCGATCTCTATGGAGTCCTTGAGGAACTCCGTGACCAGGAGGTACTCCCTTTCTGGGGTGATCTCGACGACTCCAAATGATTGTGGCGCGGGGATTCCGGCCTTGGCCATAGTCAGCAGCATGTAGTCCTCGTACTCAACGAGCCGGCGCACCGAGGTGAACCGCACCTCGTCCTCGAGGCTGCCGTAGAGAATGGTTCGCCCCAGCTTGTACCAACGGTCGGCTCGCAGGTGATTAGCGGCGTACAGCTTGGCGAACACGATGGGACGATCTCCGCCCTCGATCTCGATGCGAAGCGGAGTCGATCCACCAGAGCCGGCGAGACCGAATGGCTCCATGGAGATGACCCCGAAGCCGAGCTGGTCTGAGATCGCTTGCCTGATGGCCTCACCGCGAGCTCCCGTCACATCTAGATGGGCGGTGACACCACGGCCGTAGCTGACGGGGAATACGGCCTCCGGCACGAACAGCTTGAACATCAGCACGGCGACCGCCAGTCCGAATAGGGCGCCGATGACGCCGTCGCTGAGATGATCGACGGCGAGGTAGACACGGGCGGTAATGAGAGCTGCCACGACCACACCCGACGCCGCCAGCCATCGGTTGCGCCACTTGCCTGCCGGGAAGAGGGCGAATCCCATGACGCCGAGCGTTACGGCCAGAGAGGCGGTCGGGGCGGCGGGGTGGCTGTACCCAGACCAGCTACCGAGGATCGGAACAAAGGGCCGCGGTCGGGCGATCTCGTTAGACAACCAGGTGACCACAGCGTCAACTCCGACGAAGGCCACGACTGCGGCGAAGAAGTGCCGCCACTGGCGATAGATAAGCAGGGCCAGCAGTGTCGCCCACCGCAACGGCCGGACCGTCCACAGCGAGCCAAGGGCGTGGAGCGCCTTGGAGATCGTGGTGGCGAGGTCGCTGCGCAGGTCAACGAGCCGGTTGAGAACTGTGTTATCCCGAATCTGCCACCAATCGGCGCTGCCGGGGATGGCGAACAAGCTGATCCAGATCCCAACCGTGACGATCCCGACCACGAGCCAGATGATGCCGCTGGACTTCAGCTCCCTGGGGAGTGGTGGCTTCTCCCCCGACGGCCGCCTTCGCTTCCCGGAGATGCGCAGGCCGCCGACGCGAATCTGGCGACGTTCGCCGACGCCATCCAGCTGGCTGACGACGCGTTCACCCAGCTCAAGCTGGTCGAGCGAGAGCGGCTCACCTTCCCCGCTGGCTGCTGGGCCTTCTTTGTTGACCATCTCGTCCCCTTCGACGGCCAAACCTAGCGACTGCCCTAGCCGGAAAGGCAGTCGCCACCGCGGGACCGAGCGGGCTCTCGTAGGCTGAACCGATGCACCGCGACCTGGGACCCCCCGGACACCACCACGCCCACATGTTCCAGGACCACCGGTGGGCGGTCGCCGGTGCCAGCGCCATGTACGTCGGGGCCGCAGTGCTGCTGTTCGTGATGGCGGCCTCACCCTCGCTACTACAGCCGATCGACGACTGGTGGTACGACCTCATGGTGTCGATCGAGGCATCGCTACTGACCGGCTTCGCCAAAGTCCTGGACGTGGTCGGCGGAACGATCGTCATGATTCCATTGCGAGTCGCCGCGACCATCTACCTGGCGACCCGGCGCAGATGGGCGGCGCTGACCACGTTCCTGTCGGCCATCGCAGTATCGGAGCTGGCCATCGGGCCCTTGAAGGCGCTCTACGACCGGGCACGGCCCCCCGCCTCTCTTGTCGATACGTCGAGTGCAGCATTTCCGTCAGGTCACGCCACGGCGGCGGCGGTCACCGCCATCATCCTGGTGGTTGTCCTCATATCGCCGGGGGAGCACCGGCGAGCCTGGGAGGTCCGGGCCGGCGTCTTCGCTTTCTTGATGGCGCTGTCGCGCACCTACCTGAGAGCGCATTGGCTGACCGATGTGGTCGCCGGAGCGCTTCTGGGCGCCGCCACTGCGCTGGCGGCTGCAGCTGTTGTCCAGATCGTGCGCACTCGCCTGATCAATCGCGATGCAGCTAGGGTCGCCCCGGATGGCTGAGCGACGGGCCCCGTTGACGCTGGTGGGAGTGGGATTCCTGCTCCTTGCCGTTTCGTGGTGGGCTGCCACCGGCGACAGCATCTCGGACCTCGAGGCAGATACCTTCCGCTTCTTCAACGATTGGCCCGACTGGCTGAAGGATCCTGTCTGGCCGATCATGCAGCTCGGTGCCATCGCCATCGTTCCAATTGTGGCCGTCGGTGCTTGGTTCCTGAGCAAGCAGTGGCGCCTGGCGGCCGGTATCGGCGTTGCCGCGTTCGTTGGCTGGGTGCTGGGCAAGGTCGTCAAGGAGGTCGTCGGGCGGGGGAGGCCCCAGGAGTTCCTCGACAACGTCAACTTCCGTCCGGAGTGGGAGGGCTTGGGCTTCGTCTCGGGTCACGCCGCCGTCGCTTTCGCTATGGCCGCGATGCTGTCGCCACACCTGAGGCGCCCGTGGAAGGTGGTGGTGTGGACCCTCGCCGTTGCCACCGGGATCCTTCGCATGTATACGGCAGCACACCTCCCCCTCGACGTCACCGGAGGAGCAGGGCTGGGTATCGCGCTGGCGGGACTGTGGCAACTCGCCACCTGGCAACACCCGGCGGAGGCCTAGATCTCCATCGACGCCGTGGCGTGCACCAGCCGGCAGTAGGGCTCCAACGAGTCGATAGCGACCCACTCGTCCTCGCCATGGGCGCCGCAGGCCCGCGGATTGGACATGAGCACGTGAACGTCGCCCGCCGCGGCGTAGATCCTGCCGTTGCTTGCCCCCGCTGAATGGATGATGTCGGGTGGGCCTTCGCCTTCCTGCAACAACAGCTCTATGAAGCGCCTGGCGACGGGTGCCTCCTTGGGGTAATAGGCGGCCGGGTCTGCCTTGGCGAAATCGACGGCGCCGCCAGCCTTGGTGACGATCTTGGCGACAGCGGTCGTGATTTCTTCGGGGGTCATCTCTTCCGTGAACCGGAGGTCGAACACGCCAGTGGCGGAGTCGGGTATTCGATTGCTGGCGTCGCCGGCGGTCACCTGCGTCATGACGACTGACGGTCTCCAGTCCTGCTCATCGGCGGGTGCCGGGAAGCGCTCACCGAGCGCCCTGGCGATGGCGTACAGGTTGTCGATGGCGTTCTCGGCTAGATAAGGCCTGCTGGCATGGGCAGCGACACCGGTGGCGCTCACGGTGAAGGTGGCGATTCCCTTCTCCTTCTCGACATAACCGAAGTTGGGTCCGCCGTCCGGAGCGAACACCACCGGTGGCAGTAGATCCTGCTTCACGAGGTAGTCGACGACAACAGCCGCCCCGGCTCGTGACCCAACCTCCTCGTCCTCGCTCAGGACCATCCAGAAGTCTCTGTGGTCGTCGGAGTTGGCGAGCGCTCGCAACGCGTACAGCATCGCAAGCACCTGCGTCTTCATGTCGGCCACGCCGCGGCCGTGTAGGTAGCCGTCGGCTCTTCGCAACGCGAAGAGATGGTCGGGGGCTGGCACGACCTCGATGTGACCGTCACCGATGATCCGAGGGCGAAGCGAGTTCGGCGGTTTGATGATGGTTGAAGCGACCCCATGGCAGTCGAACTCGATGAAATCCAGCGGCGCGCCATCGAGGAACTGCTTGATCCACTCGCCCGCTTTGGCGAACTCACCTGGATTGCGGCATACCTCGGTTCGGAACCCGACGAGGGAGGTCAGGTCATCGATGAACTCTTCGAGATCGAAGGCGACGCTCATGGGGCGAAGGTAACCGGATACGGTGGTTGTCGTGGATTTCCAGTACTGGTACCTGTTTCCGGTCGGCATCGTCGTCGCCGCCATCGCCAATGGCGCCGGAGTCGGTGGGGCCACCTTCTTCTCCCCGTTGTTCGTGTTGGTGCTGAAGCTGCAGCCCCAGATCGCCATCGGCACGGCCCTGATAACGGAGGTGTTCGGGTTCGCCTCTGGCGTTATCGCACACGCCAGGGCTCGCGCTATCGACTGGAAGCTGGCGCGATCGCTGCTGATGGCATCAGTACCTGCCGCCGTTGTCGGTTCTCTGCTTGGCGGTGTGGTCTCTCCGACCATCCTCAAGGTGTTGCTGGGGCTGGGGTTGATCGGCGTCGCCGTCGCCTTCATCGGGCACCATGTCCCCGAGGCTGAAGACGCTGCCATCGCCAGGGGGGAGGGGGTCGTCGAGCCAGCTCTGCCACGCTCGATCACCACCAGCGATGGCCAGACTTACGAGTATCGGGTGTGTCGCCGCAACGAAGGCCGCCTCTTCTCCGGAGTCGGCGGAGCCTTCGTCGGGTTGATCTCGACGGGCCTCGGTGAGGCCAACACCTACGCCCTGGTTAAGAGGTGTCGAGTCCCGACGAGGATCACGGTGGCCACCGGAGTGGTGGTCGTCGCAGTCACGGCGCTGGTCGCCAGCGTTACCCACCTGATCGACTTCGTGCAGACTGGGGGCGATGCGATCACCACCGTTCGTAACATCGTGATCTTCACCGTTCCCGGAGTGATCGTCGGGGGACAGCTAGGGCCGGTCGTCACTCGGCGGGTATCGGAACGCACGCTCATCCACTCGCTTGGGTGGCTGTTCCTGTTCATCGCCATCGTGACCCTGGGCGAAGCTGCTCTGGCCTGAGAGTCAACTGTCGTTTGGGCGACAGTCCCGATCCAGCGGCCTGCCGGCGTCCGTTATTGGTGACATGGAAACATCATCGATCTCACCAGTACACGCCCCAGACGGTTCAGTAATCGAGAAGCCCGGAAAGCTGATGCGCATCGCGGCCATCGCTCGAGCGATGCTCGACGAGGCCCGCGACACTCCATGCGATGAGGCAGGGTGCGAACGCTTTCGAACGATCTATGAGGAGACGATCCGAGAGCTGGGCTCGCTGCTTTCAGACACCCTCACCGCAGAGCTAGACCACCTGGCCGTCACGTTTAGGACGCGACCATCGCCATCGGAGCTACGGGTCGCCCAAGCGGAGCTCGTCGGATGGCTAGAGGGGTTGTTCCACGGAATCTCCGCGGCCGCATCGGGACGGGCAGAGGAGGCGGCTGAGGAAGCAGAGGCACTCGCCAACGGTTCGGTGCTCGAGCTGGTCGACGTCCCCGGGTTCTACCTGTAGCAGGGTCCCCTAGGCTCCGTTGGTGGACGACTTCATCGCTGGCATTCCCAAGGCCGAGCTCCACCTCCACATCGAGGGGACGCTCGAGCCCGAGCTGAAGTTCATCTTCGCCGAGCGCAACGGCGTTGAGCTCCCATATGCGACGGTGGCCGCGATGAGGGACGCCTACGACTTCGACGACCTCCCCTCGTTCCTTGCCCAGTACTACGAGGGCATGAGCGTGTTGTTGACCGAAGCCGACTTCTACGACCTGGCCTGGGCCTACTTCTTCAAGGCGGCGTCGCAGGGGGTCGTATACGCCGAGGTCTTTTTCGACCCGCAGGCCCACACCGACCGCGGTATCGACTTCGAGACGGTCCTTGCCGGCCTGACGCGGGCGCAGACGGACGCCGCCTCCCAGCTGGGTCTGAGGACGCAGCTCATCTTGTGCTTCCTGCGTGACCTGTCGGCGGAGTCGGCCATGGCGACTCTCGAGGCTGCGCTGGGGCACAAGGGCAGCATCGTTGGAGTCGGGCTTGACTCAGACGAACGAGGTAACCCTCCTGCCAAGTTCGCGGCGGTGTTCGCCAGGGCTCGCGACGAGGGATTTCGGATCACCGCCCACTGCGATGTTGATCAGGACAACTCGATCGACCACATCTGGCAATGCGTGCGCGACATCGAGGTAGAGCGCATCGATCATGGCGTCAATTGCCTCGAAGATCCTGAACTCGTCGCCGCCATCAAACAGCGAGGCCTAGGTTTGACGGTGTGTCCGATCTCCAACAGCTACGTGGCAGGCAGTCTCAAAGCTCATCAGGTGAGAGAGATGCTCAAGCTCGGGCTGAAGGTCACAATCAACTCGGACGATCCGGCCTACTTCCCTGGATACATCACAGAGAACCTCATGGCGGTCGCCGAAGGGGCCAATCTCGATCGGGGAGATGTTGCACAGTTGTGCCGCAATGCCTTCGACATCGCGTGGCTTCCCGAGGCCGACCGCAAGGCCTATCGCTCAGGGGTAGACGACTTTGTCGGGGCCACTTAGCCGCCAACGAAGCTGAGCCGCACCTGGCGACGGGGGTTGTCGACATTGGGGTCGACGAACAGCACGGACTGCCATGTGCCGAGCTGCAACTCCCCGCCAAGCACCGGGATGGTGGCAGAGGGAGAGATCACGGCAGGCAGCACGTGGTCGGCGCCATGACCGGGAGAACCATGGCGGTGGCGGTACGGATAGTCGCGCGGCACCAGGTGATCGAGCAGGCCGATCAGGTCGTCGTCGCTACCTTCCCCACTTCCCATGATGGCGATGCCGGCAGTGGCGTGGGGGCAGAAGACACTGACGAGCCCGTCGCCCTTTCCGGAGGCGAACGCCGCAACCTGTTGGGTGATGTCGATGGCAGTCGCTTGCGACCCGGTCTCGAGGGCGATGATCTCGCTTTCCATCACAGGGTGTAGCTGTCGCCCCACGCCAGGGTGACCAGCTCGATATCGGAGCCTGCGAGGACTTTCTTGCATATTCCGTAGATCCGTCGAATAGTGGTCATGAGTCAAAACTAGCCACGTGTCAGCTCTTCCGTGAAGGGCCGATACGCTCGATCGGTGGAAGTCCGTGCTCCTGAACCAACGAGATCTCGCTTTCCACCCTGGCTGGTGTGGCTGCTGTTCGCCGGCGTCACCGGCCTGATCGTCGCTGCCATCATCGGGGCCACGGTCGATTCGCAAGACCGGGGAGACCCCGGGCGGCTTGCAGAAACGCTGTACGACTGGCCTGGGTCGCTTCCCCAGTTCGTCGATGTCACTGAGGCCTGGGGCGTCGACGGCTGGCGGCCCCAGCCCGTTCGAAAGTACGGCGGTGCAGTAGCCATTGGGGATCTGGACGGTGACGGGGACAACGATGTCGTCGTCGCCTCGGGCTCGGTGGCGATCTTCTTTGGAGGCGAAGCGGCCTTCACGATGGCGGCGGGAGTCGATGTCTCCGACGCAGTCTCCATTGGTCTCGGCGATCTAGATCACGATGGCAGTCTCGAGCTCATCATCGGCAGGGCGGCCACAACGGATCTTGTGGTGTGGGGAGGAGGATGGGCGACCAGCCGTGATCTCGGCAATGCCGAGATCACCGAATTGCCATCTGGATCACCTTCCACAGGATTCGCCGTGGTCGACCTCAGCGGCGACTCCACCAACGATCTGCTGCGCATCGCGTACGGGTCGGATGGCCGGCCGGGCGTTGATGTCATCTTCGTCCATGACGGTGCCCGCAGCTTCGCGGTCACGGAGCTCCCCCACGGCGAGCGTCTGTCCTTCGCATTCGAACTCGGTGACTTCGATCGCGACGGCCTGACCGACGCATGGGTGACGCGTGATGTCGGCTGGCTGAGCGGTGCCGACTCTGTGTACAGCAGGCGGGGTGACCCAAACGGGGCCTGGGTCGACATTGCGGGAGAGCTCGGCGTTGCCTCCGAGATCGACGGCATGGGCGTTGCAGTTGCCGACCTATCTGGCGATGGCCAACTCGACACCTATGTATCAGACCTCGGTGAGAATGAGTTCTTCATTGGCACCGCAGACGGCTACGTGGTTAGTCGCGACCATGGCGCCGGCTACATCAGGCCCGGCGAGGCGCCGGCGACGGTGGTCTCATCATCCTGGGGCATCGGGGTGGCGGACTTCAATCTGGATGGGCGAGCCGACTTGGCCGTCGCCAACGGGGGCATCGAAGGCATGCCCAACAAGATCGCAGACACTGAGGTGGCGATCTCCGATCGACCGGCGCTCCTCCTTGGTCTTGGGGGCGGCAGGTACGCCGACGTATGGCCTGACCTCGCCCTAGCTCGCGACGCTAGCTGGCGCGGTCTGGCGGTTGGTGATCTTGACGGTGACGGCGACTCCGATCTAGCTCTCGTCGACTACCTCGGCGGCCTCGTTCTCTATCGGAACGACACCGCCGAACCGTCGCTCACCGTCAGCAGCTCCTGTCGGGGGGCTGGGGCGGTAGTGCGTGTTGACGTCGCCGGTCGATCGTTGGTTCATCCCCTCGTCGGCCACACCTTCCTGGGTAGACACGCCGCCGAGGTGATCGTCGGCACTGGTGGTATGACATCGGCGGAAGTCACCGTCGAGTGGCCCGGGGGAGCGACCTTTTCGGCCGACGTCGTCATCGACGGCCTTCGAGACTCCCTCGTGGTGCCTTGCCCCGGCTAGGAGAAGGGACCGATTATCGGCCTTGTTCGGCGGGGAAGACGACGACGGCGTCGATTCCTCCCTTTGGAGCTTCGAGCAGTGACGCCGTGCCCCCGTGAGCTGCTGCCAGTCGGCGGACGATGGTGAGCCCGAGCCCTGAGCCTCGTCCCTCCTTACCACCGGTGTAGAACCGATCGAACGCACGCTCGCGCTCGGACTCCGTCATCCCTGGCCCCTCGTCGATGACGTGGACCTCCCATGTTGTGCCCGCTCTCCTGACGGCGAGGGTGATCTGCCCGGCAACGGGCGACGCGTCAACGGCATTCGAGAGGAGGTTGTCGAGCATCTGCTCGGCAGCTCCTGGCGCCGCCCACGCTCGCGCCTCCTGCGGCGCTTCTACGACGAGCAGCAATCCTGACTCGGCGATGAGGGGCGTCCAGGTCTCGTGCCGGTCCCTGGCGACGAGGGCCAAGTCGACGGGTACTCCAGCGACCGTGTCGACCTCGGCGCGGGCCATGGTCAGGAGTCCGTCCACCAGCCTCGACAGTCGGTCAGTCTCGGCGAGAGCTGCTTCGAGATCGGAGCGATCCTCGTCGGCCAGCGTCGCTCCGAGGTTCTCGAGGCGAAGGCGTAGCGCTGTCAGCGGGGTCCGTAACTGATGTGACACATCACCGGCAAAGGAACTCTCGTGGTGGACCAGCGACTCAACTCTGGTCGCCATGGCGTTGAAGGTGGTGCCGAGTGCCCTCAACTCGGGGGCACCGCCCAGGGGGGTCACTCGTGTCTCGAGGCCACCGCTGGCGATCCCCTCCGCTGCCGTCTTCAGCTCCCGCACCGGTCGCGTGACGCCTCTGGCGAGCACGAGTCCAACCACGGTCACGGATACAAGAACGACGCCAGACAGCAAGCCGAGACGCGACCAGGTGTCTCTGACAGCCCTATCAAGAGTCGTCCCTGGAAATGTAACTCGCACCGCTCCGAGAATGCCGGCGCTCGACCGCACGGGCACCGCAACGAAGAGCAGATCGGCCTCGAGAGTATCGGAGTAGCGGCGCCCGCTGCTGCGTTGTCCACCGAGCGCCAAGGCGAACTCGGGTCGTGTCGAGAATGTCCGAGGAGGACCTTCGAGGTTGTCCGAATCGGCGACGCTGTTGCCAGCGTCGTCAACGATGACGATTCGGCCCCCTGGGTCCGCGGCGTAGTCGGACAGCACCGTCGTTAGCTCGGGCGGGGTGCCAGCCTCCAGGGACTCCTCGGCCAATGCGGCAACGATCCGCGCATCGCGTTCAATATCGGAGAACAGGCGGTCCTCCTCGCTCGATGCAAATGTCCTTCCGAGCGGCACGATGAGCACCACGAGCACGAACAGGGTGATCGTCAGGTAGGTGGCGATGAGTCGCCGGGTCATTGCGCCTCGTCAAGGCGAAAGCCGACGCCGCGAATAGTGGCGATCCATGCCGGCTCGCCGAGCTTTTTGCGCAGCGAGGCTATGTGGACGTCGAGTGTCTTGGTGGATCCGAACCAGTGGGGATCCCACACCTCGTCCATTATCTCCTCGCGAGTCCGCACGGCGCCAGGCTCAGAGGCGAGTAGCGCCAGGAGGTCGTATTCCTTGGGAGTTAGCGTCAGCTCGACACCCTCCACGGTGACCCTTCTGCTGCGCCCGTCGATCTCAAGGCGCCCCAGTCGAATGACCTCCGTATCACCGGAGTCGGCCGACCTCCGATGCACCGCGCGGATCCTGGCGACTAATTCGCGGAAGCCGAACGGCTTGACGACATAGTCGTCGGCTCCCAGCTCAAGCAGGAGGACCCGATCGATCTCGTCGCTACGGGCCGTGATCACGATGATCGGGACGGAGCTGCCCTCGCGGATACGCCGACAGACGTCCTGTCCGGACAGATCGGGTAGGCCCAGATCGAGGAGTATGAGGTCGGCAGCGGCTGCTGTGTCGAGCGCCTCGGCGCCCGTTGCCACCCGTGTTACCGAGAATCCCTCGCGCCGCAGGCCGTCAACCAGCGGTTCCGCGATCGAGTCGTCGTCCTCGACCACCAAGAGTTGCAGCGACACCGAAAGGCACCTCCGAAGGGCTTCCCAGATCCTTTGCCAGATGCTTACCCAGGCATGGGCAGCTGTTTCCGGGGGTAGTTGTACGTTGCGAGGGTATCGGTGAACCAAGGAGCATGACATGCAGAAGCCAAGAGGATCCATTTTCGCCACCGTCGGAGCGATCGTTCTGACCGTCGTGGCAGCCACGACCGCCCTCGCCGTCAACGGCGGAATCCTCCGCACCACACCTGATACCGGCGTCGGAGACCTGGAAACGGTCGCCACGGTGACGGTCGACTCGCAGGATCCCAACGTTCGCTACATCACGGTATTCGTCGACGATCCGGTACCGACGGCGCTGTCAGTGGCCGATCCGGTCCCGGTGGTTTCGACCGACGACTCGGCCGTCTTCGAGGGAGAGCACGAGGCCGACCACGAAGAAGAGCACGAGGCTGACCACGAAGAAGAGCACGACGAGGTCGAGCACGAGTACGAGGGTGGCGATGATGACGACTAAGGACCAAGCCGACCGCATCGCCGCGCTGGAAGCGGGGCGAGCTGCGGTTCGCGATTCGGAGCCGCGGCCGGTTGCTCTCCGGACGGCCGCAACGCGGACCGGGTCCCACAAGGCTGCGAAGAGTCGGACGTTCGCCGTCGGCGCGGCAATGGCCAGCACGGCAGCGCTGACCGCCAGCATGTGGACTGCAGCCCAAGCGAAAGCCGCGGAAGAACAGATGCCGTTGCCGGCTCCTGTTACGCCGGTGACGGCACCGGCTCCTAGTGCTCCGGTCGAGATCGTGATCCGCGTCGTCCATCGGCCAGCATCGGGAGCCACTATCCAGCAGGCGGCGCCGTCGCCAGCTCCGGTGGCGGTCCCTGCATCTGCGACCAAGGCAGCCTCAGCCCCAGCGCCCACGCCCGTCACGAAGACCCGCGGCAGTGGCTGAGATTCGCTTCTCAGCGATGGGCTGTTCAGCGCTAATCGTCGTGGTCGGCGGCGGTCACGGACTCCTGGAGGCCGCGAGATCTCGCATCGAGGACCTCGAGGCTCGCTGGAGCAGGTTCCGACCAAGCAGCGAACTGTCTCTGCTCAACGGGCTGCCTTCGCGAGAAGTGGTCGTTTCGCCCGAGACCTTCGAGCTCGTCACGAAATCGGTCTTCGCATGGGAAGCGACGGCCGGCGCGTTCGATCCTTCGGTGCTCTCGGCTGTCGCCGCCGCTGGCTACGGCAAGGTCTTCGCCGTCGCCGCTCTTGACAGCGACACCCCCCGCCCCCATGCCACGAGGGCGCCGGGGTGCAGTGGAATCGTTCTCGATCCCGATAGCAACGCCATCACAATTCCCTACGGAGTTGGCCTCGATCCGGGTGGAATCGGCAAGGGTTTGGCGGGCGACATCGTGGTTAGGGAGTTGCTGGCAGCAGGCGCCGGCGGCGCCATGGTCGACCTCGGGGGCGACGTTCGGGTCGCCGGCACATCGCCTCAAGGTGAGGGGTGGACGATCGGCGTCGCCGACCCCATGGATGCCGCGAGAGACATCACCCAGGTGAGCCTCGTTGATGGGGCCATCGCCACCTCGAGCACCCAGATGCGGACGTGGCAGCGAGGAGACGAGACGGTGCACCATCTCATAGACCCGATGACGGGTGATCCCCACAGCGGTCCCACAACTTCGGTCACGGTGGTGGCGGGTGAGGGGTGGTGGGCCGAGATCTCGACCAAGCAGGCCCTGGCAGTCGGGCCGGATTCGGCTGCAGGTTGCCTCTTGAATGCTGAGGCCTTGTTCGTCGACTCGTCAGGGACGGTGGCGATGACGCCCGGTTTCGAGGAGTTGGCGGCGTGACTTCGCAGGTGTGGTGGTACGTGGCGCGCGCCAGCGGCATCGTCGCCTGGGCTTTGGCGGCGGCGGCGGTGATATGGGGCCTGCTGCTGTCGACTCGCCTCTTGGAGCGGCAGCCGAGCCCGAAGTGGTTGCTCGACTTGCACCGCTACCTCGGAGGCCTCACGGTCGTCTTCACGGGGGTGCATCTCGCAGGCCTCGTTGCCGACTCATACGTTCACTTCGACCTCGCAGGATTGCTCGTTCCCTATGCGACAGATTGGCGACCGGGTCCGGTCGCGTGGGGAATCGTTGCCTTCTACCTGCTGATAGCGGTCCAGCTGACCTCGCTTCTGGTAAAACGCCTCCCGCGGAGGCTGTGGCACGGCGTTCACCTCCTCAGCTATCTGCTGTTCTGGACGGCAGCCATCCACGGCGCGGCCGCCGGCACCGACGCCGCCAACCCCGCCTATGCCATTGGATCGGTGGCGACGATCCTCACCGTTGCCGCGCTAACGCTGTATCGAGCCCTGCTCCCCAAGCGGCAGCGGCTGGTAGCTGCTCGTCCGGCGGCTGAGGCAACGGCGCCCTAGCGCGACCGCCAGCCTCGCCAATAGGCACCGAATCTGTCGATGAAGTCGCCAGGCTCATCGCCGTAGAGGCGTTCCCCGACAGGGATCAACTGTCGATAGAGATCTCGGCACCGGCCGAAGACGAGTAGCCGCAACAGCTCACGCTCCTCGTCGTCGTCGCCGAGGGCTCCCTCGTTGACTTCGGAAGCGAGTGACGTCAGGTCGCGGGCCTCGCCGAGGGAGGCTGCCAGCTTGCGAAGCCTTTCCGACAAGCCCAGAGCCGCCCAGTCTGGATCGAGCATCGATGTCTGGTCTCGGAGATGGCACACCTGGGTTCGCCACTCATCGAATGCAACATCGGTCGAAGTGCGATAGGCGTCGCCCATGGCGAGCCGACCCATGCTGTAGGTGGCATGGAGGCCTGGCTCCACGGTCGAGAAGCCGTCCTGCAATGTCGCGAGATCGAATGTTGTGTAGCGAACACGTGCCGCGACAACGGTCTCGAGCGTGCTGGCTATCTGCTCATCGCCGGCGAGCCGCCGCCGATCGGAGAGTTGAAAGCGGAGCATGTCGAAGGCGCCTTGCGCCAGCCTGTCGACGAAGCGTTCGACGAGGGCGTCGAGAGCCGGAAGAATGCGGAAGCCATCGCGCGCGTGAGTGATGGGCCGCAGCGCCGCCGTCAGCTGTTGATCCTCGAAGGCGAACACCCTGTCGCCGACGGCGTAACGCACCAGGCGAAGAAGGGCGCGGGCTTGCTCTATGGCCTGGCTGGCTTCGTGCACCGCACGATCCCGGTCCTCGAGTGACAGTCCGGCGACTGCCCGGTCGAGCAGTCCGATTCCTATCCGACGAATCGCCACCGGTAGTGGTTCGTCGCGCCGGATAGCCAGTGTTGGGGCGGCCCGGTAGGAAACTCCCGGTGGAGCCGGTGGAGCCGGTGGCGTCTGCGGCCGGGGGACCTGTTGCGAATCGGGGTCCACGACGAACACAAGTACCCCGGCATCGCCCGTCGGGGGTGGCGGGCCACCGGGCGGCGGTGGTGGGGCAGCGCGGAAGCGGTCCAAGACCACGGACCCTACCAAGCAGCTCGGGTTCGCTGCTGGAAGTAGTCGATACCTTGGCCCGGTGAACGTAGCTATTGCCGGCTCTTCCGGCCTTGTCGGGACGGCGTTGAGAGCATCCCTGGCCCGCGATGGCCACGAGGTATTGCGTCTCGTGCGACGTCCAGCGGTCGCCAGTGGCGAGGTGGCGTGGGATCCCGCCAATGGCGAACTCGACCACAAGCCCCTCGCTGGTGCTGATGCCGCGGTGAACCTCGCCGGGGTCGGCTTCGGCGACAAACGATGGACCGACTCCTACAAGCGGGCGATTTCGGATAGCCGCACCGACTCGACGGAGCTGCTGTCTCGGGCAATGGCGGAGGTTGGGACCGGGGTTCTCGTGAGCGCCTCGGCCGTCGGCTACTACGGCGATCAAGGTGACCAACTCCTAACGGAGGTCTCGCCGCCCGCCGCCGACTTTGCTGCCCAGGTCTGTGTGCGTTGGGAGGCGGCGACCGCTCCAGCGGAGCAGGCCGGCGTCCGGGTGGCCCACATCCGCAGCGGGCTCGTCATCAGTGGCGACGGGGGACTGTTGAAGCGACTGCTGCTGCCGTTCAAGTCGGGATTTGGGGGTCGCATCGGATCCGGACGCCAGTACTGGAGCTGGATCGACATCGAGGACGAGGTGGCGGCGATCCGTCATCTACTCGATCGTGACGACCTGGCGGGTCCCTTCAATCTCACAGCGCCGCAGCCCCTCCCGTTCGACGAGGTCAAGAAGGTGGTGGGTCGAGTGCTGCGTCGACCGACGATGTTCCCTGTTTCCAACTTGGCGATTCGCGCACTACTCGGGAGAGAGCGGGCAGACACCATCGTCCTCGGCGGCCAGCGGGTATTGCCGCAGCGGCTGGCAGAGTCGGGTTTCGAGTTTCGCTTTACCGAGTTCGAGGCCTCGCTTCGTCACCAGCTCGGTCGGTAGCTGCCCGAGCCGGCTCTGCGTGAAGAGTCTTCACCGCGCGTCGCGGATGACGGCACACCCTGTGGTAGACGCTCCCGCAATCGTGGTTCCATGGGCCGTAGCGTCCGCTAGGGGCGGGGGTCTTGGCGGTTGCGGTGCGCTTCACGGTGTCGGTCGCGCCCATCTAACGGTCCTCATCGGTTGGTCTCCTCGTAGCGGGCGCTCAGTGTTACGCCAACACAGAGAGTGGTCAATGACTAGTTCGAATATGCTCCCTGCGTCTGGCCATACGATGTTGGCAGTGGTTAGTGTCCTTTTCTTGTGCGTGCACAACGCGTTCCGGTCCCAAATCGGCGCCGGCTTCATGCGCCATCTCGGTGGCGATTCGGTGACCGTTTTCTCGGGCGGCTCTGAACCGGGGGATGCCATCAGTCCCGCCGCCATTGCGGCGATGGCGGAAGTCGGGATCGACATCGAGGGTTATGTGCCCAAGCTGTGGGAAGATGCCGAGGTGCGCCAGGCCGACGTCGTCGTCAGCATGGGCTGCGGCGACGTATGTCCCGTCTATCCCTCCAAGCGGTATGTCGACTGGGAGCTCGAAGACACGTCTGGCGACTCGATGGACGAGGTGCGCCGTGTTCGCGACGAGATCCGCAGCAGAGTCGTGGCCTTGATGGATGAGCTTGACATCGCCGTCGAGGGCTGATCGAGCGCTTCGGTGGAGCGCCTAGATTCACTCGATGGAGAACATCTATGCGGACGATTGGGAATCGGAATCCGACCACGAGGGCTTTCGATGGCAGCGAACTCGGCTGCTCCGTCGACTCGGCGGCGAGCTACTCGGCGGCAGTCTCTATTTGATGCCCCCAGGGCAGAAGAGCTTCCCCTATCACCTCCACCATGCCAACGAGGAGTTGCTGCTGGTCGTCGAGGGCGAAGTGATCCTGCGCACCCCGGCGGGGGAGCGAGCCATGGCGAAGGGAGACGTGGAGTTGTTCGTACGTGGCCGAACCGGTGCTCATCAGGTCATCAACCGCTCCGATGCCGACGCCCGCTTCATCATGTTCTCGTCGATGGTTGCGCCCGAGATCGCCGAATACCCCGACTCGGGAAACGTTGGTGTCTTCGCTCCGGGAAGCGATGACGACGGTCTGCGCAAGTTCCTCGACGGCGCCGCCGAGCGCGACTACTACCAGGGCGAGTGACCGAGGCCAGTAACGGCCGGCGCCGTCGGCTATGTCGGTAACTAGTCACCGAATGTAGAGACGGCCTGGGCGATTTGGGGGCCGACTGGGGGTGACTAGTTGCAGTGACCATTTCTGGACTAGTCCCTTGACCGCGGAGAGTAGGCGTGCTACTGCTTTGTGCACAGATTGACTAATCCCCGTGGCTTAGGGCCTTCCTGGGGCCAGGAGAGCACACAAATGAGCAGATTCTTCCGTGATGACCGAGGAGCCGGCATCGTCGAGTACGCCTTTCTCCTTGCTCTCGTCCTCCTCGTGACCCTGGTGGCCCTTACTGCTATCGGCATCGAGACGAACGGCATGGTCGATGATCCAAACCTGACGAACGCTCTGACGTGAACCGAGAGCGCGGCAACGCCGTCGTCGAATTCGCACTGGTCCTTCCGGTCCTCATCATGTTGGTGTTCGGGATCATCGAGTTCGGTCGCGGCTACAACGCCAAGATCACGGTCACTCACGCCGCCAGGGAGGGGGCTCGGGTACTGGCACTCACGGCAGATCCGGTCGCGGCAGAAGCTGCTGTCGTTGGCGCCGCTACCTCGCTCGATTCCGCATCTGTCGTCGTCTCCAGCTCGGCCTGCACGCCGGGAACACCTGCCTCGGTGACGGTGGAGTACCCATTCTCATACGACATCCCTCTTGTCGGCGGATCAACGCGAACCATCACCGGAGTTGGGGTAATGCGATGTACCGGCTGAACGACGACGGGGGAGCCGTCGCCGTCATCGTGGCCATCTTCGCTGTTGGTCTCATCGGCATGGCTGCGTTTGCGCTCGATACCGGCCGTCTGTACCAGGAGCGCCGTGAGCTTCAGAACGGGGCAGACGCCAGCGCTCTCGCCATCGCAGAAGACTGCCTGATCAATCCGGCCAGTTGCACCTACGGCGGAGCCGATGCAACCGCTGACGCCTACGGTGATTCCAATGCCGAGGACGGCGCGTCGACGGTCGACGAGCTACTGCTCGACCCCGTCGGGCAATCGATCACTGTGAAGCTGCAGACCGAAGACCTCGACGGCGGATCGATTCTGGCGCCGATCTTTGGCCAGGTCGTCGGCTTCGATGGGGCGACTGTGAGGGCCAGGGCCTCGGCGGTTTGGGGGCAGGCGGGTCACATGCCGACCCTTCCCTTGATCATCTCGGAGTGCGAATGGTTCGATGAGCTCAGGCCGGCCCTCCAAAAGACCCCACCCTTCGTCGGTGATCCCTGGCTCTTCGTCTTCCACCAGGGAAACCAGGGTCGGACCTGCGACCACTCCAATTCCGGTTTCGATCTGCCCGGCGGTTTCGGTTGGCTTGATTCCGACGGTGGCCCCTGCCAAGCCGTCTTCACCACCGGCGAGTGGAAGGACGGCATTGACCCGGGATCCTCGCCGAGCAACTCGTGCACCCCCGCTTACCTCGCTGAGACGCTTCTCAACAAGCCGTCTTTCCTGCCGTACTACAGCGACAAGCTGAGCTCGGGAAACAACGGCAGCTACGAAGTTCTGGGCATCGGCGCTTTTTGGATCACGGGCTACAACTTCGGAGGCGGCTTCAAGGAGCCGTCGACCAACCCGCCCTGCAGCGGCACGACGCGTTGCCTAGAGGGTTACTTCATCGAGGCAACGACCTCGAACGGAGATCCGGGCGGACCAGATTTCGGCGCCTCCATTGTCAAGCTGATTCCGTAACTAGGAGCACACACATATGAATAAACGTCTGATAGGAATGGTCGTATCCGTTGCCCTGGCGGCGATCGGGACATTCTCCCTGCTGACCTACGTGAGGGGCGCCGATGAGCGGGCCCTAGCCGGTGAGGCAACGGTCGAGGTCCTGGTGGTAGACACGCTGGTTGCCAAGGGAACCCCGGTCTCCGAGGTTGCCAAGGCCGTGACGACCGAGTGGGTACCCGTCAAGGTGAGGGCCGAGGGGAGTGTCTCAACGCTGAACAACCTCTCGGGGACCGTCGCCGCGGTGGATTTGCTGCCCGGCGAGCAGGTCGTGGCTGCACGGTTCGTGAACCCCGTTGATTTGGCCTCGGAGACGGTCGTTGCGATCCCCGATGGCCTGCTCGAAGTGACGATCGCCCTCGATCCGCAGCGAGCAGTCGGCGGCCAGCCGCTGCCCGGCGACCTCGTCGCAGTCGTGGCGTCTTTCAATGACGTCGCCACCGAACCCGTCGAAGAGTCGACGACACCGGTTGGGATAACGACTCAGGAGGAAGAGGTAACTGTCACGCTTGCCGCCACCCACATCATCCTTCACAAGGTGCTCATAGCCAACGTGCAGGCGAACGAGCAGATCTCGCGAGCGGAGGACGCTGACGCCACTGCAGTTGGCTTTGCGGCGGCGCCCACAGGGTCGCTGCTCGTGACGTTCGCAGTGTCTGCGCCGGACGTTGAGAAGCTCGTGTTCGCCGCTGAGCACGGACGCATCTGGCTGGCCAGGGAGCCTGCTGATGCTCCTGAGGACGGCACGTCCGTTCAGACGAATCTCGTGATCTACCGATGATCCTCCTAGCTTCGACTAGCCCCACCTTCGAGAAGCGGGTCCGCCAGGCCTTCGATGGCACACTCAACGGCGAGCTGCAACGAGCTGACGGCGCCTCGCCGATGGAGCTCGCCGGGTCGGCACCGGATGATCTCCAGGTTGTCGCAGTAGGCCCTGACATTCCCATGGACAATGCCATCGGGTTGGCCAAAGCATTTGACGCTATGCGCCCGGATGTCTCTGTGCTGTTCGTGGCATCGGCGACTCCCGAGATGTTCGCAGCCGCGATGCAGGTCGGCGTGCGCGACGTCATCGCCCCCGAGGCTGACGACGAGGCGCTGCGGGTTGCCTTCGATAGGGCTATCGCTAGTTCGACTCAGCGGCACGGCCAGATCCAAGCTCCCGGTTCGGGAGGACCAGCCGGGCCGAAGGGGCGCGTGATCACGGTGATCTCTCCTAAGGGTGGCGCCGGCAAGACGACTATCGCCTCCAATCTGGCGGTGCTGTTGGCCTCGGCCCACCCAGGAGAGGTAGTGCTGGTGGACCTCGATCTGCAATTCGGAGACGTAACCGACGCCCTTGGTCTTGATCCATCGCACTCGGTGGCCGACGCAGCACGAGCGCCCGGCCGTCTTGATGCGACGACCATCAAAGTCTTCCTCACTCCCCGCCAGAGCGACCTATTCGTGCTGTGTGCTCCAGGGTCGCCGGCGGAGGGTGAGGAGGTTCACCCGGATCAGGCTGGTGAGATGGTGCAGCTTCTCGCCAGTGAGTTCCAATACGTCATCGTGGACACACCAGCAGGGCTCTCCGAGCACACGCTGGCTTCGATAGAGCAAAGCACCGACCTGGTGCTGGTATGCGACCTGTCGAGGTCGGCGGTTCGTAGCACCCGGAGGGTGATCGAGGCACTGGACGCGATTGGGCTCGTCAAGCCCGAACGCCATCTCGTGCTGAACCGGGCCGGGACCAAGGTCGGAATCGCCGACGCCGAGGTCGCCGCCACGCTTGGCATGCGAATCGACATTGGCGTGCCCAGCACCCGGTCAGTCCCGTTGTCAATGAATCAAGGGCTGCCGATCGTCGAGGCCGAGCCGAAGAGTGCGTTCTCGCGCAATCTGCTGGGCCTATCTGCGAGATTCGCCGCCATCGAATCCCCCTCTCAGGGGCAGTTGAAGAGGAGAGCACGATGAAGCTGAGTGAGCGACTTCGCGAGAAAGATGGCGGAACGCAGCAGACCGCCGCCGCCGATCCAATGGCCGCGATCAGAGAGAGGGCGCAGGTTGCCATGTTCTCTCGCCTCGGCCCTCGCCTCTACGACGCCTCGCTGACCGAGAACGAGTTGCGGGCAGCCGTGCGCGACGAGCTGGCGAACGTGCTCGCTGCTGAGGCAATCCCTTTGACGGCGGAGGAGCAGTTGAGGCTGGCGGCGATCGTCTTCGACGACATTCTGGGTTACGGACCCATCGAGCCGTTCCTGGCAGATGCCACAGTGACTGAGATCATGGTCAACTCGGACTCATCGATCTTCATCGAGCGCGAGGGCCGTCTCGTAGAGACCGATGCCCGCTTCGTATCCCAAGAGCATCTGCGACGGGTGATCGAACGCATAGTGGCACAGGTCGGCAGGCGGATCGACGAGTCATCTCCGATGGTCGATGCCCGCCTTCCTGACGGCTCGCGCGTTAACGCGGTTATCCCGCCGCTCGCTGTCGATGGGCCGTCTCTGACCGTTAGGAAGTTCCCGCAAGACCCGTTCAACTCGGGAGATCTGGTTCGGCTCGGAACGGTGCCGCTCGAGGTATCGGAGTTCCTCGATGCCTGCGTCCGGGGGAGGCTCAACATCCTCATCAGCGGCGGTACCGGTACCGGAAAGACGACCCTTCTGAACGTGCTGTCGAGCTACATCCCTGAGGACCAACGCATCGTCACCATCGAGGACGCCGTCGAGCTCAGACTTAGCCAGAAGCATGTCGTCCGGCTGGAGGCTCGCCCCACCAACGTGGAGGGTCGCGGTGAGATCACGATCCGCGAGCTCGTCCGCAACTCTCTGCGCATGCGACCAGATCGGATAGTCGTCGGAGAGGTTCGCGGAGGTGAAGCGCTTGACATGTTGCAGGCCATGAACACGGGTCACGAGGGTTCGCTGTCGACGGTTCACGCCAACACGCCCCGTGATGCCATCGCCCGCCTGGAGACGATGGTGCTCATGGCCGGGTTCGATCTGCCCGTGAAGGCCATCCGCGAGCAAGTCGCCTCCGCTCTCAACCTGATAGTGCAGCTGGATCGCCTCAGCGATGGATCGCGCCGTGTCTCCCAGGTGTCCGAGGTGGTCGGCATGGAGGGACAGATCGTGACGCTCCAGGACGTCTTCGCTTTCGAACACAACCCGGCAGGTGGCGGCGTGCTTCAGCCGACGGGCATCCGTCCCCAGTTCACCGATCGCCTGACGAGCTTCGGCATCGATCTCGATCCTGGTGTCTTCGGCGGCTACCCGCTGCAGAAGGTGAGTTGAGCATGCGCCGGCTAACCCTCGGACTGCTGTTGCTGAGTTTCGTGGCGGCGTCGGCCTTCCCGGCCGTCGCCGCCGAGGAGGTCATTGTCGATGACATCGACATCAGCAGCCATCCCCAGGTATCACTTGTCGTCACGTTGCCACCTTCGCTTGCGGGCCGTGCGCTTCCGGCGGATTCGTTCTTTATCAACGAGAGCGGCACACAGATAGCTCCAGAGGTCCAGCGCCTTCCCAACGAGGATCTCGAGGTCGTACTCCTGCTCGACGTCTCGCAGTCGATGCGAGGAGCCCCGCTGCAGGCTGCCATTGACGCGGCGACATCGTTCGCCGAGTCGATGCCCGACGAGGCACGTATCGCCATCGTCACCTTCTCTACTGAGCCGACGGTGTTGGCCGAATTTGGCCTGCCGGTCGACGCGCCCATCGTCCTCGCCGATATCTCGGCCGCAGGAGAAACCTCGCTCTATGACGGTCTCGTGGCTGCTGGCGGTCTGTGGGATGGAGCGGCACCAAGCCGTCGCGCCATAGTGCTTCTCAGCGACGGTGGGGACACCGTGAGCACCTCAACGCTGGAAGACGCCATCGTGGCGATCCTGGCATCGGGGTCAGAGTTCTATGCCGTTGAGCTGCAGAGCCCGGAGACCGATCCGATTCCGATGTCTCGCCTCGAGGCCGCGACCGGGGGGTCGGTCGTCAACGCAGACGATCCCGAGGCCATCACTTCGATCTTCGATCAGATCGCCAGCGTGCTCGTCAGCCGCTATCAGCTGACTTACGTTTCTGACGCCAATGGCCCAACGGACATCGGCGTCGAGGTTACGTTCGGCGGCGTGACGGCCGGCGGGGCGGTAGCCGTGCAGCTTCCTTTCGCCCCTCAGCTGAGCCCGGAAGCCTTTCGTGCGCCGATCGAGGTGCAGCCAGCGCCACCTGAGGTCTTCGTGCCGCGGGTCATCGCAACCGGTCTGCTCGACAGGCGAGAGTTGGCCGTCTTCGGCGGTGCCATCCTGTTCGCAGGCTTGTGGGGCGTGATCCGACTTCTCCAGTCGCCATCGGAGAAGCGGACCACCACGTGGAAAGCCCCGAAGCCGGGAGAAAAGGCGCTTTCCTCCTTTGCCAACAAGGCAACCATGTTCGCAGAGAGGGGGCTCGACCAGGTGAGCAGGGGCAAGCCGCTGGCGACAGCCCTCGAACAGGCAGGGAGCACGCTGCGTCCGGCCGAATACGCGGTCATCACGATCAGCGTCACCTTGGCGGGGGCAGCAGCAGGCCTCGCGTTCGGCGGTCCGATCGGGGCGCTCGGTTCCGCCATCGGTGTGCTTGGCCTATCTCACGTAACGCTCCAGCATCGCGCCTCCAAGCGCCAGGCCGCCTTCGCGGATCAGCTTGGCGACGCGCTACAGCTCATCGCAGGCGGGCTGCTCGCGGGGCACGGCATTATCCAGGCCTGCGATGCGGTGGCTAGCGAGGAGATGGAGCCGGCGTCCGAGGAGTTCCGGCGGCTCATCGCGGAGACTCGGCTCGGCCGGGACTTCACAGATGCGCTCCGAGCCATGGGGGATCGAGTCGGAGGCGATGACTTCCGCTGGGTGGTCGACGCCATCGACATCCACCGGGAAGTCGGCGGAGACCTATCTCATGTGCTGCGAACGTTGGCTGCAACCATCCGGTCTCGTGCCCAGGTTCGTCGTCGAGTCGACACCCTGAGCGCCGAGGGCAAGTTGTCCGGCATCATCCTGATGGCGTTGCCGCTCGTCGTCGGAGTGCTGGTCTCGATCTCAAATCCCTCCTACCTAAACGAGCTGTTCTCGACGAGCCCCGGCCGCATCATGCTGGTCGCAGGTGCCGTGTTGATGGCTAGTGGTGGGGTGTGGATCCGCCGCATCGTCTCGTTCAAGTACTGAGGAGCACGTTATGCCGATACATGTCATTGCCGCCGCAGTTGCGATAGCTGTCGCCGTCCCTCTGTTGTGGTTCAGCGTGGCCTCTTCGAGCGCCGGCGCCAGCCGGGGTGGGTCGGCTGTTCCCGACATCCACCAGATGACCCTGCAGCGATCAGCAACCGACAGGGTGCTGCGCCCCATGGTCGGCTCGCTGGCTTCCCGCGTGCGCGGCCTGACGCCACGCGGCTGGGTCAAGAGCCTCGAGAGAAGGGCAACGCTGGCGGGAGTACCCGAGAACAAAGTCGAGCGATACCTGGCCGCGAAACTTCTGGCGATTGGAGTTGGTGGCCTCTCGGTTCCTTTCGTCATGGGTGCCGCCGAACCTACGAAAGCGGTGCTGATCGCCGCCGTGGTCACAGTCGGGGCGTTCTTCGCCCCCGACGGCATTCTCGACACCAAGGCGAAAGCTCGCCAGGAGCTGATTCAGAACGATCTGCCGGACACCCTCGACCAGATCATGATCAGCGTCGAGGCCGGCCTTGGTTTCGAGGCTGCCCTGGGACGCGCCGGCAAAGCTGGGGGCGGGCCACTGGCAGAGGAGATTCTGAGGACCCTGTACGAGATGCAGATGGGCGCTCAGCGACGCGATGCGCTCCACAATCTGGCCAATCGGTCGAGCATTTCCGACCTGCGCAACTTCGTCTTCGCCGTTACCCAGTCCGAGCAGTACGGGCTGCCGATCGCCGAGACGCTGCGAATTCAGGCAGCGGAGTTGAGAGACAAGCGCCAGCAACGTGCCGAAGAGCGGGCGGTGAAGATCCCGGTCAAGATCACGTTCCCGCTGGTGTTGTGCATCTTCCCGACTCTCTTCATCGTTCTTCTCGGGCCAGCAGCGATTCAGGTGTGGAACGGCATCCTCGCCTAGTCAACCTCGGCAAGTACGCCGTCGAGAACGGCCCCGGCGAGAACGGCGAAGCCCGAAACGAATAGCCACAGCATGGTGACGATCACCGCGCCGAGTGCGCCGTAGGTCTCGTTGAAGGAACCGAAGCGGGTGACGTACTGACCGAGACCGTAAGAAGCGCCCAGCCACCCGATCGCGGCCGCCAGGGCCCCGAGGCTCCACATCCTCCATCCCGGTGGGCGTTGTGCTGGACCGAACCGGTATAGAAGCGAAAGGCCCGCGCTGGCGATGACGAAGACCAGGAGCCACTGCAGTGCACTGAGAACGCCATCGAGCCAGGTCGGGCTGACGCTCACGGCCAGGACCGCGATCACGACGAAGACAACGAGACCCGCTGTGAGGCCGAGGGAAACGAGGCGGAGCCGGAGGCCGCGGCGCGCCTCGTTGAGCCCGAATGCGGCATTGACTCCTCGGAGGAGCGCCTTCGTTCCCGACGACGCCGCCCAAAGAGCAACGAGCAACGAAACGGCTGCGCTGATTCCAAGACCGGCGGCGGGTACGTCGATGATGTCGGTCAGTTGGCCCTCGAGGAGCGCCGTTACTTCGGCAGGTGCAGCGCTGCCGATCTTGTCGATCACGCCTGCCACGTCGCCGGCGTCCGCTATCAACCCGTAGATACTCACCACTGCGATTAGGCCGGGGACGACGGCGAGCATGCCGTAATAGGACAGCCCGGCAGCGAGCAGCGAAATGTGCTCCTCCCTGGCGTGGGACCTGGCCTCTCCTACGGTCCGCCCGAATCTCGAGATCCTCAGCGGTTCGGTGCGGCTTCGCACCGCTGCCAACAGACGCTGAAGAGTGGCCGCCACAGCCGAACTCTATTGCTCCGACGACGATGATTGTCGACGGAGAAGCGCGTAAGGTTGCTCCCGGAGCTGACCAACAGTGGAGACCATGAAGCTCGATCCTGAATCCGAGAGCGTCGGCGCGTGAGCGGATGCTGCGATTCGTCTGGCTATGAGGACGTCTTCAGCGACGAGCGCGCAACGAAGGATCTGAAGCGCTATCGGCGCAAGGGCCTCGACCGGCTCGCCAAGGCGATGGTGGAGGTTCTGGGACCGGATGCCGCCGGCGCCACAGTCCTCGAGGTAGGCGGCGGCATCGGAGCGATTCAGAACGAGCTGCTCGGCCACGGGGCGGCATCGGCTGTGAACATCGAGCTCTCTAAGGGCTACGAAACGGCGGCGATGGACCTGGCGGCAGAGGCCGGCGTCGTCGACAAGGTGCAGCGGGTTCACGGCGACTTCGTTGAGATGACGGTGGCGCCTGCGGACATCGTGGTAATGAACCGGGTTGTGTGCTGCTATCCGGACTTGGAGGCGATGATGGCGGCCGCGGCGGACCGAGCGACGTCGACGCTGGCAATGGTGTTCCCCCGTGATCGATGGTTCATGCGGGCCCTGCGAAGGATCATCGCGGTGGAGCGGCGCCTGCGTCGGAACACGTTCCGTTTCTACGTTCACGACCCCGATCTGATCGTCGGCGAGGCAACGGCGCGCGGTCTCGAACTGTCGTTCACTAGACGCACGACCGGGTGGCAGGCAGTGATCCTTCAGCGCAGCCGCTAGCCACCGGCGCACCTTCGTATCGATCTCAACATCGATCGGCGCAGCACTCCGCTGAACGGCTTAACGAGCCACCAGTACCGGCGAAAGCTGCGATGCGCTCGGCGGTCGGTGGCGTAGATCTCCGTCGAGGTGTCCACGCGGCACCCTTCCGTTGTCTCGTCGAAGATGAAGTTCCACATGACCTTGACGAACCCAGGCTCGTCGAAGTCCAGCAGCTCCTTGGCGGACAGCCGCTGCAGATTGCCGCTCGGGCGCCACGGCTGGCCGACCAGTCCGAGGATGATGTGTCGGGGCTCTTGGTCGTCCATGATGACGAACCCAGCGCGGATGGCGTCTTCGAGAGTGCGGAGGTGGCGCAAGCCTCGAGCTGCCAGCAACACCCGCATGGGCAGGCCCCTCCCGATATCGATCTGGCGCAAGCAGGTGTAGCACTGTTGCGCCGAAGCCGCTACGGATATCGAGTGGCGACTGGAGAAGGAAGGTGTGGTTCGGCCGTCGAGCACGTTGTCGCCCGCTAGCGGTACCTCGGGTCGGCGGTGTCGGGGTCGATGCCGTATCTGGCGATGGCGGCGCTGACCACCTCGGGGCCGATGGCACCGGCGCGGGCAAGGCTCGCCAGCGTGGCGACAACGACATGTCCGGCGTTGACCTCGAAGAAGCCGCGTAGCGCCTCCCTAGTGTCGGATCTGCCGAAACCGTCGGTTCCGAGCGGTGTGAAGTCCCCAGGAACCCAGCGGGCGACCTGATCCGGCACGATCTTCATGTAGTCGGTGACAGCAACGGTCGGCCCGGGGGTGTCCGCGAGCAGTCGGGTGACGCGGGGAACCCGCGGGGTCGCCGCCGGATGAAGGCGATTCCACCTCTCCACCTCGAGGGCGTTCTCTCGCAGGAGCTTGTAGCTGGTGGCGCTCCACAGCGAGGCGCCGATGCCGTAGTGCTCGGCGAGGTCCGTCTGGGCCTGGCGGGCGGCAGCGTGGGCAGGGCCCGAGAAGAGGATCTTCGCCTGTTCCTCAGTGCCGTCGACCGGGTCGGCACACCGATAGAGGCCCGAGGTGATCCCCTCGTCGACGTCGCCGGGCTTGGCCGGCTGCTGGTAGTTCTCGTTGTAGATGGTGAGGTAGTAGAAGATGTCCTCGCCGTCGCGGTACATGCGACGCATGCCGTCGTCGATGATCACGCCCAACTCGTAGGCAAATGCGGGGTCGTACGCCTGGCACACCGGAACGACCGATGCCAGCACGTGACTGTGTCCGTCCTGATGCTGCAATCCTTCGCCGAGCATCGTCGTGCGTCCTGCGGTCGCTCCGAGCAAGAAGCCGCGAGCGCCGGCGTCGGCAGCACTCCAGATCAGATCGCCGACCCGCTGGAAGCCGAACATCGAATAGAAGATGTAGAACGGCACCATCGGGATGCCGCGAGTGACGTAGTTGGTGGCTGCGGCGATCCAGCTCGCCATCGCTCCAGCTTCGGTGATGCCTTCCTCGAGGATCTGCCCGTCCTGCGCCTCCCTGTAAGAGAGGAGCAACTTGGCATCGACGGGCTCGTACTTCTGTCCATGTGCCGCATAGATTCCAAGCTCCTTGAATAGCGCATCCCACCCGAAGGTTCGACCCTCGTCTGGGATGATGGGGACGACTCGAGAACCGATGCCCTCGTCGCGCGTCAGGCCTCGCATCAAGCGGGTGAAGGCCATGGTCGTTGAGGCCTCGATGTTCCCGGAGCCCGCGAACACCTCGTCGAAAGGTTCCCTTCCGGGCGTCGGCAGCGGCGACCTGATGTCGGTGGCACGCGAGGGGAGCGGTCCGTTGAGGGCAGCGCGCCGCTCGGTGAGGTAGCGATATTCGGGCGAGTCGATGGACGGACGCAAGTACGGCGGGTCACCGTCCTCGAGATCTGCATCCGAGATCTCGTCGTCGAGCTGCAGACGGTCTCGAAACTCAATGAGCTGGTCCTTGCTTAGTTTCTTGACCGAATGGGTGGAGTTGATCCCCTCGAGGTCGCCCAAGGTCCAGCCTTTGATGGTCTTGGCGAGGATGACGGTCGGAGTCCCCTCGTGTTCCGTCGCCGCCTTGTATGCGGCGTGCACCTTCGTCGAATCGAGGCCGCCACGACGCAATGCCCAGATCTCGTCGTCACTGAGGTGGGCAGCCAGCTCGCGAAGGCGCGGGTCTGGTCCGAAGAAGTGCTCTCGCACGTAGGCGCCGTCTTCGGCCTTATAGCGCTGGTACTCGCCGTCGACCGATCGGTTCATCTTGTCAACGAGAACGCCTTCCGTGTCGGCATCGAGCAGGGCATCCCAGCCCCGGCCCCAGACCACCTTGATGACGTTCCAGCCGGCGCCGCGGAACATCGCTTCGAGCTCCTGGATGATCTTGCCGTTCCCTCTGACCGGGCCGTCGAGACGCTGCAGATTGCAGTTGACGACCCAGGTGAGGTTGTCGAGCTTCTCGCGACCGGCAAGGGAGATCGAGCCGAGCGTCTCCGGCTCGTCTGTCTCGCCGTCGCCGATGAAGCACCACACCCTGGTGTCCGTGGTGTCATCGATGCCGCGGTTGAGGAGGTACCGGTTGAAGCGAGCGTGGTAGATGGAATTGATAGGTCCCAGTCCCATGGAGACCGTCGGATATTCCCAGTAGTCGGGCATCAGCCGCGGGTGCGGATACGAGGAGACTCCGCCCTTGCTCACCTCGCGGCGGAATCCGTCAAGTTGGGGCTCATCGAAGCGGCGTTCGACATAGCTGCGGGCATAGATGCCTGGAGAGGCATGGCCCTGGATGTACAGAGCATCGCCGGATCGGCCATCTGCCTTGCCTCGGAAGAAGTGATTGAAGCCCATCTCGTAGAGGAGAGAAGAAGAGGCATAGGTGGAAAGGTGGCCGCCGATCCCGTCTGCCTCGTGGTTGGCCTTGATGACCATCGCCGCGGCGTTCCAGCGGATGTAGCGGCGGATGCGTCTCTCGAGCTTCTCGTCTCCCGGGTAGGCGGGCTCTGCCTCAGGGGGGATCGTGTTGATGTATGGCGTTTTGGTCGTCGTGGCTACGCCGATGTCTCGATCTTGGCTGCGCTCGAGCAGCTTGGCCATGAGATACCTGGCACGCTGCGGTCCCTCGACGTCGATGACGCCGTCGAGGGAGTCAATCCATTCCTGGGTCTCGTCGGGGTCGAGATCGGGGAGGTTGTCGCTGTGGTCATCCATGGGCGTTTGAGCCTATCGGCGTACATCGTCCAACGTTCGGGGTCCCGATCACAACGATCCGAGCTCGGCCGGGATCGCGTCGACACTCACCAACTCCCCATCGCGCCAGACAGAAAGTGTCACGCGGCGGCGAACGTGGGCACCCGTCATCGCCGTCTGCAGATCACCGACCCCAGCAACCGGGTCCCCATCGATCGATACCACGATGTCCTCGGTTCGCAGGCCTGCTGAGGCGGCCGGGCTGTCGGGAATGACCTCTGTTACCTCGACGCCCTCGCTCTGTTGCAGCGCTTCCACTGCGCGCGGCGGCAACGGTCGCATTCCTCCGACGAGGCCGAGGTACGCCCGCCGGACTCGACCCTCGGAGATGAGGGTGGAGATGATGGATTGGGTTGTGGCGTTGATCGGTACGGCGAGCCCGAGCCCCTGGCCGATGGGTGCTCCGATCACCGCGGTATTGACACCGATAACTCTGCCCGAACTGTCGGCGAGCGCACCTCCCGAGTTGCCAGGGTGGAGCGCAGCGTCGGTCTGTATCACGTTCTCGACGAGGCGGGTGATTCGGCCGTCGTTGGTCGGGAGGGCCCTGCCGAGCGCGCTGACGACGCCGGCTGTCACCGTTCCAGAAAGGCCGAGGGGGCTGCCCACCGCGATGACAAGCTGGCCGACGGCGAGTTCGTCGGCGTCGCCGAAGTCAACGGGTTGCAGGCCCTCCGCACGGAGTCGGATCACCGCAAGATCTGATAATGGGTCCGCACCGACGACCTCGAAATCGTGCTCGGTGCCGTCGGAGAGCCCGGCGTCGCCGGCCTTGACTCGGCCGACGACATGTGCAGAAGTCACCGCGAAGCCGTCTGCAGCGATCACGAACCCCGAGCCGCTGCCGGGTCGATCGGGGAACGAGATGTGAAGGGCCGATGGCATGAGCCGCGACACCACCGTTGTCACCACCTGCGAGTAGGCGTCAAGAGCGTCCATTTGACGATGGTACGGAGGGGTGAATACAACGCGGCAGGCGGCGCTTCTACCATTCCCATCCCTGGGGAGCCTCTATGTCGGAACAGATGGAATCCATTCGAGTTGTCCTGCGCGACGGGTTCGCCCACGTCGGGCGGCTGCTGCGCGCCCACAAGTGGGCGTTCACTCTCGCGGCTTCGGGAGCGATTGCCTTCGCCACCGCGATCGTTGCGGCGGCGATCGTCATCGGTCGGGTCTCGGAAGAGCTCATCATCCCCGTGCTCGACGGCGGCGAACCTCTCGAGGATCGCTGGATAGGGGCGGTGTTGGCCATCGGAGCCGTCGCTCTGTTCAAGGGTCTCGGCATCATCCTGCGTCGCACTGCGGCAGGCTGGCTGCAGTTCCGCAGCCAGGCCGACATGCGGTATCGGCTCATCGCTCATCAGCTCGGTCTGAAGCTCTCGTGGTTCAATCGCCAGAGCACGGGTGACCTGCTGGCGGTGACCGAAACCGATGCCCGCCAGGCCACCTTCATCTTGGCGCCCCTCCCGTTCGCCACCGGGGCCACCGTGTTGCTGGTCATCACAACGGCAATCGTGACGGTGATCGACGTGTGGATGGGCCTGCTGGCGATCAGTTTTCTCGTCGTGACCATCGTGATCGACGTGTTCGGGACCCGAAGGGTCTTCGCCGACTTCGAGAAGGTGCAGCAAACGCGGGGCAAGGTCTCGGGGCTTGCTCACGAGAGCTTCGATGGCGCTCTGACCGTGAAGTCCCTCGGCCGCGAGGATTACGAGACGGAGCGGATGAGGCAGGCATCCGATGGCTTGCGCGACGACATCATCGTTGTCACCAGGATCTGGGCCTTCTATCGGGCCATCGTCGAGAGCCTCCCGACAGCAACGATCATCGTTCTGTTGGTGGTCGGAGTGGTTCGCATCAGCAGCGGGGACCTCAGTTCCGGCGATCTCGTCACGGTCACCTACCTCGTCTCGTTGCTGACGTGGCCTATTCGCATGATCGCCTTCGTGTTGTGGGACATGAGCGAGAGCCTCGCCGGCTGGCGCAGGGTGGAGAAGATTCTTGAAGTAGACGAGTTCGTAGAACACGGAAGCCTTATCGCTACACCCGCAGATTCCGGTGCTGCCGTCGCCGGAGACGAGGTTGCCTTCGGTTACGTCCCTGAGGAACGGATCCTGTCAGATGTGCGCTGGGACATCCCGCCAGGAAGGACCATCGCAGTTGTCGGAGCGACGGGGTCCGGCAAGTCGACGCTCGCCATGCTATTGGCGCGTCTGTGGGACCCAGACACGGGCGAGATCAGCCTCGACGGACGCGACCTCAGGGCCTTCGCCCGTTCCGAGTTGCCGCGAGAGGTCGCCTTCGTTGCCCAGGAGTCCTTCCTCTTCGACGACGACGTCACGGGCAACATCGCTCTCGGCGGGAAGAGCGGCAGCGAGGCGGTGCAGACCGCCGCCGGGCTGGCTGTCGCCGATGAGTTCATCGCCGAGCTACCGCATGGCTTCGAAACCCAACTCGGTGAACGAGGGACCACGTTGTCTGGCGGGCAGCGACAGCGCATTGCCTTGGCTCGAGCGCTGGTACGGAGGCCACGCCTGCTCATCCTCGACGATGCCACCTCGTCCGTCGATTCGTCCGTCGAGACCGAGATCCTCCGCGGCCTGAAGCGGGCTGACCTTCCATCGACGGTCGTCATTGTGGCGCACCGGCGGTCCTCGATCATGCTGGCAGACGAAGTTGTCTTCCTTGCCGGCGGCCGCATCCGCGCCCACGGAACCCACGACGAGCTACTAGCAGCAGAGCCGGGGTACGCCAGGCTTCTGGAGGCCTATGAGGAGGACCTGGCGCGGCGCGACGAAGAACGCCAAGCGGAGGCGGTGACATGAGCGACATCGCAACTCGCACTGCTCTGCGCCGGGTGTTCGGCATCGCGCCCGCTCTAGTGAAAGGACTCTGGCTGACCCTGGGCCTCTTCACCATCGGCACGACCATGCAGATCATCGTGCCCGTCGTGGTGCAGCAGGTCATCGACTACGAGGTGCTCGATCCCGATGGCGTGGATATCGAGGGTGTCTTGTGGCGCGGCGGCATTGCACTAATCGCGGTGGTCGTTGCTGCTTTTGCTGCCAAGGTGGCGTTTGTCCGGCTGGCGATCGCCGCCGCTACCGGCCTGTCAGATCTGCGGGTCGCAACCTTTCGCCACCTGCATCGTCTATCGATGCTCCACGTACAGGGCGAGCGCCGCGGCGCCCTCGTCGCCAGGGTCACATCTGATATAGCCACCATCCAGGACTTCATGGAGTGGGGCGGAGTCGGACTGGTGATCGGCATCTCCCAGGTGCTCCTCGCCGTTGGCGTCATGGTGTTCTACAGATGGCAGCTGGCGCTCTTGGTCGTCCTTGGGGTGCTCATCTACGTGCTGCTCGTTGCCTGGTTCCAGAAGATCCTGTCTCGAGCACACGACAAGGTCCGGCTACGCGTCGCTGACGCGCTGGCGGCTATGGGCGAGGCGATATCGGGCCTGGAAGCGGTGCGAGCATTTGGGGCCGAGGATGCGACCCTCTCCAAGGTCTCCAAGACGCTCGATGCTCAGTTCGCCGAGGAGTTCCGCACGGGACGGTTAGGGGCCTTCTTGTTCTCGTCGGCCGAAGTCTTCGCCGGTGCTATCACCGCAGGCGTTGTCGGTGTCGGGGTGTGGCTGGGAGCGGCCGAGGGCGTGACCGCCGGCACCCTTGTTGCCTTCCTCTTCCTGGTCAACCTCCTCGTAGATCCGGTCCAGCTACTCGTGGAGACCCTCGACCAGGCCCAGACCGCCGGAGCCGGCATCCGGCGGATTCTGGGTGTGCTCGACACCGAGGTAGATGTGCCCGACCCCGTCGACGGAGTTGACCTTCCTCCAGGGCGTCTCGAGGTTGCCATCGAGGGCGTGCGGTTCCGCTACCCGACAGGCGATGACGTTCTGTCAGAAGTGGATGCCCACATCGGCGCAGGGGCACGGGTCGCCGTTGTCGGCGAGACAGGCAGTGGCAAGACCACCTTCGCCAAGCTGGTGACTCGACTCCTTGATCCGGCAGAAGGTCGCGTGCGGGTTGGAGGGGTCTCGGCTGACGAGGTCAAGTTCTCGAGCCTGCGCCGCCGGGTCGCCTTCGTGCCCCAGGAGGGCTTCCTCTTCGACACGACTGTCGCCAACAACGTCCGCTACGGGAAGCCAGATGCCAGCGATGCCGAGATCCTGGCGGCTTTCGACGACCTCGGACTCGGCGACTGGGTACAGGGATTGCCGAACGGCCTCGACACAGAAGTAGGGGAGCGTGGTGGCAATGTCTCTGCTGGGGAGCGCCAGCTGGTGGCGCTGACTCGGGCCTGGATCACCGATCCCGACCTGCTCGTGCTCGATGAGGCGACGTCGGCGGTCGACCCCGCCCTCGAGGTCCAACTGCGGAGGGCCATCGAGCGCCTGACAGGCGGCAGGACCTCCATCACTGTTGCTCACCGACTTTCGACCGCCGAAGCTTCGGATGAGATCTTTGTCTTCGACGCCGGTCGTCTGGTTGAGAAGGGGGACCACGCCGCTCTTGTTGACGCCGGGGGCGTATACGCCTCTCTCCATGCAGACTGGGCATCGAGCACCTCTACCTGAGCACCGCTTCAGTATCAGCCAGCAGGAGCCGATGCGGTTAGATAATGGCAGTCGAAGCAACCATCCTCGTCATCGAGGACCAGGAGTTCACGGAACGGGTGATCCGTGCCGCTCTGCGCGACCGTCCCTTTGAGATCTTCGCCGCCAGCAATGGCGAGGTCGGCTACGAAATGCTCAAGGATCTCCGCCCAGACTTGCTGTTGCTCGACCTTTCGCTGCCCGGCAAGGACGGCTGGGAGGTTCTCGAAGACATGCGTCGGGACCCGGCGTTGCAGTCGATTCCGGTCATCATCGTTAGCGCCCAGGGGCGGTCCGCCGTCGAGGCCAGGGCGGCCGATCTCGACATCTCGGCCCTAATCAACAAACCGTTTCGGGTTCCTGAACTCCGCCAAGCCGTTGACATGGTGCTCGGCGCCGCCGAAGTCGCCTGATCCATAATTTCGGTCTGTGACTCCGTATCTGTCGCTACCCTATGCCCCTGCCTAGGGCACTCGCCCCGCTCACATTTCCGTCCCAACGTGCTGCGGTTCGAGTCGTGTTGATGCGATGGGACGGACGGCTTAGGCCGCGATTCAGAAGGAATTGAATGAACATCTACGTTGGGAATCTTCCCTTTTCCACCACCAACGCCGACCTAGAGGACCTTTTCGGTCAGCATGGCTCGGTCATGTCGGCTGCGGTCATCATGGACCGTGACACCGGTCGCTCTCGGGGCTTCGGCTTCGTCGAGATGGGCAGTGACGATGAGGCTCGCGCCGCCATCGAATCACTCGCCGGACACGACATGGGCGGCCGTCCACTTACGGTCAACGAAGCAAAGCCTCGTCGCTAGGCGACCATGGCGAATGAAGACGTCGTTCGGGCGGCAGGCACCGTCGTCGCTACGTTGCGCAACGCAACGTTCAAAGTGAAGACAGATGCCGGGCTCGAGGTCATCGCCAAAGCATCCGGCAAAATGCGCCGGGGGCGACTGATCCGGATCATCCCGGGCGACCGAGTCGAGGTCGAGGTTTCGACATATGACCCAACGCGGGGACGAATCATCTGGCGACACCGCTGACCGAGCTTCGAAAACGAAGAGAGAAACGGCGCCTTCGGGCGCCGTTTCTCATTTGGTAGCTGCGACCAGCTCCCGCAACAGCCCAGGCCCCTGGTAGACCAGTCCGGTGTAGGCCTGGACCAGATCAGCACCGGCGTCGATCTTGGAGGCGGCATCCGCTCCGCTGACAATGCCACCTGAGGCGATGATGGGCAGCCTGCTCCCGGTTCGTCGAGTGATCTCCGACACCATCCGCGTCGACATCTTGGTAAGGGCAGCTCCACTGAGTCCTCCAGGTTCTGTGGCAAGTGGTGAGGACAAGCCGTCTCTTCGCAGCGTGGTGTTCGTGGCTACCACGCCGTCTATCCCACTCCCCATCACCGCCTCGAGGGCCTGGTCGAGCTGATCGTCGTCGAGGTCCGGGGAGAGCTTGGCGAGTACAGGGACGCTGCCGCGACGCTCGGCGATGGCACCAAGAAGCTCCGCCAGTCGGGGACCGCGCTGCAACTCGCGCAGCCCCGGCGTGTTCGGCGAGCTGACATTGATGGTCAGGAAGTCGGCAAGCGGTGCGAAGCGATCTACCAGGAGGAGGTAGTCCGCCGCAGCCTCGTCGAGATCCGTGCTGCGTTGCTTTCCCAGGTTGACTCCAACGACGGTGTCGACACTGCTGTCGCGCAACCGTTTGGCCACGAAGTCGGCGCCTCGGCTTGGAAAGCCCATTCGATTGATGACTGACTCATCTTGGGGCAGACGAAAGACTCGCGGCCGCTCGTTACCCCGCTGCGGTTCGGGGGTGACCGTCCCCACCTCGACGTGCCCGACCCCGAGGCGTCCCAAGCCGCGCAGGGCGATGGCGTCCTTGTCGAAGCCGGCGGCGATGCCTATGCGATTGCGGAAGTTGACGCCAAAGAGGGTCACCGGGTCTGCCGGCACGCCCCAGCGGTGCTTCACCGCCCACCCCAGCGGAGGTACGGCACCTGCCGCCTGGCTCAGCCGGACGGTGAGGTTGTGGGAGCGCTCTGGGTCCATACGACGAAGCACTCCGAGGGCGAGGCGATCAGCCATCGAGGTAATCGATGACGGCCGAGTGACTCTTGGCGTCGAGTGCTTCGAGTCGGAGGAGGCGATCGACGAGGTCACGCACAGAGATCACTGAGTGGAACCGATAGCCGGCAGCGGCGAGCGCTTCCGAAGCGCCACCAAGGCGATCGATAAGGACGACGATGTCTGTGATGGCGAGCCCCGCTGCCGCCAGCTGGGAGATCGCCTCGATCTTGGTTTCGCCGCTCGTAGCCAGATCATCTATGACAACGGCGGTGTCTCCCTCAGCGAAGACCCCCTCGACGGACTTCTTGGTGCCGTAGTCCTTGACCTCTCGGCGCGGGTAGACCATCGAGGTTCCCGTCTGCAGTGCGATGGCGCTACCGATCGGGAGCGCGGCGTAGGGCAGCGCCGCGATGTGGTCGAACTCGAGGTCGGCGAGGATCCCAGCCATCTCACGAGCGACGCGCCGCAACAGATCGGGTCGAGCGGCCAGTCGCCGCAGGTCGACGTAGATCGGTGATGACGCCCCCGACTTCAGGGTGAACTCTCCGAACTGAACACAGCCGGCTTCGAACAGTCCGATGGCGAGCTGATCGAGCGGGGATGTGCCAGGAATCGGATCCACCTCATTGATGGCAGTTCGCAAGGCCTCTGCGGCGGCGCCTCGGTCGCCGGCGCTGGCGATGGCCCTGCTCACGGGAACCAGCAGGCCGCTGCCGTCGCGGCGCTTGCCGACGGCTACAGCATCCTCCAGGTCTGCCCCCTGGGCCCCGACCCCTGGCGCCAGGATCCAGGCGTCTGGAGCCAGTTGCCGCACGGCGGCGAGTTGATCGGGAGCGGTGGCGCCGACGACGTAGCCGATGCCGGGCCCGCCGATGGATGTGACCACGTGTTCGAAGAACGGCCGGCCGTCGGCCATCGGCGAATCTTGAAGCTGGCCGCTTCCGGGATTCGATGTGCGGGCAAGGACGAAGACGCCCTTGCCGGGCCGGAGGAAAGGCTGAAGCGACTCGGCGCCCAGGTACGGACTGAGGGTGACCGCATCGGCACCGAGCCCATCAAAGATGGCGTCCGCGTATGCCGTTGCGGTTGACCCGATATCTCCCCGCTTGGCGTCGACGATGACCGGGATGTCGTCAGGTACGGCAGCGATCACGTCTCGCAGGGCCTCCCAGCCCTTGCCGCCGAAGACCTCGAAGAAGGCGATGTTCGGCTTGAACGCCGCCGCCGAGGAAGCCGTCTGCTCGATGAGACGCAGACAGAAGCTCTTGGCGGCCGCGACCGTCGGCGTCGCCAGGAGCTCGGCGTGGGGGTCGAGGCCGACGCACAGCAGCGAGTCAACAGACTTGGCCCTGGCTTCGAGCCGGCGGAACATCAGGCTTTCCCGAGAACCATGGCGAGCAGCGCCATTCGAACGTATAGGCCGTACTCCATCTGGCGGAAGTAGGCCGCCCTGGCGTCGGCATCGACCGCCGGATCTATCTCGCCGACTCGAGGGAGTGGGTGCATAACGATCATGCGTTCCTTGGCCTTCTCCATCGTCTCGGGTGTGATGATGTATGCGTCCTTTACCAACTCGTAGGAGGCCTCGTCGGTGAACCGTTCCTTCTGGACTCGGGTCACATAGAGCACATCCGTCTCTCCGAGCACAGCATCCAGCGAATCGTGCTCGGACTGTTGGATTCCCTTGGCCGCGACCTCCTCGGTGACGTCGGAAGGCATCGTCAGCATGTCGGGCGACACATAGTTGAGCGTCACGTCATAGTTGGTGAGGAGGCGAGCGAGAGAGTGGACCGTCCGTCCGTACTTGAGGTCGCCGACCATGGTCACGGTGAGCCCGTCAACGGCTCCTAGCTCCTCGCGGATCGTGAACAGGTCGAGGAGGGCTTGGGTGGGATGTTCGCCGACACCGTCTCCGGCGTTGATGATCGGCTTGGTCGCGAACTCGGCCGCCATGGCTGAGGCCCCAACCTCGGGGTGGCGCAGGACAACAACGTCCGCGTAGCACTCGAGGCTGCGAATGGTGTCAGGAAGGGATTCGCCCTTGGAGACCGACGAGTAGTGAACCTCGTTGATGGCGATGACGCTTCCGCCGAGGCGCTCCATCGCTGCCAGGAACGACGATGACGTACGCGTCGATGGTTCATAGAAGAGGTTGGCGAGGATCTTCCCCTTCAAGAGATCGAATGTGCCAACCCTGGCGACCATCTCTCGCATCTCGTGTGCCACCTCGAACGTGTAGTCGAGAGACTGGTGATCGAACTGCTTCACCGACAGGATGTCGGCGCCGTAGAAGGGAGCCGTCCTCTGGTCCCCGAATGGAAGATGGGCGTTGGGTGTCATCGTTTCTCCGTTCTTATGGCCTGGCCGCTTCCCGGCAGGGCCCTGATCACTCCGTCCTTGTAAACCTCTTCGGTCCGCAGCACAACTCTGCGAACCCGTCCTCGGACCCGGCGGCCTTCGAACGGCGTCCACCCAGCCTTGCTGATCATCGCAGCCCCGCTGATGGTCCAGCTGTGATCCTCGTCGACCTCGACGAACGTGCTGTCATCTGTGGGCAATCCGAATACCTCGCTTGGTCGATCATGCATACGCCAGATGAGGTCATCGATGGTGAGCAGATCCCTGTGCACAGCGTCGAGGAGAAGCGGGAGTGCTGTTTCCAGGCCGGGGAAGCCCGGTGGCGGCGTCAGGCTGTCCTTCTCTGCGGGGAGGTGGGGTGCATGGTCTGTTGCGAAGCAGTCGATGACCTCCAGGTGGTGCCACAGGGCTGCCTGATCGTCTTCGCTTGCCAACGGTGGGCGCACGGTCGATCGTCGCTCGCCGATGACGGCGGAGTCCTTCTCGGTCAGGAAGAGATGGTGGGGGGCCACCTCGCAGGTAACTGCGATGCCTGAGTTCTTGGCGTTGGCGATGAGCTCAATCTCGGACCGAGACGAGACATGGCAGATGTGGATGGGCCGGCCGACGATGCGGGCCGTCTCGATGACCGCGGCGGCGGTAGGCCCTTCGGCGTGTGCAACGACGGGACGATCGAGAGGCCAGGCCGCCAGATGGTCGGCCCAATCCGAGACATCGTCGAGGCGAAGCTCGCCGTATGTGTCGTTGAGGTACATCTTGAGGCCGGCGGCCTGGGGCGCCATCGCCGCAGCCTCGACAATGTTTCCAGAGCTGGCGCCGACAAAGAGGGCGTAGTCGCAAGTAGCAGCGGCTGCTGCCAGCTGCGACGCTGCGGAGAAGGACTCGGGGTCAACCACGGGTGGGTGGGTGTTCGGCATCGCCAGCACGGTTGTGATGCCGCCGGCGAGGGCTGCCCCGGTACCGGACGCCCAATCTTCCTTGTGCTCGCCGCCTGGTTGGCGCAGGTGGACGTGAACATCAACGAGTCCGGGGAGCCGTATCACAAAAAAGAAACCCCCAATGGGGGCTGGTGGCTGGTTGCGGATGGATATCCGCCGTCTCTTGTCGCAGGAGCTGTCATCAAAGGCAGCGGAAGTGTGGCCAGTCGAGACCCAAGAGTCAAGCTCTGTGGACTATCAAGACCTCGCCTGCGGATGCCGATACGTGTGGTAGGCGTCACATGGAGCGACCAATGACAGCGTTACTTGCCTGTTTGCAGTGTCACGACAACATGCGCACGGCCGGAGGCGGCGTGTGTCCTGAATGCATCGACCAGCTTGAAGAGGCCACTGCGCCCCACGAGCACTGCGTCAGGTGTGGTCTTGGGTGGCGGCCGGTGGACGACCACGGCTGGTGCAACACCTGCGCCCAGACTCCCTAGCTAAGGAGTCTGCGGGTCCCGACCGATAGGGGCGGCAGTTCCGACTACGCGTTTGCCGCAAAGAGACGCGATGAGTTCGACGATGAGCTCCGCCGTGGTGTTGCCATCATCGAGCGTCGGGTTGACCTCAACGAATTCCGCGGATGTGATGATGTCGGCGTCCGCCAGCATCTCCATCATGAGGTGGGCCTCCCGATAGGTGAGGCCACCCATGGAGGTCGTCCCGGTTCCCGGCGCCAATGTCGGGTCGATGGCGTCGGTGTCGAAGCTCAGATGCACGCGCTCGACGCCGTTGGCGGTCGCGGCATCGATGATGTCCTCCATGACGGCAGAGAGGCCGCGTTCGTCGATGGTGCGCATCGTGTGGTAGCTGATGTCGGAATTCCGGATCCGCTCGGCCTCCTCGAGATCGACATCGCGCAGCCCGACGAGAACTGTGTTGGCGGCGAGGGCCTTGGGGTTGACGCCGCCAACGTTGGCCAACCGAGGGTCGCCATCTCCCAGGATGGCAGCGACGGGCATCCCGTGGATGTTGCCAGAGGGCGTCGTTTCTGGAGTATTGAAGTCGGCGTGGGCGTCGACCCAGATCAGCCCCTGACGCGGCTCGTGACGGGCGAGGCCTGCCATCGTGCCTATCGCGATCGAGTGATCCCCTCCGAGAACGAGCGGGAACCGGCCGGCGGCTACTGCGTCGTCGACGCAATCGGCAAGCAGATCGGCGTCTCGGACCACGTCATCGGCATAGTGCAGGTTGGGGCGATCCTCGGATCGAGCAGTGGCCACGGTTCGACAGTCGATGTCGCCGAAGTCGGTGACCGTGTAGCCCAGGCTGCGCAATTGAGGAAGCAGCCCTGCGATCCGTATCGCATTGGGGCCCATGGCAACGCCTCGGAGTTGTTGTCCGAGGTCCTGGGGCACTCCGATCACCTGAATTGGGGGTCGAGCACTGAGCACCGCGGGATGCTACCTGGGCTCAGCTGTACAAGAGGGCTAGTTGCTTAGCCGCGGGGCGACTGGTCGCTACCTTTCCGCCATGCGCGCAATTGGTCCCTGGATGGTTCGTGCCGCCGGCGCTGTCGTAACAGTGGCTCTGGCTGCTGTCATTGTGCTCGGCCTTTTCGGCCTTGGCTTTTCTGGTGGCGTTGAAGACAGGTTCATCAAGCTTCAAGACCCCGATGCTCCGGTGGCGTTTACGGTTGTCGTCACCGACTTCGACGGTTCCTTGGTCACCCTCGAGAGCGGCGAAGGCGACGAGCTCGCAAGGCCAGGCTCCTGGGGGTTGGAGTACCCGGGCGGCTACGGGCAGCTGGGGGAGATCGTCAGCCAGGATGGAGACGCCGTTACCCGCGCGTTCATACACACCGAGGGTGAGCCGCCTCCTCCTGGAAGCGTTGCCCGTCTCGATTCAGCTAACTGGCGAGGCGATCCGTCCGACATCGGAGTTGTATTCAGCGAGGTGACATACTCAACGGAGCTCGGCGAGTATCCCGCCTGGCTCACCGGATCCCCGACAGACACATGGTTGATCGTCGTGCACGACAGGGCAACCGACCGGGGTGAGGGGCTGCGCCTGATTGGACCGGCCGACGAGGCAGGCGTGCGTTCGATGCTCATCACCTATCGCAACGATCGCGAGGCGCCGGATGGCCCACAGGGGACGTACCAGTGGGGTCGGACGGAGTGGCGCGACCTCGAGGGCGCCGTCTCCTATGCCAGGGACAACGGCGCAGACCAGGTGGTGCTTGCCGGCTACGGGATGGGCGGCTCCATCGTTCTGTCTTTCCTTGGCGAGTCTGATGCGGCCGACCTCATTGTTGGCGCCATCCTCGACTCTCCCGTGATAGAACTCGAGTCGACTGCCGCCGCCCACTTGGACAAGTCCAAGGTTGGTGCGGCCTTCGACATGCCGACTGCGATAAACCAGACGGCGCGTCTCATCGCTGGCTGGCGCTTCGACATCGATTGGAGCGATGTCGACTACGGGAAGACGCCCGCCGAGATTCCGATGCTGATCTTCCATGGAGACGATGACACGGAGACTCCCCTCGCCGAGTCTCAGGCATACGCCGCCGCTTGGCCGGGGCTTGTCGATCTGGTAGTTGGCGGGGGAGCCGACTACACCGAGTCCTGGAATGTCGACCCCGTCGGCTACGAATCGGCGGTCGCTTCCTTCCTCACCGGCTTGTGAGCGAGCTGTATGAGGCGGTGCGTCGGCTGCGCGTTTCGCGCAACTTCAAAGCTGAGCCGCTGTCGTCACAACACCTCCAACTGATACTCGAGGCCGCCCGCTGGACCGGGAGCTCGAAGAACAACCAGGACTGGCTGTTCGTCGTGATCGACGATCCCGCCGGGGCAATGCTTGTGGCGTCGGCAGGCAGCTTCACCCGGCCTATCGAGAATGCCGCGGCGACGATCGCTCTCGTCAAGCTCGAAGGTGGTAACGACTTCGATATCGGGAGGGCGGCGCAGAACATCATGCTCGCCGCGGAGGCGTTGGGAATTGGCTCATGCCCGATCACGTTGCACAACACAGAGAGGGCGGCCGAGGTACTTGGCCTGTCCGAGGGCCAGGAGGCCCACTATGCGGTCGCGCTTGGTTATGTCGACACAGAGGCCGAGGAGGCCGAACGTCGGGAGCGACGGGCCGGTGGCTGGGGCGGCCGCCGCCAAGATGTGACGAAACGGCTGGAGGCGTGAGATGGGATTCGATCTAGACAATGCCGAGACATCGATAGCGGTTGTCGGCGCCACTGATGACCTCTCGAAGTACGGCGGACGGATCTATCGCAACCTCAAGGCGAAGGGTTACCGCGTCTTCGCGGTCAACCCCTCACGGGACACCGTAGACGGCGACCCGGCCTACCACTCTTTGAGCGATCTGGAAGAGACGCCATCCATTGTCGACATCGTGGTGCCGCCTCCCGTCACGCTGTCCGTTCTCCGCGAGTGCGAGCAGCTGGGGCTGCGTAACGTCTGGATTCAGCCGGGCGCCGAGAGCGAAGAGGTACTCCAGTTTCTGCGCGATGGTGACTTCGACTATCTCGCTGAGGGACCGTGCATCATGGTCGAGACGCACGCCCTCAACTGACGACGAAGCCGCCTAGGTCGTCGTCATTCTCGATGGCGAAGCGACTCTCGCCCGTATAGAACACACGGCCGCCGACCTCAACGATGACGGCGGTGGCGTCGCCAACGGCCGTCGTGTCGATGACGCGGCCGGTGAACTCGGAGCCAACGATGGATCGGAAGCGGCGGAGCTCTCCCAGCTGAACCGTTTCAAGCTCGAATTCGGCTGCAAGTCGAGCCTGGCCGCCAGATCCGGTCGGGCTGCGGTCGATCTGGGCATCGGCGAAGACGCACACGTTCGTCGAGGTGGCGCCGGTGACCCCATCGGTGATGATGGTTCCATACAGGAAGCCTCGCCGGCGGTGTGCATCTCGACTGTCGATATGTCGATCACCGCACAACTCTACGGAGGATCGCCGTCGGTTAGCCTCGACGCCGTGACCCCCAAGGAGATACTCGCGGCGTGGCATGAAGCTGCGGTGGCGGCTGCCCCGATAGATCTCGAGGTATGGGATGCCCACAGCCACACGGGGGAGCACGACCCTGATGGGTTCGTGCTCGACGACGATGCGCTCCTGGGGGCACTCGGCGCCGCCGGGCACGCCGGTGCCGTCGTCACCTCCAACGCCAACCCCGGCGGCTATGTCGAGGCCAACGATCGGATTCTGGCGGAGGCCGAGGCCAGCGCAGGCCGCTTGGTACCTTTCTGTCGCGTTGACCCCAACGACGATGGCGCCGTCGCTGAGGTGCAGCGGAGCCTCGACAAGGGGCATCGCGGCATCAAGCTCCACCCCCGAGCAGAGGCGTTCACCATGGCCGATGCCGGCGTCGCCAGGGTGGCTGCCGTTGCCGCCGAGCACAGCGTGCCGATCCTGGTTCATGCCGGCAGGGGCATCCCCGCCATGGGACCTGCCACCGTTGTCCTCCTCGAGGCGAACCAGGGGCTCAACATCGTGCTGGCCCACTGCGGCATAAGCGACCTGTCGAGCCTTGGTCCTATTGCCGGAGAAGTCCCCGGCCTGTACTTCGACACGTCGTGGTGGGATGTCACTGACCGCCTGGCGCTCCACGGCTGGGTGCCTCCGCACCGCATCGTCTACGCGTCAGACACGCCTTACGGATGGCCCGATCTGTCGTTCGTCATGACGCTGCGCGCGGCGCGCACCTCGGGGTATGGCGAGCGGCAGCTCCGGGGGTTGTTCGGGGGATCTCTGCTGGCACTCCTCGACGGCTCGACCCCCGCAGACCTGGGACCCCCCGCAGGTACCAACCGCATCGTTGCCGACCCTGGTCTGATTCGGGCCCATGCCTCGACGCATGGAGCCCTCATCTCGGTATTCGCTCGCGCCGACATGACAGAGCCGCTGTCGCTGGCTCGCCTGGCGTGCGATGTGCCTTCTGGAACGCCCCACGAAGCGGTCTTCCGTGCCATCAGGGCGACGCTCGATGCAATCGACGAGGCGCAAGACAGGAGGATGGAGGTGGCGCTCCTCATCACGGCCTCCGGGGCTGCGCTGACGCCCGAGGTCGACCTGCCGGACCTCAGCGGGTAGCGAGTCCGCCGGTCCCTTCGCTGAGCCACAGCGCCAGCTCGCTGCGGGCGGGGGAGTGAAGCTCGCCGTCGCGGACGAACAGCGCCCTGTCGGCGACCTCGAGGACCTTGGGGTCGTGACTGGCAACGACGACGCCCGTTCCCTGGTCGGCAACGGCCGCCAGTAGGTCGAGGATGGCGGCGCCGGTAGCCGTGTCGAGTTCGCCTGTCGGTTCGTCGGCCAGCAGGTAGCTGGGCGAGTGCACCAGGGCACGGGCCACCGCGACGCGTTGCTGCTCTCCGCCCGAGAGCTCGTCGGGGCGGTGCTTCGTGCGGTGCTCCAGGCCAACTGCTTCCAGGGCCGCTGCCACCCTTTTGCGGGCAGCGCCGCGGCCCACGCCGAGCAGCCGCAACGCCACCTCGACGTTCTCGCCAGCCGACAGCAGAGGCAGGAGCCCGAACGCCTGGAAGATGAACCCGATGCGGGTACGTCGCAGTTCGGCGGCGGCCGTCTCGTCGAGCTGATCAACCCTCTCGCCCTCGATGTTCACCGTGCCTTCGTCCGGCTTGATCAGCAGCCCCATGATCTGGAGCATCGAGCTCTTTCCCGACCCAGAAGGTCCGAACAGCGCAACCAATTCGCCGGGTTCCACCGTGAGGTCAACCTCGGCGGCGCCGATGGCGCCGCGGGCATAGCGCTTGGAGATCGATCGCAGTTCAATTGCCATCGGTGCCTCGCAATCGGATGCCGTCTTCGGTCATCTCGGCCTCGAGAAAGCCAGTGATGCCGGCCTGATCGAGGAGCTCCTTCGGAAGCTGCACCCGCCCGCGCTTGTCGACTGCCAACAGCTCCCTGCCGTCCGCTCGCCGCTCGTTGAGCATGCGGCCGTCCTCGAGATGCACGGTTCTGTCTGCCCTCGTGGCCAGCGCCAGGTCGTGGGTCACGACCATGACGCTGAGGCCGCCTTCGTGGCACATCTGCCTCAGGAGCTCATAGACGCCAAGCGAGTTCTCGGTGTCGAGCTCACCGGTTGGCTCATCGGCGAGAAGCAGCTTCGGGGCAACGGCTAACGCAACGCACAGCGCCAGGCGCTGTTGCTCGCCGCCGGACAACTGGCTGATTCGGCCGTAGGCGACGTCGCCGAGACCGGTTATCTCGAGCAGCTCACGAGTCCGTCGACGTCTCTTAGTTCCGCTGACTCCGGCAAGCAGCATCGGCAGCTCGACGTTGGCGTGAGCGCTGAGATAGGGCACAAGGTTCCTCGTGAAGTCCTGCCACATGAAGCCAACCGTTCGCCGGAAGTGCCGGACGAGCTCAGGAGAGGTGACCTCGGTGAGGTTGGTGCCTGCGACTTCCGCCCTGCCTGCGGACGGACGATCCATGCCCCCGAGGATCGTCAACAGGCTCGACTTGCCCGCGCCGGATGGCCCGACGACGGCAACGAATTCGCTCTCTTCCATGGTGAAGTCGAGGCCCTGGAGGGCGATGACCTCGAGCCCGCCCTGGCGGTGGATCTTGATGAGATTCTCACACGTCACGATCGACATCAGCGATCCACCTCCCTCAGCACTTCGGCTAGGTCGCGAGAAGAGACTCGTCGCGTCGCCCACAGCACAGAAGTCACGAGCAGGCCGGTGACCACCGCGAGATAGGCGCCCAACACGCCATAGTCGAGAACCAGCAGCACCTCGGGGATCAGCTCCTCGGCCTCTTCGCCGAGCTGGATGAAGGGAATGAGAAGGCGCATGAGAGCGACACCGCCGGCGACGCCGATCAGCGCGCCGAGACCCAAGACGACGAGCTGCTCGACGGCGAAGGTGCCGGCGACCCCGGACCGTCGGAATCCAAGAGCCCGCAGCACGCCCATCTCCTTGGTGCGTCTGCCAACGGCGATGAGCACGTAGGAGGTGACTCCAGCCAGTGCCAGTATCACCCCGGTGGCGGCACCGACGAAGAGGATGGAGACAAGCCCGATCTGAACAGGCCGCGACGAGAAGGACGCTTCGACGCCTACTGCCGTCACGACTTCTGGCTCCTCCTCCGTCGCCGACAGCAGCCGGCTCACGACGGCATTCGGTTCGTCAGATTTGAACCACAACTCTTGTGGGGCCGCCACCGCCGATCGATCGCCGCTCAGAGACCATGTAGGAGTGAGATTGAGCCAGTGCAGCAGCACATCGAGATCAGTGATCATGACGCCCTCGGCAGTGGGATCGTCGGCAGTCGGTACGACGCCCACCAGACCAACGAACTCCGCCTGAATCTGCTGGGCCTCTATCCCGACCGTCGTTGCCTCGCCGACCCCAATGCCGCCGAGGGCGGCGCCCTTGGCATCGAGCAGGATGCGCAGTGTCTCAGGGGGCTTCGTCAGGTGAGGGACAGGGCTCACCCGGGCCGTCGTCGGGGTGTTCCACATCTGCACCGTTCCCTGGCGATTGAGAGGTGAGGCAGCCCGCTCAGACGCCGTCGGCGGTTCTACCCCCTCAGGAAGCCGCGAGTAGTAGGTGTCGACCGCAGTGGAGCCGGGTTGCTCGGGGAGGACCGTTAGGCCGGACCGCGCCTCGAGCTCACCGTCGATCATCTCCCACAGCGGGAGGCTCCCGAAGTCGCCGACGGCCTGCAATTCGTCCATGAGCATCTGTTCCGAGCTGGTTGGCCGAGAGGCACTCCCCGAGACCGGCCGCTCGAACCACATGGACTGGATCACAAGCTGGCCTGCCACCTCGGCGCCGGGTGTGTCGTACACGGCCCCTTGCGCCGTCAGCGGGATTTCGTACGTCGACCATGAATGGTCGTCGATGGCCCCGGAGGCGAACGTCCAGATGCGACCTCTCTCGTCGACCGCCCGCATCACCAGTGACAGGTCACGGGGGTCGGTGACTTCGGGATCCTGGTCGGCTAGCGGCAGGGGAACCATGACGGCCTCGAAGGTGATCCCAGTCGCTCCGGCCGGCAGCTCCACCCCAAGGTCGGGCGGTCCGCTCGGGCGCAGCATTCCGAATGTTTGAGATGGAGGGTCTCCGTAGTCGCTGCGCCACGCGACAACGCTGGCGAACGTTTCCGGTCGGACCGCCAGGGTCTCTGACGCTGTGGTCCTGATGGACCCACGCGGAGCTCCCTTGGTGCGATAGACGGCGGCGGACTCGAGGCCGTCTTCGGTGGAAATTAGGCCGATCTCTGGGGCGATCAGCCTGCCGTCGGTCCCTGCCGCGAAGGCGGCGCGATCTGCATAAGAGTTGCTCAGGGTTTGGGCGTAGGTGAGGGCGAAGGCTCCGAACCCGGTCGTCAGCCAGATAAGAAGGGCCAACCGGCCGTACGGAACCGGATTCCTTCCGAGGTGCCAGCCCGGCAGGGCCATTGACAAGCTCTTCGACCTCGTGAGGAGCCAGCCCAACGCTCGCAGGATGTAGGGAAGGACACGAAGAAGGACCAACGCGCCGGCGAAGAGGAAGAGCGCGGGGGAGGCGATGGCGAACGGGTCCAGGCCAGGGTCCGCGGTGTCTTCAACGAGGCCCCTTTGGCGGAGCTCGAAGAGGAGGATGCCCGCCAGGATGATGCCGAAGATGTCGATGTAGTACTTCTGCCAGACGGACCGGCGCGTCGGCCGCGCCGCCAGCATCCGCAGCTCCAATACAGAGCGTCGGGCGAAGGGAAGGATGGCGAGGCCCATCGAGAGAAATGCCAATGTCGCGCCGGCCAAGACGAAGGGGACGATGGAGCGATCCTCGGCGACCCGCAGCGGCTCCCCGCCGGTGAGGTCGGACATGGGTGGCACCAATCCCGTCAGGGTCACCATGGCCCTGGCAACGAATGGTGCTAGGGCCGCCGCCGCCGCCACGATGACAACCGATTGCGCTAGGTGGATCCCAACCGTTTGCCAGGCGCTGGCTCCGCGGGTTCGCAAGAGCGCCAGCTCCGTGCCCTCTCTCTCGACCGTCAGTGCAGCCGTGTAGATGAGGAAGTAGAGAGCGCCGGCAACGACGAGGGCGAGCATCGCCAAGATGGGGGCACCGAAAACGACCGAGCGCACATCGAACTCCTCGAGCAGTGTCGGGATGGCAGTGGTCGTGATGACGCCGTTGCGGCCGAGCTCGGCGGTGAAGGATCTGATGTTGGAGTCGAGCTGATCGACCTCCTCGAGCAACACCGACTCGCGGTCGATCTCCATTGCCCACGCCTGGGTGCCGTTCATCGGTCCCAGCCCCCGATTGATACGCAACCAGGGGTCGTCAAGCGGATCGACCGGGGCCTTCACGAGCCACCGATCGAAAGCCGCTGGGGTCACGTAGATCTGGTCTCCCGGTAATGCTCCTTGCCACAGCACGGAGGAGGCGTCAACGGGCGAGGCGATGCCGACGACCTCTGCGATCTCGAAGGTCGAAGGAGCGCTGACGATCGGCTTGATGATCGTTTCGTCTCCGGGTCCGAGGCCGAGGACGCGGGCGAGGTTGAAGCCAAGCACCACTTGCAGAGCCTCCGCATTCGCATCGCCCATCGTGCCCGCGGTGACGTCGATACGGTTGGCGAGGTCGGGGGCCGTGAAGATGCGGCCGACGGTGGCCTCTGGGGCCGGGGTCGGGTAGGGCGGAAACGGCAGCTCCCCGATCGCCTCGATGATCTCGGGTGTTGTGATCTCGGCCGGAAGGAAGGACCCGGCCAGCCAGCCAAGCAACAGCTCGGTCGGATCGTCAGTGAGGCCCGCGCTGGCGGTGGCCTCTGTCATCCAAGCGGTTGCAGCCTCGCGCCACACCTCGGCTGCCGCCACCTTGTCCACCGGCGTATCGAGGGGGATGAACACCACCTCGCGAGACTGCGACCGTTCGACGGCATCGGGGAACCACACACCGATGCGTTGCCGAGCGCTGTCGACGAGGGCTCGGTTGTCTGCTGCGATCTCGGGGCTGAAAGGCACATGGTTGGCGGCGGCGCGCACGTCCACCTGAGCCGCCGGCGCCTGACGGAAGGTGAATAGCAGATCGATGGCAGCGATCGAGGACTCGTAGAGCGGGACGATGACGAGCAGCGAAGTCACCAGGGTGGCGCCGAGGAACGACCCGACGAGGATGCCGCGTTTGGCCCAGAGGCGTCTCACGACGAGGGCGGCATAGGTGATGAAACGCACGGATTGGAGGCTACCTGCGCCATTGGGTGACCATCGCAGGGGGTATTGTCGCCTCATGCGATGGCCTGTGGCGGTAGGGGGCGCGGCGTTCGGTGCGGTCGCGGCAGCCCTCGGTCTGTGGCTTGGCCCATCGGGGGTCGCGAGTCGGCCGGCCGAGGCTGCGACCACCGTTCTGGCTGCAGTGAGTCCGGCCAAGCCTGTTTCGCTGGGGCCGACGCGTTTGATTCCACTCTCTCTCGAACTTGCCGAGCGGGAGGTGGTGTTCTCCTACGAGTTGGTCGACGAGGCGGCTGTTTCCTTCCCGACCATCTTCGTGAACCCGGACAATGCCGTTGTGGCACCCGAGACCTGGAGCATGTCAACAGTTAGAGGAAAGATCACGGGAACGACCGCCAATGTAAGGGCGACGACAGCCCGCTTCCCTGTGCCCGAGGGCTTCACGCTCGACCAGGTCGGGAGTATCACCCTCGAGTCCTATCGCATCAGGCTGCCCATCGAGCACATCCTGAGCCTGAGGTGGGATGACACCGCTCCCATCTCCCTCGACGAGGACATCGCCATTGGAGTGCGTCGCGTCATCGCCCAGACGTCGAGCACCCTGGTGCAGCTCACCGTCGAGGCCAACACGGACAGCTTCGCGTCGGCGGGTGGCGGATTCGGAGCGGAATTCGAGGCGGCGCCCCGAGTGACGGGAATAGGTCCGGATTGGACCAATGTGGGGCCCGTGGATGGCGGGGTCCAGCTGACCTATGTTGGCGATGAGCTGTCTGATCCATTCACCGTTGCCGTTGTCTCGCACAACTGGACGCGGGTGGTACGGCCGTTGGTAATGAGCGCTGGAGGGTTGACGGATGGCTGAGCACGACCCGCTGCAATCGCTTATGCGCTCGCCGCTCGAGGACGAGAGTCCGGATCGAGAGCATCAGAGCGGCCTTCCAATGATGCTGGGCAGTGTCGTTATCGGCGGCCTGCTGGTCCTCGGTGGGTACCTGGCCGTTGCGGACGACGAGCCTGCCCCAACCGCAGTCCCCACAACCCCTCCGGCCACAACGACCACCATCACCCCGGCGGGAGCCGTCGGCTTTCCGCCCGGCTACGTGCAGGTCAATGATCGAGTCGCGGTGCGGGCCGAGCGCGTGCTGATCCGTGACCCGATCGTGTTCGTTTCGTTGAGCCAGGCAGTCCTGGCCGGACTCGATGCAGAGGAGACCGCTGGGTTCGGCGCCGGCGACTGGACGCTGCGGGCTTCCGGCTCGGACTTCCCGATGCTGGCCGAGTTCCGCAACGTCGGGGCCCCGGGGACTTTCACCGTTGCCTTCGACGCCGCGGGCGTCGCCGCCGGATCTCTCGAGAGCATCGTCCTGACTGGCGAGGGTGTCCTGCAGGGTGGAGGCGACGAGCTCTACACGCTCGATGTCCCAGACGGGCTGCCGCTGCTGTTGGCACCGACGTCGATAGAGGTCAGCCTCGGTGACGGCATCGTTCTCGTGGTGGACGAGGTCTCACTGACCGAAGATGGCGGCCACATCTCGTGGAGCCTCGAGGGGAGTTCTCCGGGCGGGGCGGTAGTGAACGCCTTCGTGGATCTCCTGGTACGGGATGGCGTCGACCCGGCCGCCTTCATGCCGCCCAGTGATCCGGCGGACTTTCTTGCGTTCTTCGGGTCGACCGGAGCGCTGCCATCACCAACCCGTGACGGGGTGATCGAGCTGGAGGCTCCCGTTGTCGATACCTCGCTGCTGGAAGACTTCGCCTACGGTGGGCCCGAGGACGTGACCGGAGTCCTTATCCAATGGGCCATCGACTGGCTTTCATTCACCTCCGCCGACGCCGTCGTGCCGCTCGTCGGAGTCACGACCATCGTCGTCGATTCATAGTGCGCAGATAACCTCCGGCGGTGATACGGCGCACATCGACACTGATCGGCCTCGTTGCTGTTGCAATGACGGCCGCGGCGCCGGCTTCTGCGCACGGCATCGGTGGCCGTTCCGATCTGCCGGTGCCGGTTTCGTACTTCATCGTCGGAGGGGCAGTTGTGCTGGCGCTCTCGTTCGCGGCCCTCGCCGTTCTGTGGCCGGAACCTCGGCTGCAGGTTCCGTCGGCGGGCCGCGTTCTCGGTAGTTGGGGCCGCTGGCCGTTGGCGGTGCTTGCCGTTATCGGGATCATGGGCCTTGCTCTCACCATCGGTGCCGGGATCATCGGCGAGGACCGTCGGACAAACGCGGCTCCGGTGCTGCTGTGGGTGTATTTCATCCTGGTTGTCCCATTCGCCGGCGCCGTCGTCGGCGATTTCTACCGACATCTCAATCCGTGGCGGACCATGGCCGGGGACCGTGAGCGGCCGGCGTTTCCTGGCGTCATGGCCCTCGGCGTCTGGCCGGCGACCGCGGTGTTCGTGGCCTTCACATGGCTCGAGCTGGTGCATACCGACTCGGCCAACCCGATCGTTATCGGCACCGCCGCCCTCCTCTACTCGCTCTACCTAGGTGCCGTAGTGGTTCTCACCGACAAGGACACGGCGTTCGGGTCGTTCGATGCCTTCACTCCGTACAACGCCTACATCGGTGCCATCGCTCCGCTCGAGATCGATCACAGTGGCGACTGGAGATGGCATGGCTGGCTGCGTCGACTCCCGCAGCTTCCGGTACGTCGGGGAATGCCGGTGTTCGTCGCCGCGATGATCGGGACGGTGACCTACGACGGGCTGAGCTCGACCGAGTGGTGGGGTGACACCTGGGGGGAAACCGCTCGAGAGGAGTGGTTCGGAACACTGGCTCTGGTCTCAGCCGTTGCTGTCATCTATGCCGCATACTGGCTGGCATCGTGGGGGGCCGCCCGAGCAGGAGCCAGCCTGTCGGTGTCGCAGGTCGCCTCCTCCTTCGCTCACACTTTGGTGCCCATCGCGCTCGCCTATGCCGTCGCCCACTACTTCACGCTGATCATCTTCGAGGGTCAGCTGGTTACTGCGGTCGCCAGCGATCCGCTTGGCCTTGGCAGCGACTTCTTCGGGACGGCTGCGAACCGCATCAACTTCTGGCTCAGCCCGACATCGATCTGGTACGTGCAACTGACCGCGATCCTTGGCGGTCACGTCGCGGCGATCGTCCTTGCTCACGACAGGGCATTGGCCGTCTTCCCCAAGGACCGAGCCGTGCGCAGCCAGTACGCCATGCTCGGCCTGATGGTGGCATTGACCGGTCTCGGCCTCGCCCTGTTGGCGGCGGGCTAGTGCTGGCTCACCAGGCCGGATGGGACGAGCTTCTGATCTTCACAGTCCCGGTGATCGCAGTGCTCTACCTGCTGCGGTGGGTAGAGAGGCGCTCTAGATCAGTTGATGTCCCCGAGGTAGACCCCGGTGGAGATACCGGCAGCGATAGCGGGCAGCAGAGTGGCGAGGGCGCCGGGGAAAACGCGGATCGCGCCTAGGTCTTCGAGTCCTACCCACGCCACTTCCATCTGAAAGTCGTCGGCTCTGTGGCCAGCACCGAGTGAGCCCCCGGTAACGGTGCAGCGGAACATCAACTCCAGCGCATGCTCGTTGTGCAGCCGCTCTGACACCTCAGCCAGCTCGTGATGGGCGCCGATGTAGTCGCGAACGAGCAACAGCTCGCCGACCTCAACCTCGAGGCCGGTCTCCTCGAGTACCTCGCGACGCACCGTCGTCTGCAGGGCTTCGCCGTGGCGCTGTCCACCGCCGGGCAGCAGCCAGAACTCCTCCTTCTCCATTGCCGACTCGTGGTTGCGGGTCAGCAGTACGCGGCCGTCTTCGATGATCACGGCCTTGCCCGAGGGTCTGATGGTTGACACGACGGGAGCGTACCCACGCTCAATGCCGGGTGGCAGCGTGCCGACAACTCTGAGGTGACTAGTTCCCTCCTCGATCGGCCGCGCCTTGAGGCGATAGTCAGTGGGCGACGCATCACGGCGGAGGGTGTCGCTTCATTGGCCGTGGCCTTCGCGATGTGGCGCCTCGCTCGCACCTACGGCGGCGTTGACATCCGCGACGCTGTGGCAGCCCTTGCGCCAATGCTGGCGGCGATTCCGGCTGCGGCCATAGGCCTTTCGACACTCAACAGGCGCGCCGGCCTCGTGGTCGCCGCCATTGGCATCGGGATCGCTCTCAGCGCGGCAACAGCCTCGTACCGCGCCGACATGGTGGCCCCTGTGCTGGCCTACTCGGCGATGGTCATCACCGGTCTGGCGACGGTCGCCATCTGGCGCCGTCCGTGGGGCCCGAAGGCGATAGCGGCGATCGCCCTCGTGGTGGGTGTCCGTGTGTGGTGGGTTGGGCTGGAAGTGTGGTACGGAAGCTCATTGAGCGCTTCGTCAGTCGATCGCTGGATGGCGCTGCCCTGGCACAACCAGTCTGGCGTGCTGATGGCCGCCGTCGCCGTCGCCTTCGGCGTTGCCGCGACGGGCGAACGGTGGCGCCTCGCCTTCGGGGCCATGTCCGGCCTGGCCGCGGCCGCCGTCGTGCTCTCCGGATCGCGTGGCAGCCTGGTCGCTCTCGGCGTCGGAGTCGTCGCGGCGATCGTGGCACAGCCCCGGAGTTGGCGGCGGTGGGCGCTCATCGGCGCAGCTTCCGTCATGGCGTTCGTCGTGCTCACCCACCTTCCCGGCGCCGCCATGTCGGAAGGCGGAGACTCACAGCCTGCCGCAGAGTCGTCTTCCGCCAGGGTCGCTCACTGGAAAGCAGCCAGCGCGATGTTCGTCGACAGCCCCCTCACCGGCAGCGGTGTCGGCTCGTATCGTCTGGCATCGGCGCGTTGGGCCGACGGCGCGGTCAACCCGTCGTCGTATGCGCACAACGAATACATCGAATTCTTCGCCGAAGGCGGTGTGGCATTGGGTGTCCCCTTCGCTCTGGCGCTGATCGCCATCGCTATCGCCGCCATCACGGCGTTGCGGCGTCCCCAGGCCGGTCTGCGGTCGCGGGTCGCGATGGGCGCCGCCGCGGTCTGGCTGGCTCTGGCGGTCCATGCCGGCGCCGATTTCGACTGGTTGTTCCCCATCTTGGCGATGGCTTTCGCTATCGCGGCCGGGGTAGTAGTTGGCTCCGACGAGCCGCGCCAGGGCACCCGCTGGATGGTGGTCCCGGTTGCCGCCTTGTTGGTCATCGCTCTTGGCGCCGGATACCTCGAGGGCCGGCCCGGCACTGGCGGCGTAGTGCACGCTGCCTGGAACCTCGAAGCGGCATCATCGATCGCCGAGCGGACCATTGACGCCGGCGACTATGAACGAGCCCAAAGCATCATCGACCGTGCCGAGGCCTGGAATCCCGGTGATCCCGGCCTGCGGATGCTCGATGCCGTTGTTGGCCTCAGGACCGGGACCGGCGATGCGGGTGATGTGGTGACCGCCGCCGAACGAGCCGGATTCGGGGTTCGCCTCGACGCCGCCACTCAGTTGTCGGCCTCGGGCCACTTCGAGGAGGCTCAGGTCGTCGTGGCTAGGACCATCGAGCGCTTTGACGACTACCCGGGGTGGAACCTGGGCGGTGTCGCGGCAGTTGCCTATCGCCTACACGTAGACCTGGCCGGTCGCATCGATGGATGTGAGGGGGCACGGCTGGCGGCCGACGAGGCGACGTCGACCCCGTTGGCGATGGCGATGGGAACCGAGAACTACACCGCTCAAGCGGCGCCCTTCTGCGGTCAGTAGGCACCATCCCGGCCAAGGACGGCGCGGGCCGTTCGCAGGGCGATGGCCATGTCGAGTCCGACGGACCAGTTCTCAATGTAGAAGATGTCGAGCCTGGCAGCTTCATCGAATTCGACGTTGGACCGGCCTGACACCTGCCAGAGGCCTGTGATCCCGGGGCGCACCCGGAGGCGACGCAGATGCCATTCCTCGTATCGGGCGACCTCAGCGGGGAGCGGGGGTCGTGGCCCAACGAGCGACATGTCTCCTCGCAAGACGTTCCATAGCTGAGGGAGCTCGTCTATCGACCACTTCCGCAGAGTCTTGCCAACTGCGGTGACCCGCGGGTCCTGTTTGATCTTGAAGAAGTGGTGTCCTGCCTCGTTCAACTGAACGATTTCACCCAGGTGCTCCTCGGCGCCATCAGTCATCGTCCGGAACTTCAGAATCGTGAACGGTCGCTGATCTTTTCCGACTCGACGTTGCCTGAAGATGGTGGGTCCCGCTGAGTCGAAGCGGATGGTCATGGCGGCGACTGCCATCACCGGCCAGGTAACAGCTATGAGCAGCAGCGCGCCGATGACGTCGAGGGTTCTCTTGGTGAAGGCGCGGAAGCCGTCGAGCCGGATCTGTTTCACCTGGAGCAGCGGCACGTTGCCAATCGATTCGACCGTCAAGCGACGAGTTACCACCTCGAAGAGGGATGGAGCGATCGCCAGGTCGATGTCGGAGCCCTCGAGCCCAACGGCCAGCCGTCGCAAGGTTCCCGGTGCGACCGCCGAAGGTGCCACAACGACCAATCCTGCGCCGTGGTGGTGGGCGACGGAAACAGCGTCTTCTTGGATCGGCCCGATCACCGAGAGATCGCCAAGGACCTTCCAGCCAATGGGATGGCGGTCGTCGAGGAATCCGGCTACCTCGTAGCCCGATTCACCGTCTTGGCGCATGGCATCAGCGACCGCGATGGACTCCTCGTTGACTCCGACGATGAGCGTCCGCTGCACGCCTTCGCCGCGGCTCCAGCTGCGCCGAAGAGATGCGCGGGTCACCGTCCGCGAGACGACGCCACCGACAACGACGCAGAGGAAGAGGATGAGGGCGTAGATCCGGGACAATTGGAGATTGGCAGCGAAGGAGAGGAAGCCGAGGGCGATCATCGACATGGACGCACCGCTGAGGAAGCGACGAATCCCGGCAACCCCTGCAGCCAGGTGATATGGCGAGTAGGCGCCGGCTGCGTAGAGAACAGTCAGCCACAGGGGAATGACGGCGATGGCCGTGGGGATCTCGTTGTTGAGCGGCTCGAGCACGCCGGATGAGCCCACTGCGGTCCGCAGCCAGTAGGCGACCAGGCTGGCACCTGCGACAACGAGGGCGTCGGCGACCAGCAGACGACGGGCTACGACGCGGCGGCGGAGCACCGGCGTTACCAGTGGAGCTGGCCTTACGGCCTGGATTGCTTGCACATCGGTGTTATCGGCTTCTTTGGCCAACCCTTGAAGCCCTGAGAAGCCTTCAAGTCAGGGGCGTAATGGGCCGTTGAAGGTATGTGACTAGTCCCTCCCTAGATCGCGTCGATAACGCTCGTGCCGTCTTCGGTGGAGGCACCCAGGCACTCGTTCGCATCGCAGGCCTTGCCAGCGTCGGCATAACGGCTCCGTTGCTGGTTCGGCACCTGGGGCCAGCTTCCTACGGTCGCTTCGCCGTCGCGCTAACTGTGGCGTTCGTGGTGGCAACCGTTGCCGACCTTGGCTTGCCCCTTCTCGTTTCGCGCGACTGGCAGCGACTGGATGACGCTTCTCGCGGGAACTGGCTGGGCCAATACTGGTCGCTGCGGGTGTGGTCGAGCGCCATTGCCCTGTCGCTCGCCGTCGCCGTGGTACTTGGGCTCCAGCTCGATGGTGAGATGCAAAGGGCGCTGGTAGTCGCCCTGTTCGGGGTGCCGGTCGTCTTGTTGCTGAACTCGTTCGGCGCGCTCTTCCTAGCCAGCTTCGACCCGTGGCCGGGTGTTTGGAGCGAGGTCTTGTCGAGGCTGACCTGGATGGGCGGACTGATCATCGCCATCGGACGCGACGCCTCGATGGTGGGGACGCTTTCGGTGCTGGTTGCCTCCCAGGCCGTTGGTCTTGGATTCATGCTCCTTCCTGCTCTGCGCCGCGGCCTCTTTCCGAAGCCCCGGCTGGGGCTGCTCAGCAGAGGCATGGCGCGCCGGGCGGCACCCCTCGCCTTGATCCCGGTGCTCGGCGTCGTCTATGCCCGAGCGGACACGCTGGTCATGGCTGCCTTGACGACCGATGCCGAGACGGGCGTCTATGGGGCGTTGTGGAAGCTGGTCGAGGTCCTGATCAGTTTGGCGGTCATCGGAGCGGGCCTGCTCCTCCCATTGCTGAGCAGAACAGAAGATCAAGGGCAGCGCCGCACCCACTATGTACGAGCGACTCGCCTCCTGATGACGGTATTGATCCCAGCTGCGGTCGTCGTGGCGATCTCGTCGCATGACATCCTCGACTGGTTCGGCGGCACGGGCTTTTTCGTTGGCGTCGACACCCCCTGGGGTGTCGCCAGCCCGAGCGTGGCTCTTGTAGTGCTGATGGCGGCGACAGTCCTCATGGGCTTCGGCGTCGTCAACGCGTCGGTCATGGTGGCGACACACAGACAGCGGGCGCTTCTTCGACAGTCCGTATTGGTGGCGGTCCTCAACCTCGCTGCGGCGTGGTACCTGATAGGCAGGGTCTCCTTCCTCGGGGCGGCGCTCGCCGTCCTGGCAACCGAGACGTTCTCGATCGTCCATTCGATGTTCATAGTGAAGCGTGTCATCGGTCGTCTGCCACTCGCGGAGGTGTTGACGTGGCCACTGGCCATCGGCGCCGTGGTCCTGGTGATAATGCTGGCCGCCAGCGGCATCCCTGCTGTGCCTCGGCTCCTCATTGGCATTGCTTCAGCCACTGTTGGCGCGGTCCTGAGCCCCTCTCGGGTGGATGTGGTCGAAGCGCTGCGGTCTCGCGAAGCGGTTGGGGCTGCATCGTGAAGAGGGTTGTGATCGTCACCGTGACTTATGGCGACCGTCGCTCCGAGTTGACCGCCATGCTCGATGCGGTCGACAGGCTCGCCGGTGGCGACGCCATCGTCGCAACGATTGTCGTCGACAACGGCGCCGCCGCCGCGACCAGGTCGATGCTGGCTGGGCGTGAGGTCGAGATCGTGTCGCTTGGCTCCAATCGCGGTTCTGCCATCGGATTCGGAGCGGGGATCGCTCGCGGTCTCGAGATCGATGCCGACTACATGTGGCTGCTGGACGATGACAACTGCCCCGAACCGTCCGCGCTTACCGAGTTGTTGGCCGCCGCTGAGACCTACGGCGCGTCGAGCGCTTTCCAGTGCATGCGACCGAGTTATGAGCCGCTGCGGCGCTTGGCAGCTGGAGTGCATCCCCAGGACGTGTTCGGACATCCCAACGGCTTCCTTGGAGAGTCGCTCCGCCATCGCCTCGGAGCTGCCAGGAGGCTGCCTCGCCAGACCGACGATGCGCCCCAGATGCCGTGGGCGATGTTCGGAGGCTTCTTCGCCCCGGTCGAAGCCTTCGCTGCCGCAGGGGAGCCGCGCCGCGACTACGTCATCTACGCCGATGACAGCGAGTACACCCATCGCATCTCTGCAGCGGGGTGGCGTCTTCGTTTGCTGCCGAAGGCGGTCGTCGAGGATGTGGATGAAGCCTGGTGGGAGGTTGCAGGCGAGCGCCTCGGCGTCACCTCGGCCGTGACGCCGAGGGTGGAGCTGGCCGAGGAACGGCGGCGTATGTACTACACGGTCCGCAACAGCGTTCACTTCGAGAGAAGCCAGCGGGTCACCAATCGTTTCGAGTACGCGGCCAACATGGTCGCCAAGCACCTCGTCATGACGGTGGTTTGCTGTCTATCGGCCGCCAAGACGCGCCGCCTCACCGCGCTGCGCAACCTGGTGGTGTACCTGCGGGCGTCCTGGCACGGCTTCGCTGGCCGCTTGGGCACTTTTCCGCCGCTCGACGCTGCAGTCGACGCTGCAGTCGGCGCTGGGGTCGATGCTGGAGTCGACGCCCAGCTGAGCCCGTCGCCGGGTGGGCTGGCAGATCCCTCAGTGGCAGTCGTCACCGTGACCTACGGAGATCGCGGGTCCTACCTCATGGAGGTGTTGGCGGCACTGCAGAGCATTGACGATGCCGACCGTATCGAGGTCATCATCGTCGTCGACAACGGCGCCTCCGCCGACACCCGAAGGCTGTTGGCCGCCCACACAGACGACAGGGTGGCTGTTGTCGAGAGGCCGGAGAACTCCGGCTCCGCTGAGGGATACGCCGCCGGCATTGCTCGCGCCACCACCGAAGACGTCGATTTCGTGTGGCTGCTCGACGACGACAATCGGCCCGAGCAGCGGGCGTTGGCAGAACTGGTCAACCATGCGGGCCGCAAGGACGGCGATGTGGCGCTGCAGAGCCTGCGCCCCTCTTACGACCGGGTGGCGCGGTTCGCCTCGAGTGGCGGTGGCATGCCTGTCTATGAAGCGCCAGACACGTTCGGCTCATACGTGCGGCGTCTGCTCGGCCGTTTCGGGTTGTCAACGAGGCGTGGCGGATCGCGGGAGCTCCCCTTCGCAACCTTCGGGGGCTTCTTCGCCTCGCGCGATGCCTTTTTGGCGGCGGGCCTCCCGCGGGCGGATTTCGTGATGTATGCCGACGACACCGAGTACACCCACCGATTCCGTAAGAACGGAACGCCGATTCGCCTCGTCCCCGAGAGCGTCGTGATCGACATCGACCGGGCGTGGTGGCGAGCGGACGGAGAATCGATGTCGCCGGTGGCCCATCTCTCGGTGCAGAGTCCCGAGGAGCTGCGCCGGATGTACTACACCATCCGCAACAGCGTCTACTTCGAATCGACGGAGCGCGTTACCAATCGGCTGCGCTACCGCATGATCCTCGCCGCCAAGCACGCGGCGCTTGGTGTCATGGCGCTCGTCGCCTGCGTCCGTCATCGCTCGCTGCAGCCCTTGCGAGCATTCCGAACGTACCTCCAGGCAACAGCAGACGGACTAGCAGGGCGACTCGGCCCGTGGAGTCCCGTCGAGGGGGGTGTCTCTTGAGGGTCGCTATCGCCCACGACTATCTGACGCAACGGGGCGGCGCCGAGCGCGTCGTGTTGGCGATGGCCGAAGCGTTTCCGGAGGCTCCGATATACACCTCGTTGTACGAGGCGGAGAGGACCTACCCCGAGTTCGGCGGCCTAGACATCAGAACGTCTTCCTTGAATCGGATCGGCGCGCTGCGCCGCCATCACAGGTACGCATTGCCGTTCCTCGCCAGATCCTTCGGATCGACGGTCATCGACGCCGATGTTGTCATAGCCAGTTCCAGTGGGTGGGCTCACGGCGTCACCGCTCCTGGGGCCAAGAAGCTGGTGTATTGCCACTCGCCGGCACGGTGGCTCTATCTGGCGGACGACTACGGCACCACGGCGGCGCGTCGAACCGCGATGGGGCTGCTGCGCAGACCGTTGCTGCGCTGGGACCAAGCCGCCGCCGCCAGCGCCGACCTCTACCTCGCCAACTCGTCCGTTGTGCGGGAGCGGATCGAACAGGTCTACGGGATCGACGCCGAGGTCTTGCATCCGCCTCATGTTGTCAACGTCGATGGCCGTCAGAACGCCATGGCGCAGACGGAGCCGGGGTTCTTTCTGGTCGTGTCACGGCTTATGGGCTACAAGAACGTGGACGCGGTAATCGCCGCTATGGGTGAGCTTCCGGCACATCGGCTCATCGTCGTCGGTGAAGGGCCACAGCGAGACTCACTGGTGGCGGCCGCCCCCGACAATGTTGGGTTCGTCCGCAGTGTTGACGACGCCCGCCTGCGGTGGCTCTACGCCAATTGCTTGGCGTTGGTGACCGCCGCCCACGAGGACTTCGGCCTGACACCGATCGAGGCTGCTTCCTTCGGCAAGCCGTCGGTGACCTTGGGCGCGGGTGGCTTCCTGGACTCGGTACGCCCAGATCAGACCGGGGTTTTCTTCGACACGCCCGAACCGAGATCGATCGCCAAGGCCATGCTGCAGGCTGCAGATCATCCGTGGAACGAAGCGGAGGTGCGCTCCCACGCCGCCCGGTTCTCGAAAGAGGAATTCATTCTCCGGCTCCGCTCCGTCGTCGCGGCGCTCGCCGCTACCGACCACAGCTAGGCTCGCTTGCCGGAGGTTTGATATGTGTTTCGACGCCGAGGCGTTGCCCCCAATCGCCGACAACGGCGTTGCAGTTGAGTCCCATGACGTGACGCTGACTGCCAGCGACGGCAATGAGTTCATGGCATTTAAGGCCTTTGGCGAGTCGGCAGACGCCGGCGTGATCGTCTTGCCGGACGTTCGCGGTCTCTACGGGTACTACAAGGAGTTGGCGAAGTGCATCGCTCAGGCAGGACATGCCGCCGTGGCTATCGACTACTTCGGGCGGACTGAAGGCCGGGGCGCGAGGGATGACGAATTCGACTTCATGCCCCACGTCAACCAAGTCACAGAGGAAGGGCTGGTGGCAGATGTGGCAGCCGCGGCCGAGCTCCTGCGGACGAACCATCCCGACCGCAAGCTGTTCACCGTTGGCTTCTGCTTCGGTGGCTCCAACTCGTGGCACCAAGCGGCGGCGGGCCACGGCCTTTCCGGCGCCATCGGGTTCTACGGGATGCCCACCCGCCCGGGCCGTCCGATCGGTACAGCCTCGGTAGTCGAGCGGGTGAGTGAGATGGAGTGTCCGGTGCTGGGGCTGATGGGGGGAGACGATCCGTCGATCCCGCCGCAGGACATCGCGGCCTTCGACGCGGCCTTGACGGCAGGGGGAGTCACCCATGAGCTGGTGGTGTATCCGGATGCCCCGCACTCCTTCTTCGATCGCTCTTACGCTGATCACGCGGACGATGCCAGCGATGCGTGGCGGCGGGTTTTGGCCTTTATCGGGGAACACTCGGGCACCGCTGGTCGTTGAACTGGCTGGAGGAGACTTATGTTCAACAAGAAATCAGAAATGATCAGCCCCGACGATGCCATCGCGGGACGGCCCGAGCCGATCGAGCCTGCTGACACCCACTTCGTCAACGGCAGTTCCATCCACCCGCCCTTCCCCGAAGGTCACGAGGTCGCCTATTTCGCGATGGGCTGCTTCTGGGGCGCCGAGCGCATCTTCTGGGAGATCCCGGGCGTGTACACGACAGCCGCCGGCTACATGGGCGGTTACACCGCCAACCCCACCTATGAGGAGGTATGCACCACCCGCACCGGCCATGCCGAAGCCGTCATCGTTGTCTACGACCCAGGTGCCGTTTCCTACGACGAACTTCTGGGGCCGTTCTGGGAACAGCACGACCCGACCCAGGGCATGCGCCAGGGCAATGATCAGGGCACGCAGTACCGCAGTGCCATATACACGACCACGGACGACCAGCTGGCCGTGGTCAAGCGGTCCCGCGACGCGTATCAGGTCAAGCTGACCGATGGGGGATTCGGCACGATCACCACCGAGATCGAAGAGGCCGGAACCTTCTACTACGCCGAGGACTATCACCAGCAGTATCTGGCCAAGAATCCGGGCGGCTACTGCAACCACGGCTTCTGCCAGGTGTCCTACGGCTCCTGACGTCTAGGTCACTGCCGGCTTTCAGCCGGCGAGGTGGATGTCGGACTCGCTGATGACGGCCATCATCGTGGCGTATTCGGCGACGATGATGTTGTCGAAGAGCAGGTCTGAGGGGGTAATGCCGTTCTCCTCCATCGACACTGCGCAGGCGTATATGTGGGCACCGTGGTCGAAGAGCCGGAAGACGTCACTGTGCGGATGAGGCTGGCGTCGCCGCCGTAGCCAGTCGCCGAACCTGCGGCGTGGCTCGTAGAAGCGGCTCAACACCCGCACCCCGTCGCCGCGGAAGAACACTGAGACCTCAAGCCCTTCGAGGGCGGCCGCCCTGGCGAGCCCGATGGGCCACGCCAGCTCGTCTGGCTCGGCGCTCGACGCCACGGCAGCCAGCTTGTGGACCATCGGCAGCGGCGGTCCCTTCACGATGATGTAGCGCGTGGCCCCGTCGGAGGCGGTGGCTGACGCCACCTCATGCCCAGTTACCTGACTCCAGCTGCGCAGGTCTGTGTCGATCGGCCCGAAGTCGTCCGCGACGACCGCCATCTCATCTCCGACCGCCACCTCATCGAGGCCGGCGGCGACGCTCTCGAGCAGATCTACGGAGAGATGAATCCCCCTGGCATCAACCGAGTTGATCGGGCCGGACTCTGTCATATTGGCCTCTTTCGTCACCTCTCCTTAGCGCTGGTGCGGCGGGGCGGCTAGAGGCCGTTGACACTTTGAGCTAGGGCACCGGCTCGGCCGGTAACGCATCGGGGGAGTAGTTGCCTCCGGCGTTCCACAGCATCCAGCCGAGTCCACGTTGTGATGCCTCGTCGATCTCGGCCAGGATCTGCGACGGCACGTAATAGAACGCCTGCAGCCATGGCCTGACGATTGCCGTCGGCGCCAGGCGCGGTGCGCCGTCGTCGAGGGCGTCGGCGATTACCGGACCCGGGTGATCATTGGGGTCGGCGAAACCAAGCCAGCCGTTCGAGTAGTGGCTCGGGTAGAGCATCGGGCTAACCACGTCCACAATCGCCGTTACCTCCTCGACGCGCTGGCCGATGCCCTCGTCCGTTGGGCTCGAGAAGATGATGCCGAAGACGTCGGCCGATACCGCACATCCCAGCGGATGCAGACGAGCCACCCCTTCTGCGAGGTAGCGGCCGATGGCGTCAACCCTCTCGTCGGCAGTGAAGGTGCCGACGAGTGCTGCCCCAGTCAGCCCTGCGGGAAACCGAACGTAGTCGAACTGGATCTCGTCGAAGCCCAGCTCGCAGGCTTCGGTGGCCAGCTGGAGGTAGTACTCCCAGTGATCAGAATTGGTTGGGTCAACCCAGGCACCGCGCAGCTTGGTGTCAGGATCGGCCTTGACCCTGATCGGATCCTCGAACGACACGATGCGGGTGATGGTGTAGAGGCCCGCGTCCTTGGCCTTACCTAGCAGCTCTGTTGGGTCGTAAATCGGGTTGACTGCCCCCAGCGTGTCGGCTTCGGCGACCGCAGTTTCGTAGAGCACCTGCCCCGATTCGTCCTTGGTGTCGAAAACGAGTGCGTTTATCGATGAGCTGGCAGCCATCTCGAGGTGTGCGTCGAATAGCTCGGCATCCATGGCCACGTACCTGCTGACTCGCAATGCGTTGACAACGCGAGGCTCGAGGACGACGTTCATCGATTCCCCACCTTCTTGGGTCGCCGACCACTCGATCTCTTGGGTGAGCCACGCTGGGCGACTGATCGTGACCGTGTCGCCGGGGACCAGTTCGATGGTGAAGGCACCGAGCTCGTTGACAACTGCGTTAGCGATCGACGATTGGATCAACGTGCCTGGTAGCGGCGCGCCTACTGCCGAGAAGACCTCGCCGTCGACAAGAACACTGGGAACAGTCGTCGTAGTGGTGCTGGTTGTGGTCGTCGTGGAGGAGGTGGTCGTTGAGGGAACTGTCGTCGCGGTCGTTGCTGGGGGTGCCGTCGTGACGGTCGGCTCAGAGGTCGTCGTCGTACAGCCCGTCAGGAAGACGAGCGCGCCAACTGCAACATTCGACCAGCGCATCCGGCGAATGTAACTGTCGTCGCTAGGTCAGCAGTGTCAGGCGCCCAGCCTGGGGTTGAGTGTGTAGGTACCCCAGACCGTCGCCTGATCGAGGACGTGGTCTTGGAGAGCCGTCAACACTTCACGGCCACCGAAGTCGCCCTCGACCCCGAGCCTGTCGGCGCTCAGGGCGTATAGCGTGAAGTGATACTCATGGATCAAAGCGTCGTTCCACGGAGGGCAGGGTCCGTCGTACCCGTAGTAGCTCCCCTCCATGTCGGCATCGCCCGCGAACCAACTTGTGTAGTCATTGAGCCCGTGGCGGGCGCCATATGGCGCTGCAGGCCCGCTCTTTCCCCGCGCCGTCACGCCGTCGGAGAACTCGCCCTCGCCAATGCTCTTGATATGAGCAGGGAGGTCGACGAGTACCCAGTGGAAGAAGTCGGTGCGAGGGAGATCAGCGGGGACCTCGCGCCCATCCTGATTGACGTCGTCACCGACCGTTGGAACGATCGGATCATGGCAGATCAGGACAAGCGACAGTGTGCCGGCCGGCAACTCGTCCCACGCCAGGTCCGGGTTGCGGTTGGCGCCGAGGGAGACGTGGGTGTCTGGGTCGGGAACGCAGAAGGCGAAACCGCCAGGAATGACGTCCCCGTCCACAAAGGCGGAGGTGGTGAGTCTCATGATCGCTAGTTGTGTTGAGCGCTGGCAGCGTTGGCCTTGGTCTTCGGCGTCAGGCTGGCCGGGGAGACGATGCTGAGATGCCCGTCGCTCCAGCGGACCTCAATCGACTGGCCGTGGGTGGCCTCCACCTTCCCGATGCGGCCATGCTGGCCGACCTTCTTCGTGAGTTCGACGACCTTTTGGCCTTTCTTGAGCACGCGCGGGCCTCCTTGTGTGACTAAGCCGATCATACGCCCCCAACGTCGTCGTTGACCCGGGACCTTGGTCCCTTCTTGGCCGGCTGTCTGGCACGTAGGGCTGTCGTCCGCTGACAATTATCCTGGGTGCTCTCGGGCGTTTAGCTCAGTCTGGCTAGAGCGCTTCCCTTACAAGGAAGAAGTCGCAGGTTCGAGTCCTGCAACGCCCACCCAAGAAACCCTTGCGCTATATGGCTTCTCACGGCGTGTGAGAAGCGACAGCGACCTCCACGACCCGCTCAGGCCGCGTGGAGGCCGCGCGTGAATGCGCCACCACCTCGTCGAGCCGGTCGGCAGCAGCCTCATCGAGGCCGTCGAAGAGGTGCCCGTAGGTGTCGAGAGTGATGGAAATTGATGCATGGCCGAGGCGTTGCTGGATTACTTTCGGGTGCTCTCCAGCGGCGATCAACAGTGCGGCGTGAGAGTGTCGTAGGTCATGGATTCGCATCGGCTCGCCGACAGATGCAGCGACCGTTGGCTTCCATACCCGGCGTCGGAAGTTCCCGAGGCGCAGTGGACCTCCATCGGGCGCCTTGAAGACGCGGTCCGAAGTGGGATAGCTGGACAAGTGAGCGGCTATTGGTGCTGATGATGGTGGGAGAAGGGGAAGGTATATGAGGAGAGCAATATCGGTGGCGGTTGTAGCCGCCATGGCGTTAGGCCTGTTTGCGTTGCCGGCAGTGGCGACTGTCCACGAGATAGCCGGCATGCATTGCGCGCAAAACGGAAGCGGAGGGAATCCGTTCCCGCCGGGGGTTTCGGGTGGATCGGCAGCCGACAACTTCGCTAAGCCCCTTTTCGCGACAGGGTTCATTTCGGGTATCAACGAAAGTTACGCCGGGAACGGAGGCCATGGGCCGGGGGTGCTGATCCATTTCGACTTTGACCATCCGGCTTCAAAGTTGGCGGCAGGCGGAGGAGATCCCATATTCGTTGGGGACGCAACGTATATCGACGATTTCGTGCATGACGGTCCCTACACCAACTGCAAGGCGTTCCAATAGATCCGAGTTCACCCTGATTAAGTAAGACCCTGACCGAAGGGCCATTGCCTCGCCTTTGAGACTCTGGCCCTTCGTCAGATTTGGATCCTCCACCACACACAGGACGGCACTTTTCGCGCTCTCTTGTAACATTCGTTAACACTGGCACACCGGGGCGTGACCTCGCCTGAGGTCACAGAGCAGGTGGGCTTGGGCTGCTCAACGGTCAGGAGTTGAACCAGGCTCCGACCCGCCGCCGCCAGACTGGATCGTTTCGGATTATCGTCTTCTCTCCTGTTCCCTCCCGTATGAAGTTGGGTGCGATGAAGAATCGGTATTTGATGACACCCGATCGGCTTTGGGCATTGACGGACGGTGTGTTCGCAATCGCTATCACGCTTCTGGTCATCGAAATCGCGATTCCTGTGGTCGAGGAAGGCGGAGATGGGGGCCAACTGTTGGAAGCCCTCGGTGATTTGTGGCCGTCGTTTCTGGCCTACATGCTCGGGTTTCTGACAATCGGAGTCTGGTGGCTGAGTGTTCATTCGATGCAGACTCTGGTTGACCGCGTTGACCACGTGTTCCTGGCGTTGGGGGTCCTCTATCTCGTCGGAATCGGGTTCCTCCCCTTCACGGCCGGACTTCTCGCTGAATACATTGGGTCGCCTCACGACCAGCAAAGAGTCGCTGTGGTCGGCTTTGCCAGCTGGCAGCTAATCACCGCTGTCCTCTTTCACGCCCACTGGCGTTATGCGGTCCGCAGGACCAACATTCTCTCTGCCGACGTCAACCACGGGGATCTAAACCGGGTCCTCAACCACTACCTGATAGGACCGTTCTCATGGATGGTCCTGATCGGCGTCGCCCTGGTAAACAGCACGCTCGCAATAGCGTTAGCCCTCATCAATGCACTCAGTTGGCTCATCTGGGCCGGCGTGGCGCCCCAGCGCCGAGCAGCGGAGCGCACCAGTTCGTAGATCGCACATTGGGCACTTCTGCGCTCAGGCCACTAGGAACATTCGTGAACCCTGGCACACCAGGGCGTGACTTCGCCTGAGGTCGAACCGACGCCTCCATGCATAGAGGCGTAGCCTCCCACCACGCCCCCATCGGGGGTTCGCGGACCGAGAGGGGATTCCATGTCATACTTGTCTGGATTGCGGATGTCGAAGCCGGTAATCGCGCTCGTGTTGCTTGCGATGGTCGCAATAGGTTGCTCCGATAGCTCTGGCGAAACCACCGATCCAGAACCCCATGCGTTGCCGACCCTTGAGCAGCTCCGAGATTCTGGGAACTGTGACGAGCTGAACGGGCTGCTGGCCGAGGTCGAAGACGAGATGTTCCGGGTGAACAACGACCGCACCCTGGACGAGGAGCAGGCGAGAGTTGAGGACGCCTATGACACCACCTTCGACATCTACTACGAAACCTTTTCAGAAACCCAGTCGGACCTTGGGTGCTCCGATGCTGAGATGATGGCGGCATTACAGACCGCGTCGGATCAACGCTGCCAAGCATGGATCAACCTCGGACATTCACTCGATGAGAACCCGCTCCTCCTCAACACCGCCAGCTGCACAGACGCAGAAGACTGACAACACGATGGTGTCATGGCGTTTAACCCTTCGGGGGCCTATTCGCGCTCTCTAGTAACATTCGTTAACCCTGGGACACCGGGGCGTGACCTCGTCGGAGGTCGAAGGAGTCAGTGTCCGAAGCCGCTCAGAATGCCGGTTCTCGCGTGGGCGGGTCGGTCGATTCGGGCGTGGGCGAACGCGCGTTATGCGCTACCGGACGCCCCGCTCGGCTGAGAGCGCCGAGATCAGGGATGTCGCGGCGGGCGGCCGCAGCTCTCTTCACCGCGGGAGCGGGTTCGGGCCGGTGGCGGTGACCAGCTGCTGCGGCACCCAATCGTCAACGTGGGTGAAGCCCTCGAAGCGCCCTTCCTCGTCCTCAACGACGTCGAAGAAGGACCGCCGGTAGAACTTCACGTGGGTGAAGTCCTCGAACAGCACGTAGACCGGCTCGACGTTGGGACTCTGGAACTGCTGCCCAGTCAGCGCAGCCCGATGGACTCGCGAGAACTCGTCGAACTCCTCACCCACGACGACGCCGAGGTGCTCGAGGCCCATCCGGTAGACGCGCTGGTGAACGGGTGGG
>CAXMQS010000076.1:0-1974 GCA_964195995.1 uncultured Acidimicrobiia bacterium
GCCTCCCGACGACGAGGACGTGGAGGGCATGCTCTTCGACCTAGCGTCGAACGAATACAACGAGGGGCCGGCTCAGGCCGCGGGCACCGTTGCGTTCCGGGGGATGATGAACCTCTACGCGATCCTGGTCGAGCTCGGCGCGGACAACATCACGAGCGAAGGCATCATCGAGACGCTGCGTGCCGCGAAAGACCGCGAGAGCTTCTGGGGCCATCCCTATACATGTGACGGCGAACAGGTTCCCGGGCTCCAGTCACTCTGTGCTCCGCAACAAACGCTGTTCTCGATCGACAACGAGAACGTGCTCACGTTCATCACGGACTGGATCGACACCGTGCCACTCTTCGAGAGTGCGTTTGCCGAGTAGCCCGACACCACCGCCGCTGTGACCGCACTCTTTTCGAATCTGCTCCTAGGGCTGGGTGTCGGTGGGGTCATCGCTGCGCTGGCGATCGGTGTGGTCGTCACCCACCGCGCCAGCAACGTCATCAACTTCGCCCACGCTGCGATCGGCACCTACCTGGCCCTCGTCTACTACGAGTTCCGTCAGACCGGAGAGATCGTCCAGCCGCTCCTGCTGCCCTTTGTCCCCGCCCGTTTCCATCTGCTCGATCGGCCCACCGCCAGCAGCGCCATGATCGTCACGCTGGTGATCGCTGCAATTGTGGGGGCGGCGACCTACTGGCTCATCTTCCGGCCCTTGCGAACCTCGCCCCCGCTGGCCCGCATTGTCGCCTCCCTCGGCCTGATGACGTATCTCATCGGCGTGATGGACCTGCGGTTCCCACCCAGCGGTGCGGTCGGCAACGTGCTCGACGGACCACTCCCCGATGACCTGGTGACATTCGGGGGTGTGAGTGTCGATGCCGACCGGTATCTTCTGGCCGGACTCGTGGTGGTCGCCGCGATCCTGATCAGCCTTCTCGGGAAGTACACAAACTTTGGCTTGGCCACTCGAGCAAACGCTGAGAACGAGACCGGAGCGGTGCTCCTGGGGATCTCGGCCGACGCCATCAGCGCACTCAATTGGATGCTCGCCACCGTGCTGGCGGGGCTGGCAATGATCCTGGCCGCGCCGATCCTCAACAGCCTCGACCCTCCGACTTCCAGCCTCCTCGTCGTCCCGGCATTGGGCGCCGCCCTTCTAGCACGGTTCCGATCGGTCGGCATCGCGGCAGCCACCGGTCTCGCCATCGGCATGCTCCAGTCCGAACTGCAAGCCGCCCAATCCGAATGGGATTGGCTGAAAGGCGTTGGCCTCGCGCAAGGTGTGCCGTTCCTGCTCGTACTCGTGGCACTCACGCTCCGCAGTGACCGGACCGTCAGCCGAGGTGATCTCCTTCCGGCCCGCCTCCCACCCGCGCCAGATCCCCAACGAACCATCTGGGTGACCTTGGTGTTCGTCGGAGTTGCCTCTGTGGGGTTGTTCACTCTCGACAGCGACTGGCGCAACGCGATCATCTTTTCGGCGATCGCCTCAGTGATGGCCCTGTCGGTCATCGTCCTCACCGGATTCGTCGGACAAATCTCGCTCGCCACGTTCGCGCTCGCCGGCACAGCCGCTTTCGCGATGGTCAAGGCCGGAGAGGAGATCGGGATCGGCTTCCCGTGGACGCCTCTCGCCGGCATGATCGCGGCAGTCGCTCTCGGCACGCTCGCCGGCCTCCCGGCCATACGAATCCGCGGCCTCACCCTTGCCATCGTCTCGCTCGCGGCAGCGGTGGCCGTCGAGGAACTCATCTTCAAATGGGCGTGGCTCACGGGCGGAATCGGTGGTTCGCAGGTCGAACCCGCCGAGCTGCCCTTCATCGATTTCAACATCTCCGCGGTCGGCGCCGCGTTTCCGCGAAAGGAGTTCGGCTTCCTGACACTGGCCGCGCTCCTCGGAGCGATGTGGATCGTGGTGAACCTCAGGCGCAGTCCGACCGGACGACAGTGGCTCGCCGTGCGGGCCAACGAACGCGCGGCGGAAGC
>CAXMQS010000077.1:0-1821 GCA_964195995.1 uncultured Acidimicrobiia bacterium
CTATGAACCTCCCTATGCCTTCACCGGCCACCTCGAAAAGGTGACCATCGATCTGTCGGGCGAACATCTCTCCAGCCGGAGTCCCGACAGCGGCTACAGCGAACACCACGAAGCCCGCGCTCGCATGGACGCCGGCCGAGCAAGCTGACGGGCAGATTTAGTGGTGAGTCGACCTGTAGGCGGGGAACAGATGCAGGGTTGTCGACAAACCGTTGAGAACACAGGGGAGTAGCTCGAAACCGGTGCGGTTATTGGGATGTCTCGATCTTTCCTGTCTTCGTTGACGTTGCCTGAGATTGCTCTGGTTTGTGTGCTCTTGTGTTATCCGCGTGTTACCTGAGCGATGTTTCGTCGCCCGGAGAGAAGCCATGAAACGGCCGTGGTGTTGCGGCGTTCCGAGACGTAGACGTCGATGACTTGGCTTGCTGTTGAGCCCGTTGAAGCGACGGTCGCAGGGGCGGACCTCCCAACATCGAACAGATCTAACTCGCGGCCGGACAGGTCGATGACGAGAAGAGACCCCACATGCTCCGGTTGGATGGACCTCATGGCCGCCTGAGAACCCCAATTCCCCTGGTCAAGACGTCACGACCGAGTTTCCGGCCCCCACAATCACCGCAACATCGACGTTGCCGACCTTGAACGTCTCGTAGTCCTTTTCGCCGCTCAGGTTGTCGTCGCGGTTGGTGCCTCGGTGGGTTCGCGGGCCACGTCCGGTCTGTCGCCCGACAGTGTCCGTGTGAAGGCGAGCGCGATGAGGGCGACCATCATTGCGACGAGGAGGGCAGCTCGCAGGGCCTGGATCTCGGCGGTCTCGAAGCTGTCGAAGATGCCGGCGGCCTCGTCGGGAGCGAGGTCGGTCTGGTTCAGTGCGTTCTCGACGACGCTGGACGGCACGAATTGCACTTCACCGTCGAGCTCGATCGCGGTGGCAGCCGCGATGTCGTCGGGGACGCGGGCGTCGGTGCTGATGTTATCGATGAAGGCGGCGCTCAACCCGCTGATGAGCACGGCACCCAGGAGCGCGGTGCCCGCCGCGTTGCCGACTTTCGATGAGGCGCTGGATAGCGCCGACGCCTCGCTTCGGTCGCGGTCGCCCACTGCGCCTTGTATGAGTGCGCCGAGGATCGAAGCCAGCACCCCGAGTCCAAGGCCGAGCACGGCCAGCGCGATCCCAAACCGGAGGCCGCGCAGCGAGGTGTCAACGGCCCACATCGCCAGGCCGAGGCCGGCCAGCATGAACAACAATCCGACCCGCACGATGCTGCGTGGTGCTTGCTGAGCGGCGAATCCCACAGCCCCGATCGATGCGACCAGCAGGGCGATCGAGAGCGGCAGGAGGCGAACACCGGTTCCCAGCGCGTCCTCGCCCGCCACGACCTGGAGATACATCGGGAACAGGAACATCGCCCCACCGATAATCACCGCCTGCGCAAAACCGACGATGAGGGCGCCCCGCAGCTGCGGATTCTGAAACAACGTCAACCGCAGCAGTTGCGGCCTTCCCAACTCCGCTTGGCGCCGCTGCCAGGCTACGAAGCTCCATAGCACGACCGCACCGCCGATGATCACAAACGGGGTGAGCGCGAATCCGAATGGCTCCACGGGAGAGTCACGGGGTTCGATGAAGCCCCATTGGCTTGATTGAAGCGTGCCATACACGATGGCGCCAAGACCGACGATGCTCAGGAGAGCACCGACGACATCGATCCGTTGGCGCTCACCCGGCGGCGAGTCCGCGACGTAGCGCAGACCGAAGATGGCGCCGATGATCAACACGAGCTGGAAGGCGTGGACGTAGCGCCAGGAGAGGGCGCTGGT
>CAXMQS010000078.1:0-38941 GCA_964195995.1 uncultured Acidimicrobiia bacterium
ACATGTCCGGACTGGTATCGGTAACGGGTCGGGTGCTTGAGCCGAGTGACGGTGGATTTGATGAGGCTCGTGCGCTTTGGAACACGAGGTTCGACCGCAGCCCCGACCTTGCGGTCCGGTGCTTGACCAGTGACGATGTCATTCAAGGAGTTCAAAGGTGATGGCAACCGGAACCTGGAGATAACGGTCGTCCACATCGATGTCACCTACAACTTCGAGGGTGACACGTTCATATACCGCGATCGCGGTCCAGATCACTTGTACTTCAACCAGGATGGAGATCTCATACTCACGATCACGGGCCGACCCGGTGGCGTGTTTGATGGGGTGGAGGCGGTCGCCCTCTCAGGTCACGCGGTGGTCAACCTCACCACTGGTGACGTAGAGCTTCACGGCAGCGTGAGCCCGAACGCAGACGACCAAGGCTGTGCAGCCCTAGCCAGCTAGCGCCTAATCGGTAACTGCCTTGGATGGGACCCCTGCTTCGGCGGGGGTCCTTTCGCGTCAGAACGAGAGCAGCGCCTGCTCAGTCTCGTCGCCAGCGAACACCTCCGTAACCCCCTCATCTCGCCGCGCCTCGATCACAGTCGGCTGATCGGCGTCAGCGAGATGTGCGGCGCTCAACGGTCCAGGGAACTCGGTGAATTTGGCATCGAGCCACGAGATGAAGGGGGTGACCAGGCCCTCCGCATCGACTGAGTCGTGGGTCCTGACTTTGATGCTGACACCTGTGTCGAAGCGGTAATCCGTCATTGGCCCTCCTCTGATCAAGCCTTGTCTACCACTGAGGCGGCTCAGACACCGTGGCTGACCAGTGACACGAGCAAAGGGCCTTGTGGCCAGGGCAGACAACCCGTGGGAGGCGTAGGTTCTGAAAGGACCCCGTCTACGAGGAGGAAAGATGTTCGGAGGACGCAGACTCGGAAGCCGCGTGATAGCCGGAGGTGCCTTCCTATTGGTCGTGGGCATGCTGGGTGGTGTCGCGGTTGCCCAGACCAGCGGATGGGCCAAGCCGGGAGACGATGTCAACAACCTGACGGACGCTCAGGCGGCCATCAACTACTGGAACCTGCTCCCCATCAGCGACGACCCGTCCCAGGCACGCATGTGGCTCGCCTTTGGTGAGATGGTGGACAACATGATGGAGCTGGACATCAGGGTCGGCAGGGTCAACCTGGCGGACCGGTTCGCTCCCGTGGGGGCCGCTGGAGTGAAGGGTGACACGGGAGCCACTGGCGCTGACGGAGCGCAGGGATCTGTGGGTCCCCAAGGACCAGCAGGTGCCCCAGGCGCGGATGGTGCGACCGGCGCGGACGGCCCAGAAGGCCCAGAGGGACCTGACGGACCACAGGGACCTGACGGACCACAGGGACCAGCGGGAGAGCCAGTCGGATTTGCCACGTTTGACGTCACGATGGACAACCGTCTCGATGAAGTAATCATCGCGACGAGCGGGTCGTTGACCCTCAAAGCAGTCTGCGCCAGCCTTGCTAACTCAGACTTCGTCCAATTCGCCATGATTGGGACGGAAGAGGGTTGGTACGACGACGACAACACGCCTTTGAGTGCCGGTGAGGCCAACCTCGTTTCATCACAGACTGCCACACACAGCACATTCGAGCCAAGGGTTCAGTGGATGGACATCGGCGTTGGTGGCTGGTCGCCTGATGGTTCAGTGCTTGGACTCATCAGTGCCAATGTGCGATTGCACGTTGGTGGTCATGAGTGCGCTGTAACGGGAAGCGTGTTCTTCGTTGAGGGCACGCCGTAGCATTTGCCAGCCGACTCGCCAGGAGGGATTCCCTGCTCCAGCGGGGGTCCCTTCGCGTCTAGCCCAACGCCCGATCACCTAGCCTGGGTGACAGCAAGGCACGGAACACGATTGGCATCGACAGAAAGCACCCACGACCGGTATACGGAACTCGTGCGATACGAGCTGATTGAGTTAGTCAACCTCGCTGCATGGCAACACGGAGCTTGGGACGTAGAGGTTTCGGCTAAGCAGACGTTTGGCAATGCGATGCTCGAAAGCGGTCTCGTCCACACTAGAAACCTCCTCGAATTCTTGCTCAATGTTGACAACAACGGCACTTACATAGTCGCAAACGATTTCGCCGAGTCGTGGACTCCATCGGACAAGGAGAGTTTGGGTCGCGATTACGGGAGAATCAGCGCAAACCTGACGCACCTGTCCAAAAAGCGGGCGACGATGGTGCACAAGGAGACGTGGAACCTGCACGACCTCGCCCAACGGATTGTGAACGAGTTCGACAATCTTGCCAACAGCCTTCCGTCCACAGACCCTCAAGCCACTCAGTTCAAGGCGATGGTGAAGAAAGGAAGATCGGTGCTGGCGGGAATGCCGGTTACGCAGGGTCCGGGACCTGGGTCGACAGATGCAACGATCACGGGAACGACAGGGGGACCTCCGGGTACCTAGGGTCGAGTAGGTTTCCTGCCTCTCTAACGGCTTCAGTGAACACTGCGACAGCCGAATCGGCATTTTCCCAGGCCGCGTACAGGCCGCGAGGCAGCGGAATACCACGCGAACCACTGCTAACCCTTGACTACCCAGAACCCCTTCTAGCCATTGGTGAAATCACCGATTTGCCCACCTTTGCTGGACCTCCTCAGACCCCGTGATTCGCCCTTACAAGGAAGAGGTCGCAGGTCCGAGTCCTGCAACGCCCAGTCCTGATCGAGCGTGGCCTGGACTGCTTCGCGCGGTAGCTGCTGTGTGTCATGGATCTGGACAGCCGTCGCCGGTACAGGGTGGCAGCGTCGTCGTCGTCGTCGTCGTGGTGGTCGTCGTGGTCGTGGTCGTGGTCGAGGACGTCGTAGTTGTTGAGGACGTTGTCGGTAGCGACGTCGTGGTCGTGGTCGAGGACGTTGTCGGTAGCGACGTCGTGGTCGTGGTCGAGGTTGTTGTAGGTGGCGCGCAGCCGTCCACCCAGAACACCTTGTGCTTCACGTCGCCGCCCTGCGAGCCTTCTGCGTTGACGGTGAGTTTGACGTGGAAACCCTGCTTCGGATGGGGCGTGAAACCAGCGAGGGACAGCTCGACCTCCACCTCGGCGTCGAGGTCTGTGCCCCCACCGGCCGGGTCCCCACCTATGAACACCGAAACGGTCTCGAGGTTCCCCGTACCCGTCGGTTGTTGAACGTCGAACGAGACCTTCGCGTGCAAATCACCCTCATCGAAACCGTAGAAATCGACCTCAAAAGTGCAGCCCACGTGAGGTTCGTTGTTCGGGTGCTGGTCGAAAGGGACGCCGTCGATCTTCACGGTGCCGTTGTTACCTGCTGGGTTGGGCTTGGCCTCGACCTTGGCGTTGCCATTGTTACCGGCTATCGAGTTGGGTTTGGCCCCAGCTGCGGCGGCGACCACGAAGAGCAGGGCAACGAGCGTTGTCAGTACCGCCGAGACTCGGATGAACAGGAGCGATCCTCGACCTTCTCTCACCGGCAACCTCCTTGTCGTGCACTGGATCGCGGTCCGTGGTCTGAACCGCGGTACGTAGTCACCCTATCACCACTACCACAGCCCGCGTTCGGTCCGTTGCGATCGGAGGACCGAGCGTCGAGTCGCGTGCCATGTGGCCGTCCGAGTTGGACCTGATGGCGCAACTCGCAGGGGTGAGGCTGCGTGAGCGCTGGGCAGGTTGGAAGCGAGAGCCGTTCACCAGCGAGAGTCGCCAGCACGTGTCTGTTTGGGAGAAGCCGACGGCCTAGGTCGGTTTAGCGCTAGCGCGCGGCTTCGAGGCATCCAAGGTTGATGTCGAGCGGCTGGGCAGCAGCCGTCTGCATCCACGGGCTGGCGAATTCGACGCCCTGGGTGACGCTGTCCCTGAAGAAGGTTTCGACCTGCAGGCATAGTTCGATGGAGCGTCCATCCGCTGCTCGAAAGGCATCGCCGGGCGCTCCCTGCCAGGCCGACGTGAACTCATCCATGGTCGCAGCGGATTGGGCGATGTCGCCCAGATCCTTGGTGCGGTCGCGAAGGTCCTCGATGATGACGACCGCGTTGGAGTGGAGGTCGGCGAGCGCGGCTGGTGGATCGAGGTCGGCGATGCCGTTCAGGAAGTCATCGCGAGCAGCCAGCCCTCCAGCGAAGCGGACCCGCTCCTTCTCGATGCTTGGCGACCCTGAATCTGCCTGGTCATCGTGAGCATCGATGGTGGCGTTCATCGTCCCCACGAGACGCTCGATGTCCTTGGCGTACTCGGCGGCCGCAGGGGACTCCTGGGATGACCCCCCGCAAGCGACGACGACCAGTACCCCCAATAGCAACAGGCGACGCGCGGTCCTGGGCAAATTCTCCTCCGCTACGAATCCTATGGCGCGGCGTGCGTCGGTTATCGCGCAGCGGCCATCAGTGGCGCGCGGGAAGATGTGGTCCGAGGGCCCCACTCTCTAGGCGAGAACTACTTGCGGTCGCCCACAGGCTTGTCAGTGGCGAAGAGTGTCCGTTTCCACGCCGTAAGGCCGCAGCTCGAGCAGCGTTCCTCTGCTTTCGGTCCCAATTCGGTCTCTCTCAGCACGCCGGTATAAAACATCGCCGTTCGACAGCTCGGGCAGAATCTCCCGGCTGGCGTGTTCGCCAAGATTGACTTCCCCGCCTCCATCTCCGTGCTCATTTCGCCCCTCTCACCCCCATTTTACACCGTTGTCGCGGTTGATGCGAACGCTCCGAGTGGTGGTTGTCGCCTAGCCGTCTGCGGCCGGGTTGCGTGTTGGCGTGCCTTTCGGGAAGACATGGCGCTTCCACGCGATGAAGCCGCAGGCCGAGCAGCGCCCCTCGGCGCTGGGTCCTGCCTCGGTGCGCCGTAGCGCCCCCGTGAAGATCATCGCGGAGCGACACTTCGGGCAATATCGCCCAGAGGACTTGCCGGTCAAGTCTTCTTGGGGCGTCTGTGATTCGCTGCTCATATGACCTCCCTGTGGCATTGTTCTACACGGCTCCGAGGGTGGTCGTCAAGGACCCGACCGGCCTCAGTTCTGCGAGATGTCTGAGTAAACGTCGGGACGGCGATCGCGGTAGAAGGCCCAGTGGCGGCGGACCTCTTCGATGAGCCCCATATCGAGGTCCCTAACCAGCACCTCGTCCTCGGTATCCGAAGCGTGCTCACCTATGAGCTGGCCGCGGGGGCTGGCGAAGTACGAGGAGCCGTAGTAGTCGGTATCGGTGAGGCCCTCGGCGCCGACCCTGTTGATGGCACCGACGAAGTACTCGTTGGCCACCGCAGCCGCCGGCTGCTCGAGCTCCCACAGGTAGCGGGAGTGGCCCCGCGTTGTGGCCGAAGGGTTGAAGACGATCTTGGCGCCCTTGAGGCCGAGCACCCGCCAGCCTTCGGGGAAGTGGCGGTCGTAGCAGATGTAGACGCCGATGCGCCCAACGGCCGTGTCGAACACCGGGTAGCCAAGATTGCCGGGGCGGAAGTAGAACTTCTCCCAGAAGCCCTCGACCTGGGGAATGTGGGTCTTGCGGTAGATGCCGAGGAACGTGCCGTCGGCGTCAATGACGGCCGAGGTGTTGAAGAAGGTCCCTTCGTCGACCCTCTCATAGATCGGCACGACGAGCACCATCTCGGTTTCCTTGGCCAGCGACAACATGCGCTGAATGGTCGGGCCCGTTGGGATCTCCTCGGCCTCGTCGTAGTACTTGGGGTCCTGCACATTGCAGAAGTAGGAGCTGCTGAAGATCTCCTGGAAGCACAGCACCTGAGCTCCTTGCTCGGCGGCGTCGCGGGCATATCCGATGTTCTTCTCGACCATCGATTCTTTGTCCCCGGTCCATTCGGACTGAACCAGGGCGGCGCGGACGTTGGTGTTCATGAGTCTCCTCGCAAGGGCTGGCTGCCGTTTGAGGATAGAACGCGGCTTCGAGTCCGTCCGATGGTCGGCGGCTACTCTGCTCCAATCGAACAAGGACGTCCCCTGCCCCGATATCTGACCGTCGCCGCCGCCCAGATGGGCCCCGTGCAGAGGGCCGACTCGCGAGCCGACGTCGTCGAGCGGCTCATAATCCTGCTGCGCGACGCCGCGGCTCAGAACGCCGAGCTCGTTGCGTTCCCCGAGCTGGCGTTGACCACCTTCTTCCCACGATGGGTGATGCCCATCGACGAGGCAGATGAGTTCTACGAGACCGAGATGCCCAACCAATTCACCCAGCCGCTGTGGGACGAGGCCGCCCGCCTCAAGGTCGGGTTCACGCTGGGTTACGCCCTCAAGACCGAGGACGGTCACCGCTACAACACCTACCACATGGTCGACAAAGCGGGCGCAACCGTCGGCAGGTACCACAAGGTGCACATCCCGGGCCACCAGGAGTTCGAGCCATGGCGCGAGTTCCAGCATGCGGAACGGCTCTACTTCGAACCGGGCGACGACTTCCCGGTTTGGAATTCGTTCGACGCGGTCGTCGGCATGGCCATCTGCAACGATCGGCGCTGGTCGGAGACCTATCGAGTGATGGGCCTGCGTGGAGCGGAGCTCATAGTCATCGGATACAACACGCCGCTCCACTACGCCCCCGACCCCACCCAGACACCACTGCAGTCGTTCCACAACCACCTCGTGATGCAGGCCGGGGCCTACCAGAACGGCACCTACGTCATCGGGGTCGCCAAGGGCGGCGTCGAGGAGGGCGTCGAGTCGCTGGCTCAGTCGGCGATCATCGCACCGTCTGGCCAGATCATCCGGCAAGCAGTTACCACCGGAGATGAGGTGATCGTCGCCCGGATCGACCTCGACCAGACCAAGTTCTACAAGGGCACCCTCTTCGACTTCGAGCGCTATCGCGTCCCCGCTGCCTACCAGAGCATCGCCGAGGCCGGGGTCGGCGCCGAGTACGAGCGCCTCGACCTGCCCGACCCGCCGCCGGAGTGAACGCCGCGCCATGTCGGTGGGGGTGTCTAGACGTCCCTTATCCCGCTGATGATCAGGGCGATGCCGACGACGACGGCTAGGGCGCCGAGGAGGCGGGAGAGGCCGGTCATCACCGTTTCGGAGGTGGGGGAGCGGCGCAGTGATGAGAGCAGCACCACAGCGGCTACCGGGATGGCCAGTGCCCACAGCGTGAAGCCAACGCCCTCATCGGCTCCGGTCGACTTCAGCAGAACGAAGAGCTCTGGGGAGAGCAGCACCGGGAAGAACACGGGCACCACACCCGCTGCCGAGCCGGGCAGCGATGCTTCCTGACGGCGCTGAGGAAACGCCATAACCCACAGCCCGGCGCCGATGACAACGACCCCGGTGGCGATGCGCCACGACTCGGGGCTGATGTCGAGCCGGTCGAGAATGCTGTCGGCAGCGGCCGTGATCGCCAAGGCTGCAGCGATGAGCAGGCCGAGACCAAAGGCGATTGCCTGCGGGCGCGGAAGCCCGTCGTCTTCTGGCACGGAGAGCCGCCAGCGGAAGGGATTGGCGACGGCCAGGAAGGCGAAGGCGTAGAAGGCGAAGCTCATGGTGCCTCTTCTAGCAGGGGGAGGACGGCGAGAAGAGCCGAGATGTTGTGCTGTTGGTCGTCCATCTGGCTGTAGTCACGGTAGAACCAAGCACCTTCTCCCAGGTCCGGGCGGTCGTAAGCGGCGGCCTGCACGCCATCGACCTGGCTGGCCACCATCATCCCGGCGTAGCAGCGCAGGTCGTCCTCCATACCGGCTCGCATGTCGGTCATTCGAGCGTCGGTTGCCGAGAGACGCCACAGCGCCGCCATGCCCTCGCCGGCGGTGCCGACTCCGGATGGGGGACCCGGCCATCCACGCACCAACAGGTTGACACCCTCGCCGGTGCGCTGCGACTCGACTCGCAGCCGGATGCTGAAGAACCCGGCGAGGCGCCTGGCGTTGGCGATGAGCTCGTCGTCAAGCTTGTCCCGGCCAAGCTGGGCCATGCCGTAGGCAGCCCAGTGGTCGGGATAGCGGCTGACCTGGCCCTCGAGGCGGTCACGGTCCCTGGCCAGGTAGTAGGCAGTTGCGACTGCAGGGTCGAGGTAATCCAGGTGGGGGAACTGGGCGTCGAGCAGGGTGAGGCCCCAGAAGGCTTCTCCGGTGGCGAAGATGCCGTAGGTGTCGGGCAACGGCGCTTCGGTTTGGCGATCCCAGAAGGCCAGCATCGAACCGTTCTCTTGCTGCTGACTCACCAGGAAACGGCCTACGTCGATCATCAGCCCATCGAATGAGGGATCCCCGGTGGCGTCCCGGCGGGTCGTCAGCGCCGCGGCGAGGAGGCCGTTGGCACCGAGTGGAGCATCGGCTGTGCCTTCCGCGAAGGCGGTCCCGCCGCCCGCAGCGACCAGATTGGCCATTACGTAGCGGAGCGCCTGGTCGCCGTCGTCTACGAAGCGACGCTCTCCGGCCTCCGCTAGTTGGTACAGCGTCAGCATCGCTGCGGTGTGTCGGGCAGCGTTGTACTCACCCGGCACCTGGTCGATGTTCCTCCGGTAGCCGTAGGTGAATCTTCCGTCATCCTGAATACCTCTGGCCAGCCAGTCGCCGGCGTCGATGGCAGCCTGGCGAGCTTCAATTGCGGTCACGGCAGGACACACCTCGGGCGGAACGATCGCCACCCGAATGAGAGCTCCGCCGGCGATCCACAGGGCGAGGTGGGAGACGAGGAGGCGACGCATGGGACGAGCCTAGGCAGTGACCATTGGCGGCCAATAGGGTGCCACGTAGGAGGTGGCATGCCGAAGTGGGGAGCCGTTGTCGTGTCGGTGGTCACCGTCTTCCTCGTCGTGCAACCGGCGTTTCGCGACCCGCCTCGCGACAGCTATCCGCTTTCCAACTTCCCGATGTTCGCGCAGCCCCTCGAGGCCACCAACAGCGCCGACGCCGTCATCGGGGTCACGGCGGACGGAGACCGACGCACCCTGTCGCCACAACGCATCGCCGAGACCGACGAGGTCATCCAGGCCGTCGGCTACGTCCACAACGAGCTGGCCGCAGGCCGAACCGGCCGGCTGTGCTCCGACGTGGCGCAGCGGGTTGCCGACGCGGGACCTTCACAGGTCGTGTCGATACAGGTGCTCACTGAGCGCCAGGACGCCGTCGCCTACTTCCAGGGCGCTCGCAACCCCGAGGTAACGCTCCACGCCAGTTGCGAGGTGGTGAGATGAAGCTGTCGAGTCGCCGGCGGTCGATGAGGCTGTTGCGCCCGGCTCCACCACTCCGTCTCGGATTGTTGCGCGCCCTCGTCGGGACCTTCGCCACCATCTATCTCCTTGCTCGCCTGCCCCACCTGATCTCTTTCGGAGACTTCCCGGCCGAGCGCTTCGCTCCTGTCGGTCCGGTTGGTCTGCTCGATCAACCGCTGGCTGCCGGGGCTGTGACGACTCTTGTGCTGGCAGCCGTCGCCCTCGGTGCCGCGTTCACCACTGGCTGGCGGTATCGCATCAGCGGTCCCGCCTTCGCCCTGCTCTTCCTGTGGGTGACGACCTATCGCAACTCCTGGGGGACGGTGTTGCACACCGAGAACCTGCTGGCTCTGCAGGTGCTGGTGATCGGATTCGTGCGGGCGGCGGACGCTTTCTCCCTGGACGCTCGCAGGGTTGGCGAGGAGCGGTCGGAGTCGTGGCGGTATGGCTGGCCGATCCGCCTGGTCACTGTTGTAACGGTGCTCACCTACTTCGTCGCGGGCTGGGCCAAGATCCGCTTCGGGGGAGCGGAATGGCTGTTCGGAGACACCCTCCGCAACCAGATCGCCCACGACAACCTGCGCAAGCTGCTTCTCGGCGACTTCTACTCGCCGTTCGGCGGGTGGCTCACCCAGTTCGGCTGGCTGTTCCCTCCGATGGCGATCGGGTCGGCGATCATCGAGCTCGGCGCCCCGCTGGCGTTGACCAACGGTCGGCTTGGCCGCTGGTGGGCGAGAGCGGCTTGGAGCTTCCACGTGGCGATCATGGCCGTCATGGCGATTGTCTTCGCCTACCAGATCTCCTTTGTCGCCTTCGCCGCCTTCTTCCGTCTGGAGGTCGGATGGGAGCGGGTGAGAGGCTGGCGGCTGTGGCGACAGCGAGCTACCGCGACATAGCTCTTCCCCCTCCAGAGTGGTCCGAAGGGCCGGAGGGGTCGAACTGGGAGGCGACCGCTCTCGCCTGAGCGTCAGGACCTTTGGCAGGGAGAGTGGCCGCAGCAATCGTTTTAGAGTTGCGTCGTGGATCATCTCGAGCTTGCCAGGACGACGTTCAACAAGACGTGGGAACTCCTCGATCGCGAGGATCGAACCGACGAGGATGATCGAGAGATGGCGGCGATGGCGCTGGCCTCTCGCTACCACTGGCGCCAAGCGGGGGAGGCCACGAACCATTCGATCAGCGACTGGCAGGTATCTCGGGTGTTCTCGGTGCTGGGGGACGCGCCGATGGCGCTCTCATTCGGCAAAGCGGCTCTCGAGGTGGCGATGGAGTCAGAGTTGACCCCCTTCTACGTCGGGTTCGGCCACGAGGCGGTAGCTCGGGCAGCGGCGTTGGCAGGCGACACGGCGATCCGCGACGACCACCTCGCAAAGGCACGGGCCCAGGCTGAGGCTGTTGAGGACGCTGAAGAGCGCAAGATGCTCACCAACGATCTCGAAACCATCGCGTGAGCTTTCCGCAGCGGCGTCTCGCCGATACTCCCGCCGTCACCACGGATCAGATGAGGGAAGTCGACCGGCTCATGATCGAGGATGCCGGCATCTCGCTGTTGCAGATGATGGAGAACGCCGGGCGCTCGCTGGCGGCGGTGGTGCTGGCTCGGCACCCGGGCGCCTCTGTGACCGTTCTCGCCGGCACGGGAGGCAACGGCGGAGGGGGACTGGTGGCCGCCCGCCACCTCGTCAATCGGGGCTCACAGGTTTCCGTTGCCATGAGCTCGGACGAACTCTCTACGGTCGCCGACCTTCAGCTCGAGATCGTCAAGGCAATGGGTGTGCCCACGAGTGCAGAGCCGGCATTCTCCGACATCATCATCGATGCCCTCGTCGGCTACAGCCTGCGGGGTGCCCCGCGGGGCCGGACGGCAGAGCTGATCGACTGGGCCAATGGTGCCGGCGCCAAGGTCGTGGCTCTTGACGTGCCTTCGGGTCTTGACTCGACCACAGGCGAGACCCCGGGTTCGGCTATCTCGGCGGCAGCCACCATGACCATCGCACTACCCAAGACCGGACTCGCTGATAGCGAACGGGTCGGAGACCTCTATCTGACCGACATCTCCGTTCCCCAAAGCGTCTATGAGGCGCTAGGTGTTCCTGTTCCTGCCGATCTCTTCGCCCAGGGACAGGTGTTAGCCCTCACCTGAGACCGCGGTCCGAGACGTCCCAGCGGGAAGTCCTAGCATCGGTCGCTATGACGGATATCGACGACATCCTGGCTGCTCTCGACGAGGTCGCGCCATTCGACAGAGCAATCGGTTGGGACGTCGTGGGACTGGCCGTGGGGGACTCCACGGCGGACGTCGACACGGTGGCGGTGTGTCATGACGCCACCGGGCCGGTGGTCGATGCCGCCATCGCGGCGGGTGTTGGTCTTCTCATCACCTACCACCCGCTGCTGTTTCGGCCGACCCGCAGGTTCACCAGCGGCCCCGACGCCGCCGGGCGTGCCTTCCGACTCGCCGCAGCCGGGGTGGCGGTTGGGACCGTTCACACCGCCTTCGACGTTGCCCCGGGTGGCGCCGCCGACGCATTGGCGGCTGCCGTCGGGATCGTCGGTCCGTCCGGATTCGGCCCCATGTGGGGGGGTGACTCGGCCAAGGTTGTCGCCTTCGTCCCTGCCGAAGCGGCCGATGCCGTCGCCGCGGCGATGGCCGACGCCGGGGGCGGGACCATCGGCAACTACAGCTCCTGCTCGTTCCGGAGCGAGGGCGTTGGCAATTACACGGCTGGGCCCGGGGCGAATCCGACTGTGGGGAGCCAAGGTGCCAACACACTGGACGAGGTCCGTCTCGAGATGAATGCACCTGCCGGTAGCGTCGACGCTGTCGTTGCGGCGCTGGTGGCTGCCCACCCCTACGAAGAACCCACCTACGACGTGTACGACCGACGCGGCGACGCAGCGATGCTGGGCAGGCAGGGCCCCATCGCTTCGGTGACGCTGGGCGATCTTGCAGCCGCGATCGCTGAGACGCTGACTTGCGCTCCGCGGGTGGCCGGCGACATGAACCGATCGGTGTCGAGCGCTGCAGTGCTGCCGGGAGCCGGCGGCGACTTCATCACTGCAGCTGCGGCCGACGTAGTCATCACCGGTGATGTACGTCACCATGAGGCTCGACTGGCAATGGAGTCGGGCACGGCTGTTATCGATGCCGGGCACGCCGCGACCGAGAGGCCAGGAGTAAGGGCGCTGTACGCTGCCGTCTCGCAGATCGCCGAAACCGTCGATCTGACCGCCGTCGATGCAGACCCGTGGGGCCGATGAAACAGCTAAATGAGTTCGATGATCTCCTTGACCTCCAAGCGGTCGACCTTGAGATTGACGGATTGTTGGAGGAACGGTCGAGCCTGCCTGCGCTCGAGCAATACAAGGAGGCGCACGAGGCTGCGGCCGTCGCCTCCGCGGAGCTGGAGGTCATCCAAGAGGAGGCCAAGCGCATCAGGCTGGCTCTAGACAAGTCGGATGGTGAGCTCACCATCGCCGAGGAGAAGCGGGATGCCGAGGAGAGGCGCCTCTACGCCGGTGGGCTCAATGCCAGAGAGACCGGCGCTCTCATGGCCGAGGTTGAGATGCTCAAGACGAGGACCGCCGATATGGAAGTGCTGACGCTGGACTTGATGGAAGAGCGCGACAACCACCAGGTTGTTGTCGACGCCAAGACGGCGGCTCTCGAGGAGATCACGGCGAACGAAGAGCGCCTGAAAGGTGTGATCAAGACTGCTTGGGCCGAGCTGGATGCCGAGATCGCCCGTCAGGAAGAGAACAAGTTGGGCATCGTCAAGCTCATCGAACCAGAGCTGATGGAGGCATACGAAGAGCTGCGGCCTATCAAGGACGGAGTGGCCGTCGGCAGGCTTGTCGAGGGCATTTGCGGCGGCTGTCACCTGAGGCTCAACGAGGCCGAGCAATTGCAAGCTGCCAAGACGAGTCCACCTCGCTGCGTGCATTGTCGGCGGCTCCTCGTCATTCTGCCCGGGATCTAGCTACTGATGACCAAGATGATCGTCTACACCGACGGCGCCTCGCGGGGTAACCCAGGTCGTGCCTCTATCGGAGCGGCTATCTACGCCACTGATGGCGGGGAGATGATCGGATCGGTGTCGGAGGACATCGGCCACGCCACCAACAACGTTGCCGAGTACAAGGCTGTGATCGCGGGCCTCGAAGAGGCGCTCCGACTCGGGGCCACCGAGGTCGAACTGCGAGCGGACAGCCTCTTGCTAGTGCGCCAGCTCACGGGCGAGTACCGGGTGAAGGCTCCTGGTCTGCGGCCGCTGGCCTCGGCAGCAACTCGCCTGCTCCGCCAGTTCAAGGCGACTGAGATCAATCATGTGCGCAGGGAGTTCAACGAGGTCGCAGACGCCCTCGCCAACGCCGCCCTCGATCGATGATCCTGTGGCACCTGGGCGGGACGATCGCCCTCGTTCGCTACGCCTTCCGCGATCCCAACATGGACCTGCGGCTCCTCATGGTCGGCGCTCTGCTCCCAGACCTCATAGACAAGCCGTTGGGGCGGGTGCTCAACGTCGGTGGCTACGAGTCGGGGGAACTCTGGGGCCATTCCCTTTTGTTCTCCGCGGCGCTGATGGTGGTCATCCTGGTGGCGACGAAGAGAGGTACCGTCTATCGGCGGACCTGGTTCCCGCTCGCCGTCGGCTCGCTCTTTCACCTGGTTCTCGACGGCATGTGGACGAAGTCCGAGACCTTTCTGTGGCCATTCCTCCGTGGAGACTTCACGGAGGCACTCCCCGGCGATCTAGGCACCGCATTCGCTGACGGATTCACCAACCCGTGGGTTGTCGCCGGCGAGGTGATTGGGCTGATCTACCTGATCTGGCTGTGGAGAGCCGCCGGTCTCAGCGACTCGAGTCAGCGGAACGCCTTCTTGCGAACCGGCGGTGTAGGCGTCCCCATCGGCGGTTAGATGACGGGCCGAGGGACGGGTTGCTGCGTCGAATGGGGCCCCGGCTAGAGCGACCGAAGGCGCAGCAACATGCGAGCCGCGGTGACGATGAGGAGTACTGCGAACATGCGGCGCAGCACCGTGTCGTCGAGGCGTTGCGCTAGCTGGGAGCCTCCGATGGCGCCGACGAGTGCGCCAATACCGACACCTATCACCACTCGCCACGCCACCCTGCCCGCTCTGCTGTTGGCAACGGTGGCAATGACGGCCGCAGGCGCGATAACAGCAAGGGAGGTGCCAGATGCGTCCTTCTGGGCGAATCCGAAGAACGTGACCAGAGCGGGGACGTACATGACGCCGCCACCGACGCCAACGACGACGGCGATGGTTCCAGTGATGAGACCAACGATGAAGAGCCCGAGTTCTGTCATGGGATCGACATCCGAATCGCACCAATGACCAGCACTACTGAAAAGGCGGTTACCAGAGTGCGATGTGACAGCTTGCCCAGCAGGCGGGCCCCGATAGGCGCCCCGATGGCCGCTCCGGCGAAGAGGAACAGCGCAGCTGAGGTGTCGACGTGACCGTCCGACCCGAATGAAATGGCGGCAGCGGTGGCGCTGACAACGATCACTGCCACCGAGCTCGCGTGCGCCCGTCGCTGGTCAAGACCCAACCACAGCACCAGGCCGGGGACGTAGATGATGCCCCCGCCGATGCCCAGCAATCCACCTACGAAGCCGGCGGCGAGGCCAAGCGCCACCGATCGTGTTGGGGATTCCATCGTGAGCGATGATATGAGCCGCCATGTAGCCTTCGCCGCCATGGAGGTCGCCATCAGCCCAGCAACTCGCCCCCGAGCGGCGGAGGACTCGCTGAAGGCAGGGGCGTTGACCGCGTGAGGCTGGTGGTGGCCGTGGTTGTGCTTCTCGCAGTCGTTGGCTGTTCGACGGACGAGCAACCGCAGGCCACGCCCCAAGAGGTTGTTACGGGATGGCTCGATGCTCTCGCCACAGGCGAGGGTGCCGCTGACTACGTGGTGCCCGGCCAGGTCGACGTCATGGCGGCGATCGAAAGACGCTCCGAGGCAGCTGGGATCCTTAGCCAGGGTCTGAATGCGCAGGCAGAGGCCGATTACTGGGGAGCCTTCGCCGACAGCACAGAGTCCTTCCTTGGCGCCAGCGTCAACGGTCTGGAGGTGGGGCCTGTGGCGACAGCCGAGATCGAAGGCTCCGACTACGCCTACGTCGAGGTACTCGGTCCCGAGAGCGCTGCGATCGCGATCGTCCTCGAGGGTGGCGGGCCGTGGCGTATCGACATGGTCGCAACGGTCGGCCCTGGGCTGGTTAGGCCACTGCGGTCGATGATCGAAGAGGTGGGGATCGATGCTCCTGGGGTCGTGGCCCGCCGGAGCGGGCTGGCGGCGTCGCTGCGAGCGGGGCTGGAGGATCCAACCGGCTCCCTTCCGCCCGAGTTCCGTGGCGATGTGGCCGAGCTCATCGCCCTTCTCGAGGACTAGAGAGCGCGCAGTCTCGGCAGGACCTCCGACCCCAGCATCGAGATGAGGCTCGGTTGGTCGAGGCCCGTCATCTGGATCACCACGGTATGGGCGGCGACATCGGAGATGAGGGGCGTGTAGGTCTCGACGATCTCGTCCGGTCCCTTCACCAGGCTGTACCGCTCGAGGATCTCGGACCTGTCCATCTCGTCGGCTCGGATTCGAAGGTCCATGGGGTCGACAGCCTCGAGGCGCCCGGGCGCTCGCAGACCTCGCCAAGCTCCGAGAGCCGTCCAGGCGTCGTCGTCGTTGTCCGCCAGGATCGACCACCTGGTGGCGATGATGTCCGGGGCGTCCCTCCCGGCCTTAGCGGCCGCCTCTCCAGCAGGTGCGATGACCTTATCGACTGTCTCTGCCGGGACTTTGACCGAGGTGATGATGCCGTCTGCCAATTCAGCAGCCAGAGCAGACGACTTGGGTCCGCCGGCCGCCAGGTAGATCGGCACCCGGTGCAGTGGAGGGCTGTACAGGCGAGCGCGGTCGGTCACGTAGTGGGTGCCTTCGAAGGTGAGCTTCTCGCCATCGAGAAGTCGGCGCATGATCTCGAGTGCTTCTCGCATCCGCGACGCCCGCTCGGCGTACTTGGGGAACTCGTAGCCGAGGGGTCCCTCGTTGAGGTTCTCCCCAGTTCCCACGCCTAGTTCGAAACGGCCGCCAGACAGCCTGTCGAGGGTGGCGGCGGCTTGGGCGACGACGGCAGGGTGGAATCGGAAGAGGGGAGTGGTGACGCCGGTGATCAGCTCAACCCGTGATGTGGCCTGTGCCATGGCGGCGATGGTGGCGTAGGCGAACCCCGATGTTCCCAGATCGTCGACCCAGGGATGGAAGTGCTCAGACACAACGATGGCGTCGAATCCGGCTTCCTCGGCGAGTACCGCGTGTTCGACAAGCGTTTCCGGGTGAAATTGCTCGTGGCCGCAGAAGTATGCAAAACGGTTCAGGGGGTTCTCCTATCAGGGGATGAGAAGCCTAGGAATCACGGGGCCCCTTGCCCTGGGGTCGCGAAATGCAACCTTATTTGGCGTCTGCGAGTCATAATCGTTTGTAGACCGGAACGCGAGGAGGAAATCTCTATGCAGGTCTGGCAGAAATACCTGGCCGAGTTCTTTGGCACCCTTGTGCTTGTTGGAATCGGCACAGGAAGCATCTTGGCCGCTCTGGCAACGGGCACCCCGTTGATGGCGGCCGTCCCCCTGGGCTTCGGCCTGGCCCTGATGATGGCGCTGTACTCCGTTGGCGAGGTGTCCGGAGGGCACTTCAACCCCGCGGTGACGCTTGCGGCATTCCTTGACGGCAGAACCAACATCAGCGACCTCGCCGGCTACTGGATCTCCCAGTTCGCTGGCGGCATCGCTGGATCCTGGTTGGTCGCCGCGATCGTCAGTCGTGCACACGTGTCGTTGACGATGACGGTTCCCGGGGAGCTGACCGGTACCGGTCAGGCATTCCTGGGCGAGGTCGTGTTCACAGCAGTCTTCGTCCTATTGATTCTCTCGGTGACGAAGGGCGGTCTTGCCAAGCAGGCCTTCATGGCCATCTCTCTTGGTTTGACGGCGATCCACTTCATGGGCGTGCCCCTTACCGGCGCGTCGGTAAACCCCGCTCGTTCGCTTGCCCCTGCTCTTCTGGGCGACGGCGGCGACAAAGGCGAACTGTGGGTCTACCTCACGGCTCCATTCGTGGGCGCCATCGTGGGTTGGGTGATCTACAAGGTCATCGTCACCGGAGATACCAAGTTCGGTGACGACATGAAGAGAGTTGGTGACTCGATTACCTCATAGAGCAACTGGCACGTGAATGAGAGAGACGGGGCGTGCTGCCCCGTCTCTCTCGCGTAATCCTCCTCCTCCAGGGGGAGGTGGCCGAGCGCAGCGAGGTAGCAGGGGGGCGTCGTCCGACGGACGACTCGATGGAGATGATCGTCGAGTCCGAGTAGGACTCGAAAGGAGTCGACGGTCGCCTGAGGCGACGACCGGCCCGGGAAAGGCCGGTAAGGAGCCGACGCCGCCAACGGCGGCAAAGCGGGGCCAGACGCAGACGGACCGAATAGACGGTCGAACTTCACGCCATCACCCGTACCTAGTGGGTAACGGCGTACTCCATCAGCCGCTCACCGGCGCGTACCGGCAAGTCGAGGCGATTGGCGGGCGGCGCCAGCGGGCATGACCACATCGGATTGTGGGCGCACGACGGGTGATAGGCGTAGTTGAAGTCGAGGACCACCTTCGTTCCGACGTGCCCGAGGTCGGCTCCCTTGGCGGTGTCGAGGACGTAGCGGCCGCCGCCGTAGGTCGCAGTGCCGTTGGTGTCGTCGGTGAACGGCAGGAAGACCCCGCCTCCGTAGTCGTTCAGCCAGTAGAGCGGGAGGCGCACCACGCGGTCGCCGATAGGGAATCTGGCAACGCCGAACCGTGTGGAAGGTGTGGAACCGGCTCCGCTGTGGCCGAGCTCGGCAGAGTCGGCTGGCATCGCCTCGATTTCAGCCTCGAAGCGCCACGCCGGGTCGTACGGGAAGTAGTCGAGTCCCTTGAATCCAACCTTTTGCGCAGCATCGAGAGCGCTCCGGGGGTGGTGGCCGAACAGCCGATCACGCTCCATCCGCCACCTGTGCCACGTGGTCTGGTCGGCATCAGACGACCGAGCAGCTCTGTAGAGCTCGACGACGCGTCTGCGGTAGTCCCATAGCTCCAGGGTGTCGTGTGGATCGGTCATCGTGGGGAAACTAGTGCAGCGCCCTCACGCCGATGAGTCCTAACGCAACTAGCGACAGGCCAATAACCACCAAGCGCTCCGGCGGTCGTCGGCGGAGCGCAAAGATGGCGAGTCCGCTCATCGCGACTAGTGCGATCAACTGGGCCAGAACGCCACCGTCCGTTCGAGGCAACAGGATGTCCACGTCACCACAACGCCCAGTAGAGCAGCTGATTCCAATGTCGTCGTGCCGACACTTGGGAACAGGGCCCCTGGGAACGGCGTTCTAACAGCATGACTCGACTAGGCGGCTTGGTTGTCGCGTTGGCGCTCGTGGCCAGCGCCTGCGCCGTCGCGGTTAGCGGAGAGGCACCAGTGGATTCGGTGGAGCCAGCCAATACGTCTGTCGGTGAACCAACAGACGCCGCCGGGGCAGTGCTCCCATTCGGACCATCTGCTCTCGACGACATGTCTTCCAATAAGCTCCCGACGCCGCTAGTCGACGTTGATCAGATCATCTCGGGTGGCCCACCTCCCGACGGCATACCCCCGATCGACGATCCGACTTTCGTCACAGTTGCCGAGGCCAACACCTATCTCACCGACCGTGAGCCGGTCGTTGAGCTAGACATCAACGGCGACGCCAGGGCCTACCCGGTCCAAGTTCTCATCTGGCATGAGATCGTCAACGACACCGTCGGGGGCGTCCCGGTATCGGTCACCTACTGCCCGCTGTGCAATTCTGCTGTGTCGTATGTTCGCGAGGTGCGAGGTGTCGAGACGACGTTCGGCACCTCGGGGCGCCTCTTCGCCTCGGCTCTCGTCATGTACGACCGGGAGACGGAGAGCCTGTGGACCCACTTCGACGGACGCGCCGTGGTCGGCGTGTTGACGGGCGATCAGCTCGAGACCATCGGGTCCCCGCTTCTGGCATGGGAGGACTTCCGTGAAGCCCATCCCGAGGGCAAGGTTCTCGACCGCGACACCACTGGATTCAGACGCGACTATGGACGCAATCCATACGCGGGCTATGACGACGCCGACACCCAGCCGTTCCTCTTCCGGGGAGCCCTCGACGACCGGGCTCGTGCCAAGCAGCGTGTCGTTGGTGTCGAGATCGACGGAGAGGCCGCCGCGTGGTCCCTCGACGCGCTCTCGCAAGGAGATGCCTCCGCCACCAGCGTCTCGCTTGGAGGCACCGACCTGGTGATCTTGTGGAAGGCCGGGCAATCGACGGCTCTTGAGGCAAGCGAGATCGATGCCGGTCGCGATGTGGGTTCAGTCGGCGTCTTTGTCCCGATGCTCGACGGGCAGGCCTTGTCGTTGGTGGCCAGCCCCGATGGCTTCCTCGACAGCGAGACCGGCAGCACCTGGAACATTCTCGGCGAGGCCATCGCCGGGCCCTCTGCTGGCGCCAAGCTCGACCGGGTAGCCCACCTGGACACCTTCTGGTTCGCCTGGTCGACATACCGACCGGGAACGGAGCTCATCGAAGAGCTGTAACCAGTACCTAGCTCGGGATGGCGGCGACGGCCTTCTCGAGGGCTTCTCGCGCTTGGTCAGAGACGTCGGACAGGGCCTCGTTGGCGGTGAGCTCGACCATCGTCGTCGGCTGCAGGGCGGCCACCACCGTCTCCTCCTCCGACTCGTAGACAACCACATTGCATGGCAGCAGAAGTCCGATCGACTCTTCGACGTCGAGGGCTTGGGCTGCCAAGGTCGGGTTGCAGGCTCCGAGGATCTTGTAGGGAGCCCGCTCAATGCCCAGCTTGGCGTTCAAGGTGGCGGCGACGTCGATCTCGGTAAGGATGCCGAAGCCGTGCTCGCCAAGCGATTGGCGAATCGCAGCCTCGGCGTCGGCGGGTGAGAGGGACGTGGTCTTGAAGATGCCGTATTTGGTGTTCATGACCAGAGGTTATGGCCGAGGTCTCCCACAAGGGACGAAGCCGGACTGCACTCCGCAGGGGGGAAGCCCCTCCGTCGTCGAGCCGTCACCCTCCGGGCGACAGTCTCGCCGCCACCTCCCCCTAGGGGGGAGGAAACAAGGCCGAGCCCCCGCTCATGCTCGAACGGGGGCTCGGTATGTCAGTCCGCCTATAAGCCGGATTCTGTGCCGGCGTGAGTGCCGGCGACGACCATCTATCTGGGATCAGCGTTACCGCTGACCTCGTGCGGCCTACCTGGGACTTAGCGGACGGGCAGCCCTGTCCCTGCTTGGCCTTGCTCCGAGTGGGGTTTACCTAGCCGATCCGGTTCCCCGAATCGCTGGTGGTCTCTTACACCACCGTTTCACCCTTACCTGTGCCCCGAGGGGCCATCGGCGGTCTGTTCTCTGTGGCACTTTCCGTCGGGTTACCCCGCCTGGGTGTTACCCAGCACTCATGCCCTATGGAGTCCGGACTTTCCTCGACTTGCGCCGCGGTCGTCCAGCGGACTGTGACATAACGGTACTGGGGGCGAGTGTGTTCCGGCAAGGCCTCGGTAGGACCGAGCCTCAGCGGCGCACTGAGAGCACGGCCCCGACGGAGCCGAGCACCAGCGCCACGACACCCCCGCTGACAACGGCTGCAACGCCGATGTCTCGTCCAGTGGCCAGGGCTATGCCAGCCGAAACCGCGAAGAGAACGATGCCGGCCACCGCTCCGTGTGTGACTTGGTGTGCGGGCGTCCCGGGGGCGAACCGACCGCCAACGAAGCCGGCGGCGACGAGGCCCAGGAATTGCACGATGGCGAACGCTGCGTCGCTGCCGGGGGACTCACCGAAGCGGAGGCCGACGGCGAAGAGCGCTACAGATGCTGCTGCTGCGGCGCCAAGTCCGGCCATGGCACCAAACGCGATACCGCCCCAGTTGAGACGGTCCAAGATCAGATGTTGTCGAGGTGTTCCTGAATGCAGGCGATCCATCCGGCAGGAAGCTGCCAGTGTCTGGCGCCCTCGATCATCGTCATCAGGTACTTGTCGGAGGGCGTGTGATCAGTGCCATTCTTGCCGCTGTAGAAGCACGCCATCACCTCGTGGCGACGCCCGCCGCGGTCCATGACCTCGACCTTGGTGGGCTTACGTCCCTCTGACTTCTCGGCCTTCTTGATGGCCTCTGTCTCACTATTGGTGAGTTCGAAGACGGCTCCCCAAATGGTGCTACCTGGTTCCGGGTGGCCTGATGGCAAACCGCCATCCCACTTTCCGTTCTTGTAGGGAAACCCGATTCCCCACTCCGGCAGATGGGCGATGAATTCAAAGGTCGCATCGGGTGCGATATCAGCCAGGCGGTTCGGCTGAGCGAACGCCGTATACGCGAAGTACAGCACTTAACTCCTCCCGCAAGGTCACGTATCCAAGGGAGCAGGAGTGTAGCCGTCCCCGACTCACCGTGTCGGGGGGAGGGGAAGTATTCCACACTCATATGTGGACAAAAAGGGGTGGCACGCGCCGATACCGGTTGGTACGATACTGTCAGTGGTATTCAGGGTGTTTCGGGAACAAATCGGAGCCCGGCGGCGTCTATTGGCTGAGACCACGGTATGATGGGAACAGGTGTTCGATGACAATCCGCTCAGATAGCTCGAGAGTTGAGACCGAGGAGCGCCCTTGGGCGCTCGATTCAGCCTGTCGCGGGCTCGATTCCGCGATGTTCTTTCCGGGTCAGGACGGCGAGTCTGATCCTGCCCTTCGAGTATGCGGCGGGTGCGCAGTGCGTGACGAGTGTCTCGACTTCGCTCTGGAGACTCGTCAGCGGTACGGCATCTGGGGCGGTACCACGGAGCGCCAGCGTCGCCGCTTGATGCGCCAAACCGCCTAGTAGTAGGTCGCCACACGCTGCCGTAGCGGTACCGTTGCGTTCGTGGACTTCACCCTTTCCCCCGAACACCAGGAGCTGCAGCGCACTGTTCGTCGCATGGCGCAGGAGCGGGTCAAGCCGATCGCCCAGCAGCTCGATCGTGACGAGAAGTATCCCGAGGAGCTGTTCGAGCTGTTCGCCGAGTCTGGCCTCATGGCGCTGGCCATCCCCGAGGAGCACGGTGGCAACGGCGGCGGCGTTCTCGGTCTCGTTCTCGCCATCGAGGAGGTCGGCAAGTACTGCCAGTCCTCGGCCTTGATGCTCTTGCTGTCGCGATTGCCAACGGGCCCCATCGTCATCTCGGGTTCGCCGGAGCAGAAGGAGAGGTGGGTGCGTCCTGTGGCCGAAGGGACGATGCGGGCTGCCTTCGCGTTGTCTGAGGTGGATGCCGGATCCTGGGTAGCGGGCCAAACGACCAAGGCCGTACGCGACGGCGACGGGTACCGCCTCTCTGGGGCCAAGTCATGGATGAGCGGCGCAACGGTTGCCGACTACTACACGGTCTTCGCCAAGACCGACCCCGACGCCGCCCACAAGGGCTTCTCCGTGTTCATTGTGCCGCGTGACTCTGAGGGCCTCACGGTTGGACCGGCCGACCGCAAGCTTGGCGTCAAGGCGGTGGCAACCGCCGAGGTCGTCTTCGACAACGTCTTCGTGCCAGCCGAGAACAGGATCGGCGACGAAGGAAGCGGCTTTCGGACTGCCATGCTCTCGCTCAACTCGATGCGACCCATCGTCGCAGCTCGAGGCATCGGCATCGCCGAGGGATCCCTCATGTACGCGGTCACCTACGACAAGGAGCGTCACGCCTTCGGTCAGACCATCGCGGATTTCCAGGGCATCCAGTGGATGTACGCCGAATTGGCCACCGAGATCGAGGCGGCGCGGCTGCTTACCTATCGGGCAGCGGTCATGGTCGACGATGGCAAGTACGACAAGGCCGACGCACCATTCCTGTCGATGGCCAAGTTCTATGCCACCGAGGTTGGTGTCAAGACCACAGGCCTGGCGATGCAGCTGATGGGCGCCGCCGGCTACATGGAAGATCACCCCGCGGAGCTGTGGTATCGCGACGCCCGCCAGCTCACCATCGTCGAGGGCACTTCCCAGATCCAGAAGAACCTCATCGGACAAGGCGTCGTCTCCGGCGACGTCTGGTGGGACTAGGTCAAGTCGGGGGAACCTCGTAGCGAGCCGCGTCGTTTGCTTGTCGTGGGAAGTCGATACCGAAGAGTGCTGATGCTCGGCGCCGCTATGGCACTGGTCGCTGCGGCCTGTGGGGGCACGACTCAGACATCGATCGATCTCGGCGGCCCCTCCACCGAAACCCCTGCCACCCAGCCTGCCACGACCGATCCTGCGACAACCGCAGCCCCCGCAACTGAACCGGCCATCACCGAGCCGGCCACCACCGAGCCCTCGGCGAGCGAAGCCCCGGCGACGACACAACCGCCGAGACAACGGCCAGACGGTCCCGATGCTGCGAACTTCGAGCTGGCCCTCGGTGGCCCCGGCGGGACCTTCTCGCTCGCAGAGGAAGACCGTCCCGTCTTCATGGTCTTCTGGGCCGAGTGGTGACACCGATGTTCGCGGGAGTTGCCCGTGATCGACGAAATCGCAAAGGACTACGAGGACATCGCCTTCCTGGCCGTGGCCGGGCGGAGCAACGAGTCCGAGAGCGCTGAGCGGGCGCCGCAGTGGTTCGACGAGTCACGCATCCGCTGGGGATACTCGGACGACCTGTGGGCGCGGTACGAGGTGTTCGGGCAGCCGACCGTATTCCTCATCAGCTCAGATGACGTCGTGCTCGGCCAGTGGTATGGCGAGCAGACCGAGGCGACGATCCGCGACGTGCTCGACCAAATGGTCGTGATCGGTTGACAGTGGCTAGGGCGTGACCAGGGTGAAGAATGGAGTGGCCACGGTTACTTCTCCCAGCGCCTCCAGGTCGGCCGTCACTTTGTCTCCCACGTTCTCGGGGGCGAACAGGATCAACTCTGAACCGTAAGTCGCCAAGAGCTCCCCTCGTCGCTGCTGCGTCACCGCTTCCGAGAAGAACTCATCGGTGTCGGCCAGCCGCGCCGTCGCGGAGTCCACCCCGAAGTAGTCGCGGGACACCGAAATCACTTTGCCGCTGAAGGCGGGGAGCATCCAACGCGTCGTGGGGTCGGCGACGACGACGGCATCATCGGGCACCGCGAGAGCAATGTCCTCCATTTGGTTAACCATGCCTATCGCCCCGTAGTTGGCTACGACCCTTATCCCCGTGAGTTCGATGCGATCCCCTCGAACATCGGTGATCGTGATGAGTGCATGTCCCAGAATCAGAGCCGCCGCGCCAAGGCGCAGCGCCCCTGCCAGCGCTGAGCTGGGCTCCAACCGGCGCACCACCGGCACGAGCCACCCCACCAAGGCAACGTGGAGATAGAACACCGTATACACCAAGAAGCGGTCGCCGACGGGCACGGCGACGACGATGTTGCCCAGCCACAGCGCTGCCATCGCGGTTGCTCCGACAGAAAGTGCGACTCGCCGCCGGCCCGAGAGACGGGTAAGCGCGTAGATCCCGGCCAAGGCAGGACCGACCATCACCAAGACGCGCCCCGGGGAGTAGAACCGGGTGATCAGGCGATCGCCCTCTCCGAAGGCGAGCGGTTCGGTGATGACATCCACCATCGAGAAGAAGGGCCAGCCGAAGGCGATGACGATGCCGCCGACGGCCGCTAATCCTGGAATCAGGAAAGCTCGCCACCCCCGGTCGATGGCGACAACAAAGGCCAGAGAGTACGCGAACACGGCGGCGATGGGGTGGCTCAGGAAGGCGACGGCGCTCAGCGCCGCAACCACGCCGAGCCACGCCAGACGCCCGGTCGTTGCTCGCACGGCGGCGAGGACCATCGCCACCCCGGCGACGAATGCCCATGCAGACGGATATCCGGCGACTTCGATGATGCTACGTAGTTCGAATATCGCGGACCCCGGCACCGGGAGTCCCCAGATGAAGACCACCGCGAAGAGGCCGCCGAGCGGTGCCCACGGCTCGTCCGGGAACATCATGCGGAAGAAGAGATAGAGAACGAGGGCGATGAGCGCAGTGGCCAAGATCCCTGAGATGGCGAATGCTGTTAGCGCACTCCAGCCCGTGACCGCAGACGTGACCGCCAGCGGCAGGAAAGGAGGGATGAAGCGGGCTGATGGCACTTCCAAGGGCAGGTGGGAGTGTCCCGGGTCCCCGATGTCGGAGGCCCATTCGTCGAGTGCCGCCACATGTGCCCACGCATCGGCATCCGGGTACGACGTTGCAGTGGGTGCGGTGAGGTTGATGGCGGCTACCACTGCGACGAGGCCCGCAGCGGCCGCTATGTAGGCGAAGCGAGCCGACATCGTCCACCAAGTGTACGGAGAGGGCTGTTCATCGCTCGTGACTAACGCAGAAGGTCAGCCGGCGTCTGCAAGGAGGAGTCGTTGCAGCGCGGACTCCAGGATCTCGGCATCTACTTCCCCTCGTACGACTCCGGCGATGTTCCCATCCCTGTCGATGAAGAACGTCTCTGGTATTCCGAAGACTCCGAAAGAGATGGCGGCGCGGCCTCCCTCGTCGGTCACGGCCTCGTACCCCCTGCCGAACTCGTCAAGGAACGCTGACGCGGTGTCGGTCCCGTCCTGGTAGACGATGCCGACGAAGCGCACTCCGGCGTCCTCCCAACGATCGGCCGCATCCAGCAGAACCGGATGCTCGGCGCGACACGGGAAACACCACGATGCCCAGAAGTTGACGACCAGTATCTCGCCGTCTGCCGCCGCCAGATCGACGGAACCGTTCCCCTCGAGATAGGGGAGATCGAGAGCCGGAGCCGGTGTCCCCACCAGAGGTGACACCACGGCGTTGGGGTCAGAGCCGAAGCGCGTCGCCATCGCGACCACGACCACCCCCACGAGGACGGCGGCGATGGTTACGACAAGAACCTGTCTGCTCATGACGCCGTCGCTTCGGCGAGCATCGATTCCGCCTCTCGGCGAACTTCGTCGGGGACGTCGTTGGTGGCGAGGACCTGGCGGAGCAGGGGAGCGGCACCTTCGGGGTCATCGAGTCCGAAAAGCCGCACGTTGGCCAAGAACCATTGGGCTTGGGTGTAGTCGGGAGCTGCTTCGAGGCTTCGCTCGAGGTAGGCGGCGGCTGTATCCGGGCTGTCGTTCAGGTAGACCATCCAACCCACATTGGCGAGGGCCTCGGGATCGGCCTCCCTCTCCAGGATGGCGAGGTAGTGCGGAAGTGCAGCCGAGAAGTCACCCTCGTTGAAGTAGCGGCGGGCCAGAGCGAGGCGCATGGGGATAACTTCGGGGTTGGCGGCGACAACGGCCTCTAGCTCCTCGTTGGTCACGTTCGACAAGTCACGGGGACCATCGTCGACGATCCCTCCGGTTAGGAGTCCGCCGACGGGCCGAGCCTCACTCGAGCGGACAACGGCGAAACCTACGGCACCGATAGCCACCGCCATCACGGTGACCCCGGCTGCGACTCTCGAGCCGCGTGATGAGGTCGGCTCGGGTGGCGGAGCTTTCGTCTCGGCCTCATAGGTGGAAAGCAGCTTCGAGGCCGTCGCATCATCGAGCTCACCCATCTCGACCTGTCGCGCCAGGTCCCTGCGATCCTCCTCGATGACTTCGGAAGCAACTGCCGAGGCGCCGCGACGCCGGCGCGAGGCGATGACGGCGATGCCGCCGCCCGCAGCCACAACCGGGAGGATCCACAGCACCAGCGTCCGCCCCTTGGCCGGAGCATCAAGCACGATCCACTCGCCATAGCGGGCTACGAAGAAGTCGATTATCTCGCCGTCTGAGGAGCCGGCGGCTATCTGCTCATCGATTAGCGCCTGGATGTCGCGAGCGGTTTGGCTGGTGGAGTCCGCAACGGACTCGCTCTGGCAGACCGGACATCGCAGCCGGGCGCCGAGATCCTCGCCGCGGTCACCGGCGCTCGAATCGCCGGTGAAGACCATCACGGCCAGTACCACCGCGGCGAGCGCGGTCGCCAGGGCTCCGAGTCGCCTAGGCACGGACGAGTTCCTCGGCGTCGGCCTCTCGCTCCTTACGGCCAACCGTGAGGGGCCAGGCGGCCCCGCCGACGATGACGAACCCACCGACCCACAGCATCCACATCAGCGGATTGCGGAAGAGGTCGGCCGAGATGCCTCCGCCATCTATGCGCGTGAGCGACACGTAGAAGTCCTCGGTGAGGCCGACGCGTAGCGCCGGGCTGGGAACCGATTGGCGGCGCCCGGTGTAGGTGTTGATGCTGGGGCGCAAGGTGACGAGCCTCTTGCCGTCGCGCGACAGAGACAGCTCGGCACCAACGATGGTGCGATTGGCCTCATTGCGAGAAAAGGGAGCCTCGTAGGTGAGGTCGTATCCGCCGAAGGAGGCGGTCTCGCCGACCTCCAAGCTGACCTCGGCCTTCTCAGCGAACACCGTCGACATGGTGAGGGCAACCGCCACAAGTGCGACACCGAAGTGAGCGATCTGGCCTCCCCAGTACCCGCTATCGCGGCGCATCAGGCGCCACGCGGCTGCGGGCACTGACCGCTCCGACCCGGCTGCAGCCCGGCGAGCCAGCCACCACAAGTGACGCACCATCGACGACACCACGAACGTTGCCAGCACGATGACGAGTACCGCACCCCAATGACGCGTTGCCAACAACGCGGTTGCCAGCCCTGCCGCCAGGGCTATCCGCACCGGAGAGCGCAGTCGCTCCCAGGTCACGGTCGCAGTGGCGACCCGATAGGGGGTGACCGGACCCAGGCCCATCGCCACCAACAGGACGAGGGACAACGGGACGGCGGCCCGGTCGAAGAAGGGCCTGCCAACGGACACCTGATCCGAAGAGAAGGCCTCAACCAGCAATGGGTAGGTGGTGCCCATGAGCACGGCGAAGGCGAAGAGCGTTAGCAACAGATTGTTGGCGAGGAAGACTCCTTCGCGACTGGCCAGGGATTCCAGGCGAGGGGCTCCCGCCACCACGTGCAGCCGCGTCACCAACAGAGCGAACGAACCGAGCGTCACCACCGTGAAGAACACCAGCAGGGCAGGCCCAACTGCCGACTGCGTGAAGCTGTGCACCGAGGCGATCACCCCGCTCCTAGTGAGGAAGGTGCCGAAGATCGTCAGGGCGAACGTTGTGATGACAAGAGTCATGTTCCACGCCGCCAGCATGCCGCGCCGCCGTTGCACGATGGATGAGTGGATGAAGGCGGTAGCGGTCAACCACGGGAGGAACGAAGCGTTCTCGACGGGATCCCATGCCCAGTAGCCGCCCCAGCCGAGCACCGCGTACGACCATAGAGCCCCGAGCGTGATGCCGGCGGTCAGGAAGCCCCATGCCACCAATGTCGTGTTTCTTGTCCGCTCGAGCCACGCCGACCCCGACGTGCCGTCGACCAGGGCGGCGATGGCGAAGGCAAAGGGCACGGTCAAGCCGACGAGCCCCATATACAGGAGCGGCGGGTGAACGGCCATCAAGATGTTGTTCTCCAGCAGCGGGTTGGGCCCGACGCCGTCGAGAGGGGTTATCGCCGAGGCCGCGAATGGGTTGGAGGCGGTCGCCAGCAACCCGAAGAAGAAGATGGCGACAGCGCCCATGATGGCAAGAGCACCAAGCGACATCGGGTCGCCGCGGTCAGCCTTGGTCCAAACCCACCAGGTGTACCCGGCCAAGACGAGACCCCACAGCACGAGGCTGCCCTCGAGGGCCGCCCAGGCCGAGGCGATGGTGAAGAGCAGGGGAGTAGAACGAGCATGGTTGTCAGCGACATAGGCGATAGAGAAGTCATGGCTGATGAGCGCGAACTGAAGTGACACCATTGCCGTAAGGGAACCGGCGACTAGCCCGACCATCGCCCAACGCAGCCAGGGAGCCGGAAGGCCTGAGCGACGCCGCATGCTCCCGACAACGATGGCTATCGAAGACGCCAGCGCAACGATGACGGCGCTGTAGCCGATGGCTGCGGTCACGGTGCCGCCTGACCTCCGGGCAGCTCATAGGTGTCGTCCCGCGTTCGATACTGCTCGTCGTGGCGGATGATCATGGTGTCCGAGCGGAAGACACCGTCTCGCCACGTTCCCTCGACTACGACGCCGATCCCCTCCTGGAAGAGCTGCTGTGGAGCGCCGCTGTGGATGACCGTGACGGCCTCGAAGCCGTCCGTGACCTCGAAGGTGACGTCCTCGGCGGTTGCCACGACGGTTCCCGCAACCACCTGTCCGCCGAGCCGGGTGCGACCAGCGTCTTCCGCCGAGTCGGCGAGGATCTCGGACGGAGTCTTGAAGTACACGAGGCTGTCGTTGAGGCTGAATGCCATGAAGCCGATGGCGATGGCGATGAGGCCGATCGCCGGGATGATGAATGCCCGGTAGCGCTTCACGACAGCTCGCGCAATCGATCGTTGGCGCGGCGTACCCGCCACACCATCCAACCGACGTAGGAGACCAGCGTGCCGTAGACGGCGGCGTAGGCGAGCGCTACCCAGCCCCAATCAGACATCGGCGCTCCTCAGGTCGGGAGTCACAACGGCGGCTCCGGCGACGGGCAAGTCACTCCGCCGGAGTGCGGCCTCTATCTCGTCTTCGGTGCTGGCAAGCTCGATGCGCCGCACCAGGAGCGCGACGTAGACGACGGTGAAGGCGACCAAGGCCGCCAGGAAAGCAGCGACGAATGGCGGGTCCATTTCGAGACCCCCGGGACGAGCGATGGATGCCTGCTGGTGCAGCGTTCTCCACCACACGACGGAGAAGTGAACGATCGGGATCTGGACTACTGCGAGCATGCCGAAGATGGCGGAGCGCCGGGCTCGGGCCGTTGGGTCTTCGGTGCTGCGACGCAGCGCCAGATACCCGAGGTACACGAAGAACAGCACTGCCGTAAGCACTAACCGGGCGTCCCAGGTCCACCACACTCCCCAAGTCGGTTTTCCCCAGATCATCCCGCTGAGGATGGCCGCTCCCGTGAAGACGACGCCGATCTCGGCGGAGGCGCCCGCAGCTCTATCCCACCGGAGCGACTTGGTTTTCAGATAGGCGGCGCTGGCAACGAGCGTGACTGTGAACGACAGGTAGGCCAGCCAGATCGACGGAACATGGACGAAGAGCATCCTTGCCAGGTCTCCCTGGGTCGCTTCCGGCGGAACCGCCAGGGCGGCGCTGAGGGCGGCGGCGATGCCGGCGAAGGCGCCTATCTCGAGCAAACGGATCCGGGTCGTCAACCAGCCTCCTGAAGCGGTCGGGCTACCAGTACTCCGGTGACGGCGAGAGCCAGGTTCACGGTCAACAGGAGAAGCAGCCAGGTGAGAATACTTTCGCCCAGCCGTAACCCTTCAAGCGCCTGCGTTGCCGCCAACAAGATGGGAATGGCGAGTGGCGCCACGAGCAAAGGCACGAGTGCGGGGCGGGTGGCACTTGGTCCCGTGACCGCGCTCACCAGTGTTCCCAGCATGGCGAGGGCGGCACCGACGAGGGGGACCAGCGCCAGCAGCCACCCCCACCCGGCGATGGGAGCGTCGTAGAGGGCCAGCATCACCGGAAGCAGGACGACTTCGAGAGCGATGAGCAGGACGGCCGCTGCGGCCGCCCGTCCGGCGAGTACCGCCGCGGGGTCGGCGCCGAGCATGGCAAGCCGGTCCCTCTGCGGTCCAGCGTCGTCCGCACTCTGGCGAATGGCGACGAGGATGCCGAAGAGCAGAACCACCGCCCAGTAGAGACCAGGGCCGATGCGCCGCAGGGTGGGAACGTCGGTGCCGATGCCGAGCGGAATCAACAGCAAGGCGATGGCGGCGAACGGGGCGATGACCCACAGCACCTCTCCGCTGCGCATCTCCGACAGTAGGTCGCGTCTGGCGATGGCGGCCGCCTGGCGGCGCAGGCCGATCATGCGGCCACCTCCAGGTTGCCGTTGTCCAGCTCAAGAGTCCGGTCGAGGGGTAGCCCCCCATGCGCTCGCTGGTGGGAGACAACGATCGCCCCACCGCCGCGAGTGACGACGTCCTTGAGAAGATGATCGACCAGCTCGACCGCGCCGGAGTCGAGCCCGGCGTGGGCCTCGTCGAAGAGCAGCAGCCGCGGTGTGGCCAGCAACAATGTGGCGAATTCGGCGCGGCGCTGCATGCCGAAGGAGCAGTGGTCTGCCCTTCGTGACGACGCTGCCGATAGCCCTACTTGAGCTAGAGCAGAGGAGACATCGCTGCTGGCGGCTCCGAGCAACTCGGCGGCGAAGGAAGTGTTCTCGGCGAGGGTGAGGTGGGGGAACAGCGAGGGGGCGTGCCCGATGAAGCCGATCGCGGGCCGGACATCGAAGCGGGCGTCAGAGGTGACGTCGACCCCAAGCACCTCGGCCGTCCCCGATGTGGGCGTCAGCAGCGTTGCCGCGACGCGTAGCAGGGTCGTCTTTCCCGAGCCGTTGGCGCCGCTGATGCCCACGGCTTCACCTGGGGCCACCTCGAGGTCGAGATTGCGCAGCACCGGTGTCCGACCAAGGTCGACACCAAGGGCGCGCAAAGAGACGACGGGAGCGGACATCGGGCGAGTCTACGACTGGCCGGGTCAGTGGGCTCGGGCTGTCCCCCTCCTGCCTGCTCATGTCTCCGCCGGCGGGGGATGAAGTCGTGTTCCTCCCCCCGTAGGGGGGAGTACCGGCGAAGCCGGGGAGGGGGGCTTCCTGGCGGGAGCGCTCTCCGTGTCTCGATATGGCGTCACAGGGGTGAACAGGAAGCCCCCTCCGACCTCGCCGCGCTCGGCCACCTCCCCCTAGAGGGGAGGAAACGTTGTCTTCTCCACCATCCCGCTTGCTGATGTCTCTCCACAGGCGGGGGATGAAGTCGTGTTTCTCCCCCCGTAGGGGGGAGTACCGGCGAAGCCGGGGAGGGGGGCTTCCGCGCGGGCGCGCTCTCCGTGTCTCGATATGGCGTCACAGCGGTGAACAGGAAGCCCCCTCCCACCTCGCTGCGCTCGGCCACCTCCCCCTAGAGGGGAGGAAACGCGGTTTCTCCCATCCCGCCTGCTCATGTCTCCGCCGGCGGGGGATGAAGTCGTGTTTCTCCCCCCGTAGGGGGAGTACCGGCGAAGCCGGGGAGGGGGGCTTCCGCGCGGGCGCGCAGATTGGTGAAGACCCCTCCGACCTCGCTGCGCTCGGCCACCTCCCCCTAGAGGGGAGGAAACGTTGTCTTCTCCCCCCTCCGACTTCGCTGCGCTCGGCCACCTCTAGAGGCGAGGAAGCGTTTCGTCCCCCTCCCGCTTGCGGGAGGGGGCTAGGGCGGCCGCGACTACCGCGACTGGGTCGCCGTATCTCGCTTGTGGGGGTCGTAGACCCACTCGCCCCGCGTGCGTTCCCACTCCAGTCGCTCGCGGTCCTCGCCCTTCAGCGACGGGGTGGCGAACAGCAGCAGGCTCGGCAGCACCAGCAGTGAAACCAGCACCGCCAGGGCGATCATGACCGCGGTGAGGACGCCGTAGACGGCGAAGATCGGCATCGGCGCCAGGCCCAGCACCGTGAACCCGGCGATGGATGTCAGCGCCGATAGCAGCAGCGCCCCGCCGGTTCCTTCACCTGCTCTGCGTAACGCCGGGAACCGGCTGGGTTCGCCGGCCAGCTCCTCTCGGAATCGCACGGTGAAGTGGGTCGCGAAGTCGATGCCGACACCGATGGAGATGGCGGCGATGGTCGCCGTCACCGGGTTGATCGTGTAGTCGGCGAGATACATGAAGCCGTACACCCACGCCACCACCAACAAGATCGGTGTCACCGACACCAGCGAGTATTTGATCGATTTCAGGATGAACGCTGCGAGCAGGAAGGTCAGCAGCAACGCCAATGGCAGCGACAGCAGCATGGACTTGGTGAACGCGTCCAGCGTGTTGCGGAACGTGATCGGTTCGCCCGATACCCCGATCTCGTCAATTCCCACACCGGCCGTTGCTATTTCCAGATTCGCCGCGGCGTCGTCGAGAGCCACCCTGGTGGCGTCGATGAGCGGTCCATCGGTCAGGGAGCCGATGATGACCTCGAGGCGTGTCGCCTGGGTGTCACCATCGACATACAGGATGTTGCTGACCGTATCGGCCGAGAACACCACCTGGCCGGTGTCGTCGCGCAGCCCGTCGCTGCTGGCAGCCGCATATACGGCGGCCACCTGGGCGGCGGTGTCGGGGAGGCCATCACCGTCGGCATCGGTGATCTCCACGCCTGTGCTGGCCGCGATGTCGGCGCCTGCAGTAGATGACGTGGTGGCGAACTGCGCCAGGGTCACGGCGTTAGAGACCACCTCGATCTCACCGTCGAGGTCGCGGGATAGGTCGACACCGGAGTTCTTCACCTCGTCGATAGCCGCCTGCATGGCTTGCAGCGTCGTCGGCTCGGTGAGGTCCCCTTCGACATAGATGTAACCGGTACCGATGCCAAGGTCGCCGAAGTGGAACTCCTGGCGCTCGATCCCCTTTACAGCATCGGAGTCACTCGCCAGGAAGTCCGAGAAGGAGAAATCCGATCGCACCTGGCTGGCACCCCACACGCCCATCACGGCGAACAGGACCACTATCGGGATGGTGACTACCCGCCAACGGGCCAGGAAGTGCACGATGTAGCCGGCGAAATGCAGTCCATGCCCGACACCCTTGACCTCGTCGGAAACCGCGACTCCTTTGGCCTTGGCTCGCGCATTGCGGCGTCTGGTCATTCGGAACGGCAAGTAGATGAACAGGCCGGAGAAGATCAATAGTGCCACCGCTCCCACTTTCGCGAACTGCACTGCGGCGGCGACCATGATGCCTGCCACGAGAGTGGCAAGAACGAAGCCGAGGCGGATCAAGATGCGCGGTCCGTGACCTACCGGGGCCGGGCCCATGGCATCTTCCGTTGCCATGAGCAGCTTCGGAGCCAGCACGCCAAGCACCACAAAGGCGACGAGTATCGAGATGGCGCCACCGATACCGAACTGAACGATCGTCTCGATGCCGGAGATGGCGTTGGACAAGAAGGCCGCTGCCGACGACAGCGCCGCCAGCGTCAGGGCCAGGATGACCGCCGACATACCTGCCGGATAGGCGCGACTCCGGCTCTCGCCTTCTACCAACGCTTCTCGGGTGCGCCCGGTCGAATGGATGAAGAAGTCGACGCCGAAGCTGATAATCGATATCGGCACGATGAAACCGAGCAACAAACCGCCCTTCAGTCCCACCAGAGCGAAGATTCCCTTGTAGATCAGGGTCGTCGCCGTGATACCGGCGCCGACGTAGACCGCGGCCCAGTAGGAGCGGAGCAGAGCTCCAACGACGATGAGAATGATGACGACTGCGAAGAGGATGAAGGGGGCGGCCACGGTGAGCTGGTCCTCGAACTCGAGGTCAAAGTCGATGCCGAGCCCGAGGGCGGTGTAGTTCTCCTGATCCCCGCGCAGTTCGGTCTGCACCTCGCGCAGCCAACGCTGCGCCTCGAGGGACCTTTCAAGATCGAACTCCTCTGTACCCGCCGCCGCAGTGGTGGTGGTTACTTCGAAGGAGTCGATGTCCCACAGGACGAAGGCTTGGAAGGCTGGGCTCTCCCACAGCTCGATCTGCTGGCCACCAACCGTGGCGGGGGTCACCGTGGCCAGGTGCGACATCGTTGTCCGTAGGACCGCAGTTGGAGCGTCGGCGGCGAACACCGCGTCCAGCGCCACTTTGACGTCGGCATCGGTAGCTGCGTCGAGGCCGCCAGGCAGTTGGGCTTCGACTGCATCGACGACGGAGTACACGCCATCGATCTCGGTGTTGAAGTCGGTGTTGAACGAGGTGGCGAGGTGGGAGTTCATCGCGTCATCGCGGAAGACGCGGCTCGATGCCAACAGCGACCCCGAGTTCGTCTTCCACTCCAGCATCGCGTTGCGGGTCAGAACGTCTGTGTCATCGGGACCTTCGACGAGGAAGATCGACCCCTGGAAACCCTCTTCAGAGGAGAAGACCTCCTCGGCTCGGTCGGCGGTGTCGTAGATGGCGCCTGATGGGTCGAAGTCGGGCTCCTCGGTCGACCCGAGAGCGTCGGCGATAACGGCAAAGGCGATCGTGGCGACCAGGGCCACCACCGTGACGCGGACGATGCGTCTGTTGACCCACTCGAAGAACTTCTTTCCCACTGCTTTCTCCTCCGTCTTGTCTGCAAATCTCCAGTCGCGCTCTCTCTTGCGAGTCTCATCCGAGGCTTTGGTCGGCTGCGCCGCGGTGGCCACCACTCCCCGGAAGAGCAAGAACCCACCGACTAGCAGCGATACCAGGCCGAACACCAGAGCGACCCACATGACCGGCACGATGTTGGAGACCCGTACTCCTCGCACCAGGTCGGCGTCGACACCAGCAGAGCCATCGGCGTTCATCACGACCACCGACCAATCACCTTGCTCCGCCGACCAGTTGAGGGTCTGGTTGCCGGGGCCCTCGATCGATGTCACCCAGAACGTCTCGGCACCGGGGCTGCCAGGGGTCGATGTTCCCCGGTGGTGCGTGTAGTCGATAGCCGAGCCCTCGAACCTGACGCCGTCCACCTCGTCGTATGCCACGTTGGTGAGGTAGGTCTCAACGTCACTGGAGGACGCGATGCCGAGAAAGATGCTGGAACCGGTATTCGACGACCCCGAGACCTTGATGTCGACGGGGTCGAGCACGAGGTCCGCGACCCAGCCGGGCGCGTCCGTGAGCACGTCGGTCGCTTCCGAGACGATGGCGAAGGAGGACCGTTCAAATCGATCGCCGTCCGTCACGAAGTAGTCGTCTGCGTCTCGATCTTGAACGAGCCCGGCGATGGCCCCGGCGATGAGGCCGGCCCCAACCAGGAGACCGAGTACCCCAAAGATGATCCGTGTGACTCGCATAACGATTCCTCCGTCGGTGACGCAGGAGGCCTCTCTCCCCTCAATATGACAACGCTAGCTATCCGACCAGCAGGGTCAAATGGCACGAGGCGCTGCGACCGCGAGGAAGCCATTGCGGGACCGAAGGCCTTTTGGCAGATGCTCCAGCCTGGCGTATACCGGCCGTTGTGAGCCTTATCTGCGAGAGTTCTTCCACGGTGTGCGGCTGATGGCCCGTGCGCCTATCCGGAGTGTCGAATCGCTCGACGATGTCGTCGCCTTCGTGAGGTCGGGGAGCGACAAGGTGGTGATCCTCGATGTCGACAACACCCTGGCGCCCCAGGGTGCATCGCTCGAGGACTTCGGAGTATTGGTGAACGGCGCCATCGACCGACTCGAGGCGAGCCCCGGCATCGGTCGGGTCATCGCGCTAACGAACGGTCCACAACGCGGCGTGGGGCGAATGATCAGTCGTGGCAACAAGCCGTGGACCACCCGTCGCCGTCTCGGGCTTCGAGGAGACAGCAGGCAAGTAGTTGTGATCGGTGATCAGGTGCTGACCGACGGTGTGCTGGCATGGCGTCTCGACGCCACCTTCCTGCACCTCGTTTTGGACGACGAAGAAGAGGACGCTCACCAGGCCACTATGCGCCGAGTCGGCCGGATCGTCGTGGGGCTGTTCTTGCGTCGGGACAGGTAGGAGATCGCATCGAGGCTTTGCTGAAAGGGGTCGTGGCCGGATACGGCATCGCCATCCCGGTGGGTGCCATCGCCGTGCTGATCGTCGAGGTAGGCATCAGATGTGGCTTCCGCTGCGCCTTCTTCGCCGGCGCCGGTGCCGCGACGGCCGACCTCATCTACGCCGGCCTCGCGGTGATCGGCGGCGCCGCGCTGGCCGGAGCAGTCGAGTCCGTCGATCAGCCTCTGCGACTCGCCAGTGCGCTTGTTTTGACGGTGATAGCTGTGGTCGGCCTCCGACGCGTCGGCAGAAGACAGCAGTTGGTTGATGTCCCATTGCCTGACCGGCGTGAGTTGGCGAGCACATATGCTCGGTTCGTTGGCCTGACCATCATCAACCCGACCACGATCGTCTATTTCGCGGCGGTCATCGTCGGTCTCGGCGTGGCCGACGGGATGTCTGCCGGCGAGGGCGCTCTGTTCGCGCTCGGAGCATTCGGCGCTTCATTGTCTTGGCAGACGACCCTGGCGGGAGTAGGTGCGTTCGCCGGCGACCGATTGAGCGAGCGGGCGCAGCGAGGCGCTGTGATAGGTGGCAACTTGGTGATCCTGGCGCTGGCCCTCGCCATCCTGATTCGGTAGCGGTCTTCGAGTTAGTGAAGGGGCGGGGCCTGCGGAATAGCTCGATATCGCGAATCGGACATACGCGGAAAGCGGGAGTAGGCCTCGGCCATCGCGATCTGGTGGAAGCGATGATCGAAGCTGTCCTCCTCCGTCTCGAACAGAGTGCCGTTGTGCGCACCCCACAGCACGAAGGCACCGATGATGGCGGTGGCGACGACTACGAGACCGAGAAGCATGGCAGACATTGTTCTCTTAGTAAGCGGAAGGGACGGGGTTGTTCATTAGCCATAGCAACGCCCACAGCGGCGTTGATCCCGTTAATTGTCGGTCAGCCGACGGAAGATGTCACAGGCGACGCGGCCTTAAGCTGACAATCGGAGGGAGGATGACATGACCACGTTGCGATGGATCGGTTTTGCTGCCGGTGTGTTCGTGTCGGTCGGGACGATCGTCGGGGTCATGAAGACTCTCATCGTGCCTCGCCGGTCGTGGTCGTTGCTCCCGGCGTTCATCGGGCGGATGGGCTACCGCGGCTTTCACCTCATTGCCACACGAATGCGGTCGTACGACTTGGCCGATCGCTTTCTCGGATTCCTGGCCCCGGTCCTGGTCATCGGAATCCTGGTTTCCTTTCTCGCCTCCTTCGTCGTCGGCTTCGCTCTCATGCTTCTGCCGTGGGCGGATCTGAGCCTCGCCGACACGTTTCGTGAGGCCGGGTCTTCCGTGTTCACCCTCGGGTTCGTATCGACTCCCGAGCCGGTGCCGACGGCGCTCGATGTTCTGGCAGGAGCCACCGGAATGGTCTTCGTGGCGCTCACCCTCGGCTACCTGCCGACGCTCTACTCCGAGATCAAGAAGCGAGAGGGCCTCGTGAGACAGCTGGAGGGCTGGGCGGGGGCCCCGTCGTGGGGTCCGGAGGTGCTGGCAAGGCTGTCCTTGGCGTCGGCCGTCGACAAGCTCGACGGGCTCTACTCCTCGTGGGACATGTGGGCGGCACAGGTTGCCGATACCCACATGAAGTACCCGGTTCTGACACACTTCAGGCTTCCTCGGTCGCAGAACCATTGGTCGGTTGCCTTACTGGCGGTGATGGATGCAGCTGCTCTTGACCTGGCGCTGCGACCGGACGTCGATCAGGCGGCCGCCCGGCTGTTCCTGAGCCAGGCCAGCGGCTGTCTAGATTCTGTGGCCTACCCGATGCGGCGGATCGAAGCCGTGCGCGGCGACCCCGGCATAGACGAGGCCGAGTTCCGCCAGGGAGTCGACCGGATCATGGCCGCCGGCTTCCCCGCACAGCGTTCCGCCGAGGATGCGTGGGAGCCTTTTGCAAAATTGCGGTCCGAGTATGCGCTTCGGGCCCATCAGATCGCCTTCTGGACGATCGCGGCGCCGGCACCATGGAGCGGCGACCGCGACGGTTTCCCCGGCCTCGTCAACTGGCCCGAGATGCCACACACCTGGACGATCTGAAGTCGCCGGAGCGGGGGGAGGAGACACATCTCTCCCCCGCAGGGGGGAGTATCGGCGAAGCCGGGGAGGGGGGGCTTCATAGCGGGCGCGCTGATTGGTTCCTTCGGCTGGAAACAGGAAGCCCCCTCCGCCTGCGAGACCTTCGGTCTCTCCGGCACCTCCCCCTAAAGGGGAGGAAAC
>CAXMQS010000079.1:0-1654 GCA_964195995.1 uncultured Acidimicrobiia bacterium
CCCACACCGAGGCCAGGGGTCTGATCGTCGAGACCGAGCACCCGAGGTTCGGGACCGTCCAACAGTTGGCGAGCCCAGTCCGCGTCGGGGGTTCCTCCGACATCACCTACAGACGGGCTCCGCAGCGCAACGAGGATGGCGAACGGATTCTCAAAGAGGTTCTTGGCTATGACATCGATATCGTCGCCGAGCTGCGATCGACTGGAGCCTTCGGCTAATGGACTTCGAACTAACACCAGAGCAGAAGTTGTTCCGCAAGACCATCCGCGAGTTCGTCGATAAGGACATCCGCCCGGTGGTTCGCGAGTGGGAGGCGGAGGGCCGCTATCCCACCGAGATTGTCGAGAAGATGGCGGCTATGGGCCTCTTCGGAATGACCGTCCCCGAGGAGTTCGGCGGCCTCGAGGTCGACATCGTCTCTATGGTCCTCGTCTTCGAGGAGATTTCGCGCGGCTGGATGGGCATCGCCGGGATCCTTGGAAGCCACTCGCTGTCGTGCGCCATGATCGCCCGCCACGGCACCCCCGAGCAGAAGCAGCGCTACCTGCCCGAGCTGGCCACTGGTAAGCGTCGCACCGGCATCGCTCTCACCGAGCCAGACGCCGGTACCGACCTCCAGGGGATCAAGACCAGGGCGAAGCGCGACGGCGACGAGTACGTCGTCTCCGGCACGAAGATCTGGATCACCAATGCTCGCTTCGCCGACCCGCTCCCGGTGCTCGTCAAGACGGACCCCGATACCGACCCCGCCCACAAGGGCATGAGCGTGTTGCTCATCGACAAAGGCAGTCCGGGCTTCGAGGTGTCGCGGGACATGGGCAAGCTCGGATACAAGGGTCCGGAGAGCTGCGAGGTGCTACTCGACGACGTCAGGGTCCCTGTCGCCAATCTCCTCGGTGGCGAGGAGGGCCACGGGCTACAGCAGGTCCTCGGCGGTCTGGAGATCGGTCGACTCAACATCGCGGCCAGGGCGGTGGGAGTCGCCCAAGAGGCCCTCGACCAGTCCCTGGCATATGCCAAGGAAAGGGAGGCCTTCGGCAAGGCCATCTCGAGGTTCCAGGCAGTGCAGCTCAAGCTGGCCGACATGGCCACCAACCTGCAGGGTGCCAGGCTCCTCACCTACTGGGCGGCGTCTCGGGCCGATGCCGGAGAGCGGGTTGACCTGGAGGCAGGAATGGCCAAGTACTTCGCTTCCGAGGTGGCGCTCGAGAACTCGATCGAGGCGATGCGGATCCACGGCGGCATGGGCTACTCCACTGAGCTCGACATCGAGCGCCTGTATAGGGATGCGCCGCTCATGGTGATCGGCGAGGGGACCAACGACATCCAGCGCATCGTGATCGCCCGCGGACTACTCGAAGGGAACGTCGAGCTCGGCGGATGACAGCACGCACCTGGCTGTTCGTGCTAGGCGACTCAGTCGAGAAGATGTAGCGGGCGCGAAGCCGAGGAGTGGAAACAGGAAGCCCCCTCCGACCTCGCTTCGCTCGGCCACCTCCCCCTAAAGGGGAGGAGACGCTCACCACCCCCGCATCACTCGTGGTGGGCAGCCGCCACCGCAGGCCGCACCCACTGTCTCTTCCCCCGTAGCGGCGACCGCAGGCTGCACCCACTGTCTCTCCCCCCTTAGGGGGGAGTACCGGCGAAGCCGGGG
>CAXMQS010000080.1:0-79821 GCA_964195995.1 uncultured Acidimicrobiia bacterium
CCGTCCTGCTCCACAACGAATAGTCGGTCGTCCCCACGCGGAGCGCCGGCGAACACCGGCTTGTCGAGTTCCCTTGTCACCACGTCCACTCCCAGGCTCTGCAGAGGCGGCAGCGTTGTCGAAGGTGCCGTCGTCGGCAGCGACGTCGTTGCTGGCGGATCCGTCGTCGTCGTCCCGGGACCAACCGGTGCCGCCGGTCGCGAGGTGGCAACAGCGGTCGTGCCGGGCTGAGGCTCGCCCGGAGCAGCCGCCTCGCTACAGGAAGCCGCGGCGAGCGCGAAGACGATCAGTGTGGCCAGTCCCCTCATGGCGCGCAGGCTATCCACGGAAGGCATCCAGTCAACGCGGCGCTTCGATGTTTGCTGCTCAGCGCTACCGTCCCGCCGATGCTCCCTCGTGCTGCCGTCGCCTTCCTACTTGTCCTGGCCGCCTGTACCTCGGCATCGGAGCCAACGGACTCCGTTGCCGGCACTGTTCCCAACTCTGTTGCCGACGGTCTCGGAGACACCTTCGTTCCTCCGAAGCTCCCCGGCGCCGGAACACCGATCGCGGCCACCGTCACCCGGGTTCACGACGGCGACTCCATGGACGTCACGATCGATGGCCAACCGGACGAGGTTCGGCTGCTGGGCATCAATGCCCCCGAGGGTGACGAGTGCCTCGGGGATGCCGCTCGCGCCGCGATGATCGAGGCCGTTGGCGGCAAAGAGGTAACGCTGTTCGGCGCCGAGCGCGATCAGTTCGGGCGTTTGTTGGCCTTGATGGAGGTCGACAGCAGTCCGGTTGGGTGGCTAGCCGTTCGCCGGGGTCTGGCATTCGCCTTCACTGTCGACCACCCACGCCTCGGTGCATACGGCCAAGCCGAAGACGATGCCTTCATCGACGGGCTTGGCATCTGGGCCCTCGACGCCTGCGGGCCGCAGCGGCCCGAGATCGTCGGCATCACCGAGGTCGAGTGGGATGCTCCAGGAAACGATGCCGACAACCTCAACGGCGAGTTCGTGCGTCTGGAAACAGAGGGCGAGCCCGTCGACCTCGGCGGCTGGGTGCTGCGGGACGAGTCGACGAGGTGGCGCTTCGAGTTCCCGCAAGGCTTCATGCTCGACGGCGATGTCACCGTCTACACGGGCTGCGGCGAAGGTGATGCCGACAAGCTCTATTGGTGCGCAACGGATCCGCTGTGGAACAACTTCGGCGACACCGCCATGCTGCTGGACGATTCGGGCAACGTCGTCGCCAGAGTCAGCTACGGGCCGAAGGCGGAGCGCTAGATAGTCAGCCAAGGATCCGAAGTTCCTACACTCGCACCTCGTTGCCAAAGGAGTCAACCCGTGGATCTCAAAGACCAACTCGATGCGGCCATCGAGCCGTGGAACCTGCTCGACCATCCCTTCTATCAGGCCTGGAACGCGGGAACCCTTCCGGTGGAGGCGCTGAAGACCTATGCCGCGGAGTACGGGACCTTCATCGCAGGCATCGACGCTGGTTGGGAACAGGTCGGCAACTCCGAGCACGCCGCTGAAGAGCGCGAGCACGCCGACCTATGGCGCCAGTTCGCGGCAACTCTCGGCACAGACATCTCGAATCCGAAGATCCCGCAGGTGCAGACGCTCCTGAACACAGCGCAGCAGCTCTTCTCGGAACCAGCGACTGCCTGGGGGGCGCTCTATGCCTTCGAAGCCCAGCAGCCACAGACGGCCGCGACGAAACTCGTCGGCCTCGACACCCACTATCAGGTGGCGGAGCCGGCACGGACCTACTTCCAGGTACACGCCGGCGACCTCTACGAGGCCGACATGATCGTCGACGAACTTCAGAGCGTCGACGATGTGACCGGACAGACCGCGGTGGCGGCATGCGCCACAATGTCCGAAGCGTTGTGGGATTCTCTCACCGGGATCCACGACCAACACAAGTAGCCACCTGCGGCGGCAGGGTCAGCTGCGGAGCCCGAAACCGATCAGCCCGAACGCGATGATCCACCGTGTCGAAAGCACCCCTAGATCTTCTCGGCCACCGTCTTCGTCTCCATGAAGAGACGCATGTAGTCAGGACCACCCCCTTTGGCGTTGGAGCCAGACATGTTGAAACCTCCAAACGGCTGCACGCCAACAAGGGCGCCGGTGATCTTGCGGTTGAGGTAGAGGTTGCCGACGTGTAGCCGCCGCGCCGCGTCGTCGAGCCGGGTGCGGTCGGTCGAGAACAATCCGCCGGTGAGTCCGAACTCGGTGCCGTTGAATATGTCGACCGCTTCCTCGTAGTCCTTGGCGCGGATCACCGAAAGCACCGGGCCGAAGATCTCGTGTTGGGCGAGGCGGGCGGTGGGAGCGACCTCGGCGAAGATCGTTGGCTGGATGTAGTAGCCACCGTCTTCCTCAATGGCACTGCCTCCGGCGACCAGCTTGGCCTCGGACTTGCCCAACTCGATCTCGGACATGATCGACCGGTGTTGACCGGCTGTGATCACGGCGCCAACCGAGGTGTTGTCCTCCGCGGGGCCGACTTCGAGTTCGCTGGTGAGGGCGACGACCTTCTCCAGCAACTCGTCGTGGACCGCGTCCACTGCGATGAGCCGAGAGCATGCCGAGCACTTTTGGCCCTGGAAGCCGAACGCGGCCCTCACGACGGCGGCAGCAGCCTCGTCGATGTCGGCCGTCTCGTCGACGATCATGGCGTCCTTGCCGCCCATCTCCATGTAGGCACGCTTCAACCACTTCTGGCCGGGCTGCACCACAGCGGCGCGCTCCGCGATACGCAGGCCGATCTCCTTGGAGCCGGTGAAGTTGATGAAGCGCGTGCGCGGGTGGTCAACCAGGACATCCCCTACCTCGTCCCCCGACCCGGGAACGAAGTTGACGACGCCGTCGGGCATGCCGGCCTCGGCCAACAGCTCCATGAACTTGTAGGCGATGATCGGAGTCGCCGATGCCGGCTTCAGCACCATGGTGTTGCCGGCCGCAACCGGGCCCATCACCATTCCGACCGGGATCGCCAACGGGAAGTTCCACGGGGGAATCGCTACCCCCGCCCCCATCGCCTGCAGCCTCGTGGTGTTGGTCTCCCCCGGGACCTCGTAGGTCTTGACCGGTTCATCGAGGATCAGCGCTTGGCGGGCGTAGTAGTCGATGAAGTCGATGGCCTCGGCGACGTCGGCTTCGGCCTCCCCCCAGTTCTTCGAGGCCTCGAGCGTCTCCCACGCCGCCAACTCGTACTTGCGTTCGCGCATCAGGTTGGCCACCGCCATCAACATGTCCGACCGCTCCTTGGCGGAGAGGGAAGACCAGTGGGGATAGGCAGCCCAGGCCGCGTCGACGGCCTGCTTAGCATGCTCCGGCGTTGCCTTGGCCGCGGTGCCGATGACCTCATCCGGCTTGGCGGGATTGACGCTCTCGATGCGACCATCGGTGTCGACTTCCTCGCCGCCGATAACGAGCGGCGCATGGATGCCCAGCTGCGACCGCACCCCGGCGATGGCTAGCTCGTAGGCGGCCTTGGCGGCGGGATCGGAGAAGTCGGAGTAGGGCTCGGGGCGGTAGTCGTCTGTCATGATTCCTCCTGTAGGCGCCAAGTCTCACAACAGGATGCCCCGAACTAGGGTTCCAGCCAATAGGAGGCAGGTCGAATCTGATGTCGCTGTGGGCTGAAGACCAGCATCGAGCGCTGCTCAAAGCGGCCAAAGCTGCCGCGGATGCCCCTTACCGCAAGGGTGCTCCGGCCATCCTGAAGACGCCGCGCCGGGTTCTCGGCACCCGCGTGCCCAGGCTGGCAGCCATCGCCAAGCAGTGGGCGAAGGAGAACGCCGATGCCTCCTCGCTCGACCGACGCCAGCTCATCCTTTCGCTGTGGGCCGGCCCCACCCGCGAGGAGCAGCTGCTGGCCTTGCGGGTGCTGGCAACCCTCGGGGAGCTAACCGAGTGGCGCGACTTCGCACTGCTGCGCGCGGGGCTCGACTCCTGGGAGCCGACCGACCACATGGCCCACCTCGTCGCCGACTTCATCGAGCGCGACCCTGAGCACAGGAGCCACCACGTCGCCGACCTTGCGGCCTCAGACCACCTGTGGACCATTCGCCTCGGGGTGGTGACGCTTTCCCAGCTCAATCGCCGCGGGCTGGGCAAGGACCTCACCACCGAGGTCATCGACCAGGTTCGCCACCATCGCGATCCGATGATCACCAAGGCGGTGTCGTGGGCACTGCGCGAGTTCGCTGCCAGATGGCCAGGGCCGACTCGCAGCTATCTCAAGGCACGCGGCGACCAGCTCCCTGCCATCGCGGTCAGGGAGACCCGCAACAAACTGACTACCGGGAAGAAGTCCGGCCGGTAGTGGATCACCACCGCATGACACCGGCGGCCGAGTGGCAGCCGAAGACCCGCAGCGTCGCCGCCTGGGCGATCTACGACTTGGCCAATACCATCTTCGCCCTCGGGGTCGGCAGCCTCTACTTCGCCGAGTGGCTCACCGACAACGACACGCCGGACCTGGCGCTAGCAGTGGCCATCAACGCAGCCATGATCGTGGTCATCGTCCTCGGGCCGTGGATCGGTGCCCGCAGCGACCACCGAGGTAGGCGGCGCCCCTACCTGCTGCCGGCGACGTTGCTCGCAGTGGTCCCGACCTTCTTCCTGGCGACCCCCGGCGTGACCGGATCGCTGGTGCTGTTCTCGATCGCGCTCATCGGCTTCAACCTGGGTTCAGTGGTCTACGACGCCATGCTCCCCGATGTCTCGACGCCACAGAACAGGGGCTTCGTCTCCGGCATGGGCGTCGCGGTCGGGTACATCGGTTCGTTCATCGCGGTCGCCGTCGGCCTGTTGTTTCTCGACAGCCTCGGCCACTCCGGGGTGTTCAAGATCATCGCCGTCCTGTTCGTGCTGTTCGCCCTCCCCACCTTCTTCCTTGTCGAGGAGCGGCCCAAGGTGCGTCAGGACGGTCCGGCGCCGAGCCTCGCCAGCAGCGTGCAACGCTTGGTCAACGCCTGGCGACACACCCGCCACTACGAGGGAGTGACCCGCTTCCTGATAGGGCGTTTCTTCTACACGGACGCTGTCAACACCCTCATAGGGGGTTTCCTGACGATCTTCGTCATCGAGGAACTTGGTTTCACTGACACCGAGGTGCAGGTGCTGCTCGGAATGGCCATCGTTGGAGCGATGGCCGGTGCGTGGTTCGGTGGTCGGCTCGTCGACCTCTCGGGTCCCCGTCGGCTACTGCACATGGCGATCCACACCTGGATCGTTGCCATCGGCCTTGGCATCGTGGCGGCGGAAGCCGACTTGGTATGGCTGGCCTGGATTCTCGGAGCAATCGGTGGCCTGGCGCTGGGCGCCACTTGGACTGCGGATCGGGTGTACATGGCACGCATCTCTCCTCCTGAGCAGCTCGGTGAGTTCTATGGCCTCTATGCCACCGTCGGCCGCTTCGCCACCATCCTCGGGCCGCTGGTATGGGGCCTGCTCGTCACCGTCCTGGGACTCTCCCGATCGTGGGCGATGGGGGCGCTGATCGTGTTCCTGGTCATCGGGCGCGTCATCCTCGAAGGAGTCAACGACGAGGTCCGTGCCTGGGGGGCGTAGCGGGCTTAGTGTCCTCGGACGCCCCCCGAGGAGAGACCCATGCGCCGCATCGCCCTGCTGTTCATCATCGCCCTCGTCGCAGCGGCGTGCGGCGACTCCGCCGGTGGCGCCGACCCCGACCGGTTCTGTGCACTCGTTGCAGAGCTCGAAGACGCCCCGAACCCTGCGGATATGACGCCCGCCCAGGCGCTGGAGGTCATCAAGGAGACCCAGCGGGACCTCGATGAGCTGGTCCGGGTGGCGCCCAGCGACATCAAGGGGGACGTCGATACTCTCGCCGAGGTCTCACGAAGCATCAACGAGCTGCTGATCGACGCCGGCGGTGACGACTCCCAGGTCGACGAAGATGCCATGGAGCTGATATTCACCAGTGCCTTTACCGAGGAGTTCGGCGGCGCCAGCGGGCGAGTCGATGACTGGACCGAAGCCAACTGCTCGTAGGTATCAGGCGCGGCCAGGCTGCAACAACTCCAGCACCTCGTCGTCGGTGGTCTGGGTGAAGTCGCGATACCACTGGCCAACGGCCATGAAGGCGATGGGCTGTATCGGGCACACCACCTCGTCTGCCAGGGCTTCGAGCTCCCGAATGGTCGACGGCGGACCGCACGGCACTGCGCACACCAGCGTTGAGGGCCGCTGGCGACGCACCTCGGCGAGCACAGCCTTCATGGTGGCACCGGTGGCGACGCCATCGTCGACAACGATGACCGTCTCGCCTGCGATGTGCGGGGGTGGTGTGTCGCCCCTGTAGGCCGCAAGACGCCTTAGGGCCTCGGCAGTCTCTCTTTGCACGGCAGCAGCAACGGTGGCGTCATCGACGCCGAGCGCGTTGATGATCGAGTCGTCCAACAGCGGTACGCCATCAACGCCGACGGCACCCATCGCGAGCTCGGGGTTGGACGGTGAGCCGACCTTGCGGGCGATCGCTATGTCGAGGCGACCGCGGAGCGCCTCAGCGACGACGGCCGCTACCACAACCCCACCGCGGGGTATCCCCAGGACCAGAGCCCCTCGGTGGTGCACCAGCGCCGCTGCAAGCACCACTCCGGCGTCGCGACGGTCGGTGAAGCCATTCACCCTGAAAGCGTACAGACGGCACCAGTAGCCTCTGAGCGTGAGACGCCTCCTGTTGATCGCCAACCCAAGCGCCTCCGGGTTCACCGGCGCGGCGCTGCGCGACGTCACCGCCACGCTGTCCACCGAGTTCGCGGTCGAGCAGGATTGGCCGGAGGGCCCTGAGGCCTCGCGACACGCCGCCTCCAAGGCCGCGGTCGCCTCCTACGACGTCGTGGCAGCCATGGGCGGCGATGGCGTCGTGCACCACGTTGCCAACGGCTTGGTGGGAACCGAAACCGCCCTTGCGGTCATCCCGGCTGGAACCACCAACGTCCTCGCTCGACTTCTCGGCGTTCCGACGAAGGCGAAGAAGGCGGCCCGGGCCATTCCCTCCTGGTCAGCCCGCCCGCTGAAGACGATCCGCGTTATCGCCGATGACCGAGAGCCCTTCTACGCCACATTCGCATTGGGCATCGGCTACGACGCTGCCGTCATCGCCAGAGCCAACCAACGTCCTTACGGGAAGGTGACCTGGGGACCCCTCCACTACGCCAGGAGCGCCCTGCGTGAACTCGGGGATCACGGCACGCCAACGATTCGCCTCGAGGCCCATGGTCTGCGAACCGACGGAGCAGCCGCCTCGATCCAGGTCCAGGACAGCTACACGTTCCTCGGACGGTTGGCCTTCGGGTTCGGTGGAGACTCGCCAAACGGTTTCAACGCCCTCGCCCTAAGGGGCGTCCGCGCTCGAACCGCGGCCACAGTTGCCAAGATGGCTGTGCATCGCCTCGATGTCAGTGGAGGAGACGCCACCGTGTGGACGGATGTGGCGGCACTGGCCGCCTTCGCCGAGCCGGCTGCCTCGATGCAGGCCGACGGCGAGTCCTACGGCAAGATCGACCGCCTCACGATCGAAGTCAACGAAAGACAACTACTGGTGCTGGCGCCGTAAGTCGGAGTGCGAGTCGGCACGCGCCCGCGAGGAAGCCCCCCTCCCCGGCTTCGCCGGTACTCCCCCCTATGGGGGGAGAAACCCGGTTTCCTCCCCTCTAGGGGGAGGTGGCCGAGCGCAGCGAGGTCGGAGGGGGCTTCCTGTTCACAGGTCTGGCGATATCCCGAAACACGCGCCCGCGAGGATGCCCCCTCTTTCGCTTCGCCGGTACTCCCCCCTGAAGGCGGGAGAAACTTGCTGCGGTAGTGTCTCGGGTATGAGCGATACGGTCATTTCACGGTTCCAGGCCAAGGCAGATCTCCACACAGACTCCCCGCTGTGGCACGATTTCAAGGACGGTGCATGGCAGACAGTGTCGTGGACGCAGGCCAGGGTCATCGTCGAGGAAATCGCCTCAGGACTGATGGCGCTTGGCGTCGAGAAGGGCGATCGAGTTGGCTTCCTCGGGGTCAACTCGTCCGACTGGGTAGCCACCGATTACGGCATTCAGCACAGCGGCGCCATCGGGGTACCCCTCTACAACACACTGGCGCCGGACCAGCTGTCCTACGTGCTGGGCCATGCCGAAGCCAGCGTTCTCATCGTCGACAGTCAGGAGCAACTCGACAAGGCCTTGGCATCCGACATCGGCGGCATCACCAAGATCATCGCTCATCACCTCGGTGACGCCGACCGTGGCAGAGTGATAGGCACCGGCGCCCTTCGCCAGATGGGTCGAGAGTGGGCGGCCAAGAACACCGGTGCCCTAACCAAGCGCATGAACTCGGTTCAGCCGGACGACCTGTTCTCCATCATCTACACCTCTGGCACCACAGGTCCCCCCAAGGGCACGATGCTGACGAACACCAACATCCTTTGGACGACGAAGTCGGCGTTCTCACGACTTGGCCTCAACGACACCGAGACCATGGTCTCGTACCTGCCGCTGAGTCATGTGTTCGAGCGCCTCACAACCACCATTACCCCGCTGACCGGAGACGGCAACGTCGAGTTCTACTTCGTGCCCGAGATCACGATGCTCCCCGATGCACTGAAGCATGCCAGGCCCACCCTGTTCATCGCGGTGCCGAGAGTCTGGGAGAAGTTCGAGGCCCGAATCCGCGCCGAGGTCGGGGAGACTCCTGCGATCCGTCAGAAGCTGTTCAAGTTCGCGATGGACGGAGCCATTGTCAACATTGCCGCTCGCGATGGTGAGGGGAAGTCAGGCATGGGAGCCAAGGTGGGTGCGATGCTCGCCTCGAAGGTGGTCGGCAAGAAGGTGCTTGGCGAGTTGGGGCTGGACCGCTGTCGTATCGCCATCTCCGGCGCCGCTCCTCTGGCTCCAGACGTACAGCGCTTCTTCCAGGGACTCGGGCTGCCGCTCCATCAGGGCTGGGGCATGACCGAGAGCACCGCTGCGGGAACCGTGCAGAGCCCAGGTCAGCTCCATGTAGGCAGCGTCGGGCCGCCGCTCGAAGGCACCGAGGTCAAGTTGGCCGAAGACGGAGAGATCCTCTTCCGAGGACCGAACGTCTTCCGGGGTTACTACAACGAGCCAGAGCAGACAGCCGACACGCTCCAGGATGGGTGGCTCCACACTGGAGATATCGGTGTCTTCCTCGCCGACGGCAGCCTCAAGATCGTTGATCGCAAGAAGGACATCATCATCACCGCCGGAGGCAAGAACGTTGCCCCACAGGAGATCGAGTCCCGGATCAAGGCAGACGGCCTTGTCGCAGAAGCCATCATCATCGGCGACCACAAGCCCTACCTCGTCGCCCTCATCTCGCTCGACCTTGACGAAGCCAAGACCTGGCTGCACCAGGAGGGCGAGGAGGCAGGCTCCGATGAGTCCGTGTACCGCGACCCCAAGGTCCTCCGCCACATCGAGAACGTCATCGACGGCGTGAACGCCCAGTTCTCCAAGGCGGAAGGTGTCCGCAAGTGGAGCGTCGTCACGGGAGGCTTCCCTGAGGACGCGCTGACCCCGACTCTCAAGCTGAAACGGCGAGTGATCAACGAGAAGTTCGCTAACGAGATCGACGGCCTCTACCGGTAGCGGGCCAACCTCGGCCGGTTACACCTCGGCTTCGGGGACTTCCTCTGCGGTTCGTTGGGCGTGGAGAACCGAACTGGGTTCACTCGAACCATCGTCGGTTCGCATCCATACCGTTCGCTGCGGGAAGGGGATCTCGATGCCGGCCTTGTCGAAGGCAGACTTGAGGCGACCCCGGATCTCCCTGGCGGCTGCGAACTGTTCCCCAGGCTCGGTCTTGATGACCAGCCTGATGGCGACGGCCGAAGCGCCGAACTCCTGCACTCCCCAGATCTCGGGCTCCTCGATGATGGTGGCATTGACCAACGCCTCGGACCACACCTCGTCGGCTACCCCCTTGATGACATCCGCCGCCTTCCCAAGATCGGTGTCGTAAGCGACCTCGATGTCCATGACGGCACGCGACCACAGCTGGCTCTTGTTACCGATGCGCTTGATCTCCCCATTGGGGACGAACCACACGGTTCCCTCGACATCGCGCAGACGAGTGGTACGGAGCGATACTTCCTCGACGACGCCCGTGGCGTCGCCGACGTCGATGATGTCGCCGACGCCGTACTGGTCCTCGACGAGCATGAAGATGCCTGCGAGGAAGTCACGGACAACGGCCTGGGCACCGAACCCGATGGCGATGCCGACGATGCCGGCACCGGCGATGAACGGGCCAAGGTTTATGTCGAATTCACCGAGGACGATGAGGAAGGCGATGGTGTAGATGATCGCCGATGCCAGGCTTCGCAGCACCGTTCCCAGGGTCTCGGTCCGCTGCCGCTTCCGACTGTTCTGCGTTGCCAGCGAATCGAGCTTGGCGGTTACCCGATCGCCGAGGGTCCGCAGGTGGCCCGACCTGACAAGATGAGCTCGCTCCGTCTCCTCGGCCTCAAGGCGTTGGGCGGCACCGCTCGTGAAGCGGTCGATAGCGCGGCGGACCAGGCGGTTGACGAGCCAGGCGATGGCAAGGATGACGAGCACCCGAATCGGCTTCTCGACGGTCCACTCGGCCGCCCTCGCCCAGAACTCTGACTCGGTCGCGTCGTATACCGATTCGCACACGAAACCCGGATGATCGCCACAAGCGTCGACGAGCTGGAACAGCATGCGCGCAGCGTAGGGACGGGTTGGCCTCCGGCCGCACCTTTCCGAGCTACTCCGTCAGCCTCGCCTGTGCTTGAGATGCCTGCACGGATACGGCGGTGAGCGTTGCGCCCAGATAGGAACGATCCCACAGCAGGTTCCGCAACGGTTGGCCAAGCGATGGATCAAGGTCGGGGGGCGCAGTGCTCTCGGCCTTGGGTTCAGGTTCGGTCTTCGCACGCCGGCGCTTCTTCTTCGTTTGCGGGGTGGCCGGCGCTGTCGCCCCAGCGGCCTCGGCGAGCTCCTTCTCAATGAGGTAAGGCGGCACAGCCGCAACGAGGCGGCGCCCGAACGAGGAGCCGACCACCGAGACAAGGGAGGCAACGAAGTCGTCCATCACTGTCGTTGCGCCCCCGAGGTCGTCGGCGGCCAGTGCTGCCCCGATGCCCGCCATCGCGGCGCTCCACCGCTCGTCGAAGCCGACGGCACCGCCTTGCTGAAGGCGGGCCCTTCTCAGAGTCATCGAGACGGCCTGCGACACGTCGGCGATGGTCTTGGAGGCAAGAACGCGCTTGGCCTCCATCTTCTCTTCGAGGTGTCGCGCGAGCTCCTCAGTGCCGATGGGGTCCTGATGAGGCGGCGCCGCCGCCAAGGAGAACACCTTCGGTTCGGTGATGCCGTGCACCTCGAGCTGACCGATGAAATCAGCCTTCACTTCCTCGGCTGCAGAAGTCGAGAGGATGTCGGTCTTGTTGAGCACGAACAGCGCTTGATCCTGATAGGTGGCGAGCCCACCTACGTAGTCGCGGAGGAAGGTGGCATCGCGGTACTTGTCCGGGTCAACGACCCAGATGATGGCGTCAACTTCGGGGAGCAGATCCCACACCAAAGCGCGGTGAGCGGAGGCGATGCTGTCCTGATCCGGCAAGTCGATGATCGCCACATCACTGAAGCGGTCCTGGCCGAACCGCTCACTGATGCCCATGTCTTCCAGGAACGTCGTCAGCTCAAAGCTCGGGTCATTGGGCACCAGCGCCAACGCGCTATTCGTGTGCGGGCGAACCGCGCTGACCGACGCCACCTCGTCACCGGCCAAAGCATTGAGAAGGCTCGACTTCCCGGCACCGGTGCCGCCTGCCAGAGCGACGACGAGGGTATCGCCAGGGAATCCGCGCCGCTCCTCAACACGGTCCGCGATGTCCTCGATATCAACGAGCTCGTCGGGGTCGAGAACGTCGGCGGCGCGGAGTCGAATCAGGTCGAGCGCCGTCGCCAGCTCGGCGATGACCTTCATCGGGAGCCCTCCTCGAAGAGGCTCGCTTTGTCTTCGAGCAACCCAGCTAGCACCTCCAGGCGCTCGATCGGACCAACGGCCGCCCGGAAGCGGGAGGCGTCCTCCTGGAACGCCTCGCCGAGCGCGTCGAGCAGGGAGCTCCGAGCCGCCCGCACTACACCTGTGGCGCCCTGGGCTCCGTAGCGCTTCACCAGCTCCTCCGGCATGGGGGCGTTGGGGCCCTCAAGAGCCCTAGTCCGAAGGAGCCTGCCTACCCGCTTGCGAAGTGACTTGCGCATCCGGCGCCGCTTCGACCTGTCTGCGGCCAGCCGTTGCAGCTCCTCGATCCAAGCCTCGACGGCAGCGGCGGCATCTTGCTTGGCGTCCGGGGAGCTGCGCCAAAGAGCGTCCCCAGCGCCCGAGATCAGGCGCCGACCGATGGGGTGAGCCGACCAGGCCGCCGCCGAGTCCTGAGAGCCGATACGGATGTGACGGGCGAGCATCCCTGCCATCCGGTCTGCATCCCAGTCGCCTGCGAGCTCGGCGTAGCTGCCGTGCTCGACGTCGGAGCCGATGGCGGCGATTCGAGCGTTGTACGAGCGCTCGGCGATCGCCAATAGCTCACGACCTTGGGCAGCCTCCTCGCGTGCCAGCGCGGCAATGTGCTCACCGCGCTGACCGAGATCGGCGAACAACGACCTCGCTGCAGTTGCCGTCAGTTGCTCGCGAAAGGCCGGGTTCCCGAGCTCGGACAGCTCCTTGCGCAGGCCGACGACGGAGCCAGGCGGCAGCCCGTCGGTGCTCACGTCGATGCGATGCTCGAAGACAACGAAGAGCAACGAGGGGTCGGGGTCTGGCAAGAAACCGGCGGCCGCCAGCTTGTTGGCGAAGTCCTCGACGACGGCGTGACTCGATGCTGAGTCTCGAGGAACCTTGTTGATGACGAAGAGCAACGGTATTCCCCTGCTCCGCACCACCTCGAGAAGATCCCAGGTACTGAGGTCGGCGTAGCGGGTGGCGCTCGTGACGAAGATCGATAGGTCGGCCAGGGCCAGCAGCTCGGTGCCCTCGGTGGCGCTGAGCGGCGGGGAATCGATCAGAGTCAGGTGATCAAGGAGCGGCTCATCATCCACGATGATCTCGGCGCTGGGTCCGACATGTTCCTCGACCTTGGCAACGAACTCCTGCCAGTAGCGGCCGGCGTGTCGCCGGTGGGCCCACACCACGAGGTCGATCGTTGCCGGTCTGATGGCCGAGATGGCGGAGAGCCGGCGCTCGGCCAGGGAGTTGAGGAGGGTCGACTTGCCCGTCCCGGTTGGACCGGTGAGAAGGGCGACGACCGGTCCATCGCTATCGATAATCCGGGGAAGGACGAAACGCCGAATCCCCGTGGCCATCTCGGAACGCGCTCTATCACGGGCGGTCCGATCGTCGAAGGGGAGGCGGAACGAAGCGGCCTCAAGCGCATCGGCGATGCTCTCGAGGTCCTGTTGCGCGTCTGTTGCCACCACGAGACCCCCTCTCCAGTGTTGCTATGGGGAGACCCTATGCCGCCGCAACTTACCGCCAATCGAGGCTCCTCAGCTACCCACGACCGAACGGATGCCCGGCGAGAGACTTCTTGTCACACCCCGCCTCTACGGTTCTCGGCATGGACAACATCACTGTTTCTCACGAAACCACGGCGATCGCTGATCTGACCATCGACGAGCCGGCTCTCGCCCAACTTCTGCGTGCACACGACGAAACAGAGTGGTCGGACCTCGTCCGTAGGGCTCTGGCCGTTGGCGCCCACACATTGCTCACCGCGGGCGTTGCCATCGACCTTGGCGATGTTGACCAGACGGTGCGCCGCGCCCTCGCCGACACGACGGCAGAGGCCGAGCGTCGGGTCACAGAACTGTTGGCCGCCGGTAGTTCCTCAATATCAAAACAGCTCGACCCCGCCCACCGCGAGTCCCTGATGGGCAAAGCCCTCGACGACTTCCGCTCGTGGAGGGACTCGACGTTGGCGGGTCTCGACCCACAACTCGAGGGCAGCTCGGCAGCCCGGCTTATGGACGGTCTGTCAGATCAACTCCAGGCCTTCGACGAACGCCTGACTATCGCCCTCGACCCAACAGCGGATGGCTCGGGATTCAGCGCCTTGTCCACGCAGATGGAGGTGCTCTTCCGCGAGCTCTTCGCTCAGTTGGGCAGGGACCGGGGTCGTCGAGAGGAGGCATTGGTCGGCACGGCCAAGGGGGTCGATTTCGAGGACGCCATAGAGGAGCGGCTTCGCACCATCGCGAGGTCCATGGGCGGCTGCATCGTTGAGCGGACCTCGCGTCAAGGCGGCCAGCTCGGCTCCGAGGCTTTGGTTGGCGACTTCGTGCTCATCCTGCCCTCAGGCAGGCGCGTCGTGGTCGAGGCCAAGAATCAGGCCCGGTTGGGCCTCCACGGCGCCAACGGCATCTTGGCCGAGCTGGAGCGGGCGATGGCCAATCGCACTGGCGATGTTGCGCTCTGCGTCTCGGCGGTCGACGCCTTTCCGGCCGAGGTGGGTCCCCTGGGACGCTTCGGCGACGCCGTATTGGTGGTCGACGACGGAGCCGGCCCGTTGCTCGAGGCTGCCTTGCGCTGGGCCGCAGCACTTGCCAACCACTCGAGCGACAGCGCCGGAGTCGACGCTGCAGCCGTCGGAGCAGCGATCTCCAAGATCCGTTCCAAAGCGCGCCAGCTCTCCGATGCCAAGCGGGCTCTCACCGAGATCGGGAAGTCCGTCTCCCAGGTGCAAGACAGCCTGGACGGCATGCGTCGCGAGCTCATCGACATCGTTGACGAGGTCAGCCTCGGGCTTCGTCAAACCGGCGATGGCTCCCTCGCCGCCTAGCCGTCGGCCGCCTTTGGCCGGAAGTAGGACAAGACCGCCTCTTCCTCGAGCCGGTCGAAGAACTGCACTGCGGCGTTGCGGCCTCCATCGAACAGCCTTCGCGCTTGGTGCGGGTTGATATTGAAGTCGAGCGGATCGATATCGGCCGGGATCTCGACCATGGTTGATCTGTCCATGAGGCTGCCCCGCACCGTTCCCGATGCTCTCATCCCCGCGGTAACGACTGCTCGGACCAACGACGCCGGACCCCTGATGTCCATCGGCTGCGCCAGCCAATCCCCGTCAGTGAATTTGAAGCCGAACATCGGCAGGTTGCTCCTCGCCAGCCGCAAGGGGAAGTTCGAAGTGAGGGCACCGTCCGCCATCAGTGCCACCCTGCCGGTGCGAAGGCTGCGCAGCGGGACCGGGCGGAAGAAGAACGGAACGGCCGAGCTCATGTGAACGGCCCGGGCCACGGAGAACCTCTCACCAGCGATGCCGTACGCCGAGAGATCGTCGGGGATGACCACGCCTCGCTGGTGGGTGAGGTCGGTGGTGACAACCTTGAGAGCGTCCTTTGGCAAGTCGGAGAACCGGCGCACGCCCTTGATGCGCAACAGAGAGCGCCAGGTTCGCTCGAGGAGCCTTCCCGAGCACTGGCCCATGCCGAACACGAAGCTGAGATGCTTGCCAACGAGCGGAACTGATGCGACGGGAACCGTGTCTGCCAGATCCGGCCACGGGACCGAAAGAACCGCCTCCGCCAGCTCGTCGCTGTCGTATCCGGCCATGACCAGCGAAGCGATGAGGGCGCCCGACGAGGTACCGATCGCCCGCTCGAAGCGGTATCCCGATTCCATAGCTCCGGCGGCGGCGCCGGCGAGCGCGATCCCCTTGATGCCGCCACCGGCGAAGACACCGAGGATGGGACGTGGTTCCACTCTTGGTGTATCGACATCGGTTTCGGCAGCCTTGAGATACGCCGTGGTTACGGTCAGCCGGCGGTCTTGACGGCCGCCATGCCCTCGTTGCAGGTGCTGAGCACGGGGCAGAACCGGCACCACGGTCCCCCGTGCCGTTCGAGGTCGGATTCGGCGCTCCAGGCCGTCCGCAGCGTGTCCACCATGCGACCAACAGAGAGTGCCACCTCGCCGAGAGACGCATCGGTCACAACGGCATCCTGTCGCTCGCCCGTCTTCACCGATACCGCCTCAACCAGTGCCGGTAACTCACCCCTATCGAGGGTCCACAACAAGGCATAGAAGTCGAGCTGGTGCTTCGCGTCCTCGTAGATCCCCCCTGTCTTCCAGTCCACGAGGCGCCATCCGGCATCGTCATCGAAGACGGCGTCGATGCTGCCCTTGAGCACCACCCCCGCAGCGGGAGTGTTCTCCAGGCTCACTTCGGCGCCGGAGAAGCCCTCGAAGTGCAGTGCCTTGAATCTGTCATAGAGGACCGAGGTTTCCTCGATCACCCCCCGCAGCTGAGACGGTTTCAGGCCGAGCGACCCGACCTTCATGTTCATGCCAGAGCCGATCTCCTCTCGGCACGCCTGGTTGAAGGCTTCGCCACCCTCGATGGGTCCACTATCGAGGTGGCGAGCGAAGATGCGATGTGCCAGCTGTCCCGCGAAGCCGGGCCTCGAGTCCGGACCATATTCCCCGCGAAAGCGGGCTCCAGCCAGCTCGGGACAACGCTGGAAGGCGACGAACGATGTCGCGGAGATGTCGAGGTCGTCTCCTGCGACAACTGGTGGGAATGCGACCACCGCGGCATCGTAAGAGGTCCGAGCGACTGGGTCCTACACTCCCGCATTCCATTGTGCTTGCACTCCTCCGCAAACTCCGCCTCCCGAAATCACGCCAGGGTCGAATAGCCGCCATCGCCGCGGCGGTACCCGTGGCGTTGTTCCTGCTTGCTTTCATCACCTTCGGCGTCGATCGCGCTCTCCACGCGGGCGAGGTACTCCGTGGAGTCGAATTCGCTGGAGAGAGCCTCGAAGGCCTCGATGAGGAGGGTGTCAGAGACGTCGTGGATCGCTTCGAGGACGGCCTCGTGGCGACGCCTGCCCTCTTCACGGTCAACGACCGAGAATTCGCGCTCGACCCTCAGACCATTGGCTTCACCCTCGACGAAGACGCCGTTGTGCAGGAGGCGATGGACGTCGGCCGCGAAAAGGGTCCGTTCGCCCAGTTCGGGGATTGGATCGGGAGCTTCGGCTCAAAGCACCAGATCGGCTACTCGACCCAGTTTGACGCCGACGCTCTCGACCTTGTCTTCGATCGATGGGAAATCGACGCCATCGAGGTTGGTGTCTCGGACGGATCCATCTCTGTCCGCGGAACCGACATCATCGCCGAGTACCCACAACGGGGCCTAGCCATAGACCGAGTCCTCGCGAACGAGATCGTGTCCGAGACGTTGGCCTCCACCATCCGCCAGGTAGCCATCGTCCCACTGACCATCCTCGAACCGTCGCTGACCGATGCCGACATCGACGCCGCGGTAGAAGAGGCACAGATCCTCACCGAGTCCGAGGTCGTGCTCACCAAGGCCGGTGTCGACGACCTGCGCGCCGCATTCACCTCGGCTCAACTGGCCGCCGCCCTTCGCAGCGACGTGACAGGTTCCCCGGCTCAACTCAACCTGTGGTTCGAACCGGAAGTCATCGACGGCTTCCTGGCGTCCCTGCGCGAGGGCCTCGAACTGCCACCACGCGACGCCGTGTTCCAGATCAATGAAGACGACACCGTGACGCTCATACCGTCGCGACCGGGAACGCTGCTTGACCCCGAGCAGGTAGCCGAGGCACTGGCCGCCGCCGCCAAGACCACGACACGGGCCGGGGAGCTGCCGATCGTCGACGGTGCCGAACCTGACTTCACGACGGAGGAGGCTGAGGCGATGGGTCCCATCACCAAGGTCTCCGAGTTCACCACCAACCACGCCTGCTGCGAGAACCGTGTCGCCAACATCCAACTCTTCGCCGACCTGGTAGACGGCATGATCGTGCAACCGGCCGAGACCTTCTCGTTGAACGAAGCCGTCGGTCAGCGCACAACGGACAAGGGCTTTTTGTCGGCCCCGATGATCCGCCTTGGGGAGCTCGTGCCGGACGTAGGCGGAGGAGTCAGCCAGTTCGCAACGACCTTCTACAACGCGGTCTTCATAGGGGGCTACGAGGACATCGAGCACACGCCGCACAGCATCTACATCAGCCGCTACCCCGAACTGCGCGAGGCCACCATCTCGTGGACGGTGCCAGGTTTGATATTCCGCAACGACAGCGACGCCATCATCATTATCGACACCTCCCACACGGACACTTCGATCACCGTGAAGTTCTTCGGCAACAACGGTGGCCGCCAAGTGGAATGGGATCTCGGAGGTCGCTTCAACCACAGGGATCCCGAAGAGGTGTTCGAGCCCAATCCGGGGGTCATTCCGGGAGAGCAGAACATCCGCAAGAACGGCAGTAGCGGGTGGTCTATCTCCGGGACCCAGACCATCACATTCGCGGACGGGACGACTGTCGAGAGGAAGTACAGCCATCGCTATCGCGGGGCGGTTCGCTTCATCGAGGTCCACCCTTGCGAGATGCCGGGCTCAACCGACATCTGTCCAGTGCCGGTGCCAGTCCTGGTTGGCAATTCGTTCGATGCCGCAGCTGGAGTTGCCGCGGCGCTTGGCCTCCCCATCGTCAACGGAGGCACGGTTCCGGTAGCGGCCGATAGCGGATTGGTGACCTTGGTGGTTTCCCAGAGCCCCGCCTCCGGTGAGTTGGTGCCGCCGGGTACCGCCATCACGGTGCTGATCGGAGTGGAGGAGACCCCGCCAACGACGACTACTACGACTCCGCCGACCACGACTCCGCCAACCACGACTACGACTACGACCGTTCCCTAGTTGTAGAAGATGAAGAAGTCGCCGACGACGGTCGACGCCGCCGCCACGGTGGCCTCGTCCCATCCACCGGGGCGGGTAACCGTCACCACGTTGGAGGCGACGAACACGGATGAGATCGTGTCGTCGGCTGCGAACAGTCGCTGAGCCAGTGCGTTGGGAAAGGCGTCGGAGGCCGCAGCCTCCTCTGCCGAGCCGAACTCGGAACCGTCTTGGCCGGTGATGCTGCGATCGGTATCGAAGATGGCGGCATCTCCGATGACCCGGCTCGTTACTTCGATCTGCTGACCCATGGAGCGAGAGCCTAACCAGGCGTGCCGATCGACTCTGAGCCAATCACATGCAACTTGATGAGGTTGGTTGAGGACGCCTGGTTGGGCGGAATGCCGGCGGCCATCGCGACGGCATCGCCCGCCTTCACCAATCCGAGGTCGGTGGCTGCCTGGGATGCTCTGGTGATCATCTCGTCGGTCGTATCGAACCGTGCGATCGGAAGCGGCTCAACGCCCCAGTAGATGGTCATCTGGGCGCAGGCTTTCGGATTCGCCGTGAAGCACAGGATGCGGGCCTTCGGCCGGTACTTCGAGATGAGACGTGCCGTAGTGCCCGATTCGGAGAAGGCGACGATGGCCGGGAGGTCAAGGCTGTCTGCAGCCTCGACACAGGCCTTGGCGACCGCAGAGGGAAAGGGGTTCTCCTTCTTGAGGAAGCCAACCGCGGCCGCAGAGATGTCCATCCCTTGCTCCATCTCGCGACACACCGTGTCCATCACCTCGATGGTCCGGGTCGGGAACTCGCCGACCGCGGTCTCGCCACTGAGCATCACTGCATCGGTGCCGTCGAGGACCGCGTTGGCGACGTCGGCGACCTCGGCACGGGTCGGTCGCGACGAGTGGGTCATGGACTCCAACATCTCCGTGGCGGTGATGGAGATCCTGCCGGCGATGTTGGTGCGCCGCAGGATGTCCTTCTGGACAAGGGGAACGCGCTCCAAGCTCAACTCAACGCCGAGATCGCCTCGTGCGACCATGGCACCGCTGGCCTCGGTGAGCACGTCGTCGAGATTGTCGTACGCCACTGTTCTCTCGATCTTGGCGATCACCGGCACCTCGCCGGCGAGTTTGCGGATGACCCGTATGTCATCACCTGTTGCGATGAACGACGCCGCCAGCAGGTCGACATCTAGCTCAAGTCCGAATTCGATGTCACGCTCATCCTTCTCCGTGACCGTCGGCAGGGCCAGCGAGGTGTCCGGGAAGGCGACTCCCTTGTGATCTGCAAGCACTTCGCCCGCCAACACCGTGGTGTAGATACTCCCGGCCTCGATGCGGCTTACTTCGAGCCTCACCATGCCGTCGGCGATGATCACCCTGTGCCCGACCGAGAGATCCTCGGCCTCCTCGAGGTGGTTGATGTGGAGCTCACCGGGACCAGCCGTTTCGCCTCCGGCAATGAGCTTGAGTTCCTGGCCCACTGCGATGTCGACAGCTCCGCCCGGGAATTCGCCAATGCGGATGCGAGGCCCCTGGATGTCTTGCAGCAGCCCTACTTCACGTCCGGCACGATCTGAGGCCTCACGAACCCAGGTGGCGAAGGCGCGGTGGCTGTCATAGTCACCATGAGAGAAATTGAGACGAGCAACGTCCATGCCCGCTTCGACGAGCGCAAGAACGGCGTCCGGCGACGCTACTGCCGGGCCCAGAGTCGCGATGATCTTGGTCTTGCGAATCATGCGGGCTGGAGCGTACAGGAGCGCAAGTCGCGGTGAAGGCTCTCTCCCCGAGACGCAGCCGGGGGCGGCTGGCAGGCGGCTGGTCTAGTCTCGGCGGGTGGCCGATCAACTCGACCTGGGACCGCTCATCGAGCGCCTCGATCACATCGCGATCGGGGTGAACGACCTCGCCGATACAACTGCCCTACTGGAACTCGTGAGCGCGAGATTCCGAAGCGGAGGTGACTATCTCGCCGGCGGCTTCCGCTGGTCGCAGTTCGATCTGCCGGGCTCCATGAGGATGGAGCTGCTGCAGCCCCTCGACCCGAACGACGATCAACACTTCCTCGTCCGTTTCCTGGCTTCGCGCGGCGAAGGGGTGCACCACATGACGTTCAAGGTCACCGACATCGATGCCGCTGTGGACCGCGCTCGCTCACTCGGGTTCGAAGTCGTCGGCGTGAACACCTCCTCCGACTCATGGAAAGAGGCCTTTGTTCACCCCAAATCGGCCCACGGAGTGGTGGTGCAGCTGGCACAGTGGGAGGACGGCGATCCTCCTGATGATCGGTCGTTCCAGGGCGTCATCGACGGGCTCTACCGCTTCTGATGCTGGCGGCGGTACCCATCAAGCCATTCGGAGTCGCCAAGGGGCGACTGGCGTCGGTCCTCGACGCTCCGGCCAGGTCACGACTCGGAAAGGCCGTCGCCAACAACACGCTGGCGGTCCTCGCTGAGACCGGCGTCGAGGTGGCGGTGGTCACGGCCGACGGCGGCGTCGCCAAGTGGGCGTCGAGTCAGGGGGTCAGGGTCATCGTCGACCCCAACACGGGCCTTGACGGTGCAGCAGCGGCTGCGGTGACAGCATCGCAGGGGCGATGGGCCATTCTCCACGCCGATCTGCCTCTCATCTCGGTGGCGGACGTGCGCGCTCTGCTCGACGCCATCCCCCGTCATGGTGTTGCCTTGGCGCCGTCAGCCGACGGCGGAACCACGGCTGTCGCTGGAACGGTCGACTCGTTCGGTTTCGCCTACGGGCCGGGGTCCTTCGCCAGACATCTGCGAGCCGCGGCCGCGGTCCCCCACTCCGTGGTCAGCCGCCCCGGGCTCGCCTTGGACCTCGACACGCCTGCCGACTACGCCATTGCCACGTCGCTGCTCGAGGACTCCTGGCTGACCGCCGCCGTTGCTGGTTGAGCTACTTGCCGATGCGAAGGCCGGAGACCGGATCGAAGAAGTGCATCTTGGCCGTATCGACTATCAGATCCACATCATCGCCGTGACCCACCGCGACATCAGATGACACCCGGGCCTGGAACTTCGTCTGCGATCCGAGCGATGAGGCGTCCGCCCCACTGTCTGCCAGCAGCTCCTCGATGTCTGGCGTGACTACCGGAGGGATGTCGAGGAAGTAATGGATGAAGGTCTCGGAGCCCAACACCTCGGTGAGATCGACGTGAACCCGCATCTTTCGGTCGGCGACATCGCCGGCGATCCTGGCATCCTCGAAGTCCCCGGGCCTGATGCCGATGACCAAGTCCGTGTTCATGTGGTTCTCGAGTCCCGGGTGACGCTGCATCGCCTTGGGATCGACGAGTAGGCGATATTCCCCGAACGTGCAGAAGACCTGGTCACCTGAGCCCTCGAGGTGGCCATTGACAAGGTTCATTGCCGGAGATCCGATGAACCCGGCAACGAAGAGGTTCACGGGCTCGTGAAACAGCTCGGCCGGTGGGGCCACCTGCTGCAGGTTGTCGGGACGGGCAGCCGTCACAGGCTTGAGGACCGCTACCCGGTGGCCCAGCGTCATCGCTTCCACCTGGTCGTGAGTTACGTAGACGGTCGTCGTTTCAAGACGGGTGTGCAGCAGCCCCAGCTCGGACCTCATCTGCACGCGCAGCTTGGCGTCGAGGTTGGAAAGCGGCTCATCCATCAGGAACGCAGACGGCTCGCGAACGATGGCCCGCCCCATGGCGACCCGCTGGCGCTGCCCGCCGGAGAGTGCCTTGGGTTTGCGATCGAGGAAGTCGGTGATCTCGAGGACGGCGCCGGCTTCACGAACTCGCCTGTCGATCTCCCCCTTGTCCATCTTGCGCAGCTTGAGGCCAAAGGCCATGTTGTCGAAGACGGTCATGTGCGGGTAGAGCGCGTAGTTCTGGAACACCATGGCGATGTCTCGGTCCTTGGGCGCAACATCGTTGACAAGGTTGTCCCCGATGTACATCTTGCCCTCGGAGATCTCCTCCAGGCCGGCGATCATGCGAAGGATGGTCGACTTACCGCAACCCGATGGCCCGACGAGAACAAGGAACTCACCGTCCCTTATCTCGAGGTCGACGTCGCCGACTGCCCTGGTTCCTCCGGGATAGAGCTTCCCGAGGCCTTCCATCCTGATCGAAGCCATATGTGCATCCTCCTGGAAATCGCACCCTAACGCTACCAAACGAACGGGTCGCAGGTTCCGTTGAGGCATAATCCACCGATGAACACAAAAGTCGCAGCCCTAGTCGGCGGCACAGGCGGACTCGGCAAGGCCGTCGCGCGACGCCTCGCCGACACCGGCTTCAAGCTCGCAGTCACCTATCTGATCCCCGAAGAAGGGACTTCATTCGAGAAGGAGGTTGGCCTAGCGGAGGACGACCTCCTCCTGAAACGCGTTGACGCCACGGACGGCGAAGCGGTCGGCGCGTTCATGAAGGAAGCCACCGAACGCTGGGGTCACCTCAACGTGGCCTGTGCTTTCGTCGGCGCCTGGGCGGGAGGCCGCGACACGGAGGACACGGACGACGTCCGGTTCGACCACATGATCGATGTCAATCTGCGCTCTGCTTTCTTCACAGTCCGTGCTGCAATTCCTCACCTGCGCGAGGCCGAGTGGGGACGCATCATCACCATCGGCAGCCGGGCCGCCTACGAGGCACCTTCTGGCCAGGTCGCCTACAACATCGCCAAGGCCGGCGTCATCACACTGGCTCAGACTGTCGCCAACGAACTGCGGAGCACCAACGTGACATCCAACGCAGTCGTACCCGCCGTCATCGACACCCCGGCGACACGAGAGTCGCTCCGCTGGGCGGAGTACATGGAGTGGCCCAAGCCCGAGGACATCGCCGAGGTGGTGGCCTTCGTCGCCGACGAGTCTTCCTCCGTCGTCAGTGGCGCCGCCATTCCGGTCTACGGAAAAGCCTGAGGCGAGTTGGTATCCTTGCCGCCCTTTCGGGGGTGGTGTAATTGGCAACACAGCAGGTTCTGGTCCTGTCATTGAGGGTTCGAGTCCTTCCCCCCGAGCAGCGCTACGAAGCGCCTGGCCCCGTCGTCTAGAGGCCTAGGACGCCGCCCTCTCAAGGCGGTAACGGCAGTTCGAATCTGCTCGGGGCTACAAGAGAAGATGAGGTCCGGGCGAAAGCCCGGGCTTCTTCCTATTCAGGACGCCGCCCTGCTCTCTCATCCAGAGGCCGGTAACGGCAGTTCGAATCTGCTCGGGGCACGTTGCTGGTAACCGCAGGAGCAGACGCCTGGGTGCGGTTCTGGCGGCTGGTTCCCGACCAACTCACTGATGGCGTGGTACTCCAGGAGATAACCGACGCCAGCTTCAGGGAACACCAAGGCGGCGTCACGTCTATTGCCTTCAGCCTCGACGGCAAGTTGCTGGCCACAGCGAGTGTGGACACCACAGCGCGACTCTGGGAGGTCATGACCGACGACGCCGACGGTGTGACCGTTCGAGAGATCCTGGAACTGGGTGGCCACACGGATCCCCTGACGGATGTCGCCTTCAACTCCTCGGCCACCAAATTGGCGACTGCTTCCCGCGACCACACCGTGCGTGTCTATACGCTCGACGTCGAAGAGCTCCTGGAGGTAGCGCGCAGCCGCGCCACTCGAGGTCTGACCGATGAAGAATGCCAGCGATTCCTGGGCGTTGACGAGTGCGTCCCTCAAGCCTCTGAGTGACGGTCGCCTCGCCGCGCTTCGCTGGCTCCAGTACTCAACAACCGCCACGGCCCGCCCGATTTCGCCCAGATATGCGCCAAGACGCAATTGGCCGAGTGCCCGAGATCGGCACTTCTTGCTCGCCGTCATGGGTCGGCTCCGGCTAGCGTGCGCGCTTCTTGAACAGTCCACCCGTCCCTCTTTCAGCCCCGAAACCAGTGCTGAGGGGGTGGCTGCATTCAGCGATGTTCCCCGTAGCGGTTGTGGCAGGGCTCGTCCTTGTCTTGTCCGCCCCTACGCAACAGGGTCGTATCTCCTCTGCGATATTTGCCGCGACCACGTCTCTCCTGTTCGGCACAAGCGCGCTGCTGCATCTTGGCTCGTGGTCTCCTCGCACCGAGGGAATGCTTCGACGGATGGACCATTCGAACATCTATCTGATCATCGCTGGTACGTACACGCCAGTCGCCGCTCTTGCGTTGCCCTCCGACAAGGGTCGAACGTTGCTTCTGATCGTGTGGATCGGTGCGTTGGCTGGTGTGGTGTTCAGGGTGTTTTGGGTTGGAGCTCCCCGGTGGTTGTCCACGACGCTGTACGTCGTGATCGGATGGGTCGCCGTGTTCTTCCTACCCGACCTGATCGACGGCGCTGGTGTCGCCGCGGTTGTCCTGATCGTCGTGGGGGGCGTCCTGTACAGTCTCGGCGCGGTCGTCTATGGCATGAAACGTCCCAACCCGTCTCCCATTTGGTTCGGATTCCATGAGGTCTTCCACACTCTGACCGCCGTCGCGTTCATAACTCACTATGTGGCGGTGTGGCTCATCGTTCACGCCTGATCATTAACACTCAGGCTGGTCCTCGCCCGCATTCCCTACCTCGCCTCCGGCACCTCGATGCCGCGATCGGGCAGGATTCCATTAAGGACGCCGATCCTCGCCTGGATGCTGGAACCGCCACCGGCCTCCATCGGCTGGGCGTTTAGAGACACGCCGCCCAGGTTGCCCATCTCGCCGGCCGAGGCCGCACCCGCCTGGGTCACGAGGTCGATCTTCTGCTTCTCCAGCAGGACAAGCCGGGAGCGCAGACCCGAACGCTCGACAAGCAGGTCCTCATCAGAATGGCCGGCATCGAGATCGACTGCGTACTGAGCGGCCTCCTCGCGGAGTGCGTCCTAGCGCTTCAGAAGCTCGTACTTCTCGGCGAAGGCACCATCGGGGAGCTCTCGCAGAGCGTCGTGGACCTCAGCCAGCCTGGCTGTCAGGTCTGACCTTGGATCCACTTCCCTGTCCCCCGAGGCGTCAGCGTCCACTGAGCATCAGCGAGCCACCAACGAGGGTCACCACGGGCCCGATACGGACAACCGAAAAGAACTCGGTCGCCTCTCCTTGGACGTCAAGCATCTCTCGAAGTACCTCGACCGGAAATACTACCCCCACCACGATGGCCACCACTCCCAGGATCACCGTGATCCAGCGGGGGATCCGCACAAGAGCGAGCACTCCGCCGACGACGGCCACTGCCAAGAGCAGAGTCCCCATGCTGCTGCCGCTGGCGTCGACCTCGTAGTCAAAGAGGTAATCCAGGGAGAAGTCGCGAGCCGTCAACTCATTCCGCCAAGGAAGGAAGACCGAGAGGGCCACCAGCACCCCGCCGAGCAGCGTCGCCACTCCCTCCCTGGGGAACCTGAACCAGGGGTCCTTGGCAATGGCCGCCTTGGCGGCCTTCTCTCCCGCTTCCGCCCCTGCCTGTTGGGCGACTGTGGCGGCCGCGGCACGTACTTCAATGGCGTGTTCTTCGGCCAACTCGGCCGCCATCGCCGCCTCGCGTTCCTCAGCGGCCAGCGTCGCCTCCTCGGCAGCCGCCATGGCTGCTGCTTCGCGTTCCGCCGCTTCGGATTCTGCTGCGAGCTCGCCGGCCTGAGCCGCGGCTTGGCGTTCGGCCGCGGCGAGCTTGGCAGCGTCGGTCGCCGCCTCTGCCGCGGCACGTTCCTCTGTCGCCCTTGCCGCGGCCGCCTTGCTGCGAGTTGCGCTCGCCGAGGCGGCGACTCGGGCCCACTGCTCGTCGTTGAGCAGCGGGGGCACCTCGGTGAGCCCGAAGAACGTAGCCACGCCGCGGAGCAGGTCATCCAACTTCGGGTCGCCGGCGTCCCCCTGCCAACCGATCAGGTTCGCCGTTTGGGTCTGCCCGAAGCCGAGCGGTTGACGGACATCGTCAAGTAGCGCCGGTAGGAGGATCGTCCGAGCCTTGGCCACCTGCGCTTCCTCTTGGACCCACTCCGACTCGACCGACATCTCAGTCCACAGCACGACGACGCATACCGCGGCATCGAGGGCCTCGGCGATTACGCGCCGAAACGCCTGCCCGGCCTGTATCTCGTGATCCCACCACACCGGCCAGCCGCGGCGCTCCAGGGCTTGTGCCGCGAGGCTGGCCCGATCTCGATCCTCTGACTTGTAGCTCACGAAGATGTGATCCCCAGTCGAGACTGGGCGTGCCCTCACGCCAGTGGCTTCCCGTCGGTTCGGTTCCGGCTCAGGCGGGGCTGGCGTCGGCTGCCTAGGCCGGCTGAGCTGGGCTGGAGCCGGTAACTCCTCGAGCGGTATCTCCTTGACCGACATGGGGATTTCGTCCGCCGCGGCCGCGGCTTCCGAAGAAACTGCATCCCTCTCTGCCGGCTCAGGCGCGCTGACGGCCGGCGGTGTCGTCTTTGCATCCGAGACTGGCGACGTGCCGTCGGCGGGACGCTGCGAATCCGCGATAGGGAAGCCGCAATGGGGGCACGCAGGTGCCCGGTCCGACACCTGGTTCCCACACTCGGGACAGTTGATCAGAGCCATCCGCGCCCCCGTCCTGGCTCAGCTTCCGTGGCTCTCGCCAACGGTAGCGGGCCAACGAGGCCCTCGCTTGGAACGAAAACCGGTGCGGGCGCTCCTGAGGGTCAGGCGTTGGGCTCTCCCGCTAGTCCGAACGCCTGTGGCCTCACAGAGCCGCTCGGCCAAGCTTACGGAAATGGCTTGGACATGGATCACCTACGTCGGAAAACCCGTCTTCGCCTTGGGCAGGGGTGCCCGGTACCAAATGGGCATGTGATCGCTCACATTGTGCTCGTATCGCTTGACCAGCGCCGCCCGCTGAGTTTTGGTGAGCTCGGCGTACGACTTGTTGTGGAGTGCCTGGCAAAAGAGCTCCGTGAAGTTGAAGACGCCGTAGTCGGGCCCGGTCGGCTGCATCCCCCAGGCTTCGTTGGGTGAATGGGCCGCGTCGGGAGTGGTCTCCACATACTTGCGCAGGCGGGCGTCTCGCGAGAAGACACCGATCTGGTCGAAGGTCTGGTTCAGCCGGATGTTGGTGCGAAACAGTTCGTTGGGAGGATGGTTCTGCTTGGGCCGCGGGTGCCCGACGATGAACGGGAAACTCACGTACACCTGCCTTCCTGCGGCGGTTTCCAGACCGCCAAGCTCCTCGTACCGCTTTCTGATCCGGGCCAGATCCCTCTTTGGTCTATCGAAGTCGAAGTTCAAGTCACCAAGCAGCAGAACGTTGTCGGCGTCGCCAGACCGCACCTTGCCGAGAATCCACTCGACCAACGCCGCCGCCTCCAGCTGACGATCGATCTTGCGGCCGTAATGGAGATGAGCGTTCACGGCTAAGAACGTGTAGCGCTCTGCCCCCGGCTGTGCCCGTACCTCGAAGCTCGCCGCGAACGGTGAGCGGATGAACTGGAGGAACCTGTCAACCTCTGGCCTGAAGGCAGGTTGGCGGCGCGGTGGTCGCTTGCCCTCGGCTATGGCGGAAGCAACCTCCTTGCTGAACGCGCGCCACCTCTTGGCAGTTGGCTCCTTGGCCATGTTGTCGAAGATCTCCTTGTGGTGCTCGGCGAGGGTCTTGAGCACTTTGGTTCGACTGGTCGACACTTCCGCCACCAACTCGCCGCGATGCACGACGCGTCGGTTGTATAGGTAGGCGAGCCGTTCCTCGTTACCGCTCTCACCCGGGAAGGTGCCAACGATGTCTGAAACGATCAGCCCGTATTCGTCCCCGAGCATCTCCCGCAGCTTGCGAATGCCGGTCATGTCGTCCATGACCTCCTGAACTGCGATGAGGTCGAAGTGCTTACAGACGTCAGCCAGGAAGCGCATCGTGTTCCCGTCGCGGCCCTTGTCGCGGTTAGCTGCGTTGCGCACCGCTCCGAACTTGCGGATGTTGAACGAGGCAACCACCAAAGATCCGTAGACATATTCGGGAAGACCGAAGCCGATAGGGTCCTTGTTGAGCGTCCTGCGGATCTTGGTCCACTCCCGCGGCGTGAACTCTTTGGCCGTCGCCATCGCGAATCCTCCGTCCGAATCGCCCCTGCCCGCGTCGCCGCGTCACCCTACCAATCCCGACCTGCTCTCGGCTGGCTGCGACGGTGGCTGCCAGCCGACGCCGGGCCGACGTTTCGCCCTTCTTGGTCACAGGCCGTCTTCGGGTCTGGGAGGTCATTCCCCGATAGCACCGCGTGTCGCGTCGGGCTGGATTCGACAATGCGAGTGGTCGCTAGCCGATTCGCTCCGAAGCAACGCGGATGCGCTCCAGCGACTGCTCCCTACCCAGGCCTTCAAGCGACTCGAACAGTGGCGGACTCACCGACGAGCCCGTCACAGCCACTCGGATCGGTTGCAACCCCTTTCTGGCAGATAGCTCCAGCGAACCGAGCATGGCCCGCAGCGCCTCCTCGATCGCGGGGGCTGACCAATCCTCTACGTCGGATAGCGCGGCCGCCGCGCCCCCGAGCGCCGACCGCGCCTCGGGTGTAGTCATCACCTTGTTCCACGACTTGTCGTCGTAGACCAGGTCTCCGAAAAGGAAACGAACCTGCGGCGCCACCTCGGTGAGCAGCTTGGTGCGCTCCTGTACCAGGGGCGCCAGCTGCGTCAACGCCGCCATCTCCGCTACCTCTAGTGGACGCTCCAGGTCTGCCTCGACAAGCGGCTGCAGCGAGGCGGCGAACCCTTCGGGGTCCATCGCCCGGATATAGGCGCCGTTCATCCACTCCAGCTTCTGGGGGTCGAACACCGCGGGGTTCTTCAACACGTCGTCGAGAGAGAACCGTGCCACCGCGTCGTCACGCGAGATGATGTCGTCGTCCCCGCCCGGCGACCAACCGAGCAGCGAGAGGTAGTTGACGACGGCGTCGGCAACGAACCCGGCGTTGCGATAGGCGTGAAGTGACGTATCGCCGTGGCGCTTCGACAGCTTGGAGCCGTCGGGCCCCATCAGCAACGACAGGTGCACATAGGTCGGTGACTCCGCCCCCATGCCCTGCGCTATGAGGATGTGCTTCGGGGTTGACGACAGCAGGTCCTCTCCCCTGATGACATGGGTGATGCCGTAGTCGATGTCGTCCACCGAAGATGCCAGGTGGTAGGTCGGCGAACCATCGGAGCGCAGGATGACGAAGTCGTCGATGGTCTCGTTGTCGAAGCTCATGTCTTCACGGACGACATCACGAAAGGTGGTTGCCCCTGGCCGGGGCACTGCCAAGCGCAGTGACGCCGACTCCCCCGCCGCCACGCGCGTGGCGGCTTCGTCGGAATCGATGGTCCGGCAGCGACCGTCGTAGCCGGGTGGCTTGCCCTCGTCACGAGCCTTCTTTCGGCGCTCGTCCAGCTCCTCCGCCTTGCAGAAACAGGGGTAGGCCGTGCCGGCGGCTGTCAGGCTTTCGGCCACCTCGCGATAGCGGTCGAAACGGTCGCTCTGGCGATAGCTGCCGTGGGGGCCCCCAACCTCGACGCCCTCGTCCCAGTCGAGGCCCAGCCACCGCAGCCCATCGAGGATGTCCTGGGCGAACTCAGCGGTGGAACGCGCAGTGTCGGTGTCGTCGGAGCGCACGATGAACTCGCCGCCGGCGTTCCGAACGGCGAGCCAATTGAACAAGGCGGTCCTGGCATTGCCGATATGGAGAAAGCCCGTTGGTGACGGGGCGAAGCGTGCCCTCACGACACGACCGGATTCCGCAGTATTCCAATCCCCTCGACCTCGACCTCCATGACGTCGCCCGGCTGCACGGCACCGACACCCTCGGGGGTACCTGTGAGGATCACGTCGCCCGGCAGCAGGGTCATCACCGCCGAGATATAGGCGATGAGCTCAGGCACGCCGAAGATGAGGTCGGCGGTGCTGCCCTCTTGCCGGACCTCCCCATTGACGCGAGAGATGACGTAGTGGTTCTCGGAAGGGTCGAATTCGGTCTCGACGGCTGGCCCCAGCGGACAGAACGTGTCGAAGCTCTTGGCCCTCGTCCACTGACCGTCCGACCGCTGCAGGTCTCTGGCCGTGACATCGTTGGCTGCCGTATATCCGAGCACGTGAGACAGGGCATCCTCGACCGCGACCTTGGCCGTCACCTTGCCGATGACGACTGCCAGCTCTGCCTCATGGTGGACTTCCGTTGACTCGGGCGGATACCGGACCCCATCGCCAGGGCCGATAACGGCAGTAGCCGGCTTGAGGAAGATGAGAGGTTCCACCGGAAGCTTGGCTCCCATTTCGGCGGCGTGATCGGCGTAGTTCCGCCCGACGGCCACGATCTTGGTCGGGAATACCGGGGACAACAAACGAGTCTCAGTGAAGGAGAGAACGGTCTCAGTCGGTTCCCACGCCACGAAGGGAGTGCCCCGATAGAGACGGATCCCCTCTTCTTCCACGCCGCCGTAGGCGATGTCGTCGGCCTGCACGCGGACGATCTTCACAGGACCGCGCCGTCGGCAACGGCTGCCCGGACCTCATCGATGGTGGAAACCAACACCTCGATCGGCACCGCGGCAACCAGCTTCGATGCGTTGTGGGGCTGGCGCGCCATGTCCCCGACCCAGCCACCACGTTCGGCCGCGATGCGGTCGGCGACCGCGGCGGGTATTCCCGAACGGTCGTAGCACAGGATGATGGCGGCGAGGGCGATGTCACCGCCAACAGGGGCGCGACCGAAGTGGCTGGCGCGGGCGGTGGCAAGGGCGGCGATCGCCACTTCGGCGTCTGCCCGCCGTTCCCCTTCGACGAGCGCTAACTCGATCTTCGACGCGAGAGTCCTGGCGTAGCCGGCGTCGGGTCCCGGCGTTCCAAAGGCGCCGCCCCACGGCACCGCCGCCGGCTCGGAGAGCTCGCCGGGTCGTGTCGGCGACCAGCGACGAGCCGCCTCCGGCTGTGGCTTGCCAACCGGAAGATCGGCCAGCGTGATTTCGACGTTCGGTTGTTGTCCCATCGCGCCACAAGATAGGGCCGGTGGACTGGACTCGGAGTCACGAAGTAGCGTGGCCCGATGCGTCGTTTCGTTGCCTCATCCTTCGGCCTTGGCCTCATCCCGCGCCGACTGTGGGGATCTGACAGCGGGGCGGGCACATTCGGCGCGGCGTTGGCAGCCGCCATCGCCCTGCCGTTGATGGATAAGCCCCTGTGGGGCGCCGTCGCCGCCGTGGTTGCAATCGCCGCGTCGATGTGGGCGTCGGCACCATTTGCCGACGGTGATCCGGGGTGGGTCGCCATCGACGAGGTCGCCGGCACGCTGGTAGCCCTTGTCGGCCTGACATGGATTCCGTGGCTGGTGGCGCTCGTCATCGCTCGAGTGGCCGACATCACCAAGGCGTTGCCCGGAATAAAGAAGGCGGAGAGACTCCCGGGTGCGCTTGGGGTGACGGCCGACGACGTGCTGGCCGGCCTCTACGGCTTGGCCGCCGGCTGGATCCTCATGGGTTTGGGCGCTTGATAGAGGTCTATTGCCCTAATCGGTTTCCACCCCGCTTCATAGGATGTTGGTAAGGAGGCAGCCATGGCGGAGACCAACTCGAGCGACTATTCGCTGATGCCGAGCCTGGTGGTTGTCGGCATCGACGGCTCTGAGGCCAGCAAAAGGGCGGCGGCCGTAGCCGCGGCTCTGGCCAGGCGCAACAACGCCGCCCTCCACCTGGTAACGGTGGTTCGGCCTCCGGAGGGATGGTGGGGTGTCATCGGCTCGCCACCAACGCCGCATGCTGTCGCCGATGCCCTTACCGACGCCCAGCGCAAGATCATCGACGAGACTCTCGAGTCCATGGACCTCGAAGGGCTCGAGGTGGAGACGGTTGAGGAGATCGGGGACCCGGCGGGCGTCCTCGCCGACTACTGCAAGCAGAAGGGCGCTGACATGTTGGTGGTCGGAAGACGAGGAGCGAGTCTCGTGGAGCGCCTCGTCATGGGATCCGTCGCCGACCGCCTGGCCCACATCGCCCCGTGTCCGGTGCTGATCGTCCCCTAGCGGATGTTGAAGTACCAGAACCAAGCGGCGGCGCCAACGATCCCGGCAAAGAAGGCAGCCTTCCAGGCGGCCTTGACCATGCCGTAGAAGAAACCGGCAAGCGCGATCCCGCCGACGGCGATCAATATGCCTGCCAGCACCGGGTCGGCGCCAACCGACTCGAGAAGCCCGTCGGGGATCTTGTCGGCGACGCTGTCGGGCAGGCGGTCGATGACCTCCTGCGGGATCTTCTCGATCAGGCCTTCGCCGAGGTCCTGGATGACGTCCGTCGGAAGCTGGTCAATGACGTCGTCGGGGATCTGGTCGACGAGGTTCTCTGCGTCCTGGGCGAGTTGCGCAGTCATGCGGGCTCGATGGTACCGGTACCGGCAAATCCACCTTCGACAGCTTCTTCCGGCTCAGGCGGCAGCTGAGTTTCTGCCAGCGCCCGGCAAGCCATGGCCCGCTCCAGGTCGGCGATCGACTCGATGGCGAGGCGCTTCAGGCGAGGGTCCGACGCCTTGGCCAGCACCCGCGTCCTCGCCAGGTTCTCGTCGTCGATGCGGTAGCCGGGATGTAGCCCGTAGTAGGCCTTCGCAGCCTCCCACTCCCAGTCCGTCATCACGTCTTCCACCCTCACGAAGAAGTCGCTGGCGTACGGCGCCAGCAGTTCAGCCTGGTCGGACCAGGAAAAGCCGGTCATCGCAGCGCTCACCTTGGCGAGAGAGTCGTAGCCCTTGTTGTGGATCTTCTCCCAGGCCTCTTCCTTGGTTTCAGGGTCGGGGCGGGCGACCTCGGCACGAAGCGCGGCCCGCTCGCCGCGATCGGTCGGGTCACTCTCGAGCTCGGAGGCCACCCTGTCGGCGGCACCTTCGACGCCGAAGGCCGACCAGCGAAGAGCGACCGACCAGCGCATGTCCTGGTCGATCGCCATTCCTTCGACGCCGCCGTCGAAGAGCTCGGCGACCATCTTCAGATCATCGTGCGACGATGCCGTACCGGCGAGCGACCGCCCCCACAGCACCCGAAGATCGCCAGGTGGCGCCGCCTCCAGCGCCCGGCGACACATCGCGGCGAACGCAGACACTCTCTCCGCCTTGACGCGCTCGGGGACGAAGCGGCGGAGGGTGCCTCCCGACGTCAGCAACACCATCCTGATGATCTGGTCGCTGCTCTCGCTCACAAGATGCGACTCCATCATGTCCAGGTAGTCGAGTGAAGAGAGCTGTCGGTCTCGCACCATCTCCCACAACGACTGCCACAGCTGGTGGCGCAGCAATGGGTCGTCGATGCTGCGGAGTGACGTCCGCACGAAATCGAGCGATACCGGGTCGAGGGCAACCTTGGCGTAGGTCAGGTCGCCGTAGTTGGGAAACACCGCTGCCGGAATCGCTGCGCCGACTGCAGACGAGACCTGTTCCGCGGCACCGTCGATGGTCAGCGGCAGACCTCTGACCGAGAAGTTGCCGGCACTCTCTTCGATCAGCCCAACCTCGACCGTATGCGGGCGCAGCGTCGGATAGTCGTCAGGAGCGCGCTGATGGAGGGTCATCTTCGACAGCAGATCGCCTGAGGTCTCCCAGGTCGCCTCGAGCGTATTGACGTTGGCCGTCGACAGCCACAGCGACGCCCACTTCGCCAGGTCGCGGCCCGCCCCTTCCTGGAGCGCCCCGAGGAAGTCCGGCAGCGTCGTGTTGCCGAACTCGTAACGGCGGAAGTACGTCTGCAGACCCTTCGAGAAGGCCTCGAGCCCGATCGTGGCGACGAGCTGACGGAGTGTTGACGCTCCCTTGCCGTATGTGATCATGTCGAAGTTGAGGAACACCTCGTCGGTGGTCTCGACCTTGGCGACGATGGGATGGGTCGTCGGCTGCTGGTCGTCGCGGTACGCAGTCAGTTTGTTGCGAGTGTTGAAGTCCTGCCACGACTCCCCCCACTCGCCCGTGTCGTCGATGGCCAGGTAGGCGGCAAAGGTGGCGAACGACTCGTTGAGCCACAGGTCGTTCCACCATTGCATCGTGACGAGATCGCCGAACCACATGTGGGCGAGCTCATGCAGAATGATCTCGGCGCGGCGAATCCTCTGATCTCGAGTCGGCGGGTCGCGGAAGATGAGCATGTCGGTATAGGTCACCGCCGCCACGTTCTCCATGCCACCCCAGTTGAACTCGGGCACGAACATCTGGTCGTACTTCGTGAACGGGTACTCGCGGCCGAAGAAACTGCCAAAGAAGTCCATTCCGCCCTTGGTGAGGTGGAAGATCTCATCGGCATCGATGAACTGCGCCATCGAATGGCGGGTGTACAGCGACATCGGAAGGCCGTTGTGCTCCCCTGCCACCTCATGCCACGGTCCGGCGATCACAGAGAACAGGTAGGTGCTGAAGCGCACCGTCTCCTCGAACGAGGTGATGGTCCTACCGTCGCTCGCCTCCTCCTCACCGACGATGCGACCAGCCGAGATGATCTTCCACTCGGCGGGCGCGGTGACGGTCAGGAGGTATGTGGCCTTGAGGTCGGGCTGATCAAAGCAGGGGAAGAGCCGATGGGCGCTGTATGGCTCGAACTGCGTGTAGAGATACTCGGCTCCATCGGTGGGGTCGACGAACTGGTGAAAGCCCTCGCCGGAGTGGTCGTAGGGCTTGCGGTAGCTGATCGTTATCTCGTTGGAGGCGGCGAGCAGGTCGGCCGGCAGGTCGATGCGAACACCGTCCCAAGCTGGCTCGTAAGGCGCCCCGTTGATGGTCATCGATTCGATGGCTCCCCCAAGGAACTCGAGGAAGGTCGCCTCGGATCCGGAGAACCGGATCGTGGCAACACCGGCGTAGTCCTTGGCACCAGCGATGAGATCGAGCTGGATCGTGTACGAAACTGCGGACACCTTGGCGGCGCGCGCCTCGGCTTCTGAGCGTGTGAGTACGTCTATTGGCATAGCCAAACCCTACCTCTCGGCATTAGGGTCGCCCCATGACCCTGGAGCGCATCGACGCCGCGCTGCGCGCCGACATCCGCCACCTCGGCAACATTCTCGGCGAGACTCTTGTCCGCCAAGAAGGGCAAGAGCTTCTCGACCTCGTGGAAGAGGTCCGGGCGTCGACAAAGGCGACGCGGGCAGGAACGGCGGACGGCGCCGACCTCACGAAACGGCTCGCCAACCTCGATCTCGGAGTGGAGATCGCCCTGGTCCGAGCCTTTACGACCTACTTCTATCTGGCTAACACTGCCGAGCAGGTCCACCGGGTCGACAATCGTGCCGACCTCGCAGACACGGTCGATCGACTACTCGAAGCTGGGCTCGACGCCGAGCACCTCTCCAGCGTCGTCGAGCGGCTGGAGCTGCGTCCGGTCTTTACCGCCCACCCGACGGAAGCCGCGCGACGCTCCATCCTCACCAAGATCGAGCTCATCGCCGAGCTCCTTGCAGAACGCAACGACCCGCGCAGCACCGACGGCGCCCAGCGTCGGCTAGACCGTCGTCTGACCGAGACCATCGAGCTCATCTGGCAGACGAATGAACTGCGACAGGGCAAGCCGACTCCCCTCGATGAGGCAAGATCGGCCATCTTCACTTTCGACTCCATCCACCGCCAAGCGCTCGGCGATGTCACCGACGAGCTCGATACCCAGCTTGCAAGACTCGGCGTGGTGTTGGACGACGACGCCCGTCCGTTGCGCTTCGGCACCTGGGTCGGCGGCGATCGCGACGGCAACCCCAATGTGACTCCCGAGACAACGATGGCCGTGCTCGAGCTGCAGCACGAGCGGGGGCTCCGTGCTCTCATCACCGCCGTTGAGGAACTCGCCGCCGAACTGTCCGTCTCAGAGACGGTGGTCGCCGCTACCCCTGAATTCATGGAGAACCTGGCTCAAGAGGGCAAGGCGATGCCAGAGGTCCTCGAGGAGTTCGGCATCCTCAGTGCCGGAGAGCCCTACCGGTTGAAGTTGGCCTTCATGCATCGCAGGCTCGGCAACACCGCCGCCCGCCTGAACGATGGAAGCACGGTCGGCTACAGCTCTCCAGATGAGGTCGTTGCCGATCTGTCCCGCATTCGTGACTCGCTGCGAGCCAACCACGGAGAACTCACGGCCGATGGGCCAGTAAGGAGGCTGCTGCGGCGGGTTGCGGCCTTCGGCTTCGGCTTGGCGACGATGGACATCCGCGATCACTCCGACAGAGTCAACGCCGATCTAGAAGCGTTGCTAGGGCCGACACCGACCGACCAGCGGCTGGACGTCCTGGCGTCGCGATTGGCCAACCCGACCAGGCAGGGCGAGGCTCCAACTGGGCCGGTCCTCGACACACTGCGGGCGATCCGCAAGGCTCACGAGCGTTTCGGGCCTGGAGTCATCGAGAGCTTCATCGTCTCGGAAACCCGCGACGCCGCCGACATCCTCGGCGTTGCGGTCCTCGCAGCGGAGGCTGGCCTTGTCGGGCCCGATTCGGCCGCGCTGTCGTTCGTCCCCCTTTTCGAGACGACCGAGGAGGTGTCGCGGGCAGGCGAGATTCTCGACGAGCTGCTGTCCGTGCCCGAGTACAGGGAGCTAGTGCGCCTGCGGGGGAATCTTCAGGAGGTGATGCTCGGCTACTCGGACTCGAACAAGCTCGCCGGCATCACCTCGAGCCAGTGGGGCCTGTACAAGGCGTCCCGAGAGCTGCGGGAGGCTGCGGCGCGCCACGGGGTTCGCCTGACGTTGTTCCACGGCCGCGGTGGCACCGTTGGGCGAGGAGGCGGACCAACGGCGCAGGCCATCATGGCTCAAGCATGGGGAACGGTCGATGGCTCCATCAAGATCACCGAGCAGGGCGAGGTCATCTCGGACAAGTACGGGCTGCCGGCCCGGGCTCGAGACAACCTGGAGACCGCACTCGCAGCGACACTCGAGGCATCGCTGTTGCACCGCGAGTCTCGCCAAACCCCCAAGGTCCTCGAGCAGTGGTTCTCGGCCATGGACACCATCGCGGCCGAGTCTCACGCCGCCTACCGGCGACTCGTGGAACACCCCCAGCTCGTTGACTACTTCCTGACGTCGACGCCGGTTGAGGAGCTTGGCGGCCTCAACATCGGATCCCGGCCGGCGCGCCGCCCCGGCAGCGGAGCGGGGCTGGAAGGCCTGCGCGCCATCCCGTGGGTCTTCGGTTGGACGCAATCCCGCCAAGCCGTCCCTGGCTGGTTCGGCGTCGGAAGCGGCCTTGCCGCCGCTCGCCGTGACGGATTCGGTGAGATCATCTCGGACATGGCAGACAGATGGCTGTTCTTTCGGGCCTTCATCGGCAACGTTGAGATGACGTTGGCCAAAGCCGACCTGACCATTGCCGGCCATTATGTGGATCGGCTGGTCGATCCAGCCAACCGAGAGCCATTCGACCTCATCAAGGCCGAATTCGAACTTGCCACGGCCGAGGTGTTGGCGACGACCGGAAGCGAGCACCTCCTCGACGGGCAACCGACGTTGCAGCACACGCTGGCGGTGCGCGATGCCTACCTCGATCCCATCAGTTACCTACAGGTGAACCTCTTGGAGAGGGTGCGCCGCGGCGATGACGACGAGAACCTGCGGCGGGCCCTGCTGTTGACCGTGAACGGCCTCGCCGCCGGCCTGCGCAACACGGGCTAGGACCCCGCCATCTCCGCGATCAGTTCGCTCACCCGCCGCGGGTTGGCCTTGCCGCCGGTCGCGGCCATGACCTGGCCGACGAGGAAGCCGATCGGCTTGTTGTCTCCGCCTGCGATCTTGGCGGCAGCGTCGGCGTTGGCGGCCAGCACCGCGGCGACGGCCTCGCTCAACGCTGTCTCATCGGTCACCTGCACGAGGTCGCGCCCTGCGGCCACCTCCCCCGGGGCTCCCTCCCCCTCGAGGACGCCGGCCAGTACGTCCTTGGCGGCCGTTGCCGACACAGTCCCATTGTCAACCATCGCCGCCAGCTCGGCGAGATGGGCCGGCGTGAGGGGGGTGTCGGCGACACCGACTTCCGTTCTCCGCTCAAACGCAACCACCTCGCCCGTCAGCCAGTTGGCGACTTGCTTGGCATCGGCGCCTGCGCTGACGGCGCCGTCGAACAAGGCCGCGAGGCCGGCATCCGCCGCCAGCTGGGAGGCGGCGCCGTCGTCCAGCCCGCTCTCCAGCAGTCGCGATCGTTTGGCCTGTGGCAGCTCGGGAAGGGAAGCCCGGATCGTCTCGCGCCACTCTGCCGTGACCTCAAGCGGCACCAGGTCCGGCTCCGGGAAGTAGCGATAGTCGGAGGACTCCTCCTTGCTCCGCATGCTGTGGGTGCTGCCGTCTTCCTCGTTCCAGTGCCGTGTCTCCTGGATCACCCTGTCGCCGGCGTCGAGGACCTGGGCCTGGCGCTCGATCTCGTAGGACACGGCCCCCTCCAATGAGCGAAGCGAGTTCATGTTCTTGATCTCTGCTCGGGTGCCAAGAGGTTCCGTTCCCGCAGGGCGTAGCGAGATGTTGGCATCGAAGCGCATCGACCCCTCCTCCAATTTGGCGTCCGAGACGCCGAGCGACCTGATGAGGCCCTGAAGCTCGATGGCGTAGGCCTTGGCCTCGGCTGCCGACCTGATGTCTGGCTCGGTCACCACTTCGACCAGCGGAACACCGGACCTGTTGAAGTCGAGCAGCGTGCCAGAGCCTGAGGCGATGCGGCCCCCCTCGCCGGTGTGGAGGCTCTTGCCGGTGTCCTCTTCCATGTGGACCCTGGTGATCCCGACCTCCGTCGTGACACCGTCGACGGTCACCACCAGGCGCCCGCCAACGCAGATGGGGATGTCGTACTGGCTGATCTGGTAGTTCTTCGGAAGGTCGGGGTAGAAGTAGTTCTTGCGGTGGAAGATCGACCTCTCTTCGATGTTGCAGTCGAGCGCCAGGCCGATCTTCACGATCCACTCGATGGCCCGCTCGTTGGGAACCGGCAGGGCGCCCGGCAATCCAAGACACGTCGGGCACACCTTGGTGTTGGGTGCGGCGCCGAAATCGACTGCGCAGCCGCAGAACATCTTGGACCGCGTCGCCAGCTCGACATGGGTCTCAATGCCGATCACCGGTTCGTACTTCACGGCAGCCTCACTTCGGAGGTAGCGAGCGGGGCTCGTGCGTCGAATTCGGAGAGGCGCTCGACCTCGGCCCCGAACCGGAACATCATCTCCTCGCCGAGGGCGGGGGCCATCACCTGGAAACCGATCGGCAGTCCCAGGTCGTCTAGCCCGATCGGTACCGACATCCCTGGGTCTCCGGAGAGATTCGACGGGATGGTGCACAGGTCCGAGAGGTACATCGCAAGCGGATCGTCTGTGCGGTCACCAAGAGGGAACGCCGTCGTCGGGCTGGTCGGCGACACCAGGACATCCACGGACTGGTAGGCGGATCGGAACTCGTCGGTGATCAAGGTTCGCACCTTCTGCGCTTGGCCGTAGAAGGCGTCGTAGTAGCCGGCCGACAGCGCATACGTCCCCAGGAGGATGCGCCTTGTGACCTCGGGGCCGAAGCCGTCGGCCCGAGTCTTGCCCATCATCTCCTCTGTGGTCTCACCGTCGAGTCGCAGGCCGTAGCGGACTCCGTCGAAGCGGGCGAGATTGGCCGAGCACTCGGCGGGGGCGATGAGGTAGTAGGCGGACAGTGCCTCGGTGCAGGCAGGCAACGACACCTCGGAGATCTCGGCTCCCGCCGCCGCCAGCAGATCCACCATCGCCCGAAAGGCGTCGGCCACGCCCGGGTCGATGCCCTCGCCGGAGAGCTCAGTGACGATGCCCACCCGCAAACCCTTGACACCCCGGTTGAGGCCGCCGCCGAAGTTCGGCAGCTCGCCGCGGTAGCTGGTGGCGTCGAGAGGGTCCCAGCCGGCAACTCCCTCGAGCAGCGCCACCGAGTCTCCGACCGAACGGGCCACGGGACCGATCTGGTCGAGAGAGGACGCGAAAGCGATCAGTCCATATCTGCTGACAAGCCCATAGGTCGGCTTGACTCCCACGACGCCGCACAGCGCTGCAGGCTGGCGGATGGAGCCGCCGGTGTCGGAACCGAATCCTCCGAGAGCGCCTCCAGCGGCGACGGTCGCAGTGGTCCCCCCGGACGACCCGCCGGGTACCCGTTCCGTATCCCACGGATTCCGGGTGGCTCCGAACGCTGAGTTCTCGGTCGAAGAGCCCATGGCGAATTCGTCCAGGTTGGTCTTGCCGACGATGACGGCGCCGGCCTCTCGCAAGCGGCTAACTGCTGTGCCGTCGTATGGGGGGATGTAACCCGCCAGGATGCGCGAGGAGCAGGTGGTCTCGAGGCCCCTCGTCACCATGTTGTCCTTGAGCGCCACCGGTATGCCGGTCAATGGCCCTGCGGTCCCCTCGGATATGGCCTTGTCGGCAGACTGCGCGGCCGCGACCGCGCCTTCCCGGTCAACGCTGAGATAGCTATGCAGGTGTGGCTCGATGGCCCCAACACGCTTCAAGACGGCGTCCAGCAGCTCCGTGGCCGAGAGATCCTTGGCGGCCAGCGCCACCGCGGCCTCGACGACACCGAGATCGGCCGGGTCGCTCAATTCTCACCCTCGAGGATGGCAGGAACGGCGAAGTAGCCATCGATGGCCTCTGGAGCCTGGCTCATGACCTCATCGTGATCGAGACTCGCCGTCACCTCGTCCGCCCGAAAGGCGTTGGTCGACGGGAGCGGGTGCGAAGTTGGAGCGACGCCTTCGGTATCAAGCGACTGCACGCGCCCGGCATGCTCGAGGATGACCTCGAGTTGGGCGCCGTAAGCCTCCAGCTCCTCTGGAGTCAGCTGCAGCCGGGCGAGGCGAGCGACTTTGGCGATATCTATTTCAACGGGCATGTGGGCGATGCTACCGAAGGGGTAATGCGAGGGCCGTCGTACCCTCGCGCCGTGGGCCACCGCTTCGCATTGGTTGTGCTTGTCGTCGTCCTCGCAGCGTGCGGCGGCGACAACGATCAAGGCATCGCGTCCGTCGACGGGACTCCAACTACCACCGCCTCTTCCGCAGAGCCCGACGCCGAAGCCGCGTTGCTCGAATTCACGCAGTGTCTTCGGGACCGAGGTCTCGATATCGACGATCCCCAGCCAGACGCCGACGGCAATCTGGTTTTCACACCGCAGAACGTCGATATCGACAAGCTGCTGGCAGCTCGCGATGATTGCTCCGAGTACCTGTCCGGAGTGACCCTTGAGGCCTTCGGCTTCGATCGCACCGGCCTCGAAGACGATCTCTTCGAGTACGCGGTCTGCATGAGGGCGAACGGCTTCGACATGCCGGACCCCGACCTCGACAACACGCTGCGCCGCCTTCTGGGCCAGGGCGACCAGAACGCCGAGGGCTTCGCCGGCATAGGACCGTTCGGTGACATCGACATCGAGGACCCTCAGTTCATCAGTGCCGATGCCGTTTGCCGACCGGACATATTCGCTGACTTCGAACCTCCCCAAGATTCACCCTGACCTCACAGTTCGCTAACAAACGGCGACAATGCTGATGGCCAGCCCTCAGGAGAACTACATGAAACGACTAGTCATTGCCGGCGTGGCACTTGCCCTCATCGCAGCCGCTTGCGGCGGCGGGAGCCAGAGCGACGGCGTGGCGTCGCTCGAGGATGACGTCACCGCGCCGCTGGCCGCCGGCGGCGACAGCTCGACCGACGGTTCGGTGGCGACGACCGAGGTGGACGCCGAGCTCGCCATGCTGGAGTTCACCCAATGCCTACGAGACCAGGGCCTCGACGTTTCCGATCCCGAGGTCGATGCCGATGGCAATCTCCAGTTCGGTGGCCGACCAGGAGGCGGCGGCGGTGAAGACCCCGATTTCGATCGCGAGGCGTTCCGGGAGGCTCGCACGGCCTGCGCCCACATTCTCCAAGGCGTCAGCCTCGAATTCCGTGAGTTCGACCGCACCGACATCGAGGACACTCTCGTTGAGTTCGCCTCCTGCATGAGAACCAACGGGTACGACATGCCCGACCCCGACTTCTCAGGCGAACCTGGCAGCGGTGGCGGTGGCGGTCCCTTCGCCGACATCGATCGAGATGACCCGGCGTTCGTTACAGCCAGCGAGGCGTGCCAAGACGTTCTCACCTCAGCGTTCGGCGAAAACGGCCCGGGGGCCGGCAGAGGGCCAGGCGGAGGCGGCGGCGACTCATGAGCCTGCGTCGAGTCGAAGAAACCGACAGCATCGGCTTGGATAGCGGGGTGACAGCACCAGGCGGCTCCGAGAACAAGTCAAGAAAGACGTGGTGGCTCGTCGGCGCCGCCGTCATCGTGGCTGCTGTCGCCATTGCCTGGCTGAGCACCCGCGATGGCGATAGCACATCTACCGATGTCGCGGCCTCGGCCGACTTCGCCGAAGTGGTGCTCGCCGACCTCACCGTTACCGAGGAGTACGCCGGAACGCTGGGCCGTGTCGGAGCCGACCCCGTGCTGGCAAGGAAGGGCGGGACGGTCACGGCCACAGCCGAAGCCGGGTCGACTCTCACCCAGGGCGACGTCGTATTCGCAATCGACGACGAGCCGGTGGTTCTGATGTTCGGGGACGTTCCCGCTTACCGCACCCTGGCGCCCGAACCCGAAGCCGCCACGGTCGTCGCCCGCAGCGGTGGCACCCTCACGGCAACAGCGCCCGAGGACACCGAGCTCGGAAACGGGGACGTGCTGTTCGAGATCGACGACCAGCCGGTGATCCTTCTCGAGGGAAGCACGCCCGCCTACAGGACACTGCGCGAGGGAGTGGACGAGGGACCCGACGTCACCCAGCTCGAAGCAGCGTTGGTGAGCCTCGGCTACGACCCCGATGGAACGGTTACGGTCGACGAAGACTTCACAGGCAACACCGAGAACATGGTGGAGCGCTGGCAAGAGGACATCGGTGTCGAAGAGGACGGAGTAGTCGGCCTCGGTGAGATCGTCTTCCTGCCGGGCGCGGTAACGATCGAGAGCGCCATCGGTGACGTCGGAACCTCCGTGGGGCCCGGCCAGTCGATCCTCGCCGTGGCCATAGGGGCCGGTGCCCTCGAGGGCGTAGACGTCCTGCAGCTCGAAGCCGGCCTCGCCGCGCTCGGCTACTCCCCCGGCACCGTCGACGGCGTCTACGACGCAGCCTCCACGCGCGCTGTAATCGCCTGGCAGCAGGACAACGGCGCCGACGCAGACGGCATCGTCGACATCGGAGAGGTGGTGTTCCTGACCGCTGACATCCGTGTCACCGACGTGCTCGCCGTCCCGGGATCTCCCGTCAACCCAGGCGGCCCCGTCCTGGCTACTTCGTCCTCAGAAACAGTTGTCACCGTGGCACTGCCCGCCGCAGATCAGGGCACCCTCGCCGAGGGCGATGTCGTGACCGTTGTGCTGCCCGACAACACGCGAACCCCGGCGACGGTCACCTCGGTCGGGACCGTCGCAACTCAGGTGCAGGGCGGGGATGCGACCTTCGAGATCACTATCACACTCGACGATCCGGCGGCCGCCGTCGGCCTCGACGAGGCCCCGGTAGATGTCGAGGTCATCACGGACTCCAGGCTGGGGGCGGTCACCGTCCCCGTCACTGCTCTGGTGGCCCTCGCCGAGGGCGGCTACGCCGTCGAGGTCGAAACCGCCTCCGGGACACAGTTCGTGGCCGTCGAGCCTGGGCTCTACAGCTCGGGCCTCGTTGAGATCACGGAGGGAGCGATCCAGCCCGGCGATCGAGTTGTCGTTCCATGACGATGACCGCCCCCGATGTTGCCGACGATCGGCCCGTCGACAGCGTCCTCTCGCTGCGCGGCGTTCGCAAGACCTACAGCGGCGCTACCCCGGTCCACGCCCTGCGCGGGGTTGACCTCGACATCGCCAGCGGCGAGCTGCTGGCCGTCGTCGGGCCGTCGGGATCTGGCAAGTCCACCCTCCTCCACATCATGGGCACGCTCGATCGACCGACGAAGGGCGAGGTCGTTGTCGATGGGCACGCCGTAAGCGTGCTGAACGATCGACAGCTTTCGGCGCTGCGGGCAGGGCACATCGGCTTCGTGTTCCAATCGTTCCATCTTCTCAACGGCGAGTCCGCTCTCGAGAACGTCGCCGATGGCCTGTTGTACACGGGGGTCGGAGCGGCGGAGCGCCGGCGGCTGGCGACCGAGGCGCTAGATCGCGTCGGCCTCGGTCACCGCAGCCATCACCTGGCCTCGAAGCTTTCTGGCGGCGAGATGCAGCGGGTGGCAGTCGCTCGGGCCATCGTCGGCAGTCCAGCAATCGTGCTCGCCGACGAGCCAACCGGAAACCTCGACACCGTCACTTCGGACTCGATCGTGGCGCTACTCGGCGAGCTCAACGACGAGGGCATCACGATGGTCGTCATCACCCACAACCGCGAGATGGCAGAGAGTTTCCCGCGGCGAGTGGGGATGCGCGACGGCGACATCGAGTACGACAGCCGATGACAGTGAAGCTGAAACCAGCCCGACTCAGCACGGGCGACCTCATGCGCACCTCGGCGGCCGGGCTGCGCAACCGACGGTTGCGGGCCGCCTTGTCGGCCCTCGGCATCATGATCGGCATCGCAGCGGTCGTCGGAGTGCTCGGTCTCTCCCAGTCGTCGAAGTCAGACCTCCTGGCCCAGCTCGACAAGCTGGGCACCAACCTGGTGACCGTACAGGCAGGCACCGGTATCGGTCTCGGCAGCGGCGAGCTCCCCGAGACGGCCGCACCGATGATCGGTCGCATCAACCCGGTGGATGCCGTTGCCGCCATCTCCGATGTCGATGCCAACGTTTACCGCTCAGACCTGATCCCCTCGTCTCAATCAGGCGGCATCCAGGTGAAGGCGGTCGACCTCTCTCTTCTGGAGACCCTCGGAGTCGAGCTTGCCGACGGAGCCTGGCTGAACGAGGCATCAGCCAGCTACCCGACGGCGGTACTCGGAGCGGTCGCCGCGGAGCGATTGGGCATCACCAACCTGGACGGTCATCCCCTGGTGTGGCTCGGAAACGAGTGGTTCGGCGTTGTCGGCATCCTGGAAACCGCCGACCTTGCCGCAGACATCGATCGGTCGGCACTCATAGGGCAGACCGCGGCCATCGACTACCTGGGGTCCGAGGAACCACCTACCAAGATCTTCGTCCGCACCGACCCTGCTTTCGTCGACGACGTCATGGGAGTTCTCAGCGCGACGGCTAATCCCGAGAACCCCGAGGAGGTCGAGGTTGAGCGGCCAACAGACGCCCTCGAGGCCCGTGAAGCGGCCGACGACACACTCACACTGCTGTTCCTTGGACTCGGCGCGGTTGCGTTGCTCGTCGGCGGCGTCGGCATCGCCAACGTCATGGTCATCTCGGTCCTCGAGCGCAGGGCCGAGATCGGCCTGCGCCGGGCTCTCGGCGCAACGCGGCGCCAGGTCGGCGCCCAGTTCCTCGCGGAGGCCCTGCTCCTGTCGCTCGTTGGCGGGGTCGGCGGGGTCGCCATCGGTGCCGCGGCCACCGCTGGCTACGCGAACCTCCAGGGATGGGACGTGCTGATTCCTCCCATCGCCATCTTCGGCGGCCTCGGAGCGGCTGTGATCATCGGCGCCATCGCGGGCCTCTACCCCGCGATCAGGGCCTCCCGCCTGTCGCCGACGGAAGCGTTGCGGACCACGTGAGAGCGTGCTGAGCAATCTCCTTGGCGAGCCAGCGACTAACGGCACCCTCCGGGCCATCGGTCGGTGGCTCGTAGCACGGGTCATTGATCAGGATGCTTTTGGAGCAAGACTCTGGGATTGATGAGCTCGCCGCGGCAATCTGGGGTCATGCGTGCCCGTCTTGCTGTTGTCATCGCCCTGGTACTCGGCGGCTGTGCCTCCCCGCCCCCAATACCCCACGCCATCAGCCAGACCACCGAGACGTGGTGCGTCACCTGTCACCTCGATGGCGAGAACGACGCGCCGATCAGTTCGCACCCGGAGCGCCTCAACTGTGTCGGCTGTCATCGACAACTGGGGTCGGTTGACGTCGGCGCTTGGGCGCCAACAGAGGTGTTGCTCACTGGGCCGTGAGGAACGCTTTCATCACCTCATAGCTGCGATCGAGGTTGGATAGCTCGACAGACTCTCCTGCCTGATGGGCCTGAGCGGTCTCGCCTGGCCCGAAATTGACCGCAGACACGCCGAGCTCGGCGAGCCTGGCGACATCGGTCCACCCCTGCTTCCCCTTCGGCTCAACGGGGGCCATCGCCGCCAGTCTTTGTAGATGGGGATCGTCTGCCGACACCGAGGCGCCAGGAGCAGCGTCGAGGATGGTGATCTCGTCGGCGGCGGCGGCCACCTCGTAGAGCCGGGCGATGGCGGCTTCCAAAGTTCGGTTCGGCGGGAAGCGATAGTTCAGGGCCAACTCGAAGCGATCCGGGATGATGTTGCGGGCGATTCCGCCCTGCGCCAACGTCACTGAGAACACCTCGGTGAAGGAGAGCCCGTCCACCTCAACGGCCTCGTGCTCCCAGCCGTGCATCGACGACAGGAAGGCGCCAGATTTCGTGACGGCGTTCTCCCCCAGCCAGGGGCGAGAGGAGTGGGCGGCGTGACCCGTGAACGCCAGCTGGGCGTTGACAACGCCCTGGCAACCAAGATGCAGGTCGTTGTTCGTCGGCTCCATGACGATGGCGAATACCGAGTCGGCAAGCCAGGTGGCGTGGTCAAGCACCGGGCCGAGACCGTTCTCGTCGAATGGTCCCTCTTCCTTGTCGTAGAAGACGCTGACAACGTCGTATGGGCCGTTGGCGACGGCCTCGTCCTCCATGAGGTGGAGCATCACCGCGACCCCTGCCTTCATGTCGGAAGATCCGAGGCCATAGAGGCGCCCGTCCTCGACAACGGCTTCGGCCTGGCCCTGGGCGGGAACGGTGTCGATGTGTCCGTAGATCGACATCAGGGGACGGCCGGTTCGTCTTCCAACTATGAGGCTGTTGCCGATCCGGCTGACACCATCTCGATTCCAGGTCGGCAACATTCTCTGTTCGAGGGAGGTGCACAGCCGGCCCTCGTTGCCGATCTCTGACCGAATGTTGACGATGGCAGCCAGCGTTTGGTGGAGATCGCTCAAACCGGCACTCCGAAATCACGCAAGGCGTCGTTCAGAGAGGTCTTGCGATCCGTGGACTCACTGCGCTTACCGATGATGAGGGGAGTCTGCAGGTAGTAGGAGCCGGCCGGGAACTCCCGCGCCCTGGCCCCCGGCACGACGACCGAGTTCGCCGGAACCCGACCGCGGTGCTCGACCGGCTCGTCCCCCGTCACGTCGATGATGGGCGTGGAGGCGGTGATCGCCGTATTGGCCGCCAGGACCGCTCCCTCCTCGACAACAACGCCCTCGAGGAGAATGCAGCGGCTGCCGAGGAAGGCGCCGTCCTCGACGATGTTGGGACGAGAGCCTGGCGGCTCCAGCACTCCTCCGATTCCGACGCCTCCCGAGATGTGGACGTCGCTCCCAACCTGGGCACACGACCCAACCGTTGCCCAAGTGTCGACGAGCGTTCCCGAGCCAACCCTGGCGCCGATGTTCACGTAGCCCGGCATCACCACGACACCCGGCTCACAGAAGGCCCCGTAGCGGATGACTCCCGGCGGCACCACCCTGACGCCGGCCGCGGCGAGCCCCCGCTTCGGAGGGATCTTGTCGTGGAACTCGAGGGCGCCCGCCTCCAGCGTCTCCATCCCGGCGATGCGAAAGTAGAGGAAGATGGCCTCCTGCAGCCAGGTATGAACCACCCAATCGTCGCCAACCTTCTCCGCGACCCGCAGCTCGCCGGCGTCGAGGCGGGCGATGGCGTCGGTGATGGCTTCCTCGGCATCGCCGAGGAGCTCGAGGTCACGGTACGCGGCCTCGATCAGTTCTTTGGCAGGCACTCGGTCAACACCTCCGTTGCGGCTTCGCATTCTTCCACGGTCGGCACCAGCGCCAGCCGCACGTAGCCCTCGCCCCCATCACCGAACACCCTTCCCGGGGAGACGATGACGCCCGCCTCGAGCAGGGTCTCAGCGATCGAGATGTCGTCGGGAACCTCCACCCACAGATAGATGGCGTCGCTGCCCCCGGCGACTCGATAGCCAAGACGGTCGAAGGTAGCAGCCAGCACTCTGCGCTTCTCGGCGAAGATCTCTCGCCGGGCTGCGGCGTGGTCGTCGTCTGCCCAAGCAGCTGCGGCCGCCGCCTGGACGAACTCGGGCGGGGCAGCCCCTACCGATCCCCTGAGTTTGCGCATCGCGGCTATGAGATCCGCATCGCCGACCATGGCACCGCTGCGATAGCCGGTCATACCCGAACGCTTAGAACAACTGAAGAAGGCGAGGACTCCCGAGAAGTCGTCTCCGGACAGCTGCAGAGCAGACGCCGGTGGCTCGCCTTCGTAGAGGTCCGTGTAGCACTCGTCCGACATCAACAGCGTGTCGGTCGCCCGAGCCGTCTCCACGAGACCCAAGAGATCGGCGGCCGTGGCCGTGGCGCCCGTTGGGTTGTGGGGCGAGCATGACCACACCATGGCGGCTCGGTCCCACAGCTCCGGCGAAATGTCAGCGGCACGGAGCACGAAGTCGCCGCTGAGTGGGATACCAACGCTGTCGGCTCCGGCGAAGCGCGCCCCGCGGTGATACACCGGATAGGAGGGGGAACCGAACACGACCGCCTCGGGGTGGTCCCTGTCGATGAACGCCAGCGGCGTGTGGAAGATCGCCTCCTTGGACCCCGACGTTGGAAGCACCTGGCGGTCGGGGTCGACGGCAACGCCGAAGCGGCGCTGCAGATAGTCGGCGACTGCTCCTCGTAACTCGGCAGTGCCGGGCACCGTTGGATACTGCGAGACCTCCGGCACCGCTTGTCGCAGTGCCTCGAGTATGAACGGTGGTGTTGGCTCGCGAGGGTCGCCAATGGAGAAATCGATCACCCGCTCCCCCGCCACGCGCATGGCTCGAGCCTTCTCCTGCAGGTCGCCGATGGCGTAGCTGCCAAGCTCCTCGAGAACGGGGTTTCTCCGCATCGCGTCACCGTAGCGAGCCTCTTAGCATCGTCAGCGTGTCCCGTTACCGACTCGTCTACCTTGCACTAGGGCTGGCCTTCGTCGCCGTCATCGGAGCAACCTGGGCTCTCTCCTCCGACGGCGAACCCAGGTCGCTTCCGGCGGTCGTCGAGTTGATAGCGCCGGCACCAGACGCCACGGTGTCGCGCCAGGCCTCGGTCGTGGTCGATATGGCCGTCGGTTACTCGATCGAACTCACGATCGACGGCGTGACGATCCCGGCCTCGGAGCTCGTGGAGTCGCCAGCGCTCGTCCGCTTCGAATGGACGCCCGGCACCGACCAGTCGTTCACGGAGTGGATACCGGGATCCCACGAGGTGCATCTGTCGTGGAACACCGCGGTAGGCCTTCCAGACATCGGCTCGTACACCTGGGCCTTTCGTAGTCAGTGAGGGTTCCTACCCTGGAATCGATGATTGATCCATTGCTGGCAGCCATCTCCTACAAGCCGATCCCGATATTCGAGCTCGGCCCCATCAACCTCTCGCTGCACGGGGTCTTCGCCGCTATCGGCTTCCTCGTTGGCGGATCGTTGATCGTGCGCCAGGCACGTCGCCGCGGCTTCGATCCTGAGATCCCCATCTCTGGACTCACCTGGGCGGTCCTCGCTTCGATCATCGGGGCGCGACTCCTCACGGTCCCCGCCCACCTCGGCGACCCCGGCTATGGGCTCGACGACATCTTCGGACTTGCCGGAGACTTCTCCATCCTCGGCGGCTACGCCGGCGGGATCATCGTCGGCCTATGGCGGATCAAGTGGCTCGGCGGTGACCTTGCCGCCTTCGGCGACATGGCCGGACCCGGCCTTGCCCTTGGTGCCGTCATCGGGAGAGTGGGCGACCTCGCCATCGTCGAGCACATCGGGTCGCCAACGAACTTCTTCCTCGGCTACGAGCTGAAGGCTGGATACGACGTGGCGCCCCAGCACGATGGGCTAGAGGTGTTGTGCGAGACGCTCGGGCAATGCGGCCCCTATCACCACAGCGCTCTCTACGACCTGCTGGGGGCCGCGGTGCTGCTCGGCGTCCTGCTGTGGCTGGCTCGCGCCTGGAAGGGTCGCCACTACGGCCAGATCTTCGCCCTGTGGACCCTGTGGTACGGATTCCAGCGCTTCCTCATCGACTTCACCCGACTCGACGCCGCCAAGGACGGAACCGTCGCCGACGCCGTGATGGGGCCATTCACCGGTAGTCAGTGGGGTGGTTTGTTGACGGCGGCGCTTGGCGTTGCCCTGTTCCTGTGGGCGCGCCGCAAGCCAGTCGTGACCGCGGCAGGCGATCTGGCCCTGGGGGCCGACCCCGATTTGGTCACGGCCAGCTACTAGAGGCAGTCCCCTCCGCGCCCTGCGGCCGGTACTCCCCCCCAACGCTCGCTCCGCTCGTGGAGGGAAAGCTCGCGTCTCCCCCTCGAGGGGGAGAAGTCCCTACTCCAGCAACTCCCCCGGACCGTTCTCCAGCAGATCGTGGAAGGCTTCCTCGTCGAGGATGGGGCGCCCCAATTCCTCGGCCCGAGTGGCTTTGGACCCCGGCGACTCGCCGACCGCAACGGCCGTTGTCTTAGATGAGACGGAGCTTGTCACCTTGCCACCGCGGTCCTCGACCGCGTTCCTGGCTTCCTCGCGCGACATCGATCGCATCGTCCCCGTCAACACGATGGTGACTCCAGCGAGAACGGTGCTGTCGACGCCCTCGGGTTCGGGGTCCTCGGTGCGAACACCGGCCCTCTGCAGCTTGGCGATGAGCGCGCGGTTCTCGGCGTCGCCGGCCCAGACCTGCACCGAGGCCACCAACTCGGGCCCGATACCGTCGATGGCGTCCAGCTCATCTTCAGGAGACGACATGATCTTGTCCATGCTGCGGAAGCGTCGCGCCAGAGTCGAAGCGACGGTGCCGCCGACGAGAGGGATCCCCAGGGCTCGCAGCAGGCGTTCCAGTGGCTGATCCTTGGCAGCCGCGATGGCGCCGATCAGGTTGCCGGTCGAGACCTCCCCCCAACCCTCGCGCCCAAGGAGGTCGCCGGCGCGCAGTGTGAAGAGATCCGCCGGATCCGAGATCAGTTTCTCAGTCAGCAGGAGGTCGACCGTCTTATAGCCGAGGCCCTCGATGTCCATGCCGTCCCTGCCGGCGAAGTGAGCCAGGTACTCGCGTAGCCTTCCCGGGCAGTCGAAGCCGCCGGTGCAATAGGCGACCGCACCGTCGCGAACGATCGGATGCCCCGAGAAGGGGCAAGTCTCGGGCATCTTCCAACGCCGAGGCCTGCCTTTGCGCAAGGCCAGGACGGGCCCAACGACCTCTGGGATCACGTCACCAGCGCGCCGAACGGTGACTGTGTCGCCGACCCGCAGGTCCTTGCGTGCCACCTCGTCTGCATTGTGCAGGGTGGCCGTGGTCACGGTGACCCCGCCGACGATCACCGGCTCGAGAACGGCGTATGGGGTGGCGGCCCCGGTACGCCCGACGTTTATCCGGATGTCGGCCAACACCGTTGTCCGCTCCTCTGGTGGGAACTTGTAGGCGACGGCCCAGCGCGGGCTCTTGGCCGTGAACCCCGCCTCCCGCTGTTCGGCGAGCACGTCTGCCTTGATCACAACTCCGTCCGTCTCATAGTCGCGGGCGTGACGGGCTTTCTCTGCCGCGTTCACGTAGTCGATCACGCCCTTGAGGTCGGCGACGGCTTCTGATGCTGGATTGAAGGGGAATCCGAGCTCGCGCAACCACGCTGCGATCTCGGAGTGGCGGGTGAGCTCGGGACCGCCCTCGATGAAGCCGACCTGATACACCCAGATCGAGAGCCGGCGCGAAGCGGTTACGGCGGGGTCCTTCTGGCGGACCGAGCCGGCGGCAGTGTTGCGAGCATTGGCGTACAGCGCCTGGCCGCTGGCCTCCTGGTCCTTGTTGAGTCTCTCGAACTCGGGCAGCGGCATGTAGATCTCGCCGCGCACCTCCATCACGGAGGGCGCCTCACCTCGCAGCACCAGTGGCACCGCGCCGATGGTGCGGGCGTTGGCCGTGATGTCCTCCCCCGTTGTGCCATCGCCCCGGGTCGCGGCCTTGGTGAGGGAACCGTCGGTGTAGGTGAGCGATACCGCCAGTCCGTCGATCTTGAGCTCGCACATGTATCCGGAGGGCTTCTCGCCAAGCTGGCGCTCCAGCCTCTCCTCCCACGCCGTGAGCGCCTCGGTGCTCTCTACGTTGTCGAGCGAGAAGAGCCTCTCGCGATGCTTCACGGGGGCGAATAGCTCGGACGCCGGTTGCCCTACTCGCTGGGTCGGCGAGTCCGGGGCGACCAGCTCGGGATTGTCGGCTTCGAGTTCTGTGAGGCGGCGATAGAGAACGTCGTACTCGGCATCCGCGATCTCCGGCTTGTCAAGAACGTGATAGAGATAGAGGTGATGACGCAGCGCCTCGCGCAGCTGCTCGATCTCGGAGGCAGCGTCAGCCATTGCGGATCACTTCGGTGATGGTGCCACCGCCGAGCACCTCGTCGTCGTCGTAGAAGACGGCGGCTTGGCCGGGGGCAGCCGACTCGCCTTCGAACCACGCCGTCCAGTCGGCACGCTCGCCCTCGATGAGCGCCGCCACCGGTCGTGACCGATATCGGACCTTGATGTCGACGGCCGGCTGGGTTGGCGCTTCACCAGATACCCAGCTCACCTCGGCCACTTTCACACCGGCGACGGCAAGCTGGTCGCGTGTACCGACGACGATGGTCGCCGTCGCCGGCTGAATGTCCACGACGTAGCGAGGCTCTGTGGCCGAGATGCCGAGGCCGCGCCTCTGGCCAATCGTGAAGCCCGAGGAGCCCTCGTGCGATCCAACTACCGCGCCTTCGGAATCGACGATGTCGCCCGGCCTAGTCGACTCGGGGAAGTGCTCACGCAGAAAGTCGCGGTAGTCACCGGAGGTGACGAAACAGATGTCCTGGCTATCCGGCTTGGAGGCGGTCCGCAGACCCAGGGAGCCGGCCTTGGCCCTCACCTCGTCCTTCGTCAGCTCGCCGATAGGCAGCAGCACTCTGGCAAGTTCCGCCTGCCCCAGCATGTGCAGCACATATGACTGGTCCTTGCCGGTGTCGTGTCCTGCGAAGAGCCGATACCCCTCCGGCTGACGGCGCACCCGGGCATGGTGTCCGGTCACCAGAGCTTCGCAACCGAGGGCCGCCGACCGCTCCAGCAGGGCGCTAAAGCGCACCCGCCGGTTGCACTCGATGCACGGGTTGGGGGTGCGGCCGGCGAGGTAGTCGGCACCGAAGCGGTCGATGACCTTGGTTCGAAACTCGTCCGTGTAGTCCAGCATGTAATAGGGGATGTCGAGTTGGGCGGAGACGCGGCGGGCGTCTTCGGCGTCGGCGACGGTGCAGCAACCCGCCGTCGGCATTTCGCCGTCGGGCCCCTCCCACTGCTTGAGCGTGACCCCTATGACCTCGTGGCCCGCTTCCAGCATGAGAGCAGCGGCTACCGACGAGTCGACACCACCGCTCATCGCAACGAGAACCTTCATCGACCGCTCGCCTCAACGATGGCGGCCGCGGCGGCTGCGGCGTCCTCGGGGCCGTTCGTCCAGCCAAAGGTGATACGTACGCTCTCGGATGCGGCCTCGTCGCTCATTCCCATGGCAGAGAGCACATGCGACACCTCGAGTGCGCCGCTGTGGCACGCCGAGCCGGCGGCGGCGGCGACACCGACCGCATCGAGGCGAATGAGCAGTGTCTCGGCGTCGACACCCGGAATGCGGAAGTGGGAGTGCTGCACGAGCCGGTCATCCTGGGGGCTAGTGAACCGAACATCGGACAGCCCTTCGACTAGCACCTCTTCGAACTCGTTGCGGATGGCACCGACCCTTCGCCGGAAATCCTCTCGATCTGCAACCGCCGCCGCCATCGCCGCCACCATGCCAACGATCCCCGCAACGTTGTGGGTCCCGGACCGACGGCCCAGCTCCTGTCCTCCGCCGTGAACTGCAGGCTCCAGCTTGACACCGCTAGCGACGTAGAGGAGTCCGACGCCCTGTGGTCCACCGAACTTGTGCGCCGCCAGCGACAGCATGTCAACGCCAGAAACCGCGACCTCCTCCGACACGAAAGCCTGCACGGCGTCGGTATGGATGACAACGTCGCCGGATCGGGAGCGGACCTCGTCGGCGATCTTGAGTAGCGGCTGCGTAATCCCTGTTTCGTTGTTGGCCGCCATGACCGAAACGACGCCCGTCGTCGGGCCGACGGCGTCGGCGATCGCCGCGGCGTTGGCCTTGCCAGTGCCATCGACGCCGACCACCGTCACCTCGCAGCCGAGACTTCTCACGAACTCGGCAGAAGCGAGCACGGCCTCGTGCTCGACGGCAGTCGTCACCACGCCGCGGCGCTCACCGCCCACGAGGGCGGCGCCCTTGACGGCGAGGTTGTCTGCTTCGGAGCCGCCGCCGGTGAAGACGATCTCCAGCGGGTGAGCGGCGCCGATGAGCGACGCCGCCTGCTCTCTCGCCTCCTCGAGGGCGTTCTTGGCTCGCTGGCTCACGGAGTGAAGGCCAGAAGGGTTCCCGAAGGACTCCCCCAGGAACGGCTCCATGGCGGCGCGGGCCTGCGGACGCACAGGAGTCGTCGCGGCGTGATCAAGGTAGAGGGCGGCCATAGGGCCAATTTACTCGTCGCCGGGCAAGTGCCTGACGAGGAAATCTCGCAGCAGGGTGTCGAAGCGCCGCGGCGAAACGTTCCAGGTAGCACCCTGGATGGCCTCATCGAACCGGTGGTACTCAACAAGCTCGGGGCTGGCGGCTGCGAAGGCATCGGCGAGCGCTACCGGTGTCTGCTCGTCTCGCACCCCGTGTAGCAGCAGCACGGGCCGCGTGAGCGTCTCCGCCGCCGCAGAGTGATCGAGGCGAGACCACTCGACCCCGAAGCGGAACGAGGCCAGAGTTCGGCCCCAACTGCCGATGAGTCCACCGTTGGGCCGGCGCGCGTCCTCGACGGCGCCGAGGTCGAGGACAGCGGAGTCCAATATCACGCCGTTGATCGACCTGATGTGTGAAGTCTCGTTGAGGGTGGTGAGGACGGCCGAACCGCCGATCCCGCTGCCTGCGAGGAAGACGGTGGTGGCGCCACCCTGCAGAGCGAACTCGATCGCGGCCTCGACGTCACGCCACTCGTCGAACCCCCACGACACCAGCCCATCGGGCGACCGCGGCGCTCCCGGATCGTTGCGATAGGTGATCGCCAGTACCGGGAACCCAGAATCGACAAGCTGGCCAATCCACCGCAGCGACTCGGCCCGACCGCCGGCACCATGTACGTAGATGACCCACACATCCTCTTCGCCGCCCAGGAGCCACGCCGGCATCGGCCCGAGTTCCGTCTCCACCTCCACCGACTCGTACCCACGCCCAAGCGCACGTGCCGGATCACCACGAAACGCCACCTGATCGAGCGACGCCAGCCCGGCCGAGAGCGTGCCCTCGACCGGTTCGTACCTGCGGGTGATCGTTGTTGAATCGGAGCCGTTGACTATCCCCAGCCGCCCGTACGACGTCGGGGTCGTCAACCCCCATGTGCCCGACAGGAGCGCGACGTCGGTGAGGGCCAGGGTGACCTCGGCGCCGCCGACCTCGAGAATCTCAACGACCCCGGGCGATGGCAACGTCGGCGGTACGAGAAGCTCGGCGCGCAGCTCGTCCGAGTAGCGCCACGCCGCTCTCCACAGCAAAGCAACTGCGAGCACCGCGACGCCAATGCCAACCCAGGTGAGAACTCTTCGCGACATGGCCCGAGTCACTCTATTTCGCCTTGCGCGCGGCATTCCTATCGTCACGCGATGATCGAGGTGTCGCACAGGGTCGCAGCGCCCACGCATGCCGTTTGGGCTGCCCTGGAGCGCATCGAGGATCACACCACGTGGATGAAGGATGCGATCGCCATCCGCTTCGACGGCGAACAACTTCGCGGCGTGGGCACTCGCATCGAGGTCGACACCCGGGTCGGTCCGCTGCGGACCGTGGACAAGATGGAGTTCGTGCGTTGGGAGCCCGGGGTGGCCATGGGCGTCAAACATCAGGGGCTCATCGACGGTACCGGGGAGTTCACGCTGGCCGGACACGGGGACGCCACGACAGTGACGTGGCGCGAGGAGCTTCGCTTCCCCTGGTACTTCGCCGGACGATTCGGAGCAGCCGTCGCCGGACCGGTGTTGCGCCGCATCTGGCGCGGCAACCTCGAGAGACTGGCGGACCGCTGTAGCTAGCGCCCCTCGAACTCGGGGGCGCGCTTCTCGATGAAGGCCGCGACTCCTTCTCGGGCGTCCGCGGTTCCGAAGGCCTCGTTGAATCCAGCCGTCTCCATGGCCAGTCCATCGTCCATCGAACGGAGCGTGCCCTCCGTGATGGCCTTCTTGGCAGCGGCCAGCGCCACCGTCGGACCGCTCGCCAGTTCGGCGGCATCGGCCATGGCGACACCCAAGAGCGCGTCGGCGGTTTCTACCTTGGTGGCGATGCCGATGCTCTGGGCCTCGGCAGCGTCGACCATGCGGCCGGTGTAGATGAGCTCCTTGGCCCTGGCGACACCAACCAGACGCGGCAGACGCTGCGTTCCGCCGGCCCCAGGCATGATGCCCAAGGTGATCTCCGGTTGGCCCACCTGGGCGTCAGCCGCCATGTAGATCAGGTCGGCACCCATCGCCAGCTCCAGGCCGCCTCCGAGGGCAAACCCGAAGACTGCGGCGATTACCGGCTTCGATAGCTGCGCGAGGCGGCGAACCGCCGCCGACAGGCCGCTGGCCAGCTTCTCATCGCCGGAGTCGAAGGACGCTTGGAATCCCTTGATGTCGGCGCCCGCCGCGAAGTGAGGGGACCCCGTGATGACGACAGCTCGAACTGCGGGATCGTCCGCTGCCGTGATCGCCGCGACGAGATCGGCAACCACCTCGATGTTGATGGCGTTGACCGGAGGCCGGTCGAGGGTGATGAGCCCGACGGCGTCAGGAGCTTCGAAGCGAACAGTCGTCATACGGAGAAGATAGCCGCCGGCCTTCAGCTCCCGGCCAGGATGCGCTTGGCGGCTGTTAGGGGGTCGGTGCTCCCAGCTACGACTTCGGTGGCAGCGGCATCGACCATCGCCGGGTCAGCGCCCGAAGTCGAGAACAGCTGTGCCTCGATAGCCCTGACAATGGCGTGGCGTGCCCGCCGCCAGCGAGCTGACTCCATGGCTCCGCTATCGATCAGGTGCTGGTGATGATCGGCGATCGCCTCCCACACGGCTTCAGTACCCGTGCCATCGACGGCGTTGGTCTCAAGGACCGGAGGCGTCCATTCGGTCGTCGGGCCCATCTCCAGCATCTGCCTGAGGTCACTTGCAGCTGCCGACGCTCCATCGAGATCTGCCTTGTTTACGACGAAGATGTCGCCGACCTCGAGGAGACCTGCCTTGGCGGCCTGGATCGAGTCACCCCAGCGTGGATGGATGACGACGACCGTCGTGTCGGCGTGAGACGCGATCTCGACTTCGGCCTGTCCGACGCCAACGGTCTCCACGATGATGACGGGGAACCCGACCGCGTCGAGGACCGCGACCACATTGGGGGTCGCCGCCGAGACTCCACCGAGGTTGCCGCGGCTTGCCAGCGACCTGATGTAGACACCGCTGTCATCGGTGTGAGCCTGCATCCGAACCCGGTCACCCAGAATGGCGCCGCCGGTATATGGGCTCGATGGGTCAACGGCCACTACTGCGACCTCACCATCGACCCTGGCATGCGCGATCAGGCGATCGGTGAGGGTGCTCTTGCCGGCCCCCGGAGGGCCGGTCAGGCCGATGATGTGACCTCCCCCGGTTCGTGCGTAGAGATCTGCGAGGGCTTGGGGGGCAGCCGAGGCCTCAACCGCCGAGATCAGCCTTGCCAGAGCAACGCGGTCGCCCGCTACGGCGGCCGCAGCGAGGGCTTGAGGGTCCCGAGTCAATCAGATGGCGATGACTTCGGTGACCCCTGGAACGCGATCCTGGAGAATGCGTTCGATGCCGGCAGTGAGGGTCATGGTCGACATGGGGCAGCCGCCGCAGGCCCCAACGAGTTGCAGGTTGACCTTGCCGCCGTCGACGCCCATCAGGATGAGGTCGCCGCCGTCCGCCTGGAGGGCAGGCCGAATGTACTCCAGAGTCGCATTCAGCGTCTCCAGATCGATCTGTGCGTCGCTCTCGGCGAGCGTCGTCACTTCTTCTGTCATCGGGTCTCCTCGGGATCCAACAGCGGCGCTGTGTGCGACCATTCTATCCCCATGCCTGGCTCTAGCTCCATGAGAGTTTTCTGCTTCTCGGAGGCAGTGAGAAAGGGGAGCAGCTCCGCCACCCGACTGGGGTTATACAGCGTGTAGAGCACAAACCAGGGACCGACAGCTGCCAATCGAACCGTGCGGCCGGCCACCTCGACCTCTCCTCCCGAGCGCATCGGCACCTGCCAGTGAACGTCGTTGGCGACGACGGCGAGCCCGCCGATTACCTCGACCTGCTCTCCGTGGACGTCGAGATCGGCGAGCCAGGCGCTGCGGAGGGCAGGGTGGCCGGTCTCGACGCGGGCTCCCCGCCACCAATCCCCCGCGGCTGCCTCTAGCGCATCGCGAGAATCCGCAGCAGCGACCAGATCGAGATCACCCGGCTCAACGTCCGCCCCGAGCAGCGCCAACATGGCACTGCCGCCGACAAGGAAAGGGATGTCGGCGAACCGCTCGGTGAGGGCGGCCAGCGCCGCGATCTGAGATGAACGCATCACAGGATCGGAATCCTGCCACTGAACCGGTCGAAGAGCCGATCAAGAAGCAGGTCACCCGAGATAACCGTGACGGCGGCGGCGTCATCGGAGGCCTGGAAGATCCACGCGCCACCGGCGACCACCTTGATCTCCGTGCCCTCGGTGGCGATGGTGAACGGGCCTGAGGCGCGAACGACGATCGAGTCCCGGCCCCAGCGAAGTCCGACCTCGACCGTCGCCGGAAGTACGTCATCTGCGGTCTGCGGTTGCAGCCCTCCGTAGTAATGGCCAAGAATGGAGGCGTAGTCCTCTCCCTTCTCGGCCATCGCCAGCGCCCCGTACTGGCTCATGCCGACGTGATGTCCCCAGCCGTGGCCGTGGAATACGATCGAACCGCCGACAGGGCGATCGTCGACTGGTAGGGCACGAAGGAAGCTGTCAAGAGACGCCACCGATATGTAGCTCACATCGAACCGATACGACAAGATGGTCTGCGGATACAGCCTGCCGTCCGGACGGTGATTCGGGAGAATGTCCGGATACAGGTCGGACCCATGCTGGTTGAACGCGGACCGAACACGTGACACAGGCACACGAATGGATCCCTCGGAGGACACGACCTCCATCTCCCAAACCCCCTCGCCGCGAGGAGGGGCGACTACCTCTACCGAGACCAACTCGCCAATGGTGAACCCGGCGGCCTCCAACACGTCTGCAAAGGCCCTCGCCGGCATCGAAACCGTCCAATCGACATATGGCGATGTCTCATCTGGAGAATCGGCGCCGACCAGATAGGGGCGTGGCGACGACCCGGCGAACACGTCCTGGATGGGCTCCGTCTGTCCGCTTGATGTCGATGAGTACATCGCCTGGGCCGGCGACCCCTCGTAGAGCAGAATCTCGCCGGCGGTGCGGGCGACCGCGTCTACCCAGCGCGGCTCGCCGGCACCCGTTCCGGCGTACACCTGGCACTGTGTCGTCGCACAGATATCGAAGTCGTACAGATTGCCGTTACTCGAGCGCCCCCGCGACACCGTCCAGGCCAGATACGTACGAGCAGCGACCGCTTGTGCATCGAGAGCAGCTTCCGGCCAGGTGGCAGGCACCTCGCGGATTCCGGCCAGGTATCCATCGAGGCCTACCTCCTCGACCAGAGCCAGCCCGTCGCTTAGGCCGCTGATCCGCAGCTCCCCCGAGTAGAACCGATTGCCGACCTCGAACGAGACCCCCTTTCCGGGCACCAACCTCACCTCGGAGAACTGTCCGACCGTGGCCACCGCATGGGGCACAGCCCCCACGACTGCGAGGACGACCGCGACGGACAGCGCCGCGGCTCGCATCATGTCAGGCGGTGGGCGTTGGCCCCTAGACCGGCGAGTGTTCCCGCCAGGTCCTCGTAGCCACGATCTATGTGGCCGGCCTCGGTGACGAGCGTTTCACCTTCGGCGGTGAGGGCCGCCAGGACGAGAGCTGCACCCGCCCGGATATCGCAGGCATCGACCTCACATCCGCTGAGGCCGGTGACGCCGTGGATGACGACGTGCTGGCCATCGGTCGTGATGTTGCCGCCCATGCGGGTCAGCTCGCCGATGTAGCGAAAGCGTGACTCGTAGATGTTCTCCGTGATCACCGAGGTGCCGTCCGCCACGCTGAGATAGGCGACCATCTGTGGATGCATGTCCGTAGCGAAGCCAGGAAAGGGCAGGGTCGCGAAGTCGATGGGCTTGGGCCGCGTCGGGCCGGTGACACGGATCCAGTCATCCCCTGTCTCCACATCACAACCCGACTCCTCGAGCTTGGCCAGCTCCATGCGGAGATGGGCCGGCACGGCCGAAGTCACGGTCACTTCTCCCCCGGTGATGGCACCCGCCACGAGGTAGGTCCCTGCCTGGATGCGATCGGGAACCACCTCGTGCCGAGCGCCGGACAACTCGCCAACGCCGTTGATCCGAAGGGTCGAGGTACCGGCGCCCGAGATGTCGGCGCCCATCCGCGACAGGAAGCGAGCCAGGTCCGTGAGCTCGGGCTCGCGGGCAGCATTCTCGATGGTGGTCGTGCCTGTGGCCAGCACGGCCGCCAGCAGGAGGTTCTCTGTGGCGCCGACGCTCGGGAAATCCAGGTTGACCTCGGCTCCTCTGAGGCCGTCTGGCGCAGTCCCGACCAAGACGCCGTGTTCCAGCTCGAAGGTGGCCCCCATCGCCTCGAGGCCGCCAAGGTGCATGTCGATAGGCCTTGCCCCGAAGTCGTCGCCGCCGGGAAGTGCCACCCGGCACTTGCCACATCTCGCCAGAAGCGGACCCAGGACCAGGATCGACGCTCGCATCGCCCGCACCAGCTCGATCGGCGCCTCTGGGTACGGCTCATCGGGGACCTCGATGGTGAGGGTGCGGCCGGTGGCGTCGCACTTGGCGCCGACATGACGGAGCACATCGCCCATGAGGGCGACGTCGTGAATGACGGGGACGTTGTCGAGCTGGTGCTGGCCCGGCGCCAGCAAAGTTGCCACCATCAGCTTGAGGGCGGCATTCTTGGCGCCGACCGCCTGGACCGTCCCCGCCAGACGCACCCCACCGGTAACGGAAATGGCGTTCACGCCACCGATTGTACGGTCCTAGGAGTTCGGCGCCCTCAGCGAGTTGGTGATGATCGCCGCATGGGCCTCCCAGGTGCGGTCTGGCCCTCGCATCTCGGCGCCGATGGCTCGAGGCGGCGAGGTAGCGAGCAGCCGGTGCCACAGGCGTCTGTCGTCGAGTCGACCTTCGGTGTCAACGGCGTTGCCGTCCACGGTCAGTTCCTCGAGGTCCGCATTCCCCAGGTCGTCGAGCAGCTCCCAGAACCGCCGCATGGTCTCCTCGGCGTCCGCCGGCCAGGTGCCACCCGCGCCCTCAACGACGCCCTGCATGTCGATGCGACCTACCGAGGCCTCTGCGCCGAGCGGGTGGTTCAGCACCACGAAGTCCTCCCCGACCTCGATCTCCCAATCGGATGGGTAGTCGATGCAGAACTCCGGGAGACATACCGTCTGCGCCGGGCCCGGCGTCGGTGCCGGCAGCGAGGAGTCGCTGGAGCACGCCCCGGCAACGAGGCCGATCGCAAAGAGGAGGGTCAGGCGGCGCACCGGGCTGAGCGTACCTGGGTACGCTGGCCGGCGAGGAGGTCGTCATGCGGGTTGCCATCGGCGCAGATCATCGCGGCTACGAGCTGAAGGAACAGCTCATCGGTGTGCTCAAGATGCGGGGGCACGCCATAACCGATCTCGGTACTCACTCGACCGACCCGGTCGATTACCCCGACTACTCGGCCGCGGTCGGCGATGCCGTCGCGTCGGGCAAGACTGATCGCGGCATCCTCGTCTGCGGATCCGGGGCCGGTGCCGCCATCGCCGCCAACAAGATCAAGGGCATCCGCGCCGTGCAGTGCAACGACACCTACACGGCAGCGCAGTCGGTGGAGCACGACGATGCCAATGTGATCGCCATTGGCGCCCGCGTCGTGGGAGACGCCGTTGCTTTGGACTTGGTGACCCGCTTCCTCGAAGCCGAGTTCAGCAACGAGGAGCGCCACCTACGACGCCTCGAGAAGGTGAAAGCGCTAGAGGAGCGCTGACGAGCAGCCGAATACACTGTTGGTTCCCTTGCGATGAACATGAACACCCGCTACACCAACCGTGAGCTGTCGCTCCTCGACTTCCAGGACCGCGTCCTGGCCATGGCCGAGGATCAGTCGCTGCCGCTGCTGGAGCGCGTCAACTACGTCGCCATCGTCAGCCACAACATCGACGAGTTCTTCCAGGTAAGGGTTTCCGGCCTCAAAGAGCAGGAGGCCCAGGGCTACGCCGGCCTCACCATCGATGGCTCGACACCGGCCCAACAGCTCGCCGACATCAGGCCCCGCGTCGCCGGCCTCCTTGCCAGACGGGATCGCGTCTTCCTCAACGAGCTCCTTCCCGAGCTGGAGAACGCCGGGATTCGACTGTCCGCCCATGCCGACCTCGACGAGTCCGATCGTGAAACGCTCGACGCCATCTTCGAGGACCAGATCTTTCCCGTCCTCACCCCGCTCGCCGTCGACCCTGCCCACCCCTTCCCGTTCATTTCGGATCTTTCCCTCAACCTGGCGGTGCTGGCCATCGACGAGGCCGGAGAGTCGTTGTTCGCCAGAGTCAAGGTGCCGGCCGTCCTTCCCCGATTCATCGTCCTTCCAGACGGCAAACGGTTCGTGCCACTCGAGGAGGTAATCGCCACCCACCTCGATCGACTATTTCCGCGCACCGAGGTGCTCGGCCACTGGCCGTTTCGGATCACGCGCACGGCCGACCCCTCCATCGAGGAGGAGGAGGCACAGGACCTCCTGGAGGCGATGGAGTCGGCACTGCGAACCCAGAAACGATCGGCCCGAGCGGTGCGCCTCGAGGCCCATCCCGCGATCTCGCCGCAGGTGCTCGGGCTGCTCATCGAGGAGCTCCAGCTGGACGTCGGCGATGTTTACTTCAGCGATGCCCCCCTTGACCTCAGTGGGCTGTGGAGCCTGTACGGGCTCAGCCGACCGGACCTGAAGCTCCCGGGCTTCATCCCCACGACTCCGAGTCGTCTTGCCGCAGGGACCGAGCCGGTGGACTTCTTCGCCGAGATCGCCAAGGGTGACATCCTGGTCCACCACCCCTACGAAAGCTTCAGCGGAACGGTGGGGGCCTTCCTGGCGCAGGCCGTTGCCGATCCGGACGTGCTGGCCATAAAGCAAACCCTCTACCGGACGTCGATCGCCGAGGACCCGGCCCTCGGTGGTGAGGAGTCGATCGTCAACTCGCTCATAGAGGCAGCCGAGCTGGGAAAGCAGGTCGCCGTCCTGGTGGAGCTCAAAGCCCGATTCGACGAGCAGGCCAACATCCGATGGGCCCGACTGCTGGAGCAAGCAGGCGCCCATGTCGCCTACGGCGTCGTCGGCTTGAAGACTCACGCCAAGGTGTTGCTCGTCGCCAGGAGAGAGGATGGGGGCGTCCGCCGCTACAGCCACATCGGCACTGGCAACTACAACCCCAAGACGGCGAACATCTACGAGGACCTCGGCCTGTTCACTGCCGATGCCAAGATCGGATCCGACCTGTCCGAGCTATTCAACGTGCTGACGGGATTCGGTGTGCGCCGCAAGTACCGAAAGATCTATGTGGCCCCGGCCACTCTGAAGACCAAACTGCTGAAACGCATCCGCGAACAAGAAGCGCTCGGTGAAGAGGGTGCGATCGCCTTCAAAATCAACCACTTGATCGAACGAGACGTCATCGACGCCCTGTACACGGCTTCGCAAGCCGGCACCAAGGTCGACCTCGTCATCCGCAGCACCTGCGGTCTCATCCCGGGCGTTCCAGGTCTGAGCGACAACATCCGGGTGCGCTCGGTCGTCGGTCGGTTCCTAGAACACTCCCGGATCTACCGCTTCGGGATGCCGGAGAGCGCCGATGTGACTTACCTCATCGGGTCTGCCGACCTGATGCCGCGCAACCTCAGTGGGCGAGTCGAGGCGTTGGCACCCGTTCTCGACCCCGTCCTGCAAGGTCGACTCGAGGAGCTCCTGACGACCGCGATGGCCGACGACGTGCTTGCCTGGGAGCTATCGCCAAGCGGCACGTGGTCGAAGGTTCCGACGAGCACGGGGATCAACACCCATGCGGTGATGGCGGAATCGGCGGCAGCCCGCGCCAGGTCGGGACGGATCTGAGTGCCCAGCCGCACGCAGCGAGCCGCCGGCGGCGTCCTCTACCGCGTCTCTCGGGGTAAGGCCGAGTTCCTTGTTGCCAGGCGGCCCCGCTACAAGGACTGGACCCTCCCCAAGGGGAAGCTCGATCCAGGAGAGGGACCGCAAGAGGCGGCGCTACGGGAGGTGCGAGAAGAGACCGGGTACTCGTGCCGAACCGTTTCTGAGGTTGGCAGCATCGGCTACCAGCTTCGCTCGGGGCGGCGCAAGGCGGTTCGCTATTGGCTCATGCGAGCAGAGGAAGGCGGGTTCAAGCCCAACGCCGAGGTCGACAAGGTCAAGTGGCTTTCCGCGTCGGATGCTGCCAAACGACTGTCGTACCGCAAGGACCGAGCAGTATTGGCGCGAGGGTCCGCCATGGTGGCGCAACCCGGCGCCGGCATAGTCCACCTCGTACGCCACGCCGCCGCCGGCAACCGCACCAAGTCCAAGTCGGACGCTAAACGCAAGCTGTCCAAGAAGGGCCTTCGGCAGGCGGGCAAGCTCGGCCGGCGGCTCGCCAGGGAGCCCATCGTCGCCATCACAACCTCCGGCTACGCGCGCTGCGCACAAACGATCCAGCCGCTCGGCAGGTCGCTGGCCATCGCCGTCCACAAGGACGAACGGCTGGCCGAGGGCGAGTCCCTCAAGGGCTTGCTGAAACTGATCCGCGAGTCGGCGGGCACAACCATCGCTCTGTGCAGCCACAACGACATGATCGGACGCCTCATGAAGCACTTGGCGGAAGAGGGCGTCGACCGCGGCGGGGTCGACGAATGGCGCAAGGCCTCTGTGTGGACCTTCGATACGCAGAAGGGCCGCATCACATCTGGCAGCTACCACAAGCCGCCGTCCTAGCTGCCGGGCCTACAGCCGCTCGAGCCAGTCGGTCGTTATGTGGATCACACCATCGAGCACCTCGGCGGGCGACAGCCCTGCCGATTTCGGCACCTTGAGGGAGTGGTCTCCCCCATCGATCAGCGCGGCTTCGGCGTTCGGGGTCACCGAAATCGCCCGCCGCAGACGAGGCAGCGGGCTCATCTGGTCGCGGGTTCCGGCCACGAAGAGTTTGGGAATCTCGAGGGATGCCAAGTGGTCCAGCGGACGCACCTTGCCGCCTATGGCGACCAGCGGGTACCCGTAGAAGAGGAGCCCGGCCGCGCCGACATCGGCCGCTATGTGGCTGCCGATCCGTCCGCCCATCGACTTGCCACCGAGAACGACCCGCGGAACATAGGTGCCGAGGCGCCTGGCAGCCGCCGTATGACACTCCATGAGCTTCGTGGCGTGGTCAGGTCGCCGACGACCCTCCTCGATATATGGGTAGTCAAAGGTCATCGCGGGGTAACCGGCCCTGGCCAGAGCGTTGCGAACCGTTGTCATGAACCACGAGGACTGCCCCGCCCCCGCACCGTGCGCCAGCAGGACTCCAACTCCCCTGGGTCGACGGGGCATCGAGAGCTGCGCCGTGACCTTGGAGCCGGGCCGCCACTCGATCCGCAAGGGTCTCGCCATTCCACGAGCGTAACGACCTAGCCTCAGCTCGGTGGAGGTCCGAATAGCCCCAGATCCTGCCCGCGTTGGGTCATTGGCCGCGGCCACCATCGCTCGCTGGCTGGCAGACGGGGGCTCGCTTGGTCTCGCCGGGGGGTCGACACCCCTCGCCACATACGCGGCACTGCTCCGCCAGCCTGTCGACTGGAGCTCCGTGTTGCTGTGGATCTCCGACGAGCGCTGGGTGCCATCCGACCATGAAGATTCCAATACCGCCATGGCGCGCAGCGCCCTGGGAAACTACGTGGCGGCTGAGCTCCTCGAGATCCCTGGGGTCGGAGCAGGCGACGGAACGGAGGCAGCCACCGCGGCCGAGTCATACGCAACAACATTGACCGAACGGGTCGGCGCCTCACCAGACGTGATCATGTTGGGAATCGGTGACGATGGCCACACCGCCAGTCTCTTCCCAGGCACGGCCGCCCTCGAAGAGCGCGACAGGGTGTTCGTGGCCAACTGGGTCGAGGCCAAGGACACCTGGCGGCTCACGGCGACCCTGCCTTACTTGTGGGCTGCGACCCACTTGGCCTTCGTGGTGACAGGATCAGCCAAGGCCGAGGTGCTCGCCGAGATAACCAGTGGCGGCTCATCGCTCCCGGCGGCGACGGCCGCCGAGGGTGCGAAAGATGTCACCTGGTTCGTCGACGAAGCCGCAGCCTCACTGCTGCAGTGAGTCGAGCACCAGCTGGACGAATTGCGACGCGACTGGATCTGACGACTCGAAACGGCTCACCGACAGCCGCGAGCGCAACTCAGCGGCGTCGCACCCGAGATCGACGGCCCGCGCCGACAATGCATCACCACGCAGACGCAGATCGGCAGCAACTCCGTCGGAGCTGGTGAGCTCGCCGATCGATGCCTGCTCGGCGAACTCGACGATGGTGACCAGCAGGTTTTCGATCTGATCGGCCACTACCGGACACACATCGATCTCCTCGGGCACGATGACAACCTCGGCTCGGTCGCAACCAACGACGACCAGCAGGAGTAGCACGAGGAGTCGATGCATCTGTCGCAAGCTACCGTCGGACGATGCAGCGCAAACGGTGGACGCCACCTGCCGGACTCGACCTCGCGCAAAGTCTCGCCCGCTACCTGAGATGGGGAGGAGACCCGGTCAACATCGTCGAAGACGGAGTCTTCTACCGAGTGGCCACGGTAGGAGGGCGCCCGCTGCCCTTCTCCGCACGGCAGCTCCGTGGTGGCGCCATCGAAGTCACGGTGGACGACGGCAAGGATGTGGGGGCGGCGCTGGCCCATATGCAGCATCGGCTGGCGACCTCCCTGCCGTTCCCGCCACTACGCGAGCTTGCCCGCCGAGACCCCATCATCCGTCAAGCGCTGGCGGCGCGGCCCGGATATCGGCCACCGATGACGAGCGACCTGGTGGAGAGCCTGGTGACCTCGATAACGGCGCAGCAGGTCAATCTGACTTGGGCCACGACGACGCGACGCAGGCTTGTCGAGAAGTATGGACGGCGTCGCCGTTTCGCCGGGCGGATGCTGTGGGAATTTCCGAAGGCTGCCGACCTGGCAGGCGCCAACCACTCCGACATCAGGGCGCTGCAGTTCACCAACGCCAAAGCGGCCTTCATCATCGAGGTTGGCGAGTTCGCCGCCTCTGGCGGCCTCGATGGCCTAACTGACTCAACCGACCCCGGTGTCATCGCAACCCTCACCACTATCAAGGGCGTTGGCCGCTGGACGGCCGAGTGGACGCTGGCCAGGTGTCTGGCGCGCCCCAACGTCGTCGCTGCCGGCGACCTCGGAGTGCAGAAAGCCATCGGTGGCCCTTACCTCGACAGGAGAGCCACGGAAGAAGAGGTGCGCCAGATCACCGCCCCATGGGGCGACGCCGCCAACTGGGCGACCCATCTCCTGCTCGAGGAGCTCTAGCTACTGCGTCAACTCCACGTCGTCGATGACACCGACGACGACTGCCCGGATCGGAGCGGGATCGCGTTCGAGGATCTGCCTGGCTCCGCTCCCCTCGTCGAGGATGAGAACGACCTCGCCGGCGCCGGCGCCGACTGCGTCGACCGCGAGCAGATAGTCACCATCTGGTTCGCCGTCCAGATCAAGCAGGTCGCAGATCAGGAGACGCCGGCCGTCGAGGGCCGGGTCGTGGACAGTGGAAACCACGGTGCCGACAACCTCTCCGATCTTCATGACAGACCCTCAACCGAGTCAACGATGCCGACGATGGCGTGGTCGACCGGAACGAACGTGTCGGGCAAAGCCTGGGACGCCTCTCTCGAGCTGACGAAGTAGACCAGCTCCCCGGGACCCGTCTGGGCGACGCCGTCGGCGGCGATGACCGGTTCGCCCTTCGGCTCGAGCTGGCGGGTCAGCGGCTGCACGACCAGAAACTTGATGCCGTCGAGACCCTCGGCCCTGGTGGACGCGACGACGGTGCCGGTAACGCGACCTAGCTTCACAGTTGCTGCCGAGTCCTGTCGCTGAAGCGGGCGTGGCCGTCGAGATTGGCGATCAGCTCGTCGTGGGCCTGCGGGATGACGACCGACGCCACAACATCGCCGGGCTTGATCGCCGCTACGCCCGCGCCGACCGCGACCTCGACGTCGGCGACCGTGCCTCCAACCACTGCGTATCCGCGGCCCCCGATGTCATCAGCCAGCCGCAGCTCGAGCAGCTCGACGGCAGCAGCCTTCATGGCGGCGTCGGCGGCAGCGATGGCCGGTGCGATGTTGGAGGTCTCGACGACGCCGATGGCCTCTGCGGCCGAAGAAACCCGGACGCCGCGCAGCGCCGTGATCACCGCAGGGTGAACGTCGGGCAGCAGCACTTCGGCCACGATGGCACCCGAGCCGACGAGCCGCCCCGCATCCATGGCTTCCTCGACGCTGGCGGTGAGCCCACCAACCAGCACGACGAACTTTCCCGGATGAACGGTTCCCGCGTAGATGGCGTCGACAGGAGCCCGCTTGACCATGGCGTCGCCGGCCTCGACACCGCGCGCTATCGACGAGAACTCGAGGAGACCGATAGCGGGATGGAGGCCGCTCACACGATCCGCAATGCGCCGACGACGGTGACCCGCCGCATGCGCGAGAAGGTCCGGGGCCGGGTGAGCCCTTCACCGGTCGGGCTGGCGATCGAAAACGAGCTGTAGCCCTCGCCACCCTGGCCGAGGCCGGAGAAGTTGGGCCCATTGGCCACGAAGATCGAACAGTTCATCGCTCGAGCCATCCTGGTGATGGTGTCGACGTTGCGGCTGTAGATCGAGGCGGTGTGGCCGAAGCCATGCTCGACGCGGACCGCCAGCGGGATGGCTTCTTCGATGTCGCGAACCCTGGCGACCGGGAACACCGGCATCATCTGTTCCGTCCACACCAGGCTGTGCTCGATCGGGACATCCGCCACAACGAGTCGGGTCGAGTCGTCAACGCTGACGCCGATCTCGGAGAGGATGGCGGAGGCGCTCTTGCCGATCCAGTCTCTGTTTATCTTGCCGGGCTTGTTGGGCGGTCCGAGCTCGGTGAAGATGACCCGCTCCAGCTTCCTGAGCTCGTGCTCCTTCAGGACGTAGGCGCCGTTCTTCGCCATCGCGTCGATGAGCTGATCGGCGACCGTCGACACGACGAGCGCCTCCTTCTCATCCGTGCATATGACGTTGTTGTCGAACGATGCCCCGGCGACGATGCCGGCCGCCGCGACCGCGATGTCGGCCGTCTCGTCGACGATGACCGGAGGGTTGCCGGGACCGGCGGCGATGACCTTCTTGTTGGTCTTGAGCGCCTCCTGGACGACGCCGGGGCCGCCCGTGACCACCAGCACCCGAACATCCGGGTGGTTCATGAGGGCCTGGGCGCTCTCGATGGTTGGTTCGGAGATAGCCGTCACCAGGTTCGGGGGTCCACCGGCGGCGACGATGGCGCGATTGAGCAGCCGGATGTTGTGGGCGGAGACTCGCTTGGCGTTGGGATGAACGTTGAAGGCGACGGCGTTGCCGGCGGATACCACGGCGATCGTGTTGTTGATGATCGTCGAGGTCGGATTGGTCGTCGGGGTCACCGAGCCGATCACTCCGTATGGAGCGAACTCGGTCACCATCATCCCGGTGTCGCCCGTCACCGCTACCGGCTCAAGGTCTTCGGGCCCCGGCGTCTTGGTCGAGACCAGCCGGTTCTTGATGATCTTGTCCTCGGTGCGCCCTAGCCCGGTCTCTTCGTGAGCCATTCGCGCCAGCTCCTCGCCGTGGGACAGCATGGAGGTGCGAATGCTCTCGACGATGGCGTAGCGGGCGTCAAGGCCCTGCTCGCGGTAGGCCTGCTGGGCAGTCTTGGCGGCGGCGACGGCGGTGTCGATATCGGCGAAGATGCCGTCTCCGAGCTCTGCCGCCGCCTCCTCGTCGAGCTTGGTCGCCGCCTCCAGGGAGCGGCCTGGGGCCGAGGCATCGCCGCCCTCGAGCCGCGTCTTGACGCGGTCGATGATGTCCTGGACTTCTTGCTCCGAGAGAACATTCATTTCGTGTAGACCGTGTCGCCGCCGACCTCCCAGGTGTCGACGATGGCCATTACCACCGCGTCACAGGGTCGATCCTTGGTGAATTCGGTCTGGCGGGCTGAGCTGCCGCTGGCGTACATGACGATCTCGCCGACGCCGGCTCCGACGGCGTCTGCGGCCACGACATACCCGCTCCCATCGGAACCATCGACGGAGAGGGTGCGGATAACGAGGAACTTCAGACCTTCGAGGCGCGGCTCCTTACGGCTGGCGACCAGCGTTCCGTCAACCCGCCCGAGATTCATCAGAACTCCCCGGTGTCGGTCTAGGAACCGGTTTCTTCGGTCGCCTGTTCGACCCTGCCGAGTGGCAGCACCATGTCGACGTTGGCGTGAGGCCGCGGGATAACGTGCGCAGTCGTGATCTCGCCGACCTTCTCAGCGCCGCGGACACCAGCATCTACGGCGGCCTTGACCGCAGCGACGTCGCCGCGTACCACTGCCGTGACGTAGCCGCCTCCGGTCTCTTCGAAACTCACCAGCTCAACCTTCGCAGCTTTCACCATGGCGTCTGCTGCTTCAACCATGGCGGGAAAGCTCCGCGCCTCGATCATTCCAAGGGCGTCAGCCACTGCCATCTTCCTTTCGATCAGTCATCTATCCGTCCTTCCAAACCTTCTATCGCCGCCTCGGCGGCCCGCCAGCCGACATCGATATCGGCTTCCTCGCCGCCAAGGTAGATCCGGCCCATCGAGCCGAACGTCCTGACCTCGAGCACATTGATGTGCGCGGCCTTTTCTGCCTCGTTGGCGGCGAGCGCAGCATAAGCCGCAGGCTCCAGCTCCATCACGTACAGCGTCTGTCCGGGGATGATCATCTGCCCATGTCGAGTGCGGTTGATCAGCTGCGCCTGATGGTCGTCGAGCCGGCGAATGACCTGCGACGAGATGATCCTGGGCTTGCGGCGATCGGACTCGGTGAGGCCGAGTTCGGAGAGGATGGCGGCCCCTGCCGCCCGTGTCTCCGCTTGCTCGGGCGAGTGCACTTCGAGCATGCCGTAGTAGCGCTCGATGACCTGCATCCCCGGCTTGACGCTCGTCGCCTTGAGCGCGACGTCGGTGATGCGGTTGATCTCGATTCCGGGAGCGATCTCGATGTACAGCGAGGCGTCGCCCGCTAGCGGCAGGAAGCCCTGCGCCACGGTACCCAAGAATGCGGCGTACTGCGGCTGCAGCGAGTCGAGGAACGCATAGGACCTCAGATCAATATCGGCCATCACCCTCTCCTCCGCTCACGATCGCTACGCCGGCAGAAGCGCCAATCCGAGTGGCGCCGGCAGCAACCATCTCTCTCAAGTCATCCGCAGTATGGATGCCTCCGGAAGCCTTCACGCCGAGTTTGGGTCCAACCGCCTCTCGCATGAGTGCGACGTCGTACACCGTCGCGCCGCCGCCGGCGAAGCCCGTCGAGGTCTTGACGAAGTCGGCCTTGGCATCCTTGGCCAGCTTCGACGCGATGACCTTCTCTTCGTCCGTCAGCAGAGCGGTCTCGATTATCACCTTGTTGAGCGCGCCGCTCTCGTGGCAGGCGTCTGACACCATGGCGATGTCACGCTTCACCGTGTCATAGTCGCCGCTGCGAAGCGCACCGATGTTGGCGACCATGTCGATCTCGGAGGCGCCATCGCGGATGGCGCGCCGCGCCTCCATGGCCTTGATCTCTGGGGTCGTTGCCCCGAAGGGAAAGCCGACAACCGAGGAAACTCGAACCGGGCTCCCTGCAACATTTGCTGCAGCCCGCTTCACCCACGCAGGATTGATGCACACCGAGGCGAAACCGTGCTCAACGGCCTCGGCACACAATTCGTCAATGTCGTCTGCTGTGGCCTCCGGCTTGAGCAGGGTGTGATCGATGAACTGGGCCAGATCGGCGGGGACTCCGGCCGCCTTGCCGTAGCGACTGATGCGAGCGGCACCGTTGGCGACGACGGTCCGCACCTTGTCGGAACAGCCGACGACGCAGTCGCCACCACAGCTGGAACAGGTTTGGTCAGCAAGGAGCGCCGTCAGCACCTGCTCGGTAACCGCCTCGATGATCTCTTCTCGGCTCGTCATCGTCCGCCCATTTCCTGCAGCTCGATCTCGGTGATCTTGTCCACCCGACGGGCGTGCCGACCCTCTGCCCATGGTGTCGATAACCAGGATTCGACGATCTGCCACGCCAGGTTCTCACCGATCAGGCCGGCGCCCAACGTGAGGACATTAGCGTGGTTGTGTTCGCGGCTATTTCTCGCAGACGACACGTCGTAGCACATCGCAGCTCTGACCCCGGGCACCTTGTTGGCCACCATCGCCGAGCCGATACCTGCTCCATCGATGATGATGCCAACGCCGCACTCACCTGTCGCCACCTTCCGCGCCACCTCGTGGGCGAAGTCCGGATAGTCGACCGCATCTGACGAGTGAGTGCCGACGTCGTGGACCTCGAGACCCTGTTCGCGAAGTCGAAAGGTGAGGCGCTCTTTGAGCGGGTAGCCGCCGTGATCGGCGCCGACGGCGATGGCATCGTTGGGCGCGGAGATGACTTGTTGCGACTGCGGCGACGGCTCAGCCGGGAGCGTGGCATCGACAACGCGAGCCACAACTTCCCTGATCTCATCGCGCGTCGTCATCACGGCATGCTACCTGGCCTGTTTTCGCCCGAGACGAGCCCTCTATGCTTCCCGCAGGAGGACAACCCTGAGCAGACGACCACTTCCATCGCAGAACGACACTCGCCAGGTGAGTGTGCGCACGTCTTCGGCCCTTGATGACCTCGGCGCTCCCCCTGAGCAGTCTTGGGCAACCCTGCGCCAGGCCGAGGCGGCGACGGGCGTATCGGCAACGACGATTCGCAACTGGGCCCGCAAGGGCAAGGTGGCATCGCGACTCTCCCAGGGCGGCGACGGCCCCCGGCGCATGGTCGTGCTGGAAGACGTCGTCACCCGCAGCACCAGCCTGGACACTCCAACGGCACCCGTTGCCAAGGCCGGCACCGTGAGTGGGGTCCCCGAGGGGCAGATGCTGGTACCTCTCGACGCCTGGGAACGGATGCTCATCCAGCTGGGGAACCTTCATGAGTCAGGCCAACAACTAGCAGACGCCAGGGAACGCGCTGCCAAGGCGGAGACCGAAGCCGGCTTCCTCCGGGAGCGGCTCGCAGAATTCCGGGCGGAACGCGACCAGCTCAAGGAACGAGTCGGGGACTTAGGTCGCACCCATCCCGAGCAGCCGCCGGAGGCGGTGCCGGCACCGGCGGTCGGCCGCACCGAGCCGTTATGGCGCCGAGTGCTCGGCGAACTGCGTTCGCGCCCCAAGTGGTAGTCATCAGTTGACCCACCGCGCCATATGGCTGGCACTGTTGGTCGCGGCCCTCGGCTGGGGAACAGGTGGGCCCGCCACTCGTCTCGCCTTCGACGAGGGAATCGAGCCATACGGGCTCGTTGTCCTCCGACTCGGGGTGGCAGTGATCTTCGTCACCGGCTACGTGTTGTGGAAGAGTGGCTCCCTCCCCAGGGACCGCCTGACCTGGCGTGTGGGTGCGGTCCAGGGAGTCGGCAACCTGGCTATCCCCTACATCCTCTTCACGATCGCCTATGAGAATGCATCGTCAGGTTTCGTTGGCCTGCTGGCAGCACTCATCCCCCTGGCGACAGCCATCTTCGCCCACTTCTTGCTGCCGGACGAGCCCATGCGAGCCGCCAAGGCCGCGGGGCTGGCAGTCGCCTTTCTCGGAGTTGCGGTGCTCGGCCTCTCCGGCGACTCCGGCTTAGACGAGGGCGGGCGACCGGGATTGGCACTGGCCCTCAGCGTCGTCGCCGTCATCATCCTCTCTGTCGCCGGCATATACGCCAAGCACCACGCCGGGGCGTACCAGCCGGCCGAGCTCACCTTCGTGCAGTTCGTGGTCGGCATATCGGTGGCGTTCGTCGCCATGCTCGTTGCCGAGGGCGTGCCGACCGGCATCACGGGCACCGGGTGGGCGCTCGTCGTCTACCTCGGCATTGCTTCGAGCTTCATGCCCTTCGCCCTGTGGTATTGGTTGTTGGCGCACACCAGCATCAGCCGGGCGTCGCTCGTTGGCTACATCGTGCCCATCATCGCCGCCACTGCCGGCGTGCTGTTCGTTGACGAGAGTCTGCAGCCGGGCATCATCGCCGGCGGCACCCTCATCCTGGCAGGTGTCCTGCTCTCTGATCGAGCGGAACGCCGGCTGCTCCTCCCCCGGCCTTGACTCCCGCACCACTCGCAGTCCGGTAGCCGGCCCACAGCATCCCCGCACCGATCAACAAGGTCAGGGCCAGGAACCCACCCTCGCCGAGGCCGGTGAGAGAGCCACCAAGCGCGGGGGCGACGGCGCCGCCGATGATCAATCCGTTGCCGGCGGCGATGCGACGATTGGCCTTGCGTGTTCTGACGACGGTGTAGATGGCGAAACCGACAAGAAGGGCGGTGCCGACGACATTGCCGACCAAAGCCCACAGCCGCGGCGTCGCCAGCCCTTCGGACATCTCGGCGAACACCTCGGACCCAGCTGGAACGCCGGTTACCGGGAGCGCCGCGACGAACGACGCCGTCAGGGTCACCGCCGAGGCGCCGGCACCGAACGCCGAAAAGACAACAAGCAGCACGGCGCCGGCCCGGCGGCCCCCGACTAGGAAGACGGCTCCGAGGGCCAGGTACATGACGTTGAGGATCGCACCGAAGAGGTAGAAAACGCGAAACACCGCTCCGCCCCAACCGGCGATAAGCCCCCACGCCAGCGCCCATGTGGCGAGGGCGTACATCCCCATCGCCACCGACCACACCGCGGCATGGGGCCGCGGTCGCTGCAAGTGCGACACCACCAGGGCGCCGCAGAACGCCGTTGCCACCGATGCCGCCGCAACCGCTAGAACGTTCTCCACCTGGCAACGCTACGACGGTGGCAACAACCGCGCCAGGTAGTAGCTTCGGAGCATGAGTGACCAGATCCTGAGTACCGCCGGACTCACATTCGCCTACGACGATGTGGTCGCGCTCAGCGACATCGCGCTGGAGGTGCCGCCCGGCCGTTCCGGTCTGGTGGGAGCCAACGGCGCCGGGAAGACAACGCTGCTCAAGTTGATGCTCGGCATCCTGCAGCCCGGCTCCGGAACCGTGCAGGTGCTCGGCAGCAACATCCCGGCCGACACGCTGAAGGTTCGGTCGCGAGTTGGCTTCATGCCCGAGACATCCTGCCTACCCCAAGATCAGAGTGCTGCCGATTTCATCGGCTACTCGGCAGAGCTCGCCGGCATTCCCAGCAAGGCCGCACGGCAACGAGCATCCGACATCCTCGGCCTTGTCGGTCTCGCAGAGGAACGCTTCCGACCCATGGGCGAATTCTCGACGGGCATGGCGCAGCGAGCCAAGATGGCTCAGGCACTCGTCCACGGTCCCGACCTCCTTCTGCTCGACGAGCCGACGGCAGGCCTCGACCCGGAAGGCCGCGACGAGATGCTCGACCTCATCACCCGCATCGGCGACCTAGGGATCAACGTGATCGTGTCCTCGCACGTGCTCGGCGATATCGAACGCACTTGCGACTGGATCGTCATGCTCGATGGAGGAAAGGTGTTGCGACAGGGTCCGATCGAGGGCCTGAGCGACCAAGGCATCGCCGAGGTCGAGGTCCTAGGAGATGCCTCGGCAGTCGTGGCCGCACTCGAGGCGGCAGGTGCCGAGGTCCGCTGGGAAGGGCGTCACATCGCCGTGGACCACCCGGACGACCCATTCATCGCCGTTCGTAACGCCGTGGCCACCACGGGAGCCACCATTCGCTCGCTGGGAGCCCGCACCACCAGCCTCGAGGACATCTTCTTGGCCGAGGAGACCCATGACGAGTGATGGCTACCTCTACGACCTCGGCTACCAGCCATACGAGGGGGAACATCTCGGTCGCTCTGGTGCCCGGCTGGCCATCTTTCGCGATGGGATGCGCAAGGTGCTCGGCCTGCGCCGCCGTGCCCGTACCAAGTTCTTGCCGTGGGGCCTCTTCCTCATCGGCGTGTTCCCTGCCGTGGTGTTCATCGGCATCGGAGTCATCGGTGGTCAGTTCGGGGTAGACGACGGAGACACCCTCTTCGGGCACTCCGAGTACTTCGAGCTGAGCGGACCGATCGCTCTCATCTTCATCGCGCTGGCGTCGGCCGAGCTCCTCATCCCCGATCGCGTCGAGGGCACCATCCAGGTGTACGCCTCGCGGCCACTGACAACGGCCGACTACCTGGGATCCAAGGCCGCGGCGCTGGTCGCGCTCGTAGCCGGCTTCATGATGCTTCCGCAACTGATGCTGTGGTTGGGTCTTGGCGGGCTCTCCAGCGACGGCTTCCTCAGCTACATCACCTCTCACATCGACGATCTGGGAAAGGCTGCGCTGGCAACGATGGTGTACCTGGCGGCGTACCTTCCGATCGCCTTCGCCGTTGCCAGCCTGGCGAACCGCACCTCCGCCGCCGCCGGAGCCTTTGCCGCCGCCTTCTTTGGCACCTCCCCCCTGACGGCGGCGATCGTCGATCAGGGCGGCTTCGACATCGTCGCGCTGGGGGCTCTCGAGCACCATCCCCGGTACGTGCGCGACTGGATATTCGATGCCAGCAACAACAGCCCCCAAGGTTGGATCCCGGAGCGGGCCGGCTATGAGCCCATCGTCTCGCTGATCGTCATATTGGTTGTCGCCGCCATCAGCATCTTCGTCGTGGTACGCCGCTACCGGAATCTCCGATGACGACTCCTGCTTTCGTCTCCGATCCCACAGTCGAGGTCGACAGGGCTTCGAAGTGGTTCGGGCAGAAGGTGGCGGTGTCCGCAGTTTCTTGCAACTTCGGGCAGGGCATCACTGGCTTGCTCGGCCCCAACGGAGCGGGAAAGACCACGCTGTTGCGGCTCATCTGTGGCCTGGCTGCCCCATCCGAGGGGACGGTGACGGTTCTTGGAGAGAACCTGCGCCGCAATCCGGATGCTTACCGCCAGCTCAGCCTCGTGCCCGAAGAGGATGCGGTCTACCCGCAGATGACCGCCCGCCAATACATCGAGTACGGCGCCCGCCTCAGTGGTCTGACCGATGGCGCAGATCGAGCAGCAGATGCGCTGCGCGTTGTCGATCTCAGCGGTTCTGCCGATAGAACCCTGGGCGGCTTCTCCAAGGGGATGCGTCAGCGCACCAAGGTGGCGGCTGCTCTGGTGACGGACCCACAGATCCTCATCCTCGATGAGCCCCTCAACGGAACGGATCCGGTACAGCGGGCCCACCTGATCGAGGTATTCCGGAGGATGGCGGCAGACGGCAAGACCGTGATCGTCTCCTCCCATGTACTCGCCGAGGTCGAGCGCATGGCCGATCGGGTGCTGGCGATGGTCGACGGAAAGCTCGCCGCCGCCGGCGACGTTGTCTCCATCCGCGCCGCCATGAGCGACATCCCCTTCCGGGTGCGCATCGAAGGCGACCACCTGCGAAAGCTGGCATCTGAGCTCGTGGCGCGTAGCGACGTCGCTGCAGTCGAGGTCGGCAAGGATGCCATCCACATCGAGGCCGAGGATCTCAGCGCCCTCGGCCGCGACATCGCCGTCATCGCCCGCGACCTCGACATGAGGCTGACAGCCTTTCAGCCAGAGGATGAATCGTTGGAGTCGGTCTTCCGATACCTGGTCCGCCGATGAGGGCCGCGCTCGCCATCGCGACCGTCAGCTATCGCCAACTGCTCTTGGCCAAGCGCAGCTACCTGCTCGGCGGATTGTCATTGCTGCCTGCAGTCATCATGTACGTGGGAAGCTCAAAGATGACCGACTCCCGGGCGTTCGAGTTCCTGCACGAGGGACCCTCTGGCGTTCTCATCATCGCGGTAGGGCCGATCGTCGCACTGGTGCTGGCGACCTCGGCACTCGGTGAGGAGCGGCGCCAGGGGACCATGTCCTTCCTCACCATCCGCCCCATACCGCGCTGGGCGATCATCGCGGCCAAAGGGGCGGCGACGTGGGCTGCCGTCTTCACGCTGGTCGGCACCGGCGGCCTGGCCGTGTCGGTGGCGCTCGGGCTACGGACCGGGAAATGGGAGACGGTGATGCCGATGCTGGTGATGCTCGGCATCAACACCCTCATATACGTCGCCCTCTTCGTGCCGCTTGGCTTCCTCTTCAAGCGGGCAATGCTCTTTGGGCTCGGCTACGTCTTCATCTGGGACAGCGGCATCGCCAACGTCCCCGGGCTTTCTCCCCTTTCGATCTATCGGATCGGCTTGTCGGCGTACATCGGCATCCTTCCCGAGTCGGCCAGATTCTTGGAGGAGCCCCTTGGCAACGTCACGCCGGGGGCCGGTGGCGCGCTCGCCAAAGGTCTCGTTCTGGCCGCCATCGGATTGTTGACGATGACCACTTTCCTCAAGCGGCGTGACCTCGTCTGACATTCTGAGTATTGGTTCCGCCGCGCCCGGTATTGCTCTAGCCTCCCACTTCATGGCGCTGACACAATGTCCCGAGTGCGGAGAATCTGAAAGGCTGAGCGGCCAACAAGCCGGAGAGATCATCTCCCTCAGCTGCGCAGCGTGTGGCGCCTCCTGGGAGCGCGAGACCACCCGCCGCTGTCGCAATTGCGGCTCCGATGACCTGCGCTACACCCCCAAGCCCCTGTGGGAGAAGGGCCGAGGAGAACAACGAACCCCGGCCGGCAG
>CAXMQS010000081.1:0-4316 GCA_964195995.1 uncultured Acidimicrobiia bacterium
CTCGCCGAGTCGAATTTGAGCCTCTCGAGAGGTGCGAAGGGTGCCATGTCCCAATCAAGTCCAACTCGCGAGCGGAGCTGAACCTTCTAGATCCCGTACCTTGGACCTGACGGGGGTGGACCCCCTTCTTTGGACCCCCGACTGCTGATGCCTGTGCCCAGGCCGCGTACAGGCCGCGAGACACCACAAAACTGTGCAAACCACCGCGAATCAACGCTAGGCGAAATCCCAATGGATCACTGCTTGTCTCCCGTTTCCCCAGGTCGGCGAATCGGACCGCAGCGGACTCATAATCCGTCGGTCGTAGGTTCGAATCCTGCCCGGCCCACCGAATATCCGACACGAAAACGACATCTGCCACCGAACTGCTACCGAAACCCGGCGTTCGGGTCCTCGATAAGGGCTGCGACGAGCTCCGCTGCCTCTTGCTGCATCGCGGGGATGGCGTGCGAGTAGACGTCAAGGGTGAGAGCAACGGTCGAGTGGCCAAGTCGTTCCGATACCACCTTTGGGTGGATGCCGATCTGGAGAGCATGAGTGGCATGCGTGTGCCTAAGGCCATGCAGTTTGATGTGGGGAAGCTCAGCTCTTTCCACCAACAGACGGAAGGCCTTGCTCACAGTGTCAGGGTGGAGCGGCTGGCCGAGGGCTGTGTCGAGGTACCGATGCCTCCCTCGCCGCCGCCAGCGCTGGCCTTTACCGACGGCGGTTGGACCGTCAGCGTCGTCGCCGACGAGGCCTCTGAGTACATGAGCCCTCAGGTGCTCTTCGGCGCCGACGGGCTCCCCGCCATCTTCCACCAGGCGCCGACCGGCGTCGTAGGGCCGGAAGGGGAGAACGAGACCGGCCTGACGATGACCCAATGCGCCGATTCGAGATGTTCTCAGGCCACGAGCGGCGACGCCATCGCACTCGACATGTGGGCTGGTGGCACCTTTGTCCTGGACGGGGAAGGGCTGCCGATAGCGGCGTACTGGTCATATGAGACGGGACAGATGCTCGGCTTCGCCCGCTGTGACGACGCAGTCTGCAGCGGCGTCACCAGTGCCGAGTTGTTCGAGGCGGACGCCTGGGCCAACCCCGATATCGCCGTCGCTAGCAACGGACTGGCGGTGATGGCCTTCCAGAACTACACCTTCAACCCCGGCCCCATCCAGGTCGCCTTCTGCGTCGATGCCGCTTGCAGCAGCGTCGACGTGGTCGACCTCGACTCCGACTGCCTCGACGCCGACTGCAACCGATTCTGGGTGTACAACACCACATCGCTGGCGCTCACGCCCGATGACCGCCCGGTGGTGGTGTACACGCCGGGAAGTGGAAAGCTGCGGCTGGTGGTGTGCGATGACCCCAGATGCAGCTCGTTCACAGCGTCGACTGTCGATGACACCGGCAGCAACGGCGAGGCGGCACGGGTGACGATCGGGCTCGACGGCAATCCCGTCATCGGTTACTACGCCGACGGCACCGCCAAACTGGCTTTCTGCCTCGATCCCCTCTGCGAGCAGGTAACGGTGGCCGAGCTCGGCGAATCGATCCGCGACGCCTGGTACGGGCCCCGCATGGCCGTGCTGGGCGATGGCCGCATCGCCGTCGCCTACAGCGCTCCGACCGACAGTCCCCGGCTGGCGGTGTGCTCCTATCCGTGTGCCGATCCGGTAGTGTCGGTGCTCGCCGACGTGACCGGCTCCTACTCCATCGTCGCCGGCCCCGATGGACTGCCCCTGATCGCTTTCATCGACGGCGCCGAGTCGATCAACGGGCCTCCCTATGAGATCCCTGGTCAGCTGGTGGACGCCAAGTGCACCGACCCCAGCTGCCTCCTCGGCTAAGGACACCGGCACGGGACCGGGAAGGACAGGCCGGGACGTACCCCTTCTGACTCATAACCCGAAGGTCGCGGGTTCAAATCCCGCCCCCGCTACGAAGAAAGCCACTGTTTCGGCAGGGGTTTTCTTGTCTCTCGCTGCTCCTCGAGCTGAGGCTCGGAACCCTAATTGCTTGACGATGGCGGGTAACCGCAGGGCGATTGTTGTCGATCGATCCCTCCTACCGTCTCCACTAGGACAAGAGTCTGGTTCAGGGGCCTGGGTGTTCCTCGTTGTGGAGTCGCTAGGTAGGGATACCAGCACTCAAAAGGTGCCTAACCGATGAAGGCCTAGCCCTGAGCCAAAGCCCTGCTGACAGGGGAGGCACAAAGGGCATCGGAATTAGGTACTGAGCGACAGTGAGGACTCGATCCAGCGTTCAGCGAGCGCGATACGGCGTTCGGTCTCGGCGGGCCAGTTAGGTTCTTGAACCCGGAAGGGTCCGGTAGCGAGTCCGAGTATGACGGCAGCGGTGCGGAGGCGCAGGGAGGCAGGTTCTGTTACGCGATCCAAGTCGGCAATGATCGCGGTCCCGTAGCCATCGATGTTGCGGCGGGCGGATGAGGCCAGCGAGAGCGTTGAGAGATGTCCGATGAGTCCGGCAAGGTCATCGCTGCGTGACCCGAGTCCAGCGGTGTCGACGTCGATGAGGCCGACGACGGATGTGCCCTTTGTGAGGATCTGGGAGGCGTGGAAGTCGCCGTGCACCGCTGTGGAAGGTTCATCGTCGACAGTCTGAAGCGCGTCGAGGACAGCGTCGACTCGGCCTGCGAGGTCCGGAGTGACGGCCTTTAGAAGTCGCGCGTGATCGGCTGCGCGCGACACCGGTCCAGGAACGGGCGACGGCGTTGCAGGGGGATTGGGAAACGAGTCAAGGATGGCAACCAGTTGGGAGCCGGAGGGAAGACGGCGGCTGCCGCTCTCGAGTGCCTTGCGTAGTGTCTTGCCAGGCATAGCTTGCATCGCCACGAGCCCGAGCTCCTTGGACCAGCCGTAGCTATGGGGCACCGGGACATGGCCGGCCATTGATGAGTGTTTCGTTTGCAGAGCTGCCGCCTGATCGGGACGAACGATCTTGAGAAACATGCGGGCGCGGGGAGAAACGGCTTCTATCACGGCTCGCCTCCCCGGCCGATATGCCCTTCGTCGTAGTCGGACGGCGTCGGTTGGTGCGCCGAGGTCTCCGAGAAGCCGGCGGACCCTGTTCTGGTCCGCCGCGGCGTCGAGTCCAGGGAGAAACGGATCGTGGGGGTATCGCCACACTGCGACAGTGATGTCGTCCGCTTCGAGGAGCGGGGTGCCGGCGGGCACGGCGATGCCGGACGTAGCCACCAGCGTCTCAGCGGTTGTCTTTCCGTGCGCCCACCGTACGTTGACTGCGTATTGCGCCGTCACAGACTTCGACGGTACGTATCGGACTTGGGTGGCACGTGCCGATTCGCAGCGGCCGCCGGCCTCGATCAATACTGTGTCGAGGATGTCGCCGGCCGAGGGTCCCAGAAGCACGCTGAGTGCAGGAACGTCAGGGTCGATGATCATCTCGAGTCTTCTCCTGATCAACAGCGGTTCTCTGGCGAGCGGCCGCTCACCCGTCAGTTGCGTTCAGTATCGACCGAACACTGTAGTGGACTTTTCTAACATTTCGGATACTGTGAGTGTTCGTTCTACCGCGATGCGTATACATTACCCGTACCCTTTTCGGTGGTGGCGTCGGTTACTAAGTGTGACCCAACAACTCTAGAGCGCGAGCACGAGCCCACATTAGGAGAGATGCCATGGCCTATTCGAAGAAGTTCAAGATGGTGAGCGGATCCGTGTCCGTCGCCGTAGCCCTGAGCGCCGGAGGGGCCCTGGCTCACGAAGGCTCGGTGTCGGACGCGGACATCAAACTCGATGACGTCATGGCGATCACCGCTATCAATCCTCCCTCGTCGTTCACGATCGACTCGGCCAGCACAGTTGACGACGTCGGAGACTCCTTCGCGTCTCCGTTCGACACCACTCAGAACGTTGATATCGATAGCCCCGACACGCCGGATAGCCCCGACTCGCCGGATAGCCCCGACAGCGCCGACTCGGCGTAACACACCGGGTCCACCTGAGGAATCGACCACCGAGGGCCGCTACTCGTCGTAGCGCTGACACTGCTATTACAAGCCGTCAGGCCACCACTATTTCCGAGTAACTCAACAAAACGGGACGGGCGTCACGCAGCTGTACGAACCTCACGGAAGGTCATGAGGGACGCTCGGTTGGATCTCCGTGGGCCTAGGTAGCATTGGCAGGTGGTCGGATAACCCGACGGTCTCGTACGATTCATCAAGGACGGCTAGAGGCGCGGGCTGATCCTGATACGTTGTTCCCGATGAAGCTTTCGACATCGGTTGTTGTTGCGGCGCTGGCGGCGAGCGCGTGCAGCGGTGGCGACGGCGGTGACCCTCCGACCACGGC
>CAXMQS010000082.1:0-1510 GCA_964195995.1 uncultured Acidimicrobiia bacterium
CTTCTTCGTTTTGGTTTGGTCATCGGGCTACACCTCGATCCAGGACTCGAATTGGACGCCGAGACCGTCGGCGATGCGGTTTACGTAGGCGTAGTAACCGACGACCTCGGCAATATGAAGGATGTCGACATCGGAATGTCCGGCCGCTCGCAGGGCCGCCACGTCTTCCTCGACCATCTCCCAGGGAGTCCGGGTCAGCTTCTGTGAATAGCGCAACATCGCGAGACGACGATCAGCCAGGCCTGCCGTCTCGAAGTCATCTTCGATCCTGCCCAAGAGGTCATCATCTTTGAGGAGGCGGCGCAGACCGCGCCGATGATGGGTGAGTCAGTAGTGACAGTCATTGGCGGCGCTCACCACCAGGGCGATCATCTCCCGATCGACCTTGCGGAGCGTCTTGGTGCCCTTCATCGCCTGGGCGTATAGGATTTGATGTGCCTTGAGGCTTCCCACGTCAATACCGTGGATGGCCATGATGTTGTCCACCCGGTTGTGGTCGCGGTCGACGACTTCATCGCGGTACTCGGCCAGTTCGCCGTCCCATTCACGGTCGTCAGGCATGTCGATCCAGGCCACGAGAAGCCTCCATGTGATCAATCTCAAGTCGACTCTAGGTTTGCGGTCGTGCAGTCGGTTCAGGGCTCCCCGAACTAGATCAACTCCAACACGATTGGTGACACCCAGGTGTGGAAGGCGACGGCTCCCGAGAAGAAGCCGGCGAGGTACACCATCGACCCACCGGTGCCTTGCGCGGCGAGCACGTGTTGTCGGAATGGACAGCCGTTGGCGAGAATCGAAACCCAGCCGACGCCGAAGCCTCCAATGGCGGTGAGTAGCACTGCCGAAATGATCGGAGTGCCAAAGCTGCCTAGTGCCTCACCTCCGGCGAGAGCGGCGAGGGGGAAGGCAACCCACGATACGAGAACGAACGCGACCAGTCCCTTGAGGAGGAACGTGTCGCGCACCAGAATCCAATCGCGGATCCCGCCGACAAAACACATCCGGGAGCGCTGACCGACAAACCCGATGACGATCCCAACTACGAGGCTGGCGACTGCGGCGACCGTCATCGCTGTGCTGCCTTCCTGATCCAGAAGGTGGCGAGCACGATGCCGACCACCATGGCACCGAACCCGATTGCACCGAGCGGATCTCCGGCGCCGAGGCGAAGGGCCAGGCGGGTCGAGCAGCCGGCAGCGAGCAGGCCGAAGTTCATCACCAACGCCCCGTGAAAGAAGTTCTTCAGCGGCTTGCTTGGCTTGCGAAACCGGAACTCGCCGCTCATCACGGCTGCGATCCAGCCTCCGATGACCACCCCCACCACGGTGAGGAGGGGAAAGACCAACGAGGCGGGAGCCACGGTGAGGCGCCAGCCCGTCAGGTCGTTTACGACCCAGTTGACGAGATCACGGCCATGGCACGCCATGCAGATCCCGTAGGCGTCGGGGGGCCGAACCTCGAAGAACGACCCGGCGGCAACCGCACCGATCGCCATCACGACGCCTGCCTG
>CAXMQS010000083.1:0-1928 GCA_964195995.1 uncultured Acidimicrobiia bacterium
CGGGGAGCGCCTCCTCCCGCGCCCACCGCACCTCGGCCCGGTGCTGGACGAACCGGACGGCGAAGAACGCCACGGCGACGCTTGCCAGGACCGCCGGTACCACAAACCTGGGCTGGCGGAAACGGCGCGTGAACCGTCGTACTCCAAGCATTCCGACGGCCCCAGCGCGCCCCGGAGTGGACAGGGCCCGGGCGAACTGCTCCGCCGTCGCGAATCGGTCCGCCGGAGCCTTTGCCAGAGCCCTGGTCAGCGCCTCTTCGATGCCTTCCGGCAACAGCCCCCGCACCTCCGAGAGGCGGGGCGTGGGCTCGACCAGCTTCTTCGCCAGCACGGCCTGCGGTGTCGATCCCGTATAGGGCGTCTCCCCACTCAGCATTTCGTACAGGACACAACCGAGGCTGTAGAGGTCGCTCCGGGCGTCGATTTCTCGATCGCCGGCCGCCTGCTCGGGACTCATGTAGGCGGGCGTGCCCACCGCCAGACCGGTGGCCGTCATCTTCTCTCCGGCGGCGTGGCTGACGGCCCTGGCGACACCGAAGTCGGCGACCACCGCATGGCCTTCCTCGAGGAGGATGTTTGCCGGCTTGATGTCGCGATGAATGAGGCCATTGCGGTGGGCGTGGTCCAGAGCATCGGCCACCTCCCGGGCGATCCGGATCGCCTCTTCCACCGAGAGTTGCCGCTCCCGCTGCAGCCGCTGCCGCAGGCTTTCCCCCTCCACATACGGCATGATGTAGAACAGCAGACCGTTTGCCTCGCCCGAGTCGTACAGTGGAAGGACGTGAGGGTGTGTCAGGCTGGCAACGGCATCTATCTCACGCAGGAAGCGGTCGGGTCCGACGGCAGTGGCCAGCTCGGGATGCAGAACCTTGATCGCGACCTTGCGGTGGTGCTTCAGGTCCTCCGCAAGGAAGACGACGGCCATGCCGCCTCGGCCGATCTCCGACTCGACAGCGTACCGGTCTGCCAGTGCCTTCTTGAGACGCTCCAAGAGATCGGGCATGACTCCCTGTTCGCGTGCTGGAAGGTAGGGAGAAATTGCAGCCTCAGACTGATAATAGCTACTTACGACATGTTGGACAGCCGCGAGCGACTACTGGGACCATCTGCCTGACAGTCAGGTGCCCGGTCGCCGCAACTCCAGCAGTTCCGGGCACCGGTTCAGAAGTGTGTCAGATCAGTGTGTCACTTTCCGACCCTTACACGAAACGACCGGTTCGTGTAAGGGAATCCTGCGGATCGTGTTGGAGAGGATGCAGATCGAGGTGCTTCGGACTGGCGATCCTGTCTACTGCGGAAGCCGCACCTCGAACTCGATCGCAGCCAGCTGCTTGGGGGCTTTGCCGATGCTCTCGAGGAACGGCAGCCAGCGCGGGTCGTCGTGAATGTTGGTGAACAGGTTCGTCGCCGCGATTTCCACCAGGCCCGGGTCATTGTACAGCACCGCCTTGTCCAACCACTCGAAAGCGCGGTCGGCCTCATTTCTGAGCGCCAACACGTACGCGATGTTGTAGGCCGTTTCCTGTTCGTACTTCTCGATCAGTTCCGCCAGGGCGGCATCGGATTCGGCTGCTTGGCCCAGCGCGTGGTAGGCCATGGGTAAACCGACCATGCGCCAGAGCTCGGATGACTCCTGCTGTATCGCCGCCAGCGCCGCCTCCGGCTCGCCTTTCAATAGCAGCGCCTCGCCGATGTTGTGGTACGCGCCGATGCGCCCCGGGCTCAAGCTCAGCGTGGTGCGGTACGACGCGATGGACTCATCCAGGCGCCCGGCCCATAGGTAGAAAAGGCCAAGGCGGGCATGGCCGATGGGATTCACCGGGTCGCGCGCAACCGCGAATTCCTGGAGTGCGATGGCCTCGTCCAGGCGGCCTAGACTCCGGGCCAGGATGGCGGCGTTGGCGATGATGTCGGAGTCGGTCGGGTCC
>CAXMQS010000084.1:0-12471 GCA_964195995.1 uncultured Acidimicrobiia bacterium
GAGCCCCCGTACGAACGGGGGCTCTTTCGCGTCGTCTAGTGTGCGTTGGTCGTCCAAACGGGAGTGAAGGCTTGGAACTCGAGCTACGGGGCATCACCAAGGAGTTCCCCGGCGTGCTTGCCAACGACCATGTGGACTTGACCGTTCGCACGGGAGAGATCCTCTGTTTGCTTGGCGAGAACGGTGCCGGCAAGACCACGCTCATGAACATCCTTTATGGGCTCTACCGCGCCGACTCCGGCGAGATCCTGATCGATGGCGAGGTACAGCACTTCGATGGCCCGGGCGACGCCATTGCCGCCGGCATCGGCATGGTGCACCAGCATTTCATGCTGGTCCCTGTATTCGACGTCACTGAGAACGTCGTGCTCGGGGTTGAGCCAACCAAGGGGCCCGGGATCATCGACATCAAGGAAGCCCGCCGCGAGGTGGCCGAGATATCGGCGAAGTACGGCCTCCATGTGGACCCGACGGCGATGACGGAAGACCTGCCCGTCGGCGTGCAGCAGCGCATCGAGATCATCAAGGTCCTCTTCAGGGAAGCTCAGGTCCTGGTGTTCGACGAGCCAACCGCGGTGTTGACCCCTCAGGAGGTCGATGAGTTCTTTGGCATCGTGAGGGCCCTGCGCGACTCAGGGAAGGCCATCATCTTCATCACTCACAAGCTGGGTGAGGTTCTCGACATCGCAGATCGGATCACCGTTCTGCGCCGCGGGAAGTCAGTCGGCGACGCCGAGCCCTCTAAGACCGACAAGAACCAGCTTGCCGAGCTCATGGTTGGTAGGCCTGTTGAGTTGGTTGTTGACAAGACTGCTGCTCAGCCAACCGACCCCATGTTGGAAGTAACGGACCTGGTTGTGATCGACGAGCGGGCAGTCAAATCGGTGAACGGTGTTTCCTTTACGGTCAGAGCTGGCGAGATCGTCGGCATCGCCGGTGTCCAGGGGAACGGGCAGACGGAGCTAGTCGAGGCACTGACCGGTCTGCGAGAGCCATTGAGCGGCAGCATTCGGATGAATGGTGTCGACACGACGAACAGTTCGCCGCGCCAGATCCACGATCTCGGCGTCGCTCATGTTCCCGAAGACCGTCAACGCAGCGGTTTGGTACTCAACTTCACCATCGCTGAGAACATGGTTCTCAACTCCTACCACGCATCTCCCTTCTCGAAGGGCATCAAGATAAATTGGGACGCCACTCAGGAAGCCGCCAAGCGTCTTGTCGCCGAGTACGACGTGAGGACCCCGGGCGTAGACGTTGAGATTGCGAATCTTTCGGGGGGCAATCAGCAGAAGGTCATCGTGGCCCGGGAGTTCGGCCACGACGTCAAGCTGGTTATCGCCTCGCAGCCAACCAGGGGTCTCGATGTCGGATCGATCGAGTACATCCATGAGCGGATCGTCAAGGAGCGCGACGACGGCGCAGCCATTCTGGTCGTGTCAACGGAGCTGGATGAGGTCCTGGCCCTGAGTGATCGAATCCTGGTCATGTACCGAGGCGCTGTGATCGCCGAGGTTCCCGGCTCCGAGGCAACGGCGGCCGACCTTGGTCTGTACATGGCTGGATCGAGCCCTCGATGACAGAACCGCTCCTCCCCGTAGAGCCGGCCGCCAACGGCGACGATGACGCCAGTAACTCGAGAAGATTCTTCGAGGACATCACCGGAATCCACGTCAACTGGCGCACCGCGATCATGGTCCCGTTGCTGGCGGTGTTCAGCGCCCTCGTCGTCGGTGCCTTCGTGATGGTGATGACCGACATCGACATCCTCAAGAAGTGGACGTCGTCGCCGGGCGGGGCGGCGGTGGATAGCTGGGACTTGATCTACTCGGCTTACGTGGCGCTAGCGAAGGGGGCGTTCGGTTCGGTCAGTGCTTGGTCCGAGACCATCGTGGCGGCCACTCCACTGGTCTTCGCCGGCCTGGCAGTCGCTATCGGCTTCCGGGCCGGCCTCTTCAACATCGGCGGCCAGGGCCAGATGATCATGGGCGGAATGTTCGCCACGATCGTCGGATTCCAGTTCGCGGCCCCATCGTTCATCCACATCCCATTGGTGTTGTTCGCCGGCGTCCTCGGTGGGGCCATCTGGGGTGGCATCCCTGGAGTCCTGCGCGCTCGCACGGGCGCACACGAGGTCATAACCACGATCATGATGAACTTCATTGCGCTCTTCTTGATGAACTGGGCTCTCAAGACATCGTTCGTGAGGGTCGAGGACCGGCTCGACCCTCTCTCCAAAGTGATCGAAACCTCAGCCAAGCTCCCACGATTGCTTGGTTTCCTGGATAGGAGCGAGCTGCGGGTTCACGCCGGTTTCATCGTGGCGCTGCTGGTCGCTTGGGTCATCTGGTGGCTGCTGTTCCGGTCAACGATCGGCTTCGAGTTCCGCGCTACGGGCTTCAACCCCGATGCTGCGAGATATGGCGGCATCAACGTCGACCGCACCTACGTTCTCGTCATGGCTGTCGCGGGAGCCGCCGCAGGGCTGGCAGGAGCTTCGGAGGTCATGGGGCTCCACCATCGGCTGTTCTCTGGCTTCCAGGGGACGATCGGCTTCGATGCGATCGCTCTTGCCCTGCTTGGTCGGTCTCATCCTGCTGGCGTCGTCGCGGCCGCGCTGCTGTTCGGCGCCCTCAAGGCCGGGGGGCGTCAGATGCAGGCAGCGACCGATATTCCAATCGATCTGATCCTGGTGGTGCAGGCGCTGGTGATCATCTTCATCGCTGCCCCCGCCCTCATCAGGGCCATCTACCGTGTGCGGACGGGCGAGGGCACTGGCCAAGTCACGAGGGGTTGGTCGACGTGACCGCCGCCACCGTGACCCCAGAGGTAGTTGCGATAACGCCGGCGGAGTTGCGGCGAGCGAGGATCGTTGGCTTCGCCTATATCGCGATGGCCATCCTTGTTCTCTGGCTGTTCGCGTTGGGCACCGAAGGCGATGCCAGGTTCGGCCTGGCCCAGCCGACTGAACGCTTCAAGGACTTCCCCGATCTGGTGCTCCCCGCGGCCCCATTCGCATACGCCGTCGCCGTGGTACTGGCGTTCCTCGGCGGAGCCCAACTCATGCGTGGGTTCGGCAAGTGGACGAACATCATCCTCGGCATCGCACTGCTTCTGTTCGTCTTTGCCTTCCTCACGTGGGCAACCGCCGGCAAGTCGTTCAGCCTCGTCGGGATGCTCCGCGAGACGGTCTTGCGAGCGACACCGATCGGCTTAGGGGCCTTGAGCGGCGTGTTATGCGAGCGCGTCGCTGTGATCAACATTGCGATCGAGGGGATGCTCCTCACCGGTGCCTTTACGGGAGCGATCGTTGGCTCGGCCGCCCGCAACGTCGAGATCGGCGGCCTCAACATCGCTGTGTACCTGGGCATCGGCCTGGCGATCTTCTCCGGCGCGCTGTTGGCGTTGGCGCTTGGAGTGCTCGCCATCAAGTACCGCGTCGACCAGATCATCGTCGGCGTTGTGATCAACATCTTCGCGGTGGGGTTGACAGGTTTCATGTCTGTGCGCGTCCTGGCCAACAACGCCCACCTCAATAGCACCTCGACGGCGAGACCGATCGGGATACCCCTGCTGGAGGACATTCCAGTGCTGGGAACCGTCTTCTTCCGTCAGAACATCTTCGTCTATGTCATGTTCATCCTGACCGCACTTCTCACCTTCGGGTTGTTCCGAACGAGATGGGGGCTGCGCTCTCGAGCGGTCGGCGAGCATCCGCGCGCAGCTGACACCCTCGGGGTCCGTGTCTATCGGCTGCGCTACCTCAACGTCATGCTCGGCGGCATGGTCGCGGGCTTCGGCGGCGCCTACCTCACTCTCGGCGCTGTCGGCCGTTTCGACGACAACATGACGTCTGGCCGCGGCTTCATCGCCCTCGCCGCCATGATCTTCGGGCGCTGGCACCCAGTAGGAGCGGTTTCCGGTGCTCTGGTGTTTGGCTTCGCCGAGGCCATCCGGACCAAGCTGGCGATCCTGGGAACGAACATCCCCTCGGAGTTTCTGGCGATGACCCCATACGTGGTGACGATCATCGTCGTTGCCGGCCTCGTCGGCAAGGCCCGCCCGCCTGCAGCAGACGGCCAGCCCTACGTCAAGGAAGGCGGCTAGGCGAGCTTCGCTCCGCCGGCTGTGGCGCCCGACGACCGTCCTGCTTTGGGCTTGACGTCCAACGGGCGTTGCTTTGGGGCAGGTCACGAGCAGCACTGTCGTCGACGAGCCCAAAGCCCAAGCTGCGGCTAGCTGCTCTCCACCACTCGTCCGAAGAACTTGACTTCCTGTAGAGCCAGTTCCCGGAAGGGCAAGCGGCCCTCGTAGGGCTCGGCGGTGTAGGTGTTGATGACCTTGATAGTGATCTCGGTGGTCTGCAGGCTTGGCACGGTGATGGCCTGCGCGGAGTTGTCGTCTTCGAGCGTCCCCGAGGTGACCGTCGGCAGGTCATCGATCTCGATTTGGTAGTCCCTGATGCGGTAGTTGCGGAGGAACCGCTCCTCATCGGTGATGTTCTGGAGCTGAATCTGCGTTATCTGCACTGGCTGAGCGAAGGTGAACGTGAGGAACGCCTGGCCGCTGAGCTGGGTGTCGTTCCAGCTGTTTTCGGGATCGGAGTCGATGAGCGCACTCGCCGGGAACCCTGGGATCTGCGAAGAGGCCCTCACGTCCGTGACCTGAAGCTCAACTATGGCCTGGCTGGGGATGGTCGAGACGCCCGTCGTGTCGGCGGTGGTGCCGGATGACGGGTTGTCGCTGCCGCCATTGAAGATGTTGACCAAGAGGGCGATGAGCGCCACGGCGAGGATGACGGCTGCGAGCACCATGAGGGCTCGGGCTCCTGCCGTTGTTCGCAGCATCGGCTGCGGAGAAACTGGCAACGGTCCCTGGGAGACACGGGCTCCGCAAGACTCGCAGTGGCGATTGTGGGCAGGATTGGCGGTGCCGCAGCTGGGACAGGAGACCATCGGCGCGTCGTCCGTGGTCAGAGCACGGGCGGGCGCACTCTCCTCGGCGCCAGGGTCCGGCGGGCCCTCGTCGAGCTCAAACGGCTCGAACAGGTCCTCGAAGCCGTCAACCTTGTCGTTGTCCAACGGAGCCCCTTCCGGTGATGACCCCACCTTAGAGCGCGAAGCACCTGGGTACTCTGGCACACTCCATGACCGTTGTCAGCACCATTCGCGCTACCGAGGGTTGGACTGCAGCTGGGCTGCTCGGCATTGTTCTGGTCGTGGGTATCGGGGTGCTGGCGTTTCTTGTCATACGCCGCGGATAAATTCGGGCTGTGAAATACGGCTGCAACGGCTGCGGGTATCTGGCGGCGCAATGGCTTGGGTTCTGTCCGAGCTGTCGTCTTGAGTCCGGGCTCGTTCCCTTTGGCGAGGACGACGGGGAATCGGGTGGCGCCGTGTCCGTCCTCGAGGTTGCGGCCGAGAACGCTCGGCACGAAGCGACGGGTGTTGGCGAGGTCGATCGAGTGCTTGGCGGGGGCCTGGTGCCGGGGGCGGCCATTCTCGTCGCCGGTGAGCCGGGCATAGGGAAGTCGACGCTGCTACTGCAGGTCGGCGCGGCCGTCGCCGCTCGAGGCAGGCCGGTGCTCGTTGCCTCTGGCGAGGAGTCACCGCAACAGATCGCGTCGCGGGCCGTCAGGGTCACCGCAACAGCGCCCGCGTTGCATGTGATGGCCGCAAGCACAGTGTCGGCCATCACCGAGGCTGCGCGCGATCTCAAGCCTGCCGTCGTCGTGGTCGACTCGATCCAGAGTGTCTCGCCGTCAACCGCCGACGCCCTTCCGGGATCGGCGACAGCGGTCAAGCTGGCGACGGCGGAACTGGTTGGCTGGGGCAAGGCCAACGCCACACCGATGCTGTTGGTCGGCCATGTCAACAAGGAGGGGGCCATCGCCGGCCCCAAGGTGCTGGAGCACGCGGTCGACGTCGTGACCTCATTGGAAGGCGACCACTATCGAGACCTTCGAGTGCTGCGGTGTCGTAAGAACCGCTACGGCCCGACGAGTCGCATTGGCCTGTTCCGCCTCTCGGAGATGGGCATGGAAGAGCTGAGCGACCCCTCTGCAGCCCTTGTCGGCTCTTGGCAGGGTGACGTTGCTGGGAGCGTTGCCTTCCCTTCGGTCGAGGGTGGGCGGCCGATCACAGTGGAGATTCAGGCGCTGGTGGCGCCCTCGACCGCTAAGCAGCTACGAAGGAGCGTGCGTGGCGTCGATAGCGCGCGCGTCCACCAGTTGATAGCGGTCCTCGAGCGGCACGCCGGCCTGTTCTTCGGCGGCCATGATGTCTACGTCGGCGTCTCTGGAGGCCTCAAAGTGAAGGAAGCCGCGGCGGACCTGCCCGTCGCGCTGGCGCTGGCATCAAGCCTGGTCGGTGTTCCGCTTGGTCGAGTGGGAGCGTGGGGAGAGGTCAACCTGACTGGAGAGGTTCGGGCAGTCGCTCACGCCGAGTGGCGTCGCGAAGAGGGCGAGCGTATCGGTCTGTCTGGCTATCTGTCTCCGGAGGCCGGAAGACGGCGGATAGAAGCGGTCCTGAGCGCGGCGGGTCTCTGCTGAGGCATCGCTTTGGCGTAGTAGCCTCGCCGCAGTGGCAGGCGACAACGATTTCAGCGTTCTTCGACGGCTAGCGCCCGGAACACCGCTGCGCGATGGCATCAATCTGATCGTCCAGCAGGAGTCTGGCGCGCTCATAGTCCTCGGAGGCGGACCGCAGGTGGAGAGCCTTGGTAGCGGAGGGTTTCGCCTTACCGACGGAGACTTCTCGCCGCAGCGTCTCGCCGAGCTGGCCAAGATGGACGGCGCCATTCTGCTGACCGAAGAAGCAGATCAGATCCTGGGTGCCAATATCCAGCTCAACCCCAATCCTGATCTGCGAACCTACGAGACCGGGATGCGTCACCGCACCGCCGAGCGCATGGCTCACCAGACTGGGGAGGCCGTCATCGCTGTCTCGGAGGGCCGTGACTCCGCGACCGTGTACATCGGGGACTCCCGCTACGAGCTGCGGACTGTTACCTCGCTGCTGGCAGAGGCCAACCAGAGCATGCTCACCCTGGAGCGCTTTCGTCGACAGCTCACCGAATCCGAGAGTCACCTGACGCGTACCGAGGTCGCCGGCACCACGGTGGTGCGAGACGTGGCTCGGCTATTCCAGCGGGCAGTGCTGGTCCTCCACCTGGGATCTGATCTCGATCGCCTGGCAGTCGAGCTCGGCAAAGATGGGCAGCTGCTGCGATTGCAGATCGCCGATCTTCTATGGGGTGTCGACAGACTCTTGGAGTTGGTCTACAGGGACTACTCGGGGTCACGCGCCAGGGTGCCCAAACCCCTCAAGGCTCTCGAAGCCCTGGTCGTTTCTGATCTCGACGATCTCGGGAAGGTGTCAACGGCTGCCGACCTCGGGTCGATGGACTCGGCGATCGTGCCCCGCGGGCTGAGGGCCCTCGACGGTATGCCCCGCCTCCCCGAGGCGGTCTCGTCCGCCCTCCTGGCCCGCTTCCGCGGTTTCGAAGAGATGCTGCGGGCAGACGTCGGCGACTTCGAAAAGATCGATGGCGTCGGGCGTTCCCGAGCACGGCAGCTGCGCCGGTATTTCGAGCGCATGCTCGATCTCAGTTCTCATCTGATCGAGGACGACTAAAGCGCTCGGGTTCCGGCCAACGGCGACCGATAACAGCGTTGAGCATCATGATTGTTGAGCTGAGCCGTCTGCTCTTTACGTTGACGACCACCGCCCTTGGATTCCTAGTGGGTCGTTCCGTTGTGTCCTGGTTCCCTGACCTGACTACGGATCTCGAGCTCGCCACGATCACGGGGGCGATCATCGGTGCGGGTGTCGGTTATGTGGCAGGGGGCGGCATCGGCAGACTCGTCAGCCGCAGTCTCGATCGGGCGCCGCAGCTCCTGCAACGCACCACTGGCCCTGAGCTGTTCGCTGGCGCCTTCGGTGTGCTCATCGGTCTGGCGGTTGGGATTGTCGTTTCGATACCGATCGTCGCCTTCATCCCGGAGATCGTCGGCTGGCCCTTCGCCACTCTCATTGTCCTCATCGCAGTGGCCTTCGGTGCCAGGGTGTTCTCGGCTCGGTCGGCGGACCTTCTGTCGGCTCTCGGTCTCCGCGGTCGGGATCCCGTTCGATTCTCCAAGACGCTTCCAGTCGACACCGAGGCTCGCTCCTACTTGATCGATTCGGCAGCTGCCATCGATGGTCGCATCCTTGAGCTGGCTCGGAGTGGATTGATGGTCGGCGCAGTGTCCGTTCCCGAGTTCGTCGTAGACGAGCTCCAGGGGATCGCCGACGCAGGTGACCGCAGCAGGCGTCGCCGCGGTCGCCGCGGTCTGGACGTTCTCGATGCGTTGCGCGATGTCCCTGAGGTCGAGTTCTTGGTGGTCGAGGAGACGGTTCCCGAGCACGTCGAGGTGGATGCCAAGCTCCTGGCGCTCGCTGCTAGGTCCGGCTCAACGCTTGTTACCTCCGATCACAACCTCGCCAAGGCGGGCGAGCTGCGCGGCATCGTGGTACTCAATCCGCATTCGCTTGGCGAGTCTCTTCGCCCGCAGGTACAGGCCGGTGAGCTCATCAGTATTCGCATCGAGAAGCAGGGCTCCGAGGCCGGCCAGGGGGTCGGCTTCTTGGACGACGGCACCATGGTGGTCCTCGAAGGCGGGGCGGCCAGGGTGGGCGAAACGGTCGATGTGGAGATCGCCAACACCCTGCGGACATCCGTTGGAAGGTTGCTTTTCGCTAAGTTGCCTGCGTGACGTTCTGGGCCATCGTGGTGGCTGCAGGAAGCGGCAGCCGCTTCGGCGCCCCCAAACACACCGCAATAATCGCTGGTCGTCCCTTGTGGGAACTGGCGAGCGCAATCCTCTCCGAGGCTGGCGCTGCTTCAGTGGTGGTAGTCGGCGAGGTTGCGGGAGGGGTGGCCGGTGGAGCTCGCCGCCGAGACTCCGTGGCGGCTGGGCTGGCTGAGATACCGCTGGATGTCGAATTCGTTCTCGTTCATGACGCTGCTCGTCCGCTCGCCACGGTCGACCTCGCACTTCGTGTTGCCTCGAGGATCGGCGAAGGCGATGCTGACGCCGTGATCCCTGGGATCGAGGTCACCGATGCCATCAAGCACCTCGACCCCGGCGGAAGGGTCGTGTCCGTCGATCGAGCTCCTTTGCGAGCAGTGCAGACACCCCAGGGGTTTCGGGCGGCTTCGTTGCGAGCGGCCCACGAGGCAGTTGACGGGGATGCCGCCGATGATGCCGAGCTGATAGAGCAATGGGGAGGGACGGTCGTCATGATCGATGGTGAGCCATCGAACCTAAAGATCACCTACGAGGGCGACCTGGCCGTCGCCGAGGTCCTCCTGGGGGCACGATGAGGGCTGGAATCGGGTTCGACGCCCATCGTTTCGATGCCGGTTCGGCTCCACTCCTACTGGGTGGTGTCGTCGTTGACACGACGCGGGGGCTGGCTGCTACCTCGGATGGCGATGTGGTGGCGCACGCCGTTACGGACGCGATTCTCGGCGCCGCCGCCCTCGGCGACCTCGGCACGCATTTTCCATCGACCGACGCGCAGTGGCAGGGAGCAGATTCGCTCCAGCTACTCGGCCATGCCGTCGAAGCGGTGGCTGCGATCGGACTTCGGCCGTCATCGATCGATATCACTGTCGTTGCCCAAAGCGTTGTCATCAGCCCCCACCGGGCCGAGATGAGGGCCGCATTGGCGGGAGTTCTCGGCCTCGACGTCGACGCCGTCTCTGTGAAAGCGACCACGACGGATGGCATGGGGTCAATCGGCGACGACGAAGGCATCGCTGCCCTGGCGGTGGCAAGCCTGGAGCCCGCCTAGGAGAGCGCTGTCGAGATCCCCCCCGGGTCGTCGGTGATGATGGCGTTGACTCCAGCCGCCGCCAGCCGGACGGCCTTAGCGGGCTCGTTGATGGTCCAGGCCATCACCCAGATACCTGCGGCGGCCGCGACGCCGGCAACTTCGCCTGCATCCGCTCCCTCGAGGAGCCGAGCATGCGGGTTGACGGCCCGGTGACCTCCGCTCGCTGCGCGCTCGATGGCAAGGTGCGGGGCGCTGCGGACGAGGAGGCCGGTGGGCCATCCTGCTTCCTTGGCGATGTCGACGCTCGTCCAGTCGAATGACGACACGATGATCCCGATCGGATCGATTCTGTCCGCCAATGTTGCGGCGATGCTTCGCTCGTCGTCCCAGTCCGGGTCGTCTTCGGAGTTCTTCACCTCGAGGTTGACCCACATGCCGTCACAGGCAGCTAGACCCTCGTCGAGCGTCGGGATCCATGACGCCACTTGGCGCAACTCGGCCGCTGTCATGTCGATGATGGCGCCTACGCCGTCGACGATGGCATTGTGATGGATAATGAGCTCGTTGTCTGCCGTCCTCCTGACGTCGAGCTCGACCCCAGCCGCTCCGACGGCTGCCGCAGACTCGAAGGCAGCGACGGTGTTCTCCCGCTCGGCAGTGCGGTTGCCGCGATGGGCGACGACACTCCCCGGAGCCAGCTGGGCGGGCAGGGGTACGGGCATCGCTTCAGGCTAGACGTACCATCGACGACGCATGAAGGTCCACAACACACTGACCGGTCGCCTCGAGGAGTTCGTTCCGAGCTCCGAAGGCGAGGTGCGCATGTATGTGTGCGGCGCCACGGTGCAGGCAGCGCCCCACCTCGGCCACGGGCGCCAGGCCGTCGTGTTCGACGTGATGCGAAGCTACTTCGAGTGGCGCGGCCTGTCGGTCACGTTCGTCTCCAACGTCACCGACGTCGAGGACAAGATCATCGCAACCGCTGCCGAGCGGGGGGTGAGCACGGACGAGGTGGTCGCCGAGGCATACGAACAGTTCACAGAGGGCTACCGATTGCTCGGAGTCAGAGCACCCGATATCGAGCCACGAGCGACCGATCACATCCCCGAGATCATTTCGATGGCGGAGCAGCTGATCGAGCGCGGCCACGCCTATGAGTCCGGGGGCGACGTCTATTTCGCGGTCCGGTCCTTCGATGACTACGGCAAGCTGTCGGGCGTCGCCCGCGATGATCTGGTCGCAGGGGCCCGCATCGATCCGGACGAGCGCAAGCGCGATCCCCTCGACTTCGCTCTGTGGAAAGCGTCCAAGCCGGGGGAGCCGACGTGGGATTCTCCATGGGGGGCTGGGAGGCCGGGTTGGCACATCGAGTGCTCGGCCATGGCGCAGAAGCACCTCGGTTTCGGTTTCGACATTCACGGCGGTGGCCTCGACCTGGTCTTTCCTCATCACGAGAACGAGATCGCTCAGTCCGAGGCAGCTGCGGGGGCAACCCCTTTCGCCCGCTACTGGCTACACAACGGCATGCTGAACCTGGCAGGCGAGAAGATGGCCAAGTCTGTCGGCAATGTGTTCGGCCTCCTCGATGCACTCCGCCGCTGGACGCCGAAGGCGGTGCGACTGTTCTATCTACGCAAGCACTATCGGGCGCCGTTGGATTTCTCTCCGGAGGCTCTCGACGATGCCACCGCACAGCTGGAACGGCTGTGGGCGTTTCGGAGACGAGCGGCCGGCCTCGGCGACGAACCGCACGCCCCGACGATCGAGCGCTTCGTCACCGCCATGGACGACGACTTCAACACGTCGGAGGCCCTTGCCGCGTTGTTCGACGCTGTCAGCAGTGGCAACAAGTCCATAGATGCGGGTGAGGACCCAGGCCCGTTCGCAGCCGCCTATGACGTCATCGTCGACGTTCTCGGCATCGCCGAAGACGAAGCCACTGTTGCCGATCTGGCAGCACAGCTCGAGGCCCTGGCAACCCAGCTCGGCGTCGAACCTGCCGAAACGGCGGAGGGAACCGTCGATGTCATCGTGTCCTTCCGACAAGAGGCGCGTCTTTCTAGGGACTTCGAAGCGGCAGATGTCGCGCGGGACGGATTGGTCGCCATGAATATCCACATCGAAGACACGCCTGATGGCTCCCGCTGGCATAGGAAGTAGCGTCGAAGGCATCCATGCGGTGGCGGCAGCCGCTGCCGCGGGGCGGGTCAAGCGCCTCCATGTCCAGGCCTCGCGCGTCGATGACCCTGGGGTGGTCAGCATCGTCGCAGCGGTTACCGCGGCGGCGGGTGAGGTTCGCGTAGCCGACAGCATCGAGGCCGTGGCTACGACTGATGCTCATCAGGGCGTGGTGGCAGAGGCCGAACCGCTGCTTCCGGCAGCACTCTCGGAGATCGTCAAGTCCGAGCGGACCCCCGCCGTGATCGTTCTCGATCACCTCGAGGACCCCCGCAACGTCGGAGCAGTCGCCCGGAGCGCTCACGCCGCTGGCTTCACGGCCCTCGTCGTTCCATCGCGCCGAGCTTCGCCCGTAACTGCGACTGCTTTCAAGGCGGCGGCGGGTGCGCTGGAGGTACTACCCATTGCCGTCGTCTCGTCGATACCCAAGGCCTTGCAGGAGTTGAAGCGAAGTGGCCTGTGGATCGTGGGG
>CAXMQS010000085.1:0-14355 GCA_964195995.1 uncultured Acidimicrobiia bacterium
GAAGGTTGAGGCGAGGTCAGTCCGCCTCGGGCATGGGCGGCCAGGTGTCGGTTAGGCGGTAGCCGTGGGGCCAGGGGTCGGTGGGGTGGAGAGTTAGTTCAGACGTACCGGTTATCCAGGCTCGGCCCGAGATGGTTGGGATGATGGCGGGAGTGTCGCCTACCTCGGTGGATTCGAGGATGGTGCCTTCGAACGTCGAGTCGATGATCGAGGTCATCGTCAGCTTGTCGCCAACTTGCATCGTTCCTTGGGCCCACAACACAGCCATACGGGCGGACAATCCAGTTCCTGTGGGTGATCTATCGAGCTTTCCCGGGTCGACGACGACCGTGTTGCGCATGGCGTAGCCGGTGTCGACTTGGGCCAGGGGTCCGGCGATCTGGCAGAAGGAGATGTGGGCCCAGTCCGGATTGGTGGGGTGGTGGAACCCGATCTGTTCGTTGGCGGCTTGGGTTATCTGCCTTCCCACGGCGACCAACTCCCGGGCCTCGGCGGGTACGAGTTCGAACCCAAGCGGCTCGGCATCGACGAGGACGAAACTGTCGCCACCGTACGCCGTGTCCACGGTGACGGTTCCGATGCCGCCGACCTCCAGTGGCACGCCGAGCTTGCCGGCGAAGCTCGGGACGTTGGCGACGGTGATGAGCTCGGCCTTGCCGTCCTTGCACACCGCCGTGACCTCCACGAGACCGCCAGGAGCCTCCAGGGTCAGCCGTGTTTCGGGCTCTGTCATGGGGAGGATTCCCGTGTCGAGGAGGACTGTCGCCACACAGATCGAGTTCGATCCCGACATGGGAGGGGTGTGCTCTGGCTCCATGATGATGAATCCCATGGCTGCGTCTGGGTGTTTGGGCGGCACCAGCAGGTTGGCATGACGAAACACCCCACCGCGGGGTTCGTTGAGGACGAAGTTGCGCAGGGTCTGGTCCTCGGCGATCCACCGGGACTGTTCCCACACCGTGTCGCCGGGCGGCGGGTCGACTCCGCCCACTATCACGTCGCCAACTTCGCCCTCGGCGTGACAACGGACAATGCTGATGGGGGACTGCATCACCTGACGCTAACTAGATGCCGCAGCGTTGTGAGCGTCGAGCACGGGCTTGGGTTGGTGTAGCCTCGACGGGCTCGCTCGAATCAGTTCACGAACACAGGAGCCATCATGAAGTCGGTCAAAGGGTTCCTCGTCGCGAACAAACTTCCGGTTGCCGCCGCTGTTGGCGCGTTGGTGGTGGGTTTGGTGGGTTTTCCGTACCTCCTCGGGCTGGGTTCGACCTTCACCGTCGCCCTGTTCCTGGCAGTCTTTGCGGCCACGGCAGGCGCTTACCGCATCCTGTCCAAGGCATCGGTCGCCTGGACCCAGCCGCTGAGATGGGGCCGGCTCGCCACTAGCGCGTTCGCCGGCGTGATCGTCGTCGGACTGGCTATTCAGGCAGTTCCGTACGGACGAGACCACAACAACCCTCCGATCACCGGCGAGCCCGCTTGGGACTCGCCGCAGACGAGGGCGCTTGTCGCCAGGGCGTGTTTTGACTGTCACAGCAACGAGGTGGCATACCCGTGGTATTCGCAGATCGCTCCCGCATCTTGGGCAGTTCAGGCTCACATCGACAGTGGCCGCTCCAAGGTCAACTACTCGGAATGGGACCAGCCTCAGGAGGATGCGGATGAATCGGCGGAGACCGTGATCGACGGCGAGATGCCTCCGGCCTATTACACGCGGTTGACCCACGCCGGCGCCAGACTCAGCGATACCGAACGCCGTCAACTGATAGACGGTCTGATCGCTACCTTCGGCACCGGCGACGATTGACATCGCCCGCCTCCGGAGAGGCTCAGGCGGCCTTGGTGGGGTCGTCGCCGTGCGCCGTTTGGTTAGCCCGTAGTGAGGTAGAGAACCTCGGCGGTTGATCCATCCGCAGCGGTTCCCTCATAGGTGGCGACGTGTGGGGTGTCGTCGCTGCCAAGGGCGAAGCTCACTAGCTGGCCAAGCGGTTGGTCGGAGGCAGAGAACACGTCGGTGGTCTCCCATCCGGCGGCGGTCCGGGTGGCGTGGCGCACGACGCTGCGGTCGCCGAAGACGACCTGCGGCGAGCCTGAGGAATCGATGTCGATGGCGGTGATGCGGCGGGCTCCGGCGAATGCGATCTCAACGTCGTCGAGCCTGCCTACTTCTTCGATCGACCACGCCTCACCGGCTTTGGCGGCGTAGCGGACCGTGCCGTCTACGTCGTAGTAGCTGAGGTGTGGGTTGCTGTCGGCGTCAAAGGCGAGCGACGAGAAGCGCCCGACGTCGCCGTCGGAGTCGACGACCTCTAGGTCCCAGGAACCATCGGCGAGCTGGGCGTATATGAGGTCGGCCGAGTTGTTGTCGAAATAGGAGAGCCCGACGACGCCAGCGTCCGAGACGGCGAGTGAGACGTTCCACTCGTACTCGATGGGACCGCTCCCGATGGCGGTCACCTCCCAGCCTCCCGGACCCAGCTCGTAGTACTCGACGCCGTCGGTTCGGTCGAACTGTTGGGGATCGATGCCGGCGGCGCGCACGGTGCCGTCAGGGCCGATCGCAATCGTGCTGTCCCAGCCGTCGTGCCCGTCATCGGTGGCCGGCTCGAGGGCCCATGTGCCGTCTTGGCGGACGGCATGGGAGAGGTCGCCAAGATCGGGCTCGAACGTGGTGGCCTGGTGATCGTGGTAGGCGATGTGGGGGTTGCCGTCGGGGTCGAAGGCGAGTCCGATGGGTCCATAGAAGTAGCCCTCAACGAGGCGGTCTTCGGACCAGCCTTCGGCAGCAGCGGCATAGGACACGAAGCCCTCGTCGAGCTCTTCGACCAACCAGGCGATGGCCGGCTGCCCTGAAGCGTCGAGAGCGAGCGCCGGTTTGATGCCGGTTCCGACCCGGGTGATCGTCCAGCCATCGGCGATCTGTGAGGTTGCTGCCGGCGGTGACGTTGTGGAGTCGCCAGTTGTGGTGTCTGTGATCGAAGAGGTCGTCGGCTGACTGTCGGCGACTGGCTCCGTCGACAACGTGTCGCCCGTCGAACCGGTGTCACCGCAGGCGGCGGCGATCAGCAGCAACACCGCCGCGATCGTTGCGCTCTTGAGAACAAGTACCTCCGGTGGACATAACACCGCTGGCGGCCTTGGTATGCCTGCGGTGTCTGCAGCAGCTGGCACTCACTACCGTCGCCCGATGAACGATGTCGCCTTCTACGATCAGCGGGCCGACGGCTGGTGGGATCCGGACGGCTTCCTGCATGGCATCGGCACCTTGCTCAACCCGGTTCGGTTGCCCTACATCGAAGGTGTGCTCGCTCGGCACGACACTCCTGCGGGGGCGGCGGTTGTCGACATCGGCTGCGGCGGAGGTCTGCTGGCAGAGGCGATCGCCGACCTCGGGTTCCCTGTCACTGGCATCGATCGCTCCCCGGCGTCTGTTGCCGCCGGCCATGACCGCGGTCGCAACGTTCGCTACCTGGTCGGGGACGCCGGCCGCCTTCCTTTCGCCGACGACTCCTTCGACGTCGTCACCGCCATGGAGGTGTTGGAGCACGTCGCCGACCCCGCAGCAGTGGTCGTCGAGGCGGGACGCATCCTCAAGCCTGGAGGCCTCTTCTTCTTCGCAGGGCCCAACCGCACCAGGCTCAGCCGCCTCATGACCATTGATCTCGCCCAACGGTGGCGCTGGTCGGCGGTCCTCCCCGAGGATCTGCACGAATGGCACCGTTTCCTCACGCCCGCCGAACTCACGACGCTGGCAGGTGCCGCCGACATCAGCATCGACGAGTTCACCGGTGTTGGCCCACGGTTGTCGGGCCTGCCGGCAACAGCGGCGGCGTTGTGGCTTCTGCGACGAGGCCGCATTGGGCATGCCGAGGCGGGCCGTCGCATTGGCCTCAAGCATGGTGGCAGCAGGGCGGTTTCCTACATGGGCTACGGCCGCCGGAGGTAGTGCGGACTCTCCCTAACCCGAAGGCCGCCGACGAGATCGCCAGGTCATGAGGGCTGGCCCCGCCTGCAGAAGTCGCGAGCCCCGATATCGGCGAGCAGCCGGGCGAAACGTTAGGTTCTTCGAGAGTGACAACCGTCGCAAACCTCCTCGCTGGCAAGGACTCGTCCATTTGGTCGATTGATGTCAACGCGAGCGTCTACGAAGCTCTCCAGCTCATGGCGGAGAAGAACTTCGGCGCTCTCGCCGTCATGGAGGACGGTCGGCTAGCCGGCATCGTGTCGGAACGCGACTACGCCCGCAAAGTGATCTTGCTCGACCGCGGGTCGCGGGAGACGAAGGTGCGAGAGATCATGGCGAGCGACCTCATCACCACCTCTCCTACGGACTCCATAGCCACGTGCATGCAGCTGATGACCGAGCACCATATTCGCCACCTTCTCGTGGTCGAAGACGGATCACTCGCCGGGGTCGTGTCGATCGGCGATGTCGTTAAGAACGTCATTGCCGAACAAGAGGCTGACATCGCCCAACTCCAGCAGCACGTCTCGAGCAGCGAATCTGCCCAGACGGCCGAGTACGAACTGCGGCTGTTGGCTGAGGCACTTGGTGAGGTGTCGGCGGCGTTGAACAGCACCTTGGAGCTGGACGACGTGCTTGATCTGATCTTGGAGCGTCTGGCGCGGGTGGTTCCGTTTTCGACGGGGACCATCATGATGCTCGACGGCGAACACGCCGAAGTGGTGCGAGCCCAGGGCTTCGAAACCCCAATCGTCGGCTTGCGGTTGCTTCTGGCGGAGGTCCGCAATCTGGAGAAAGTGATGCGAACGGGTGAGCCCTCTCTGCTCAACGACACGGTCGCTTCTCCCGACTGGGTGGCGACTGCTGAGACAGAGCACATCCGCTCGGCGATGACGGCGGCGATTCGGGCTGGTGGGCAGGTAGTCGGAGCCATCAGCCTCGACAGTGACCAAAAGGACACGTTCAGCGTCGAACTGTTGGCCCGATTGGAAGCCTTCGCCGACCTAGCCGGAAACGCTGTGCGCAACGCCAGGCTCTACAAGGAGAGCCAAGAGGCCTTGATCGCCGTCCGTGAGCAGCGTCGGTTGACTCAGATTCTTGCCGACATAACGGCGGAGCTAATGACGCAACGCGATGTCGATGCTCTCCTCGACTTCATCCTCGAGCGCGTGTCGGCCTTCGTCGCCGGGGCAGGTGTCACCGTGCTGCTCATAAAGGATGGCGTCGCTGAAGTGGTTCGCGCCACTTCGCAGGAGGAGTCGATGGTTGGCGAACGGCTGGAGGTTGCGAACACGTCGAACCTGCGTGAGATATTCGACACACGGCGTCCTCTCCTGATCGCGGACACGCTCGCCCCCGATAGCGGATGGGATTCGAGGGAAGAGATCGCATCGACGCGCTCGAATCTGACCGCTCCCATAATGCTGGCTGGAGAGGTCATCGGATTCCTGAGCCTGAGCGCAGGTGAACCAGATGCCTTCCCAGCCACTTTGTTCCAGCCGCTCGAGGCCTTCTCGACCCAGGTCGGAATCGCGATTCACAACGCGCGCCTATTCGTTGAGAGCGAATCCGCCCGAGCAGCCGAGACCGAACAGCGGCTGTTGGCTGAGGCGCTTGGTGAGGTGTCGGCGGCGTTGAACGGCACGTTGGAGCTGGACGACGTGCTGGACCTCATCCTGGACCGGGTGGCGTCCGTGGTTCCCTTCTCAGCAGGCACCATTCTGATGTTCGACGGCGACCATGCCGAAGTCGTACGAGCCAAGGGTGCCGGCGCCTCAATCGTGGGATTGCGCCTGCCGCTGTCGGAGGCGGGCAATCTGGAGCGGCTAATGAGAACGGGTGAGCCTTCGCTGATCAACGACACCCTGTCGTCCCCCGACTGGATGCCGACCCCCGAGACCGAGCACATCCTGTCGGCGATGACGGCCGCAATCCAGGCCGACGGTCGGGTGGTCGGAGCGATTGGCGTCGACAGCGATCAGAAGGACGCTTTCACTGCCGAGATGTTGACGCGATTGGGAGCATTCGCCGACCTGGCAGGCAGCGCAGTCCGAAACGCCAGGCTCTACAAAGAGAGCCAAGCCGCGCGGGAACAGAGCGATGGGCTATTGAGAGCCATCCTCCCAGAGAAGATCGCGCAGGAACTGCAGAGCCGGGGTCATGTCCAGCCTCGTCGATACGACGACGTAGCCGTCTTGTTCGCGGACATAGTTGGGTTCACGGCGTACTGCGACACGCACAACCCCGAAGAGGTGCTGGAAGCTCTCAGGGAGGCCACGGAGAGGTTCGAAGAGATCGCCGAACATCACGGCCTCGAGAAATTGAAGACCATCGGTGATTCCTTCATGGCAGCAGCCGGACTCCTCGGTCCGGTATTGAATCCTGATCTCCAATGCGTGAAGGCGGGCCTCGACATGGTTGAAGCGTGTTTAGATTTGGCGTCAGGGTGGACCGTCCGGGTAGGGGTTCACAGCGGTGACCTTGTCGCGGGTGTACTCGGCACCAAGAAGTTCCTGTTCGACGTTTGGGGCGACACCGTCAACACCGCCTCGCGAGTCGAGAGCAATGGCGTTTCGGGCGGAGTCTCAGTGAGTCGCGCCTCCTGGAACAAGATCTCTCACGCGTGTCGAGGACAGTCTCGGGGCAAGGTCCCAGTGAAGGGAAAAGGCGAGATGGAGATGTTCCTGGTCGAAGGGCTGATCTAGCACCTCCCCCAAGGGGGGAGGAAACGGGAAGCCCCCTCCGCCCGTTGGACCCCAAGGCTGGCGTTAGGCGCGGCCGTTGAGGTAGAAGGTCGTCACCATGCCCTTGCCCTTCAGGTCCACCTCGCCTCGCTGCTCGATGGCGAATGAGTCACCGAGGGCCTCGGCTGTGCGTTGCGAGATTTGGATGCGATCGGGCTCGCTGGAGGTCTCGAGGCGGCTGGCCAGGTTGACGGTGTCGCCCCAAACGTCGTAGACGAACTTGTGGGTGCCGATGATCCCGGTGACGACCGGTCCGGTGGCCACGCCGATGCGAATGTGAAAGGGCACGTCGAGCGACTCGTTGACATCCCGTAGAGCCTCCAGCATGCCAAGAGCCATGTCGGCGATGGCCGTGGCATGGTCGGGTCGCTCGGAAGGGACCCCGGCTACCGCCAGGTAGGCATCTCCGATGGTCTTGATCTTCTCGACTCCCAGCTCTTGGCTAAGGGCGTCGAAGCGCGAGAAGATCGAGTTGAGGCTCTCGACGAGGGTGGTCGGGTCCATTCGGGAAGAGATGGCAGTGAAGCCCTGGAAATCGCTGAAGACGACGGACACCTCGTCGTGGCGGTCGGCGATGACGGTCTCGCCGTCATTGAGGCGTTGGATGATCTGCTCGGGGAGGATGTTGCGCAGCAGCGACTCCGACTTCTTCTTCTCCTCGTCGAGCTCGGACATCAGACCCTTGAGCAGGTTCTCCTTGGTCTGTACGTACTCCTCGAGTTGACCGGAGCGGCGCTCCTGGATCTTGAGCTGCCGCTGCAACTTCCGCAGCTCCTTGTCGGGCTTGTCGCTAGGACCGTCCGAAGTCACGTGCCCAGCAGCAGCGTGACGAAGGTGGCGTTGTGGAGCCGGGTCGTTCCGTCAGCAGTAGGACCGATCTCTGCAGAGGCGTAGAAGCCCGCCATCGGGAAGTCTGCCCCCATGGTCTCTTGGATGCCGGCAGCCTCCTGGGTGGCCTGGGAGCCCAGCAGCATCTGGCGTACCGCACACGACACCAGAAAGGCGCCTTGGGGCTTGTCGGGTCCCGGGTAGTGCGCAATGGCGTCGCTCAGCGTCTGCTTGGCGGCGCCCAAGATGTCGGGAACTGTTGTCATCGACACCTGAACCGTGGATCCCTGGGGTACCTCACCCATGAACGAGGCCGTACCCGATTCGTCGTCCGAGCCCGTCACTGCCCGCAACACGAAGTTGTCATCTGCGTCGTAGACCGCAAGGGGATGTGCGAAAAGCGATCCGATGTCGTCTCCGAGGTAGTTGCGGTAGTAGTCCATGACCGTCTCATCGCCGATCGCCTCCACCTGGTTGCGCTCGGAGTTCGTCACCTTGGCTTGTTTGCCTGTTGGGCTCCAGCCGTGAGCTATCGCCGTTGAGTACTTGAGCGGGCCCGACAGCAGGAGGATGGGAACGCTGTCGCTGAGGACCCTGTCCCCGAAGAACTGGGAGGTCTGCCATGGTGTGATGCGGAAGTCCTCGGGGGCTGAGGCGCCGCCGATCAGGGGCACCCCCTCTCCGAGATCTTCTGCCACGGCTCTGACAACAGCATCGAGATCGGTTTGCAGTAAGTCAGTGAAGGCGATGGCAAGTGCTGGTTCCTTGTCGGTGCCGGCCAGGGCTTGTAGTACCGCTCGTTTGGAAGCGCCCACCGGGTCGGCCGAGACGTTCTCTCCGACGCCGCTTGTGATGTCGATGACATCGGAGGCGAAGAGGGTGAGGGTGATGCCGACGTCGGCAAATCCTGAATCGGTGGACATTTGCGCGTTGGCGGCACAGCCGATGAGGTTGATGTCCGGGTAGCGGCGCAGCACCTCGGCGACCAGCGGCTCGTGGTCATAATCAGTGCCGGCGAATAGGACGCCCGCCGTCGGAGTCTCGCCTTCCAATTTGCCAGCTGCAGCATCGAGCGCCTCGGCGATGGCATCGCCCTCGTCGACATCTTCGCTGTAGCCAACGGCCATCTTGAACATCAGGTCCTCCAGGGAACGACTACTGGTTGACGTTCGTGAGCTGGAGTCGCGAATCGCGGTCGGGTCGTCGACTTGAGCATACGACCCCCGGCCGGCCTGCGGCGTCGGGACAGGTGCGCCTTCGTGGCCTAGAGGTCGGTTGCGAGGCCCTTCGGCTCCAACATGTCAGTTTGGGCAGCACCCCATGGGAAGCGCCATGGCACAGACCAGTCCGAGGGCACGGCGCCGTCCCTTCTACCACTCCTTAGATTGAGTCGGCGACGCCACCAGGAGGCATCTGTGGACATCATCGAGGAACACTTCGCCGCCGAGAACGCCCATGACGTTCAGGCCACGCTCGACACCTACACCGACGACATCGTGTGGGACGACGTCACCCACCCCGACTCTCCCTTCCACGGCAAGGAAGAGGTAGGCGCGGTGTACACGTCGATCCTCGATGCCATTCCCGATGTGGTACTGACATCTGTGAAGCGTTTCTCGGGCGAGGGCGGGCGGTTCGTCGTGGACGAGTCGATCATCGCCGGACACGTCCACGGGGAGTGGGCCGGCATGAACGGTGGGGGAGCGCCCGTCGAGGTGCGCATCCTGCATATCTTCGAGATACGCGACGGGCTCATCTGCTTCGAGAACGCCTGGTTCGACGCGGCCGAAGTGCAGCGTCAGATCACAGCATGGCGGGAGGCGAGCGCCTAGCAGTGCCTAGGCGTCGATGCGGAGCCTCTCCACAACCTCCCAGGCGTGTGATCTGAGGAATACGTCGACGCCGGCGAGGCGCCCTTGCCAGCGAGGGAGCACCTCGTCGACAACCAGATCGGTGATGCCGTTCAGGTAGGCATCGAAGATGAGCCACGGGTTCTCCCAACCACCCGCCTGTTCGGCGGCGCTCATAAATGTGACCGGAGCATCCATGGCGTTGCGGGCCGGCGACACGTCGTCGAGGTATTTCATCGCAGTATCAGTGATGTCGGTGAAGAACGCCTTTTGCACCTCGACGTCTTCACGGTTCCCGAGTCGCGTCAGATGGCCGGGGACGAAGGTGTCGAAGTCGTAGCCGAGTATCTCGTCGTGGCCTCGCATGAAGCCCCGCAGATCTGAGGCCATGGCAAGGCTCGTGAACGGCACCCATCCAGGGAAGATGACGTCGATGTTCATCAGCACCTTCTGGTCTGCGTGGTAGATGAAGATGTTCCCGTTGCAGTGGACGTTGCCGTGATAGTCGAGCTGCAGGGTTTGCCCACCGACGGACAGCGTGTAGCTGTCGCGGAAGGTCTCGGTCGCTGGGGGCCGCTGCGGGTCGGCGGCGCTCGCCACCAGGGCGGCGCACTCTTCCTGGGCGATGATCACGACATCAGGGCCGAAGACGGTCGCGGCGCCGATGTGGTCGCGGTGATGGTGCGAGTAGATGAGGTGGGTGACCGGCTTGTCTGAGATCTCGCCGATGGCGTTGAGGATGTTTCCGCCCAGGAAGTACTGGCCATTGCTGGGCGGGGCATCGACCACGATGAGGCCATCGTCATGTTCGACGACGAGCTGGTAGTACCACCCATCCTTCACGTAGTGAACGCCGCCGCCGATGGTGTCGGTGTAGTAGCCCTTTGACATCAGGCTCTCCATGCCGGCTTGGGCTCTGCCGTCGTAGGCCGATCCCGGAACATCGCCGTACTGATCGGGTGATGTGTAGAAACTGAGAGATGGAAGGTTCTCCGCCATGGTTAGGTCCTTTCGTCCGCTGGAGCGACCCTAGTTGACCGCTGATTCTCGAGAGCAGGGGGTCTGAGCCGTGAGGGGCGGCCATCGGCATCTCGGCCCACTACGAACCAGATGGCCCGCACCGGCTCGTCACCTTTGTTGAAGAGGCGGTGCGGCCGGGTGGAGTCGAAGGCGATGGAGTCGCCGGGGGCCAGCTCGTACTCATCGAATTCGATCTGGATGCCGAGCGTTCCCGACATCACGTAGCCGTACTCCCGCCCCTCGTGGCGCATCAGCGACTGGGCCGACGTGGAAGACCCTCCGACCTCATAGATGGCCTCGAGAAAGTCGATGTCGCCTTGGGCGGAGGCCGCCAGCTCCTCCCACCGCACTCCGGAGTCGAGATCGATCGATTGGCGATCGGCGGGGTGCACCAGTGGGCTGAGCTCCGAGCGAGAAGGGGCACTGCGGTCACCGTCGCTGTAGTCCTTGCCGCGGATCACGTGGTCCAGCGACACGTCGAGCTCGGTGACGATGGAGTAGAGCGTCCCCACCGATGGCTTGGAGAGGCCGCTCTCGAGCTGGGAGATCATGCTGGCCGACAAGCCGAGGCGGCGGGCCAGCTCGCGTTGGCTGAGTCCGGCCTTTACTCGCTCGTCGCGTAGGCGCTCGCCGATCCCTTCGAGAGTCTCGTCGATGCCTCCCGCATCCTGGGTCACAGCAGGATCCAGCCACCGTCGACGTACAGGTTGACTCCGTTCATCGCCTGGTTCTCGAGCAAGAAAGCGGTGGCGTCGACGACGTCGGCCATCGTGGCGAGGCGTCCCGTCGGCGTCCTTGCGATGGTGGCGTCCAGCGCGGCCTGCTTGCCTTCCCAGAACGGGCTGTCACCAACTATGCCGGGGTGGATGGCGTTGAAGCGCACCGGCGCCAGCTCGATGGCCAGAGTGCGGATGAGGCTGCTGACACCTCCGTTGACCGTGGTCACAGTTGTGGAGCCCGGGTAGGGGCGGTCTTTGGCCCTGCCACCGAACAGCAACACCGAACTGTCCTCTCCCAGCCGGTCGATGAGGGTGTGGACGGTCGTGGTGTAGCCGACGAGCTTCATCGTCGTGAGGTTGATGGCGTCGGCGATGGTGTACTCGCGGATGGGGTTGTTGTCTCGGGCGATCGCCGACAACACCAAGCGCGAAACCGGGCTGAGCCCGGCCAGGGCGTCTGCAATCGTCTCGGGCTCGGCGAGGTCGAAGGCCAGGGTCCCGACGCCGTCGCCGATCTCGGCCGCGATCGACGAGGTGCGCTCGGGGTCGCGACCGGTGATGGTCACATCCTCGCCCTTGGCGTGATAGTGGCGTGCCACCTCACGTCCGATGCCCCCGGTACCACCGACTACCAGAACTGATCCGTCGCCCATTGTGCTCCTTCTGCGTCTTGCAAGTGAGCCTAGACGCTCAGAGCCCATCGTGTGCAGTGACAGTGAACAATCGTGGCATAGATGCCCGTGATTGGAGGGGTTTCCTGCGGATCTTGATACCGACCTGACAAGACGCCAGAGAATGATTAGTGTCACTGGACAGTGAATGACACGGTCGCGGTCGTGGGATTGGGACGGATGGGCAGCGCCATGGCCCATCGCGATGCCGCCGCCGGTTACGACCTCGTTGTGTGGAACCGTAACCACGCCAAAGCGGAAGCCATCGACGCCGGTCTCGGAGAGCGAGACCTCAGCACCATCGCCGTGTACCTGCGCGGGGAGGCCTGATGTCCGAGCACATCGTGAAGAAGGTCCCCGACCTGGACTACCAGACCCCGGCCGAGTTCGTGGGTCGCAGCACCGGGTACAGCGGCGACAACGTCGTCGACGAGGCCGGTGGGGCTGTGCAGATGGGGTTCCGCGTCGCCCGCCTCGAGCCGGGAGGCTCCGTCGACAGCCACGTCCACTCCTGGGAGGAGTCGCTGTACGTCGTCGCCGGGTCGCTGACCGTTGACACGCTCGAAGGTGGCGTCGAGCTCGTCGCCGGCGACTACGGACTGCTGCCGCTTGGCTCCACCCATGCCTTCCGGAACACGTCTGGCGAGCCGGTGACCTTCTCGGAGATGAAGGCGCCGCTGCCGCGGGAGCGCTTCGGATTCGACACCCAGTTCCCGCCACCACTCGAGGCGCTCACGGCGCAGCCATTCGACGTGCGCGATCCCCGCAATCGCTACTTCGGACACATAGATGGGGAGTCGATGGACGCCACGAAACAGACCCAGGACCGCTTGGCGTTGAGCGCCAGCATGCGCACCGCCTTGCTGGTCTACAGCGGGATCTCGGTGAAGATGATGGTCGACTCCGACCTCGGCGCAGACCTGTCGACCATGTTCATGGTGCAGTACGAACAGGATGGAGTCGCCGGCGCCCATGACCACCCCCTCGAGGAGACCTACCAGATCCTCGAGGGCGAGGTGGAGGCAGTCTTCGACGGAACGACCTACCAGCTCGCACCCGGCGACGTGGCCTGGGCCGGCGTCGGCTGTGTCCACGAGTTCCGCAACATCGGAGCAGGCCACGTGCGTTGGCTGGAGACCCAGGCGCCGCAGCCGCCGCCGCGCCAGTCCTACCGCTTCGCCCGCGACTGGTCATACCTCGAGAACGCCCTGGCTGAAGACAACTGATACAAGGAGCAACCCAATGAAAGAGTTCCCCGTAGCAACCAGCCCCGCCCCAGGCGTGATGGCCGTCGATTGGGAGAACCGGGTTGACTTCGAGCGGCTGCGCCAATACCGGCTGGCTCGGGTCCGGATGATGCTCGAGGAGTTCGACCTCGGGGCCGTCCTTTTGTTCGAGACGTCGAACATTCGCTACGCAACGGCGACCCAGATCGGCTATTGGGCCTTCAACAAGGGCGAGCGATGGGCACTCGTGACCCGGGAGGGGCGCCCGAAGATCTGGGACTTCGGGTCGGCCGCCAAGGCGCATCGGCTGCAGCTTCCTCACATGTACGACACCGAGAACTCGGTCGGAGGCAATACCGGGCTGCAGGGCGCCATCGGGCCCGAGACCGGGCTTCACGATCGAGCGGTTCGGGAGATCAAGGAGGCGCTTGAGGACGCCGGGATCGCAGGCGAGAGGCTCGGCGTTGATCTGGCCGAGACCTCGGTGTTCCTGGCGCTGCAAGGGGCCGGGTTGCAGGTGGTCGACGGCCAGCAGGCGATGATGCGGGCCCGCGAGATCAAGAGCCAAGACGAGATCATCTTGCTCACCCAGGCCTGCGCCATGGTGGACGGGGTGTACCACGACATCTACGAGGCCCTCAAGCCCGGGATACGAGAGTCGGACATCGTGGGGCTGGCCCACGCCCGGCTTTTCGAGATGGGCTCGGAGTTCGTCGAGGCCGTCAACTCCATCGCCGGCGAGCGATGCAGCCCCCATCCCCACGTGTTCAGCGACCGGCTCATCAGGCCAGGGGACCAGGCGTATTTCGACATCATCCACGTCTTCAACGGCTACCGCACCTGCTACTACCGGACCTTCGCGGTGGGGCGCGCTTCGCAGGCACACCACGATGCGTTCAAGCAGTCGCGGGAGTGGATGGATGCCGCCATCGCCCTCGTCAAGCCGGGGGCAACCACCGACCAGATCGCCAGTGTGTGGCCCGAGGCCACCGAGTTCGGCTTCGAAGACGAGATGGATGCCTTCGGCCTCCAGTTCGGACATGGGGTCGGCGTCGGCCTCCATGAGCGACCGATCATCAGTCGCCTCAACTCGCTGGACTCTCCAGTCGAGATCAAGGAAGGAATGGTCTTCGCCCTCGAGACCTACGCCCCTGCCACCGACGGCCGCTCGGCGGCCCGCATAGAGGAAGAGCTGGTGGTGACAGCGGACGGGGCCAGGGTCATCACTTTGTTCCCCTGCGAGGAGCTGATGGTGGCGAATGCCTACTGATCCTCGCTACGACCATGCATTGCGCGAGCTGCGGCTTCCCGACGGCCGCCTCGGCATGTG
>CAXMQS010000086.1:0-1909 GCA_964195995.1 uncultured Acidimicrobiia bacterium
TCTGACAAGCGACCGCCGCTCACGCTCGCCTGCGAGACGTGCAAGCGCCGCAACTACGTCACAACAAAGAACAAGACCAATACCCGCGACCGGCTGGAACTCAAGAAGTACTGCCGCTGGTGCCGCGACCACACCCCACACAAAGAAACGCGCTGAAGTACCTGGGGGCCACGATATGTCCGGCCTCGATGAACTGATCGGAACGAGCTACGGCCCGTTCCCGTTGGCGGTGACCGATGATCGAGTCGCTGCTTTTGCGTCTGCGACTGGTGATGCTGGTGCGGTTGAGGCCGTTCCTCCGATGTTCGCCAATGTGGCGCTGTTTACGGCGGCTCCGGCGCTTCTCCACGACGAGGTGGTGCGTCCGTTTACCCGGTCATTGATTCACTCCGAACAGTCGTTCTCCTGGATGCGCCCACTCGCCATTGGCGAGGAGATCGGGGTGGTTGGCACGGTCCAAGCGGTGAGAGCGCGGGGAGCATTGCATTTGGTCACCTTCTCGCTCGAGGCAGGCTCGGACCAGGGCCCGTGGCTCACCGGATCGTCTGTGTTCCTGATGTCAGACCAAGCGGCGGCGGCGACCGACGAGATCGAAGAGCCCGCTGTCGATGAACGCCCCCGGTCTGATGTTGATGAAGGGCGGCTCGAGCTCCCGGTCGAAGGCGAGCAGCTTGTCGATCTTCGCTGTGGTGCGTCGAGATCCGACCTCATGAGGTATGCGGCCGCATCGGAAGACTGGAATCCAATCCACTTCGATCACGATGCGGCGCGAGCCGCCGGCCTTGGGGGAGTGATCGTCCATGGTCTGCTCATGGCCGCATGGATCGGCCGTTTGGCGGGGAGATATGGCGTCCTCGCTTCGATACGACTTCGATTCCGTAGCCCGCTCCGACCAGCTGCCGCGGCGCGGGTGACCGGGGTAGTAGGTGCCGTCACCGCCGACGGTGCCGAGCTCGACCTGGTACTTGCTGCAGAAGATCAGCGTCTTGTCACCGCCGGCGCATTGGTAACTCAGTGACCTCCCGCCGGGTCCAAGAGGACGAGCAAGAGCTCATCGCGAAGGCGAGAGAGGGAGACCCGGATGCCTTCGGCGAGCTGGTGTGGAGGTATCGAGACACGGTGTACACGCTTGCGGTTCGCCTCGTCGGGCCCGACCTTGCCGCTGATGTGGCGCAGGAAGCCCTTATCCGGGCATGGCGGGCCATGCCCAGATTCCGCGGCGAGGCTGCATTGGGGACTTGGCTTCACCGAATCACCGTCAACACGGCATGGACGATGCGCAGACGCGCCGCCCGTCACGACACCCAGCAACTCGATGATTCGGTTTATGACGAGGCGATCGATCACGCCACCAGCCCGGAAAAGGCAGGAGAGATGATCGAGTTGCGAGCCGGTTTGCGCACTGCCATCGAGCAGTTGAGTCCCGGGCAGCGAGCCGTTCTGGTGCTGCGCGATGTGTACGGCTGGTCTCATGCTGAAGTGTCTCGTGAACTTGGCATTACCCATACGACGGCCAAGGTGAGACTGCATCGAGCCCGAAAGCGAGTGCGAGTGTTGTTGGAGGGGTCATCGTGAGCTGGATCATTTGTCGTATCTCGAACGCGATTCCTGATGGCTCTCGCCTCACGTCTCTGTTCGACGGGCATCGCCGCCACTGTCTTCGCTGTCAGGCCGACTCCGCGCGGCTGCGCGGCGTGTCGCGTGATCTGGGCGGCCTCGAGGGTGAAGTGCTGCCTGCTCCGGGAGGATTACACACCCAGGTCATGGCCACTCTGCCGCCTCAGGATGCCTCCAACCCGAGGCGACCTTTCTTGGGACGCATCATCGCCCGCTGGGCTACCGGAATCGGGGTGGCGGTAGCGACTCTGGCTGCGATCCTGGGCAGGCGGTCCCGGCGCAAGGGCTGAAG
>CAXMQS010000087.1:0-1575 GCA_964195995.1 uncultured Acidimicrobiia bacterium
ACAGCCGCCGTCCGCCTGAGGTACTTTGCCGTGGCCGTCGCAATGGCGGCTGTGGCCGTGCCTTTGCTAATCGCTGCACCGGGATCAGACGTACCGGCATCGCCGATCGTATTTCCGTGGTGGGCGCTTGCCGCCGCGTTCGTCCTCACCGAGTTGTTCATCGTCAATATCCATGTGCAACGCGACACACACACCGTTTCACTGGGCGAAATCCCGTTCATCTTGGGTCTGGCGATGGCCAGCCCAATGGCACTTCTCCTAGGACGGGTGGTCGGTTCCACGTTCATCCTGGTGGTACATCGCAGGCAGGCACTTCACAAGATCATCTTCAATCTGGGAGTCTTCGTCCTCGACACGGCTGTCGCCATCGCTGCCTATCGAGTACTGCTCTCCGGTAGGTCGCAGGTGTCCGCGGCGGGTCTCGGCGCCGGATTCGTTGCCTTGTTGGCGGCCGTGGCGGTCGGGGTCATCGCTGTGGGTGGAATGGTCAGGTTGGCGCAGCCCAAGGCGGCGTTCCGACCGGTCGTCCGATCACTGCTGGCCGGCAGCCTCCTCGGAATCGTTTCAGCGGCGCTTGCGATTGGCGGGCTCTTTCTCGCCTGGCAGGACCCGCTCGCCCTAATTGGAGTCGCCATCGCCGCCGGCGGCCTGTACGCGATCGTTCAAGTCTATGGAACGATGGGCAAGCGCTACGGCGATCTTGAAGCCATGTACTCGTTTACTTTGGAGATCGACGGTGCGGTGGCGACCGACGAATTGGTCGAAGTCACCTTGACCCAAATGCGTGACTTCTTTGGCGCTGAATTCGCCGAGGCGGTTCTGAGCCGAGGCGTCGGCTCGACGGCGGTGACCCTGAGCGACAGTGGAATTCAACGTCGACCGGCTCCTCCGGCGCTGGTTGCAGGTTTGTCAGGAGTCGTGCCCGACGGCAAATCGGTCTCGGTTATGGCCGTCGCCGATGCACCAGAGGGCGTTGTCACCCACTACTCCGGACTCGGTGTAGAGGGGGGTATGGCTGCCATTCTCGGAGGTGGCGGCGGAACGTCGACCCTTCTTGTCGTCGGTCCCCGTGGCGATGGGATCACTTTCGGACCCGACGATTTACGGCTGCTCGATGGCCTGGGCCGCCACGCCAGTGTCTCGTTCGAACGGGGTCGACTAGTCGACAGACTGCAGACCGAAATGGGCCACAAGGATCATCAGGCGGTCCATGATGCGCTGACCGGCCTGCCCAACCGGCTCCACTTCACAATCGTTGTCGAAGAGGCGTTGCGTCGCGCTCGTAATGCTGATCGAAGGGTGGCGGTGTTGCTCATTGATCTCGACCGTTTCAAGGAAGTGAATGACACCCTTGGACATCAGCGCGGGGACGTCCTCTTGCAGGAGATGGCGCTTCGGCTGACAGATGTCGTTGGAGGTGAAGAGCACGTCGCAAGGCTCGGTGGAGATGAGTTCGGAGTCCTGCTGCGCGACTTGGAGGGGATAAACGAAGTCGTCGAGTGGGCTCGCAAGATCAATCAAGTCATGCATCGCCCCTTCGTCAACGATGGCCTTCCGATCCAGGTTTCGGGGAGT
>CAXMQS010000088.1:0-110889 GCA_964195995.1 uncultured Acidimicrobiia bacterium
GTACCTGTCGAGATAATCACGGGTCATGCGTTGATGTCGCTCGAGCAGGTCGAGCCAGTCACGATCGCCCAGGCGTGCCGCATGCTGCGTTGAGTCAACGATGTCGGTGAACATGACCGTTGCCAAGGTTCGATCAGGTACGGGCGTGGAGCGCACTCCTGTGACGAACTCCTCGATCTCATTCAGCACAGGTTCTGGGTCGGCGGCGAACACCGGATGCGTGTCGGCGCCCGGTAGTTCGACAAGCTTCGCGTCGGGGATTTGCTCAGCCAAATACCGGCTGTGCTCGGGTCGGTGCCAGGCTGCCTCCTTGCGGCAGATCACCAGTGTCGGAACTTTGATCGAGCTGAGAATCGAGCGGAGATCTACCTGCATTCCAAAGTTCTCGTAGATGGTGATTGCAGTGTTTGGTGTAGCGGCTACCCGCTGATACCGCGCCAGCCACTCCTGGAACCCGGAATCATCTCTTCTGCTTGGGAGCATGAGATCGAAGTACCCGGGCTGACCCCACGATGCGCGAGCCCACTGCACGACCGCTTCACGCATGTGCCCAGGCATGCCGATCGGATAATCGTCCGCACGCATCAGCCTCGCGAACGTGTTGATCAACACCAGCGCCGTAGTCCTTTCTGGGTGTATCGCCGCGAACGTCATCCCCATGAAGCCGCCTTCGACCTCGGCTACGACAGCCGCCCGCTCAACTTCGGCAGCGTCCATAACCACGCGTGCATCGTCCGTCCAGTTTTCAGGGGTTGGAGGCTTCCCCAAAGGCACCCCGTCGGAAGCTCCGGAACCACGAATGTCGAAGTAGAGGACGCGGCTGAACGAGGCCAGCCGCTCGAAATAGTGAGCCGGGATCGGGTGGTCCCAGATCATCTCGGCATGCGACTCGAGAGAGGTCATGTAGATCAGGTCAGGTGGACCTGTACCGAACTGCTGGAAGGCGACCTGGCCTGCACCGGTGTCGGCGTACTTCGTCTCCGGTCGGTCATACTGCAGGCTCAAACCAATACCCCCTTGACTCGACGAGCGTAGCCGTACCGAAGTTGCAGAGCACCGTTGTGAGGCCACCTCGAACCCTCCCATCGGCCGCCTCTAACGGCACCTCGGCGCTCGATACGTGAAGGGGTGCCCCAGGAACCTCAAAACCGTTGAGGGGTCGAAATATCCCTGGTGGGTTCGATTCCCATCTGCCTCCGCATCGAGTAACGGGAGCGCGTTCGAAGCTACAGCAAGGCTCACGGCGGTTGCGCAGATGTCTCCTATGGCTGGCGGGGGAGAGCCAACGCGAAGACGGTGTGGTCCCCTTCCCTTGAGTAGCGCAGGTCTCCGCCCATCAACATGGCCAGCCTCGCAGAGATGGCGAGTCCGAGGCCGATGGAGTCGGGTTGGCTCGGCTCCTGTTGACCGATCTGATACGGCTCGAACAAGGCGTCGACTCGTGACTCGTCAACGCCGTCCCCATCATCGATCACCCGCACAACGACGCGGTCTTGGAGCGACGAGATCTCCATCTCGACATTGGGACCGCCATGGCGTTTGGTGTTTGTCAAGAGGTTGCGCATGATCTGGCGGACACGAACCGGATCAGCCCACGCCACCGCGGTGCCGACCGGCTCAACGGCGCCCATGCCCAATGCTTCGATAACGCGTGCGACCTCGAGGCCAACATCGACGTGACTCGGGCTGGTGTGAATCTCTTTGTCGACTCGAGCCGCCACCAGCAGGTCCTCGATGATGTTGCTGAGATCGGAGCTCTGCCGGGCGATAACGGCTATGAGCTCGCGCGCCATTTCCGGCTCGAAGCGGTCGGGGAAGTCGTGGAGTTCGGAAGACAAGCCGACGATGGCCGTTAGGGGAGTACGCAGCTCGTGGCTGACACTGGCGAGAAAGGTGTCCTTGGCGACTAGGAGTTCAGCCAGCTTCTCCTGTGTCCGCTGACGAGCCCAGTGGGCACCGATCATGTCGGCGACGGTGGTGAGCAATTCCTTCTCTTGCTCGGTCCACTCCCGAGTGGCTGACTCGTGGGAGAAGCCCACCAAACCTTCCCACGACCCATCCACGAGTATGGGGATGTCTATCTCGGAAGCTGTGGGATAGGGATCGGACTCGTACAACCGGCGTTCGATAGGCCCAAGGTCATCTAAGTGGAACGCGAAGGGAAGGCCCATCGACAGCATGCTGTAGGAGTCAGGCATCTTCGACCACGGCACCAACTCCCAGACCGGATCGACCTCCAGCGCCGACTTGGTTCGGTCAACTTCATGGACAGTCCGACTGCACAACCCCACGCCGTCCACTTCCTCGTTGCGTTCCACGAAGCCGTAATCGGCTTCAGTGGCCTCGGTGAGGGCTGAAAGGGCGACATGCAGGGCCTCCTGCTCATCAGGGAGTGCGAGTAGCGCCCGCGAGCTGGTGACCAACGCGCGTTGGTGGCGCAGCGCCGTTTCGGTGGTAGCAATCATCGCCTTTGCAGCCTTCAGCGACTCCTGACGCTCCCAGAACGCGCCTAGCATCTCCGCGGCAGCGGTCATGAGGTTCACTTCGTCGGAGTGCCAAGCGCGTTCGACGCGAGAATCTGAGAGACCGAGTAGACCGGCCCACTCCCCCCCCCACCGAGAACGGTATATCCAATTCCGAGAGAACTTCCGTTCCCTCGTACTGCGCCCCCTCAACTGGCCCGAGGTCGCTGACTCGGAAGGCAAAGGGTTCGCCTCGAGACAGCCTTTGGTGCGATTCCGGCATGTTCGCCCAGGGAACGAGCGTCCAATGGTCGATGTCAGGCTCCAGTCCGCCTCTGGCCAACTCTCTGACCATGTTCGAGCAAGGGCCGAGTTCGGCGTCGTCGACATTGAGTTCGATGAAGATCGACGTGGCGTCTGTCGCCAAGAGCAATGCTTCCAGCGCCTCGTCGACCCCCTCTAGGCTCTCTGCCGAGAGCAGGACGCGCGAGCACACCGCCATGGCATCGCGATGGCGCTGGGCAAGGCTCTCCTGTGTGCTGTCGGGGAACGATGCCGAGTCTGCCCGCAGCGGGTAATTCGTCACACTTCTTGTATCGGAAGCATGTTGGCGGGCCTTAGAGACTGGCCCTCGCCCTTCGGTAGGCGTGCAAACCGTTGGCCAAGTCGCGGCCACGTGGTCCAGGCCACCAACGCTTCTGCCCCTCTCAGAGCGGCCAGAACACCGGCACCAGAACCATCGTCGTCGTAATGGTGACCGCAGTAAGGGGCACTCCCAGCCTGAGGTAGTCGGTGAACCGGTAGCCTCCAGGTCCATAGACCATGATGTTGGTCTGGTAGCCGATGGGTGTCAGGAACGAGCTGGCCGCGGTGAGAGCCACGGCCATTCCAAATGCTCTGGGGTCAAGGCCGAGCGAGGTCGCCGTCGAAATCGCGATGGGAAAGATCAGCACCGCAGCGGCGTTCGTGGTCACGAACTCCTTGAGAAGCGTCGTAGCGAGGACCACGCCAAACAACACGGCGACACCACTGCCGTCCCCAAACATGTCAACGACGCGATCTGCAACTGCCTCTGCCAGCCCGGAGGTGTTCATCGCCTCGGCGAGGCCAAGCGCTGCCGCGATCATCACGACGACGTCGAGGTTGACAGACTCGCGGGCCTCCCCTGGGGTTAGCACTCCGAGCATGACGATCGCTACCGCGCCCAGCAGGACGGCCGCGATCAATGAGGTGATCCCGGTTGCGGCCAACACGACGACGCCAAGACCAACAAGACCCGTTCTCCGGGCGCCTGCCGATGTTCCCGGCGGCAATCCACCAAGCCGCGCGATGAGCAGGAAGTGGTTGCTGTCCTTCCACCGTCTCCGAAACCCGGGGTCGGTAACGATCAGCAGCGTGTCGCCGAGTCGTACCCGGATAGACCCCAACTTCCCCTCCACCTGCTGCCCTCCTCGATGGATGGCGATCACAGCTGCCTGGTATCTGGAACGAAATCCGATCTCTTTGAGGGTTCTACCGAGCAACGGAGAAGCCTCGCCAACGACGGCTTCGAAATAGTTGGACCGAGCGGTGTCAAGGTCGACGACGTGGTGATGCTCTGTCGACACCAAGCCCGGAATGGCTTGCAGGTCGACGATGTCATCCGACATCCCGAAGAAGTGGAGCAGGTCGCCGCCATGGAGCACCGTGTCGGGAGCAACGGGGGCGATCACATCGCCATCCCGTTCGATCTCGGCGAGGAAGACGCCGCGCAGGTCTCGAAGCCGGCCTCCGGCGACCGTCTTGCCATCGAGTGCCTGGCCGGGTGCCACCGCCATCTCCACGGCATATTGACGTACGTCCTCAACCATCTCTTGGTAGGCGGACCGGCGGTCGGGGGTCACGACGGGAGACAGCAACACGATGACGCCGATGCCGATGATCGCCATCGGTAGGCCGACCTTGGTGATCTCAAAGAAACCGATCGGCTCCATCCCCTCTGCTACGAACAACCCGCTCACCACGAGATTGGTCGCAGTGCCTATGACGGTGACGACACCGCCGAGGATGGCTGCGAAGGAGAGCGGCATCAGGTAGCGCGAAGGAGATCGGCCCCGTGACTCACTCCACCTCTCTACCTGAGGAATGAGCATCGCAACGATGGGCGTGTTGTTGAGGAAGGCCGAGGCCGTCGCCGTAGGAACGGTGATCCGGGCCAGGGCAACGCGGGTACTGCCATTGCTGCCGAAGACGGATGACACGAATGTCGTCACAGCGCCCGTCTTCTCGACCGCCCCAGCCAGCACATACAGCGCGGCGATCGTTATCGGAGCCGGATTGCTGAAGCCAGAAAAGGCCTCGCCGGGTTCGATGATCTCGGGAACGAGGACCGCAACCAAAGCAGCAAGAAAGGCGCCGGCAGGCGGCAGCAGGTCGCGAGTCAGGATCACGACGACGACCGCGACAACCGCAAGCGTGTACCAGGCCTCCCAGCTCACCAGGCCCCCTCGCCCACCTCGAGTGGCTGGCCCCACGGAGCGCTGGGCAAGTCAGCCACGACTATGTGCGGCGTCAGAGTCAATGACCGCATCGGCTCGGCTCCTCTCGAACGTCAATCGTACGGGTACTTCCCAATCTCGGCACCAAAGCTCTGTCGGTTGACCGTAGATCCACCAACCGCACTACGGCTTGGCGCTATTAGCTGTCCCGCCATTGCGCTACATCCGCCAAGGAGACGTTCCCTCCGCAGAGCACGATCACGACGTGTTCGCCGAGGACCAACTCCTCGGCCGCGGCGACGGTGCAAGAGGAAGCGGGCTCGGTCAGGATCTTGGTGCGTTCGAGTATGTACTCGAGGGCAGCGATGGCGGCCGCGTCGGAGACGACCGTAACGCCATCGACGTACTCCTGCGCGGCCTCCAGAGTGAGCTCTGACACCCACGGAGCCGCCAAGGTCTTGGCGATCGAGGTCGGTTCGATGGTGACCGGCTTGCCGGCAGCGAGAGCCAGCGACATGGCGTCAGCTCCCTCCGTCTCAACTCCCCAGACGCGCGCTTGAGGGAGCAGGCCCTTGACGGCAGCTGCGACGCCTGCGATGAACCCGCCTCCCCCGATGCTGACAACGACATCGGTGGCGTCGGGAGCGTCCGCGACGATCTCGAGACCGACGGAGCCGTTGCCATGAATCATGTCGAGGTTGTCGAACGGATGAACAGCGGCCAGGCCACCTGCCGACAGCTCGTCAACTCGGTCGATGGCTTGAGACATCGAATGTGTCAACTCGATGTTGGCCCCGTAGCCGCGAGTGGCGTCGACATAGTTCGATGGCGTTCCCTCAGGCATCACAACGGTGGTGGCTACGCCAAGCTGCTGGCCGGCGTAGGCAAGACCCTGTGCGAAATTGCCCCCACTGAATCCGACCACGCCGCGGGCTCGCTGGTCGTCACTGAGGCCCAGGAGCTGATTGATCGACCCTCTTGGTTTAAAGGAGCCGGTTCGCTGGAAGGCCTCGACCTTGAGAGATACCCGCGTTCCGAGCCTCTCGCTCAGAGAACGGCTGCCGAGCATCGGGGTCCTGACCACGTAGGGCTGGATTCGCTCGGATGCGGTTTGGATGGCGGCGAGATCGATCATCCGCCCGAGATGTACCGCTCCAGCTGGTCAATGATGAATTCGCGCTCGCTGATGGCCGCCTTGACAACATCACCCACAGAGATGACCCCAACCACCTCGTCCCCATCGACGACGGGCAGGTGACGAATGTGCTTGTCGGTCATCAGGGCCATGCACTCTTCGGTCAACATGTCGGGAGGGACCACCGAGACGCGCGCGGTCATGATGTCCGCAACGGGCGTGTCCCTCGAGGAGCGGTCCAGGAGGATGACCTTGCGGGCGTAATCCCTCTCGGAGAGGATGCCGACCAGGCGACCCTCATCCATGACCAGCACCGCCCCGGTGCCCTTGCTTGCCATGAGTTCGAGGGCTGAATAGACCGTGTCGTTCGGGGAGACCGACCAAACCTCGGAACCCTTGTCAGCCAGAATGTGGGCGACGGTCTTCATGTGCCAGACAATAACAAGCGCCTGTTGTCAGCGCTTGATATCGGCCTCTTGCAGCACAGAAGCGGGGACACCCGCCTCACGCCAGGCCCCTCGAGAAATGCCCTTGCGCTCTGAGTAGGGGCGGGCGTGGCGAATGAACTGCCGCTCCAGCGCCGATTGATCAGCCTTGGTACGCAGCGCGACCAGCTGCTTTTCCAGGTCGAGACGCTTCTGAACCAATTCAACGCGACGCAAGGAATTGCCCTCGGATCGAATGGCGCGCCGGGTGGCCTCAAGCCTTTTCTGCACGCTGGCCTCGGTCACTGGGCGACCACGTTTCCGAGCCCCCAATGAATCCAAATAGGCGGCAATGGCACGCGCTTCTTTGCGGCCTTGTGCCAATGCGTCCTTGTGCTCTTGGGACATCGCCATACGACCACCTTTGTTGGATAGCCACGACGCTAGCGGCTAGAGATTTGCTCTGATACAGGGCGCAGCCTGCGTGCGAATAGGAAGCCAATACTAAGGACGACAGCCGCCGCCAGGAATGTCTCCGCCAGCGCAGTCGCCGTAAGTTCGGCCTGTGAGGTCGCAACCGCGTCTGCGTAGCCCGGGTCGTCGAGAGGTGGCAGCACGATGGATTCTCGCAGCTCGTTGTATCGCCGCAAGGCCCACGCCGTCAGGCCGCTGAGGCCGACGCTGAGGCCGATGAGCCTCGCCACTATCACGAGTCCCGCCGCCGAACCGCGCTGATCGTCTGGGGCGGCATCAACGACAGCGGCGTTGGTGGGAGCCGTAACCAGTCCGAATCCAATACCGAGAATGGCGAGTTGCCATGCCATGACACCAAAGGAGACCTCGGGGTCCCAGAACACACCCATGAACACGAAAGCCCCAGCTGCGACGGCTAAACCAACGAGGGTCACAAGGCGGTATCCGGAGTGTTCTGACCTCCTGCCTCCGACGTACGCGAACACAGCCATGGAGGCGGTAAGGGCCGAGAGCACCCAACCGCTCGTCAGAGCGGCACTCGTTACATCTGTCTCGAGCACGTTGACGAAGAAGGGAACATCGACCATGGCGATGATCAGGGCTGCCCCGACCAAGAAGTTCACTGCAACTGCGGGCGCGAAATCAGGTTGCCGGAAGAGGCCAAGGTCGACCGTCGGATAGGTGGTGCGTCGCTCGATGACGACGAAGACGAAGGTGGCGAGAGCTGCCAGGACCAGCAGCGGGACAACCGGCAGCCTGGTCTGGGCGGTGAGATCGCCGAGGCCCGTTACGGACTGAATGTCACTCGACTCCAGCAGCGCAACGTTGAGAGCAACGAGCGCCACTGTCAAGCTCGTGGCGCCAGCCCAATCCATACGCCCGACCGCCGTGGGCCGATCGAGGTCCCGGAGCACGATCCAGGCCGCGACAATGCCGGCAACCGCCAGCGGGATGTTCAGATAGAACTGCCATCTCCAGTCCAAGAAGCGCACCAGGAGGGCACCGAAGAGCGGTCCCCAAACCCAGCCCAGCGTGTCAACGGCACCGAGTACACCGAGCGCCCTCCCTCGCCGGCGCTCTCGATACACATCGCCAACGACCGCAAGGCCGACAGGAACCAGAGCGCCGCCGCCGACCGCCGTTATCACCCTGCCAAAGATGAGCACCGAGTACTGGTCTGTCAGGGCGATCAGCAGTGAACCCAACGCGAAGAGGGATAGGGCAGCCACGTAGACGCGTCGTCGTCCCAGCAGGTCGCTCGCCCTCCCGGCGAACGGCATCACCGCGACGTAGGCGATGAGATAGCTGTCGACGATCCAGGCGGCATCGTCTACGCCGTCGGGAAGCGCTATCTCGAAGTCGGAGACCATCTGGCGAAGCATCGTTGTCACGACCGTGAGATCGTCGGCAGCGACAAAGACGCCGAACGCAACGACGGCGAGAACTAGGCCCGGCCGAGGATTCCTCACAACTCCGGAGGTTCGATCGTCACGGGCTTGTCGAATTCGCTGAATTCGATCGTCCACTCGCTGACGCCTTCGGCTCCTGCGACATCGAAAGACAACTCGACTATCTGCAGTGATTCCGCGTCAATGAACAGGTCGACATCCAGCTCGCCCTCGGCGACCAGGCCTGCCGTCAGCACCTTCACAGTCGGGCCACCGACCTCACCCTGTATGTGATAGCGGTCCCCGAATTCGATGAGAGTGGCATCGAGCTGCTGCACTGTCGCTCCAACGCCCTCATCCGGGTCGAACAGCACCAACGGGTTGAATCCGACATCAAAGGCGAGCAGCTCCCAGTCTCCGGTCACCGGATTGGTGATCCAGCGATCGGCGCCGACCGAGATCGCTCCCAGCTGGGTCGACAGTCCGAATGCGGTGACATCGACGACCGCCTGGAACGAACCAGGGGCGGAGTACTGGCCATCTGCGGAGGTGGCCGCCAGGGTTCCATCGTCGTCGAAGAAGACCGGGACTCCGTCAACCATGATCGAAAAGCGGACGCTGGTCAGAGAATCGAACTGGCTACCAGCCGTCGCCAACGCCTCTTCGAGCGGAAGCTCCGCTGCACTCGACCCTCCGCAGGCCACGGCGACCAAAGCAAGGGCGAGTGGAACGCGCAGCATCGCTCAGCTCAGACCGTGTCGAAGTAGCTGGCGAGCTCGGCCGCCATCGCTTCCATCGAGTCGAAGACGAAGAGAACCTGGTTCTGCTCGTTGACGGCCTTGTCGCGGGTCAAGACGTTGTCGATGGTGAACTCGCGGCGCTCGGTGACTCCGGTTGCGGCCTTCTCCATCTCGTCGCCGCCGGACATGAGTCCGGTCCCGAAGATCTTGATCTCGGACCCTTCGCGGACCAGCCCGAATTCGGCACTGAACCAGGCAAGTCGCTTGATGTTCTCGCGCTGCTCCTCCTGCGTCGCCCGCAGATAGGCCGGAGCGAACATCTCCTGAATCCTGGCGTACTCGGGCAGAACCATGAAGGGCAGGTGACCGAAGACGTCGTGGAACATGTCGGGCTCTGGCGTCCAATCGAGCTCTTCCCACGACCGCATGTAGTCGGTTACGAGAAAGTGTTTCTGGTCGAACTGGCGGTACCACTCGGTCGAATCGGTGTAGCGGGTGGTAGTCCTAACGACCTCCCAACCGGTCGGCGGTGTGATCTTTGCGTTCAGATCATCGACCGTCGGCACCTGCTGCGGGGAGAGATCAAGGATGGAGAAGCCTTCGAGGTACTCGGCGCAGGCATAGCGTTCGACCCGAGGTATCTGGCGCCTGTACAGCTCGGCCCACGTCTTGTGCTGCTCCGGCGTGAACTCTTCCATGGCAACCTCCGGTGGTCGACACGGGGCTTTGCCCAGCCCCCCAGCGCTGCCACGATATCAGCCGTTCTGCCTAGAGCGCTCCTCGTGCTTTCATAGGTGCCATGACGGGCAGACACGAGGACCGCGGCGGACGACGCCTCACAGCATCAGTCACCGACTTCGATGTCGTGCGTCAGCGCGCCCTTCTCGTCGGGGCAGTCCTCAAGAGCGGCGACATCGCGGCCGCCGAAGCCAGCCTCGAAGAGCTGGTGCTACTCGTCGACACGGCGGGTTCGGATCCCGTCGAATCGGACCTCCAGCGACGTCCCCGCTTCGACCCGGCGACCCTGGTGGGTAAGGGAAAGACGGAGGAGTTGGCCAGCCTCGTGAAGGCGCTCGACATCGACGTCGTCGTTTTCGACCACGGGCTCTCGCCTAGCCAGCAGCGCAACCTGCAGGAGGCCCTCGGCGTCGATGTTGTAGACCGCGAGGCGGTCATCCTCGACATCTTCGCCCAACACGCCTCGAGTAGAGCGGGCATGCTCCAGGTAGAGCTGGCCCTGCTCCACTACCGCCTGCCGCGACTTCGGGGCAAGGGAGTCGAAATGAGCCGTCTCGGCGGCGGCATAGGGACCCGCGGGCCGGGCGAAACCAAGCTGGAGACGGACAGGCGGCGAATCACAGAACGGATCCGTGCCCTAGAGAAGGAGCTGGAACACCTGAGCACCGTTAGGGCAACCCAGCGCAAGGCCAGGGAACGCGCCACGTCGCCCGAGCTGGCACTCGTCGGATACACCAACGCCGGCAAGTCCACCCTGCTCAATCAGCTGACAGACGCCGGCGTCCTCACCGAGGATCGGCTCTTCTCGACCCTCGACTCGACGGTGAGGCGCTTCGACCTGCCGGGAGGACAGGAGGTGCTGCTCGCCGACACGGTCGGATTCGTACAGAGGCTCCCCCACCACCTTGTCGAGGCGTTTCGGTCGACGCTCGATGAGGCCGTCCACGCCGACCTGCTCATCCATCTGGTCGATGGCTCGACGGCACAGGCAGAGCAACAGATCGAAGCAGTTCGTCAGGTCCTCGCAGAGATAGGTGCCGGCGAGATCCCCGAGCTCCTGGTGCTCAACAAGGGCGATATAGCCGAGGCAGAGGTCTACAACCGGCTTCGTCTGCTGCACCCCGAGGCGGTACCGATCTCAGCGCTCAGCGGGGACGGAATGGAGGGGCTCTTCGAGGCAGTCGTGAAGAAGCTGGCAGAGGCGACCACCGAGATCGAGCTCTTCGTGCCATACGCCCGCGGGGATGCCATGGCCGCCCTGCATCGGCGCGGCGAGGTGCTGAGCGAGACCCACAACGACGACGGGACAGTGGTTAGAGTGCGGCTCCCCCACGATGTCGTAGAGGAGTTCGCCGACCTCCAGCGAGGCTGAATTACCTCAACCTGCCAGGTCGATAGCCCGATATACCTAGGATGCGAGGGACTCGCGGGAGCATTGCTCCCGTACAACCCGAGCGGATATTCGTCCGCTTGACCCTCTGGGCCGGCCTCATCGGCGGCCCATGGTTCATCGTCCTCGGCCCGCTCAGCGGTGAGAGCGGTTACATGACCCTTTCCGGGTCGTGTTTCCTGGTAGCGCTCCTCGCGTGGCGCCAGCTGGCGACGAATCGCCTACGCCCCGGACTCATCGCCACTGCCGCCGCCACCCTCATGGTGTTGCAGCTTCCGTTCTTCCCCGAAGCCGAAGCAGTTGCGCAGACGATTCCGTTTGGTGTTGCCGGGTTCGGAGTCATCGCCAGCCCCTTCGTGCGAAAGAGAGCCTTCCCCTTCTATGCCCTGTACATGGGTGCCATGTACATGACTCAGCTGTACTGGACACCGGTTAGGACCAATACGGTCGTCAGCCTTGGCTTCGAGGTTGCCCTGTTCACGCTGATCTCAGTGGCCCTCCGCTTCATCTCAGGAGCCTCGGAGAAGAACAACCTGCGCTACCGCCACCTCTTCGAACGAGTGCCGACATCGATCTGGCTGGAGGACTTCTCAGAGGTCGCTGCCGTCATGAACGAGTGGAAACGGGCCGGCGTGCGCGACATCGAGGCCTTCCTGGAGGAGAACCCTGTCGAATTCGATCGGGCGATCTCCAAGATCACCGTGACCGACGTCAACCCTGCCACCGTCCGGCTGCTAAACGCCCCGGATCGCTCCAGCGTTCTCGGAACCCTCGACCCTCGCACCATCATCGAAGACACGCGCTCCTCGTTCGCGGCCATTCTCACGGCGATCTGGAACGACCAGGACACCGTCAAAACCGACGTCGTGGGGACGACAATCGACGGCAGACCGCTAGAAGCAGTACTTCGGATGCTGGCGCCGCGCGACGAGATGGGTCGGCTGCAACTAGAGGATGTGGTCGTATCGATGGCAGATGTCACCGACCTCAAGGCGACCCAGCGCCAGCTGGAACGCGCCAAGACCGCAGCAGAGGCGGCGTCGATCACCAAGTCGGAGTTCCTCGCCAACATGAGCCATGAGATTCGCACCCCGATGAACGCCATCCTTGGCATGACGGAACTGGCACTGGTCACGGACATGACGCCGGAGCAGCGTGAGTATCTCGGCATGACGAAGTCCTCAGTCGACGCACTGCTCACCCTCGTCAACGACATCCTTGACTTCTCGAAGATCGAGGCCGGCAAGATGCAACTCGACAACGTCGCCTTCAGCGTGCGCGACAGCATCGGCGACACCATCCGCACTCTGGCAGTGAAGGCCGCCGAGAAGGGGCTGGCGCTGACTCACGAGATCGTTGGAGATATTCCGGAGGGGTTGCAGGGCGACCCCGGCCGCCTTCGCCAGATACTCATCAACCTCATCGGGAACGCATTGAAGTTCACTCACGTCGGCGGTGTTGCCGTCACCGTTACCGCTGATGACATGGGCGGCGACGAGACCATGCTCCATTTCTCGGTTGCAGACACCGGGATCGGGATTCCGGACGACCAACAGGACGCCATCTTCGACACGTTCGCCCAGGCGGACGGATCTGCCACTCGTCGCTACGGCGGGACCGGGCTCGGATTGTCCATCACCGCACAACTCGTTGAGATGATGGGTGGCCGTACCTGGGTGGAGAGCGAGGTAGGGGCTGGAAGCATATTTCACTTCACAGCGCGTTTCGGGATAGTCGACGACTCGACCGTTTCGGTGGCGACAACAGACCTCTCCCGAACGAAGGTGCTAACTGTTGCCGACCGGAGCCGGCAGCGTGCCCTCGTCGAGATGTTACGTCAGGGAGGCATGCATCCCATCTCAGTACACGCTGCTGCCGATGCTTTGGATCTGCTCGACGATCTAAGCGAGACCGAGCAACCCGAAGTCATCGTTGCCGAGGTGGATGACTCTTCGGGTGTCTCGTCGCGGCTCATCGATGCAGGACTCCCCATCATCATGCTGGCGGATCCCGGAAGACGCGGCGACGCCGGCCGCTTCCACAAGATGGGGGTAGCTGCATACTTGACGAATCCAGTGTCACACTCGGATCTCCTCGACACCATCCGAACCGCGGTGGCGGGCACCGCCGGAGGTGCGCTGATCACTCGCCACTGGCTCCGCGAGCACCGCAAACACTTTCGGGTCCTCGTTGCCGACGACAGCCCGACCAACCGCATGCTGGCGATGCGCCTCCTCGAGAACGGAGGCCACGAGGTCACTTCCGTCGATGACGGCTCTCAGGCCGTCGAGGCACTCGAAAGCAACCTCTACGACGTTGTGCTGATGGACGTCCAGATGCCCGTTATGGATGGCTTCGAAGCAACCGCGGAGATCCGCCAGCGTGAAAGCATGAGCGGCAAGCACATCCCCATCATCGCGTTGACGGCGCATGCCATGGATGGTGATCGCCAGCGATGCCTCGACGCCGGGATGGACGCCTATGTTTCCAAGCCCTTCCGGAGCGCCGAACTGTTTGCCACCATCGAGCAGCTAGTCGTCGTAGCCGGAGAGGCTCCGCAAATGGACATCATCGACCACGAGGACTACGAAGATTCGGGCCCCGCTATCGATCGTCGTGAGTTGATGGAATCCGTGGGTGGCATGCCTGACCTTCTCCGCGAGATCGTGAACCTGGTCATCGAAGAGATCCCACCGATCGCGGCAGAGATTCCACCGGCCATCGACAGCCCTGACCTCGAAGTCGTCGCCCGTCGCGCCCACCGCATCAAGGGCAGCGTCGGCAGCGTCGCCGCCAGGAGGGCTTACCTCGCGGCGAGCAACCTCGAGCAATGTGCAGATGCCGGAGACCCCGCCGCGGTGGCTGTGGCGTGGGACACCCTGAGTCGTGAGCTCAAAATCATGGAAGCCGAGCTCTACGAACTGCGCGCTCCACCTGTCCTCTACGAATAGCGCCGCAGCTCTCTTCTGGCCACCGACCGCTTATGCACCTCGTCCGGCCCGTCAGCGATACGCAGCGTTCTGGCGTGCGCATAGAGCGCAGCCAACGGTGTGTCATCGGAGACGCCGGCACCACCGTGGGCCTGTATCGACTTGTCGATGACCCATGTTGCCATCTCGGGGGCGGCGACTTTGATGGCCGAGATCTCGATCCGGGCTCCCTTGCTGCCAACGGTGTCCATAAGCCATGCCGTCTTCAGGACTAGCAAACGCACCTGCTCGATCCTGACACGAGACTCGGCTATCCAGTCCTGAACAACGCCCTGATCCGCTATGGGGCCTCCGAACGCCTCCCGAGCGAGCACCCGTGTGCACATCAGGTCGAAGGCCCGCTCTGCCATTCCGATGAGCCGCATGCAGTGGTGAATCCTCCCGGGACCCAGCCGCGCCTGAGCGATGGCGAAACCGCCACCTTGTTCCCCCAGCAGGTTGTCAACCGGTACCCGCACGTCGGTGAACGAGAGCTCGGGGTGGCCGCCCCTCTCGTGGTAGCCGAACACCGGGACCCGTCTCACCACCTCGACGCCCTGCGTATCGAGCGGAACCAGGATCATCGACTGCCTGTGGTAGGTGTCGGCGTCGGGATCCGTCACTCCCATCACGATGGCGATCTTGCAGCGGGGTGAAGCAGCGCCGCTCGACCACCACTTGCGTCCGTTGATCACGTACTCGTCCCCGTCGCGCTCAACGCTGGTCCGGATGTTGCGAGCATCCGAAGAGGCGACGTCGGGCTCTGTCATCGAAAAGCACGACCTGATCTCTGCGTCAAGCAGCGGTTGCAGCCACTGTTCCTGCTGGAGTGGCGTGCCGAACTCGGCGAGGATCTCCATGTTCCCGGTATCTGGCGCGGCACAGTTGAGGGCCTCGGGGGCCAGCCATGGACTGCGGCCCGTGATCTCGGCGAGTGGCGCGTATCCGAGGTTGCTCAGCCCAGCGCCCCGCCCCCCGGGCAGGAAGAGGTTCCATAGGCCGCGGCCTCTCGCCTCAGTCTTCAGGTCCTCGAGAACGGGCGGGTGAAAGTCGGGGTCGCCTGCGTCTTCCATCTGCCTGGCATAGAGGGCCTCAGCCGGGTAGACGAACTCGGACATGAACGTCTCGAGCCGATCGATCAACTCGAGGATGGCTGGTGAGTGTTGAAAATCCATCAGCTCATACTTCCACAATCGTCCGCACATCGTCGCCCCAAGAGGCCAATCGATCCAGCGTCTCGTTGATGGTTACCGCTCCCAGGGGAATCGTTCGCGAGATCAGGGAGTCAATGTCAAGCGAGCCGGCTTCGGCCAGGGCCAGTAACTGCGGAATCTCCGAGGCCAGGTGGTCACTGCTGCCGATGAGCTGCCTCTCTCCGATGACGAGGTCCGCGTACGGCCCCACCGCCAATGACTCTGCGGTGAGCCCGACCGCGACCGCTCTCCCCATCGGCGCCAGAACGTCGAGGGCGCTTCGCATCACTGCAGCGGATCCAACCAGATCGAGGGCGATGTCTGCCCCTTCCTCGACGACATCTCTGATCGCTGTCTCCGGGTCCTGCCCCGGATCCACCGCGGTAGCTCCAAAGGACTCGGCGAGACGACGCTTGGAAGGATTCGGATCGACCGCAACTACATGGCCACCCATGGAGCCGGCAAGCTGAATGGCAGATTGGCCGAGGCCGCCGGCTCCGAACACCACGACGATCGAGTCTTCGGCGATGCGCCCGACCGTCAACGCGTGGAAGACCGTCGCGGTCGAACACATCATCACGGCGGCGGCGGCGGTGCTCACTGCGTCGGGAATCTCGAAGGCGTTGCGGGCCGGGACGACGATGGTGTCGGCGAAGCCGCCGTCCAGCTCCTTGCCAAGCATCTGCCCCGTCTCGCAGAACTGCTCGAACCCACTTGCGCAGTGCCGACATTCTCCGCAGGACACGAGATAGTGAAGGCAGACCCGGGTACCCACATCAAGGGCTGCTCCAGCGCCCGCCGCCGCGATGGTTCCGGCGATCTCGTGACCAAGAGTGCGAGGTAGCGAGCGCAGAGCAGGGAAACCTGATCGATAGTGCAGGTCGGACCTACACACTCCGGCAGCCTCAATGCGCACAGCGACCTCGCTGCTAGCCGGCTCTTGGACCGTCAGCTCGATGTCTTCGAGGGGGGCACCCGGCGTGACCAGCTGGACTGCGCGCATACCCGACACGCTAGGACGCCACACCGACCTCGAATCAATTCATCAAAGAAAACCTCCTGGATGCCGATGCCATAGGCGGAGGTTCTTTGGACCACGAAGCACTTGAATTGAAGCTGAAGCGCGCGAAGGTCGAGCGCGACGCTGCGCAAGCGCTTGCAGAAGCGAGTTCCGACCTGGTGGCGCACGTCAGCCATGACATGCGGGCGCCGCTCAACGGCATCCTCGGCATGGCCCAGTTGCTGCTTGAAGGAGAGCTCGACGCAGAGCAGCGAGAGTTCGCCGAGCTCATCAACAGCTCGGGAGAAGCCCTGCTGACTCTCATCAACGACCTCCTCGACCACTCCAAGATCGAGGCAGGCAAGCTGTCGATCGACAGCGTCGCCTTCGATCTGCAGCACGCTGTGAGCGACACAGTCCGCGCCCTTGAGCTTCCTGCTGGAGCAAAGGGACTGTCGTTGACCCTGCACTCGGGGAGCGACGTGCCCACGATGGTCGCCGGGGATCCGGGGCGCATTAGGCAGATCCTCTTCAACCTCATCGGAAACGCCATCAAATTCACCCACGAAGGATCGATCTCGGTTTCCATCGGTGTCGATGAGATCCGTGAGGGAGAGGTCGTCCTGCGTTTCAGCGTCGCAGACACCGGAATCGGCATGACGGCAGAACAGGCCGCAGCCATCTTCCGTCCATTCGAACAGGCCGACGCCAACGTGTTCCGCTCCTACGGCGGCACCGGCCTTGGGTTAGCCATCAGTCGTCGGCTTGCCGACATGATGGACGGACAGATGTGGGTTGAATCGACGCCAGACGCCGGCTCCACGTTCTGGTTCACCGTCACGCTGAGTACGAAGGAGCCTGCGGCGATGACGGAAAGCGGTCTCCCGGCCGCCCGCGATCAGCTCGAGGTTGTGCTCGTTACAGACTCGCAGCGCCGAGCCGTCGTCAACGGCCTGGAGGGCGCCAGGGTCCGCGTGATTCGGGTTTCAGATGCGTCCAAGTCGCCATCGGCGCTCGGCAAAGCCATTGCCGAGCGCCCGGCACACGTCGTGGTCCTCGACTTCCGCGATGAAGGCCTGCGGGCTCCTCAGACCTCGCTTCCTGCTGCCGGCAACGCCAAGACCATCGTGTTGACACCTGCTGGTCAGCGTGGCGACGCTGCCCGCTGTCGTGAGCTTGGCATAAGTGCCTACCTCACTGGGAGCGTTACCAGCCGTGATATCAGTGGCGCCGTCGACGCCATCGTCGGTGGGGTGCCTGCTCTCATCACTCGCCACTGGCTGCGAGAGCAGGCTCAGAGGTAGTCGGTGACCTCCGGATGCTGCGGCTCCGGATCGGGATCACTCGGCGTCTCAACCTTGAGTCGACGAGCCTCGGCGAGTGGCACCAACAGCCCGCTGATGTACACGAGCTGAGCCAACAAAGCGCCGACGCCTGCGAGCGCCAGGCCGAACCCAACGGGAATGCTGATCACCACCGGGAGCAAAGCGCCCAGAACCCATGCTGATTGGAAAATGGTCTCGGAAACGGTGAAGGCGTGCCCTCGATCCTCCGGTGTCACGGTCGACTGCAGGAGACCGTCGTAACCGAACTTGGCAGTCCCCCAAGCCAGGCCGGCGGCACCCGCCAGAGCGACTGCGGCGGGAAGACCGAAGATCTGCGCGGCAACGAAGGCTGCCGCTGCCTCCACCGCGAGCGAAGCGACGACCATCGGCTCCTCACGCAGGTGTCTTTCTAACCACGGTGACGTCAGCGAGGCGATGAAGAACCCGAAACCGGCACCGGCGAGCATGGCTCCGAAGTCGGCAACAGGCGCATCCACGTCGCGGAACGCGAACGCAACCAGCATCAGCAGGTACCCGTTCAGAAAGCGCACGCCCGCGGTCGCCACCCGCGCCAACCGAACGCCCCGCGGTGCAGGAGCCCGCCGCCTCCAGCCGCCGACCACTTGATCCGAAGGGACTTCCGGCAGCTGCACCCCCGCCACAGTGGCTGCGGCGAACAGGACCGAGGCCACGGCGATGGCCAGCCAGGGCGCGATAGCGACGAGCCCCACTCCAAGGAGGGCCACCGCGGCCGTGGTCAGAATGCCGATTCGAGCGAGGCGAGCGTTGGCCGAGACCAACTCGACAGGATTGTCGATAACAACGGGCATGAGACTGCCTCGACCTATGCCGTGGACACGACTGGAGATGAGCAAGAGAAAGGCCAGCGGGAACAACCAGATCGAGTCGAGGCCGGTGATCAGCAAGCCGAAGGCAACGAGGGTTCGTGCCGCGGTGCTGAGGATGATGCCTGCGCGGTACGCCGTCGGAAAACGCAGGAAGAGCCGGGTGAGGAGCGGTCCGATCACCGTGAACGGCGCCAGCGTCAACAGCAGATAGAGCGCCATCTTGTCTCTGGCTTCTGCCGATGGGACCTGAAAGAAGAGGGAACCGGCCAGTGACATCGTGATCAGAGTGTCACCGGCAACGGCTGCGGAGTGGGACTCGGCCAACCGCCGGAACCTCTCTCCCTTGGAAGTGAACTGGGCACCGGCCGACTGCAGGGCGCGCTTGGAGCCACGGCCGACGGCACCTCGGAACGACTTCCCGCGAGTCGGCTTGCCCGGATTGGTTTCCATACGCGTGATGAACCTCGCTAGGCGCTGAGGGTATTTCGGGCTTCGGCCGCCAGCGGCGGTACGAGATCGCCAAGCTCCGCAAAGCGCTGATCGGCTGTCTGACCGTCAACATATCTCGCGTAGATCTGTTCGATGATGACGGCTATGCGAAAGTAGGCGAGCCCTACATAGAACGCGAGGTCGGAGAGGTCGAGACCGGTGGCTGAGGCGTAGCGCGCCGCCGCGTCCTCGGGTCGCAGGTAGGGAGAGAGCTCCGCGGCACTTGATCCGAGCAAGGTGGGCGACTCGGAGTCGGCCCAGTAGGCAAGGGCAGTTCCCAGATCGACCAACGGGTCGCCGAGCGTTGACATATCCCAGTCGAAGACCGACGTCACGGCGCCGTCGGGACCCAACATCGTGTTGTCCAGCTTGAAGTCGTTGTGCAACAGGACCGCCCGTTGCGGATCGGGAGCGACGCCAAGCGCTCCGGCGGCCGCGTCCATGTCTGCCAGCTCCCTGGTCTTGGCGCGGTGCCATCGATCTACCCACCCTGCGATCTGGCGACCAACGAAACCGTCCGGCCTGCCGTGGTCGTCCAGGCCAATCTCCGCGAAATCAACCTCGTGAAGTTCTGCCAGCGAGTCGATGAGGCTCGATGCCGCCAGCCGTCGTTTTGCGGTCTCGGCGAACGGCCACGTCTCTCTCACGACCACGCCATGGCGTCGCTCCATCACGAAGAACGGCTTCCCCATGACGGCAACGTCTTGACAGAGCGCCACAGCTCGCGGCGCCTTCGGGTAGAGCTGCCATAGTCGAGACAGCACTCGATGCTCCCTGCTCATGTCGTGGCTTGCGGGGGCGACCTCCCCGAGGGGCGGGCGACGCAGCACCAGCTCCCTTCCGGCAGCGTCGCGGGCTAGGTAAGTCAGATTCGCCTTGCCCCCAGGGAACTGCTCGAAGACGAATGGAGGTTCCAGATCGGCGACCTCGATTGACAAGAATGCGGCGACCGCGTCCTCGTCGAAGCCCTCCTCGGGACGAATAGGCGCAGTGTCCGTCATCCGATGAGACGGTCGACGGCCATGGCCACGAAGAGGAGCCCGAGGTAGTAGACGGACTCCTTGAAGTAGCGCATGGCTCGATCCGGGCGACGCCACAGCTGGGTTGCGCCCCAGACGAACCATGAACCGAGCAATCCCGCGGACAGGCCGTAGATGACGCCAAGCGAGGAAGCGGGAATCAGTGTCAGGGACACGGCGACCGTGGCAATGCTGTAGATCACCATCCGCCGACGGGTGACGTCCTCGCCGGCGACGACCGGAAGCATCGGAATCCCCGCCCGGGCGTAGTCATCCTTGAAGCGGAGGGCCAACGCCCAGAAGTGTGGAGGAGTCCACAGGAAGACGACAGCGAACATGAGGTAGGCGGGGAGCTCAACAGTTCCAGTGACGGCCGCCCAGCCAACGAGGGCCGGCACGGCGCCGGCGGCGCCGCCGATGACGATGTTCTCGACCGTCGTGCGCTTGAGGGCGAACGTATAGACGCCGACGTAAAAGAGCAGCGCTGCGGTCGCCAGAAGAGCAGACAGCAGGTTGACCGAAACAGTCAGAAGGGCGAAGCCGGCTATGCCGAGCCCGACGCCGATCGCCAACGCCGACGATGTCGACAGGCGATGGGTCGGGAGCGGCCGACCTGCAGTGCGCTCCATGACGATGTCGACATCACTGTCGAGCACATTGTTCAATGCATTGGCGCCGGCAGCCGAGAGAGTTCCACCCAACACCGTCGCCACCACGAGCCAGGTGCTCGGCCATCCATCTGCTGCTACGACCATGGCGGGCACCGTCGTCACCAAGAGCAGCTCGATGATGCGTGGTTTCGTCAGCTCGACCACAGCTCTAAGGCGACGGGCGGGAGCAGCTAGCGACGTCATGCCGCCGGCACCCTCTCTACTGCCAGCTCAGCTGCCGTCAACACCACAGCTGAGATCCACAGGGCATCAGTGACCACGACATGGACCACCTGCATCCACAACGGGGCACCGAGCGCGAGATTGATGACTCCAACGATCACCTGGACACCGACGATGGAGCCGACCAATGCTGCGAGGCTGCCTTGGAAGCCGCGCCTGTCGGCGGCCAATCGCCTGGTGACGACCACGAGATAGACGGCCGTTGCCACCGCCAGGATCGGATGCAGTACTCGCAGCCTCACGAGGAAGTGGCTCCCCGAAGAAATGTCGTCGGTGATCGAGGCATCCGGGAACAGGGTGTCGCCGAGGGCCGTGAGCGCTCCTGCGGCGGCGACAACCAGCAGCGCCCCAAGCCCCCAGACCAGCAGCCGACCCTCGGACGACTGCCGACGAAGACGGATGGGTGGCCCGCCGCCCGCCCACCATGCCGTCAGGGCGAGCGCAGCAAGCAGGAAGAGAGTGTTTACGAGATGGAAGCCGTCGATGACAGCCCTCGCCACCGAGGTGTCGTCTCCAACCCACTCGCCGAGGACGAGAGCGGCTCCGATAGCGACCTCCCCGACCATGAAGAGAAGCGCCGCTCCCGCAGCCCGACGCACCCGTACCACATCGACGCGACGGGCAAGCATGAAGAGCCAGATCGCAGCAAGGAAGGCCAACCCCGACGTCAGTCTGTGGGCGAATTCGATGATCGATTCGGTCGTGCCTTCCGGTACGACCGACCCGTTGCACTGCGGCCAGTGAGAGCCGCAGCCAGCGCCCGAACCAGTCGCCCGCACGATGGCGCCGCCGGCGATCACGGCGACCGATAGGCCGGTCGCGATCCAGGCATATGTGACGAGACGGCGGGTCATGAGCGTGAGGCTACCTAGTGGCTTCAGACAGCGAGAGGCCGAGTTCGCGTAGACTGAAGCGAAAGGAGGAGCATGAAGAAGCTATTCATGCTGGTGTTGCTGATCGGGCTTGCGGTGCTCATGGCCAAGACCCTTTCCGGCGAACACAGCCACACACATTGACCGACGCCTACCAGCTGTCACCCGAACACCAGGACTTCCGCAAGGTGGTCCGCGAGTTCGCCCTGGACAAGGTCGCCCCGCGAGCCGCAGAGATCGATGCGACGGGCATCTGGCCTGCAGACCTTCACGCCGAGATGATCAAGATGGACCTCCTCTCGGTGATGTTCGACGAGGAGTCGGGTGGCGCCGGGGCAGACGGCATCATCCAGGCAATCGTCGTCGAGGAGCTATCTCGGGTATGTGCCTCGACAGCGATGATCGCCTCGCTGAACAAGTTGGGGATGATCCCCGTGCTATTGCGAGGAACGGCCGAGCAGAAGGCGGCGTGGATCCCCGGCATCATCGCTGGGGAACACCAAGCCGCATACGGTCTCACCGAGCCAGAGGCAGGCTCAGACGTCGCCGCGATGCGCACCAAGGCAGTGCACGATGGGGACGAGTGGGTGATCACGGGGTCGAAGCGATTCATCTCCAACGCTGGGGTTGCATCGATCTACACGATCTTCGCCAAGACCAACCCAGACGCCGGTGCTCGGGGCATCTCCTGTTTCCTCGTGCCCGCGGCTACGCAGGGCTTCGAGGTTGGCAAGTACGAGGACAAGATGGGGTTGCGTGGTTCGCCTACCGGCGAGCTGATCTTCAACGAGGTGCGGGTCCCGGCAGATGCCCTGGTCGGCGATGAGGGTGAGGGCATGCGTATCGCCATGATGACTCTCGATCGCTCGCGTCCCGGCATCGCCGCCCAGGCTCTCGGCATCGCCCAAGGGGCATTGGACCTGGCCCTTGAATACGCCAAGGAACGACGACAGTTCGATCGGCCCATTATCGACTTCCAGGCCGTCGGCTTCATGCTGGCTGACATGGACATCCAGATAAGCGCAGCTCGCCACCTTGTCTACGAGGCCCACGCCATGGCCGATCGCGACGATCCCGAGCTCACGCGTGTCGCCGCCATCGCCAAGTGCTTCGCCTCGGACACGGCCATGGAGGTGACCACCAACGCCGTCCAGGTGCTCGGCGGCTACGGCTACATCAAGGACTTCCCGGCGGAGCGCTACATGCGAGACGCCAAGATCACCCAGCTCTACGAGGGAACCAACCAGATCCAGCGCGTCGTCATCTCCCGCCGCCTGGCGGACCGCAAGACCATCTAGGGCCTGGACTAGCCGGTGAACTCGATGATGGCCTTGGCGATGTCGTCGCCGTGCGTGAGCACAGCCTCGTGCTTGGCGGCAGGCAGCTCGACCACCTTGGCCGCCAGCAGCTCGGCGAGCTCCCGCTGGCGGTGTGGAGGAACCAGCTGATCTGACGTCGGAATGATGACGAGAGACGGAACGTCGAGGTCGGCTGCCCACGCTCGTGAGTCGAAGTGCCAGATGGCGGCGCCCGACTCGAACGACAGTGTCGAGTCGCGATCGAGCAGGCCCTCCCATAACCAGCGGGCGTGCTCGGGCTCGACGGCACCGCTCTTGAGGAGGTAGCGGTGCGTCGCCCTCGCCCACTCAATGAGGGAAACGCGTCCGAGGCCTCGGGCGATAGCGAAGACCACGCGCGTTGCCAGCCGCCGCCTCGGGATCGGGAAGGCGGCCGTGGCTCCGAGCGCCAAGCTCGCGACCTTCTCGGGATGTCTCCTGGCGAGTGACTGGGCCACCATGCCGCCCATCGAGTAGCCGGCGACCGCAACTCTCCCCAACTCCAGAGCGTCCATGACTCCTGCGGCGTCGTCGGCGAGGTCCTCTATAGAGAACGAGCCCCGGATCCGCGCCGTGCCTCCGTGATTGCGCTGATCCATGAGGATGAGGCGGAAGTGGTCGCCGAGGGGCTCGATCGTCCGATACCACGTAGCGATGCTGGCGTAGCCCCAGCCGTGCAGCATGAAGAGAACGGGACCCTCAGGATTCCCGGCCTCGCGGATGAAGAACTCACGGTCTCCGACGAAGACCGACCTGCCTCGCAGCCTGGCGGGGTGGCGCTGCGGAGCCCGGAACCGGGGGACGAACTCGGGGCCGAACAGGCGCCAGCCGACCCATCCACCAAGCAACATCCCTGCGAGCTTCTTCATCGCCGCGAGGTTAGACGTCGCGTCTCAGCTGAGCTACGGGGCGACGCGCCTTGTCTCGCATGAACAACCCAACGACGGCTGCGGCCAGCAGCAATCCCGCCGCGATATTGAAGCCCATGGTGAAATCACCGGTGTCGGCGACCGATCCCAACCAGACGGGTCCGACGATGAGGCCAAGGTCGCCGGCCATCCGATACATGCCAACGGCCGATCCCTCCGCACCCTCAGGGGCAAGATCGCCCGCGAGCGTCGGCGGGACGATCCCGGCAACGCCGGCAACTACTCCGAAGACGATCGAAACGCCGAGCAGCCCTCCGTACGTCGTCATCTGCCCATAAGCGGCCACCGTCACGGCGGTCAGGGCCATGCCGGCGACCAAGACCGGACGCCGACCAACGCGATCGACAAGCCAGCCTCCTGGGTTGATGATCAGCACCGTCACCAGCGCGGAGATGGCAAGCACATCACCGATCTGTGACGCGGAGAGTCCTAGCTCCTCAGATCCGAACAAGGGAAGCAGCGTTACGCGGGCCCCCGCCCGCATCACGAACATGGCGAAGGCAACGAATAGCAATCCAGCAAAGGCTGGGGTACGGATCGTCGATCCAGCGGACCTCCACAATTCGCCAAGCGACTTGCCCGATGGCGGCACGTCTTCAACGAAACGCCACGAGATGTAGGCAACGATCACCCCCATGAAGGCGTATATCCAGAACGGTGTCGCGAAGTCGCCTAGCTCAGCCGCCCTGCCACCGATGAAGGGTCCAACGGCGACTCCCCCGAGGAGGCCCGTCTGGAAGAACGCTATCTCTCTGCCCATGCGGTCCTTGGGCGCCCGTGTGATGATCGTGTGCATCGCGGCAGTGCCGAACGCCGCTGAACCGAAGCCCTCTATGACCCGTGCCACCACCAGAACGGCGTAGTTGGGAGCCAGTGCTGCCAGCACCGATGACACTGCAACCACGATTCCACCAAAGGTCATGATCCGTCGGGGGCCGAGGCGGTCAGCAGCGACGCCGCCGATGGGATCGAATAGAAGCCGGGCCACCGCGAAACTCGAGACGAGCGCCCCCGCTCCCGTTCTGCTCACGCCGAACTCCCTGGCGTACAGAGGGAGGATGGGAGCGACGAGAGCGATGCCCATCATCGTCAAGAACACCCCGACGGTCAGGATGCGGGTGTTGCGCGACGGCATCTAGTAGACGGAAATTCCGCTGCCCGCCCGCAGGCGTCCGATGATGGCTGCTGGCTCACCGAGCTCAGCCACGATCGTCGCGGCACCGGCCTCATCGGTGGCGATGAGGAGGCCGCCACTGGTCTGAGCGTCGGCCAGCAAGACCCTGTCGACCTCGTCTGTGGCTCCGAAGTCGGTGAACCCCTCTGCGAATGTCAGATTGCGCTTGGTTCCCCCTGGAACGAAACCCTCGACCACCAGTTGACGGACCCCGGGAAGAAGCGGGACAGACGCGCTGTCGATGTCTGCTCCAAGCCCCGAAGCCGTAATGAGCTCTCCGAGGTGTCCGAGGAGCCCGAAGCCGGTGACGTCCGTGGCGGTTACCACGCCGACTCCCAGCATGGCATCTCGCGCCGCGGAATTGAGGGTTGCCATCCAGTCGGTAGCGAGTTTCTCGAGCTCGCCGTCGATGGCGCCACGCTTGAGCGCCGTCGAAACGATGCCGGTGCCTATCGGCTTGGTTAGCACAAGTACCTGGCCGGCGGTTCCGCCACGATTGGTGACTATGCGGTTGGGGTGAACAGTTCCGGTAACGGCCAGACCGAACTTCGGCTCGGGATCATCGACAGAGTGACCACCGACGAGGGTGCACTGCGCGTCAACGAGGACACTGGCGGAGCCTGCCAGTACGTCGGTCAGCAGCTCGAAGGGGAGCGTGTCGCGTGGCCAGCCGACCATCTGCATCGCCGTCAACGGCGTTGCGCCCATCGCATAGATATCCGAGAGCGCGTTGACCGCGGCGATGCGACCCCAGTCGAACGCGTCGTCGACGATAGGGGTGAAGAAGTCAACCGATTGCACCAACGCCACCTCGGCGTTCAACCGGTAGACCCCGGCGTCATCGGCGTTGTCGAGTCCGACCAAGAGGTCGGGATGTCGTATCGCCGGGTTGTTGTCCAAAGGGCGCAGAACCTGCGCCAACTCGTCAGGTGCGAGCTTGCACGCTCAACCGGCGCCGTGGGAGTAGGCCGTCAGCTTGACCACATCACCTCCTCTTTGCGGCGGCGAGTGTACGGGTTCGACAAGAGCGCGAACGCTGACCCCTTGCTAAGGGTCGCGGAAGAGATACCATCGCTGCCAACGGGATGCCATCGTGTATCCGGTTCCAGGCACGGGCGTCTCCTCCTCCCCCTTGGAGACACCCGAAAGCCTCTGAAACAGGCCCTCTTCTCCCCCCCCTAGAGGGCCTGTTTCTCTGTCCGGAGAGGCTGAGAGCGGACCCTGCCAGAGGCCGACTTCATCGGCGTCGCTCATGTTCGAGGCTGACTCGGCCGGCTCGAAGCTCATAGCTTCATAGCTCATCGCTCCTAGCCTTACCCCATGCGCTTGCGCCTCCGACGCCCCCGTGATCTAGCTGTCGCTCTTCGCGAGCTGGCGAGGCGCCGTCCCCGCGAGGCCGAGGGGTACCTAGAGGACCACGCCGAGGAGTGGGAATCCATGGCGGAAGCCGACCCGGCGACGGCGGCCGACATCCTGGAGGCCGTTGGGCAAGAGGCGACGGTCGATCTGCTGACCGACCTGGACCCAACCGAAGCCGCCGAAGTGTTGTCTGAGATGCGCTTGGACGCCGCCGCCGAAGCTCTGACCGAGTTTCCCGGCGAGTTCTCGGCTCGCATTGTCGAGGCCATGAGCGCCGCCGAAGCCGCGGACGTCATCGGCGTCATCGACCCTGCCGACCGACCGAAGGTATTGGAGCAGGTCGCAGACAAGGCAACCGACGAAGTCCTGGCGTTGCTCGCCTATCCGCCGGACAGCGCAGGTGGTCTGATGACCACGGAGTTCGCCGCCATCCAGATCGGGCTCACCGCTGGAGAAGCGATCGAGGCCCTGCGTCGTCTGCAGGAAGACGTAGGCCAGCTGACCTACGTCTACATCACTGATCACGACCAACGCCTCCACGGCGTGCTGTCCTTCCGCGACCTGGTCTTTGCCCGGCCGGGGACCGGTATCGACGAGGCGATGGTCGCCAACCCTGTCGCCGTCCGGCCCGAGACGGATCGCGAGGAGGTCGCCGAACTCATCCAGCGCTACGGGCTGCTGTCACTTCCTGTTGTCGACTTCCGAGGCCGGCTACTCGGCATCGTGACGGTCGACGAGATCCTCGAAGCAGTGCAGGAGGAAGCCGTAGAGGACATCGCCGTCATGGTTGGTGCCGGTGTAAGTGAAACCGTCCACACGACCGTCGCCCGCTCGGTACGCAATCGATTCCCTTGGATCGTCGTCAACCTCGGCATCGCGTTCCTCGTCGCCGTCGTCGTTAGCCGTTTCGAACCGGTGATCTCACGCACTGCGGTACTTGCCGCATACATGCCGGTAGTGGCAGCTGTCGGAGGCAACGGAGGGGCGCAGAGCCTGGCCATCGTCATCAGGGCCCTCGCCACCGGCGACCTGCCAGAACACCGCTCCCTCCGGGTTGTCGGCAACCAGGCGCTAATCGGAGCCATCAACGGCCTGGCGGTAGCCGCGACAGCCTCGATCATCGCCTTCATATTCACCGACTCGGCAGAGATCGCGTTCGTCATCGGAATCGCCGCCCTTGCCAACATGATCGCGGCAGGCGCCGCCGGAGCGGCCATACCGATGCTCTTGCAGAGGTACGGACAGGATCCGGCGCTGGCCTCGAACATCTTTCTTACGCTCGTCACCGACATCGTGGGCTTCGGAGGGTTCCTGGCCATCGCCACACTTCTGCTCTAGGAGCCGAGGATCACTTCTCCTACGTCGGCGAAGGGTCCGAGGTAGACCATTCTGAATCCGTCCTCCAACCGAAGGAAGTAGTGCAGGTCGAGCAGTGCCTGCTCTCCGACCGATACCGAGTCGGCGAGAACGAGTTGTGTTACGGCCGTGTCGTCGATGATGTGCAAGCCATTGACGGGCGGGAATCGCTCGACCATCTCACCAACGAGGTTCTGAAGATCGATGTCCGTGTAGGTGCCAGCGGGAACGGCAACCACGAGAACGTCGTCATCCGTGCGCTCGACGATCGTGAACTCGGGAAACGAGAAGCCGGGCCCAGTGGTTGGGGTCACGGCTGACGTCGTGCCTGGGGTGTTGTCTGCGGCGACGGTGGCTGGGGTCGTGGTGACGACGGGCGGCGCTGCGGTCGTCTGCGTGGTGGTCGTCGCTCCGCTGCTGTCACCGCACGCCGAGACGATGGCGAGGCAAGAAACGAAGATCGCTAGCCGAACAGCCATACGGCGAGCCTACCGCCGGGCGGTCAGCGCGTTTTCAGCCAGTCGTCGTAACTCGTGCCCTCCAGCCACGGCACGCTGTTCACCATGCGGTAGCGACGTCGGACCTCGTCGAACGCCTCGGGGTCGGCCGATGACTCGAGGTCCAACATGGCGAGTCGAAGTCCCGGATCCCAACCCATCCCACCAAGGGCCTGGTCAACGGCCATCTCCCAATCTTGGGGTGGTTGCTGGTCGATCCAGTATTTGCGAATGCGCCTCCCGTTGCGCATCCCGGAGCGCACCTGCTTCAGCACCTCCCGAGAGAGTGCCTCCCCTTCCGATGCGATCTCCGCGACCCATTCCGCGAGGCGTTCATCGGTCCAGCCCCGTGGGTCAGAGACGATGGATTCGTAGAGGGCATCAACGGCACGCGCCAAACGAAGCAACTAGCGCCCACCAACCTCGGCCGTGATTCGCTCTAGAACGGACGATCTGAGTTTCTCGGTGAGAGGTCCAGGGGTGAATACGGTCTCGTCGATCGCGACGACCGGCGACACCTCTTTGACCGTAGAGAGGACGGCAACCTCGTCTGCGCCGAGCACCCGAGCCAGTGGGAACACACCCTCCGCTATCTCGATTCCGATACCCGCTGCCACCTCGAGCACGACGGTCCGGGTCACAGATTCGAGGACTCCCAGGTCAAGGGTCGGGGTCTCGAGGACGCCATCGATGAACCACGCGATGGAGAAGGTGGGTCCTTCAAGCACTGAACCATCCCGACCGACGAGAAGGGCGTCGTGGAATCCATCTCTTTGCGCGGCCAGGCCAACGGCCATGTTCGGCGCGTAGGACACGGTCTTGGCCTGGGTGAGCTCACTGAAGGCACCCGCAGCATGCCACGGCGCCTGTCGCGCCGACAGGCGGAAGGCGGCTGGAACATCGGGGATCTCTTCCCAATAGACGATCACCCGCGGGGGCGTCTTCGTGAGGCTGTCGCGACTCCCTGCCGTCATCACTACCCGGATGTAGCAGTCGCCACCGGCGGCCGCCACCTGTGAGATCCATTCGGCCAGCTGGGCGGGCGGCTCGTCAAGGCCCAGGGCAGCCGCACTTCCCCTCATACGCAACAGGTGGGCGTCAAGCCCGAAGGGATGGCCGTTGTAGGAGCGTATGTACTCGAAGCAGCCGAAGCCGCGGATGAGGCTCCAATCGAAGACGGAAACCGAGGCATCTTCGGCGGCCACTTCGACGCCATCGATCAGCACACGCATCGTCAGATGTTATCCGCGGTAGCGGTGCGTAATCGGCTGCCGCCGATCTCGACCGAAGGCCTTCTCGGTGATCCTGACACCGGGGGCTGCCTGGCGGCGCTTGTACTCATTGCGATCGACCATGGTGATGATGTCGGTCACTGTCTCGGCGTCGAAGCCTGCGGCGACTATCTGGCCGAGCTGTCGATCGTCCTCGACGTACAGCTCGATGATCTGATCTAGAACGTCGTATGGCGGCAACGAGTCCGAGTCAAGCTGATCCGGCCTGAGTTCAGCCGACGGCGGCTTTTCGATGATGCTGGGAGGGATCACTTCCGACTCACGATTGCGCCAATTGGCCAGTCTGTAGACCAGTGTCTTCGACACATCTTTGAGCACTGCGAAACCGCCGACCATGTCCCCGTAAAGGGTCGCATAGCCGACGGACATCTCCGACTTGTTGCCGGTGGCGACGACCATCGGCCCGAACTTATTGCTGATAGCCATCAGAGTGGCGCCGCGAATCCGTGCCTGCAGGTTCTCCTCGGCGACGCCTTCGGGGGCGTCTGCGAAGACATCTGCAAGTGCCTGGCGGTGGGCGTCGAAGGTCTTTCCGATCCCGATGACATCGAGTCGGATGCCGAGGCGACGGGCCAGCTCGGTGGCGTCGCCCTCTGACTCGGGAGCGTTGTATGGCCCCGGCATGGCAACCCCCCACACCGCGTCCGGACCGAGAGCGTCGGCGGCGATGACGGCAGTCAGGGCCGAGTCGATGCCGCCGCTGAGGCCGATGACAACGCCCTCGAAGCCGTTCTTATGCACATAATCCTGCAAGCCAACGGTCAACGCCCTGTAGACGGACTGCTCCTCAACAGGATCCTCGGACAGCACCGGTTGCTGCGTCTCCCCAGCGCCAGTCGCCAGGTCGACAAAGAAGAGCTCCTCACCGAACTGCGGACCCCGGTAGATCATCGTCCCCTCGGAGTCGAAGGCCATGCTTTGCCCGTCGAAGACGAGCTCGTCCTGGCCGCCGACCAGGTTCAGGTATACGACGGGCACAGCGAATCGTTTCGCTTGCCGACTCAGGAGCTGAGCCCGATCAACTCCCTTGCCCATGTGAAACGGCGAGCCGTTGATGTTCAGCAGAAGCTCGGCGCCGGCGGCGCAATGCGCGGCAGGCGGTCCATCGGCGACCCAGATGTCTTCGCAGATGGTGAGGCCGACGGAAACCCCTCCGATATCGAAGGTCTGGCCTTCGGGCGAGCCGGGAACGAAGTACCGAGCCTCGTCGAAGACCCCATAGTTGGGAAGCAAGACCTTGTGATAGGTCGCAACGACGTGTCCGTTCCTGACAAGGGCCGCGGCGTTGGCAATGCCTCTATCGGTCGCATCGGTGTGGCGGCGATGGACACCATCGACAACGTCTACGAAACCAACGAGCGTCGCCATCTCGCCGGAAGCTTCGGCGAGATCGTTCAGCACCTCGAGGTTCCGCTCGACGAACCCCGTGCGATAGACGAGGTCCTCGGGTGGGTATCCCGTGACCGCCAGTTCCGGCGTCAGCAGGACGTCGGCGCCCCCCTGCTGCGCTTCTGTCATGGCATCGAGCAGCAGAGCGCGATTCCCATCGAGATCACCGACGGTCAGGTTGAGCTGGGCTCCAGCAACTCGCATGATGTGAGCCTAAAGCTCAAGCCCAGTGCGCGGCCCCTTCGGGAACCGTCAGCACTCTCACAACGTCGACCGCGGGGTGTTGCGCGAGGCCTTGTGCCACCTCTTCGGCCAGGCCAAAGATCTCATCGTTCCGCGCCCCGCACACAACCGCCTGCACGTCATGCACGGTACAGGGGGGCCGATAGGCTCGAACCATGGAGCGGGTGCTCGTAACCGGTGCCGCCGGCTGGCTCGGCGGACGAGCCGTCCAGCTTCTGGAAGCGCGTCCCGACACGACTGTGCTCGCGATCGACGACACCGAAACGCACACTGGCTTCTCTTCCGACTTCGTCAAGATCGGTCTCGACAGCCTCGAATTCGCTGAGCTGCTCGCGAAGTTCTCGCCGACAGCGGTGCTACATCTCGGGACGATCGACCGCTCGGCAATGGTTGGGGCGGAGATAAGCGACCGGGGCTTGGTGGTAGGTGCCCAAGCCTTGTTTGGAGCGATCGCCCGGAGTTCCGACACGAAGACAGTTGTGATCAAATCTGAAGCAGGCGTGTATGGCATGGGTCCGCGGCAGCCCTCTGTCGCCACCGAAGAGTCGTCTACCACGGCCAAGGGAGCTTCTCGCCACCAGCGCAGGCTGCGAGAGATGGAGGCGTTCGTCGCCACCCAGGCCGAGCGCCACAAGTCGGCAAGCTATTCCGTCCTCAGGTTCGCACCCATCGTCGGCCCCCACATTGGCAACGACCTGAGCCGATACCTGGCGCTGCCGGTCGTCCCGACCCGGCTTGGCTTCGACCCCCGGCTGCAGTTCATCTCAGAAGACGACGCTCTCGCGGTCCTCATCAGCGCGGTTGACTCGCCCCGCGCTGGCATCTTCAACATCGCCGCCGACGGACAGCTCTATCTCAGCCGGGTGCTGCGGTTGGGAAGGCGCCTCCAGCAACCGATTCCCAACCGTGCCCTCCGCGCCGCTCGAAGGGGCCTCGCAGGCTGGGGGATCCACCTCACCGACGATGACATGCGGATGCTCAAATACGGGCGGGTGATGGACACATCGAAGGCCAGGGGTGCCCTCGAAGTGCAGCCGACACTCAACTGTCGACAGACTGTCCTCTCCCTTTATGAGCGCCTTCCCGAAAGCCAGCCAGATGCGTGACTTCGCCGATATGAACAAAGCCGACCTGTTGGCGCTGGCCAGGGAGGTTGACATCAAGGGCAGGTCGAAGATGACGAAGGAGCAGCTCATCGATGCCCTTCGGGGAGCCATGCCCAAAGAGTTGCCAAAGGAGGATCCCCGGCAGCGTCTCGCTGATCGGCTGGCCAAGCTGGTCGATACCGATCGCCGGTGCGGGTGGCAGAGCGCCGAGGGACACGTCTGCGGGCTTCCCACCGCTACGGGCTCGGCGGCTTGCGTTCTCCACGGCGGCGTCGACATCGAAGACCTTGCCGTTCCCGTCGTCGGGAGGCTCGGCTTCGACACCTGGCCAACCCTGCTGCGACACCTGTGGCTTGCCAGCTACAGCATCGATCCACTTGGACTCGACCCGATCGTTGCGGAGATGGCTTGGCACGTCGGCAACGGCCTGTACTTCGACTACTTCCGCGTCGAAGTTGAGGGGATCGAGCATGTGCCGATGGTTGGCCCAGCGATCGTCGCTGGCAATCACGGCGGTGCCGCTCTGCCGTATGACGCCGCCATGCTGATGTTGGCAGTCATGAACGAGGCCCCCTTGCCGCGAAGGGTGCGGGTAGTCGGCACCGAGATCTTCAACATGCTGCCACTCGTCTCCCACCTGTACCGCAAGGCGGGGGCTGCCTTCGCCAGCCGCGACGACGCACTGCGCATACTCGGCGACGGCCATCTGCTGGGAGTATTCCCCGAAGGCGAGCGCGGGTTCATGAAGCCGGTATGGGAGGCGTATCAGCTACAGCGCTTCGGCCGCGGCGGGTTCGTCGAGCTGGCCGGCCAGTCCGGAGCCCCGATCGTCCCCGTGGCCATCGTCGGTTCCGAGGAGGTGCACCCAGCGGTGGCGGTATCCAAGACGCTGGCTCGGGTTGTTCGAATGGTCCTGCCCGAACAAAGAGTCGACGGGGTGGCCGTCTGGCTCAATCCGATTCCGCTCCCGGTCAAGTGGCGGATTCGGTTCCTACCTCCTGTGGGACCTCCGTCCGATCCTGACGATCCGCTCGAGGTCCTCGAGACCACCGAGCTCATCAAGAGCCGAATCCAGGCCGAACTGGACGACATGGTGGCCAACAGGGGTTCGATCTTCTAGTTGCGCCTCGGGTCAATCCGCTAGCAATAGCAAGCGAAGTGCGGTATTCTGCACATGAGATGCGAGGCCAGATTTCCGACGTAGGCGACTTCATTCGACAGCAACGCGAGCGCAGCGCTATGTCGGTGCGCAAGCTGGCAGACCTGGCCGGCATCTCGAACCCGTATCTGAGCCAGATCGAGCGAGGACTACGCAGGCCATCGGCCGACATCCTCAAATCGGTTGCCAAAGGGCTCTCCATCAGCGCCGAGACGCTCTACGAGAGAGCAGGACTGATGGAGAAGAAGGAGCGACCGACCGTCACAGACGCCATCGCCGAAGATACGGCCCTGACCCCAAAACAGAAACAGGCGCTGCTGCAGATCTACAGCAGCTTCATCACGAAGGAGAGAGAATGAAAGTCACTGATGCGTTCTACGCAACAATCGGAGCGCCCGTGCTCGCCGGCCGCAAGCTGGTCGATTTCGGCGGCAAAGCCGTGGTCGCTGTTCGCGACGGAGTCGAGGCCTCAACCATCGAGGGTCGCACCGTTGCCGAGAAGTTCGGAGACGGCAACGTGGTCGAAGAGCTGAACACCCGCCTCGAGGTCGATGAGCGAGTAGGCAAGCTGCGCGATCAGGTCGAAAGCGTCGTCGAGCGCTGGCGCGAGGGCTTCCAGGCGGACAAGAAGGCCGAGGCCCCCAAGCCCGCCGCCAAATCCACAGCCAAGAAGGCCCCTGCCAAGAAGGCGGCGGCGAAGAAGCCAGCTGCCAAGAAGGCTGCGGCCAAGCCCAAGGCGACACCCAAGCCAGAGGCCACAGAGGAGACAACGCCGGTCGATGACAGGGTCGACATCACCGCCTAGGGCGGAACGGTCCAAGTGAGAAAAGAGCCCCGGTAACCCGGGGCTCTTTGCGCGACATCAACGCGTCAAGTCAGCGGGACACCAAGGGGGAAAGCTTCTTGGCTTCATTGATCCAGGCGTTCACCATGCCCTCGGTGGGCAGACGGCGCACCAGCTTCTTCGCCTGGTTGACGTCGGTCATCTTCTTCGTGAGCGAAGCTGCGCTGCGATTACGGAGTTCTTTCACAGTGTCCACACCGGCGGCCTCGAGCAGGTCGCTGTATTCGGAGCCGATCCCTTTGACCCTCATGAGGTCGGCCCGATTGACCCACACGAGGATCTGTCTCTCAGGGACGGTGGCGGCAAGACCAAGTGCCCGGCGGCCCTTGCGAGCACCGGCCTTCTTAAGAAGAGACTCTGTAGTCCGCACTCCCGCTTTGCGCAGCTTCCTGGCGTCCGTGGGGCCCATGCCCTCTATGGTGTCGATTGACGACACAGCAGTTCCTTTCCGTTCGGCGTGCCCGCCTCCCCTAGCGGCGGCGGCGAGGATAACTGCGTGAGACGCGACGTGCCACCGGGATCAGTTGATGGACCCGGGAGCTGGCTCGGAGATCACCACGGTGCTCGACCATTCCGGATGTGCCGCCAGCAATTCTTCGAGGCGCTGATCTGTGTCAGAAGTCATCACGTGATCCCAAAGCTGGCGTCCGAGGAGGACGGGTCCCCCTCGGACGTAGCGGTAGGTAGGGGCCGCAGCCATCTTCCCCGACGTCGCCAGGCTATCCACGAGAGCAGCAACGGTCCCCCCAGGGACCTCCGGCACATCACTGTCGATGATGAGAGCCGCGTCCGCATCGGGGAGCAAATGAGAGACCGCGTCGAGACCAACGCTGATCGCAGAGGAACGGCTGTTTCCATCCTCGTCGAGCACCGCGATGCAACCGCCTAGATCCATCGACTCGACGAGGTGCTCGTCGTCCTTACCGAACACGACAACGACCGGCTCCGCGAGATCCCACTGCTTCGCCAGAGCGATCACGGCCTCCAACACGGGCTTGCCGTCAAAGGGAGCCTGCGGGCGTGCAGGCGAAGCGGTGATGATGACGCCAGCGATCTCTTGTTTGGCCTCATCCACTGCGGCCAGGTTACGACCTAACGGTCCTGGGCGATGGCCACGAGATAGATCTTGCCGTTCTTGTACTCGAAGTGGGCCATCCAAGACCCGGTCACGCCGTCGCGGCCGAAGGACATGAAGTGGAAGTTGTGGAGCTCCGTCGGGATGAGTGCAGAGACGAGGATCGGCGTATCGATCGCAGGCTCGGGCGAGACGGCGGCGGCCGCCAGGAACGGCTCAGCGATGGCCTCGGTGAAGTCGACGCTATGGAAGGGGATGCTGCGGCCTGCCACGACCGCCTCGATGTCCTGGGTCCGCACAACCACGGGCGAGCCCCCAAGACCAATAGCGAGTCCGCGCTCGCCGACGAGGGATCCGACTGATCCCTCGTCGGCGAAGGCGTTGCGCATCCGCTCGATGATGGCGCCAACCCTTTCGTCCTCGACGAACTCTTCGTCGGTGACCTGCTCTGTGAGGTAGTAGAAGTCCACCCAGCCGCTTCGGTCCCCGGCCTCGATCTCTATCCAGTCGATCCCTTCGAGTGGTCGCACCTTCGAGATAGCAACGATGTCGCGTGCCGTCGGACTGAGGTGGTGCCTGATCTTCGAGTCATCTCCCGGCTCTTCGTAGATCGGAAGCGAAGACTCGGGATCCCGCATGACGACGGCGTACAAGCGACGCTTGCCGCCGAGGAACGGAAGGATCCTGACTACGGAGCTCCAGCGGAATCCTCCAAGAAGCATCGACCACATCAGGGAGATCAACAACAGGATCAACGGAATCTGGAGCGTTTCGAGGCTCTGGAAGAAGGCACCCGTGAGCAGCTCGACGCCACTTGGCGCCAAAACCTCGATGCCGTCGGGCACGTCGAAGTTGATGAGGGGACTCCCGACTTCGTTCGATAGATCGGTCGCAGTGTCGAATACGTCACGAGGCACGACGATGAAGATCGAGGACTCGTCAGTGCCGCCCTTGCCGTCAGAAGCGCGATAGGAAACCTCGATACTCCCGAAGAAGCCCGGGTATGCCCGGAACGTGACGGTCCCGTCGGCATTGGCCACGAAAGACCCGTTGGAGTCGCTCCCGACGGAGGCCAGGATCAGGAAGTCGCCATCTGGGTCGATGTCGTTGGCGAGCACCTGGATGTTGACCTCGAAGTAGTCGTTCACGACAAGGAAGTCCTGCATGCCGACAGGCGGATCGTTGAGGGGGAACACCCGGACGTCGACCGCCGCCGAGGACGTGCCGCCGTTGCCATCGGAGATGGTGTACCTGAAGTGATCGATTCCGGTGTAGTTGTGGGCTGGCGTGTAGGTCACTTGCCCGCCGACATCGATGGTCAGGGTCCCGTGTTCGGCCGCAGTCACCGCGGTGACGAACAGGCTGTCACCGTCTGGGTCAGAGTCGTTGAGGGTGAGCTCGAAAGTCCCCGTCGAGTCCTCGTAGAGCACGTATGCGTCGTCGACCGCAAATGGCGGCTTGTTCTTGGCCTCGATCGACAGTGTCACCCTGACGGGCTCCGAGAAGGCGAGGCCGTCGAACACCCGGTAGGTGAAAGAGTCGTCGAAGTCGTTGTCGGCGCTATGCGCATAGGTGAACGAGCCGTCCGAATTGAGAGTCAGCGTCCCTCGGATCGGCAGGGCCTCGATGACAGAGGCGATCGGGTCGCCGTCTGGGTCCGTGTCGTTGGAGAGGACGCCTGGAGCGCCGATGACCATCGTGTCGTACTGGACCAAGTCGTAGTTGTCCGGAAGGCCCGTTGGCGGCCGATTGGTGTTGAGCACAGTGAGGCTGAAGGCGGTAGATGCCGAGAGGCCTCCAGGGCCCGTGACCGTGACCGTGATCACGTAGACGCCGCTGTCGTCATACCCCGGAGTGCCGCTGATCAAGCCAGACGCCGGATCAATCACCAGGAACGGAGGTAGTCCGATGGCCGAGAATGTCAAGGGGTCGCCGTTGATGTCACTCCCCGTCGCCGTGACGGCAAAGGGATCGATTTCGGAGATCGTCGCATCCGGGATGGGATCGATGGCCGGCGGGTCGTTGACAGGAACCACGACGACGGTCACGTCCGCCCAGCCGCTCCAAGCCCCATCGTTGTCCTGTACCCGATAGGCGAAGGAGGTCGACCCGTTCCAATCGCCGACCGGGCTGAAGTCGAACGTGCCGTCGGCGTTGTTGGTGACGGTCCCGATGGTGCCGGTGTCGTCGAGCTGCACGGAAGGCGCGAGCAGCGTCCCATCGATGTCGGAGTCGTTGCCGAGGACGCCTCCGGTGGTGAACGGGACGTCCTCGGGTGTGTTGAATGCCGGGCCCGAGTCGTCGACAGCGATTGGCGGATCGTTGACATCGCCTACCGTGACGCTGACCGACGCCCAGTTGGACCAGGCTCCAATGTCATCCTGAACGCGATAGTCGAACGAGGTGGTGCCGTTCCAGTCGGCTGCCGGACTGAAGTCGAAGGTCCCATCGGCGTTGTTGATGACGGTTCCGATGGTGCCGGTGACATCGAGCTGTACCGAAACCGGGACCAGCGTGCCGTCGATGTCGGAATCATTGCCGAAAACGTCTCCGGTGGTGAAGGGCGTGTCCTCCAGGGTGTTGAAGGCGGGACCCGAGTCGTCGATCGCCACCGGTGCGTCGTTGACCCCAGTGACGGTGATGGTCACAGTGGCGGTGTTGGAGACACCAGAGTGGGAGTCGGTGGCTCGGTAGGTGAAGGTGATGTCACGGTCCTCGCCCAGCGCCAGGTCCTGGAAGTCGGTGCCGGGATCGAAGTCGAAGGTGCCGTTGACCGCACCCAGGGCCGCGGCGCCTTCACCGACACCCGGTGGGGTGACAATGGCGTAGACCAAGGTGGTGGGATCGTCGTCGGAGTCGACGTCGTTGGAGTCGAATGACCCAGTGACGACGGGGCCATCTTCGGTGGCGTTGTCAGAGACGTCTTGGGACACCGGTGCGTCGTTGACCCCAGTGACGGTGATGGTCACAGTGGCCCAATTCGACCAGTCACCATCGTCGTCCTTAACCCGGTAGTCGAAAGTAGTGGTCCGGCTGTCGCCAACGGCCAAGTCGTGGTAGCTAGCACCGGGGTCGAAGTCGAAAGTGCCGTTGGCGTTGTTGGCGACAGTGCCCACCGTCGCCGCGTCGTCCAGCTCGACGGAGGATGGATCGAGGATGCCGTCTGTGTCGAAATCGTTACTGAGTACGTCTGCCGTCGTGAACGACGTGTCCTCGTCCGTGCTGAAGCCAGCCGGTCCAGGATCGTCAACCGCCGTAGGCGGATCGTTGATGTCGTTCACCGTGATGCGGAACACCTGCGTCGGCGAGGTGTTGTCGTTGGGCGCAGGCGCACCGAGGCCCGAGTCAACCAACTCGATAGTTATGTCGGCAAATCCACTCAATGCCGGTGTCGGCGTGAACGTCAGCGTTCCGGTCGGCGACAGTGCAGGGCCCACCGAGAACAGGCCGGGGTTGGTGTTCGTAACGATGTTGAAGCTGACCGTCTGCGGCGGCACCTCATCCGGTGGCCCCTCCAAGATGGCAGTGGCCCAAGCCACGAAGGTCTGCGGTGGTGCATCCTCAGCTACAACGACGTCGGCACCCTTGGTGAACGACGGCTCATCGTTGATGGCGGTGATGGTGATGTTGAAGGTCTGGGTCGGTGACACGTTGTCGTTGGGTGGGACGTTGGATCCCGAGTCGGTGAGGTAGATGTCGACCGAGGTGGTGCCGTTGGCGTTGGCCGCAGGGGTGAAGGTCAGGTTGCCAGTGGCGGGGTCGACCGCCGGCTGGGTGCTGAACAGGGCGGGGGTGGCTGCGGTGACGGTGAAGGTCAGGATCTGTGCCGACTCGTCGGCGGGACCCTCGGTGATGCCAGTAGCCCAGCCACCACCCAACAGGTAGGCGCCGGAGTCCTCGTCCACAGTGACATCGGCACCCTTGGTGAACGACGGCTCATCGTTGACGGCATCGATGGTGATGTTGACGGTCGCAGTGTCGGTAAGTAGACCGTCCGATACCGTGTAATCGAAGGTGTCGCTCCCGTTGAAATCGCCAGGAGGGTCGTACACGAGTTCGTCGTCGGTCGGGTCGCCAGGCGTGCCCATGACGTCGAGGGAGATCGTTCCTCCGTTGGCGGAGACAGCATCGAAGCTGTCTATCTGCAGGGCATCGATGTCGGCATCGGTGTCGTTCGCCATGACGTCGACGTTGACTGCTGTGTCCTCATTCGTAGATGGGGTGTCGTCGTTTGCGATCGGTGCAACGTTGACGTTGCGGTTCGGCCCGAATTCCGAGGTGTCCTTGGTCACTGAATCAACTGATATCGCCGATGCCGAATCACCAGCAGCCAGGGCCGCCGTTACGAACGGCCCCCAATTGCCGAGGCCGTCGGCCGTAACGAAACCGAGGTACTCGACTCCCTCGCCGAAATCCGAACCGCTCAGCGTGTCTCCGAGCCCGGCAACGGCCCGATAGATCTCGACCCGCGAGTTGGGGCATGCCAAGCCGCTCATAGTCGTGGTCCCTGTGACAAGCACAGCACTCGTGATCAGCGGCGAGTCCGTGCCGAGGTTGCCGTCGCCGACGACGGTGCCGCAGGTATTGGCGACCGAGCTATCTCCAAGAAGGATGCCATCGTTGGGGGTGATGCCGTCGCCGGTCGCCGTGCTACCCCCGGCAGCCACTAAATCGATGGCCGGACCACCGTTGCTACCGAAGTCGTTGCGCGTCACCTCATTGCTGATTGCAGCATCAGACACGATTACTCCGGGACCGACATTGCCGGTAAGGACATTGAGTCGAACGGTGTTGCCGTCATCGTTGACTCGGATAGCGCCCGTCTGAACGGCGCGTTGCCCAGACCCGGTAATGGTGTTGTTCTCGATCAGCGTTCCGGTCATCGTTCCGTCGATACCCATCGCTCCAGAGTCGACTATGAGATTCCCACTGATCGTCCCACCGGAGCTGCCGCCGCCGTGGTTGATGCCATCTGCAATGGTGTCAACCTGGCCCGACTCCCTTACCTCGTTGCCTGAGATAGTGGTGCCGGTTGTGTCCGACGCGACGATGGCGTCGTTGTCCAAGAAGCCGATGAGGTTGTTGCGCACGCTCGCGCCATCGGTCTCCCTGAGGTAGACGCCCCGCAGCGTGCTGACAACAAGGGGGTCAACGAACCCATCCGGTGCTGAACCGATGACGTTGCGTTCGATGATGATCCCACTGGGCCTCATGAGCGGTACGCCGGCCATGTCAATGCCTCCAGCGAATCCCCAGGTGGCGAGATCGCGGATGGTGTAGTTGTCGGGAATCTGACCGGTGCTGGCATTCGAGGAGAAGGAGAACCCAACACCTATGCCCGAATCAGATCGCATCACTCCGAGCTCGGGCTTGGCGACTTGAGGCAAGGCCACCGGGCCTGCACCTACGTTCATGCCACCTGCGGCATTGGCTCCCAGAGAACCCAAGTTGGTGTCGCGAACCGTGACGCCGTCCGTCAGGTCGAATGCAGTGCCGTCGATGGTTGTATCTGCGTCGTGAGTGTCGGCCAGGGTCTCACCGACAGCACTGCCGGTGTAGTCGATCTCCCACCATTTATTGAGGCCGGGGAGATCGTCGGCGTTGGTGGGAACCGCCGGGACGAACCGCATGGCGTTGCCGAGGTTGATGGCGTTGGCATTGCGAATGAACTGATCAAGCGAACCCTGATATGAGCTCGCCGTGTAGCCGGCCGCCCACGCGGGCTCGAGATTCGTGACTACGTTGAAGCTGAAGCCGAAGTCGACAGATGCCACCCCGCCCGACACGCTCACCCTGGCAATGTGCTCAGCGGTAGTCAGGCCAGAAGCGTCATCATCGGTGGCTCCATCGACGCCTCCAAAGCAGGGTCCGACCCCCATCCGCTCCGCCGTGCCACCGAGCCCATCCGCGCACCAGCCTCCGTTCGGTCCGTAGGTCTGCTCGGCCCACGGCGTTGTCGAGAGGTAGGAAGCATGGATACCAGCAGATGGAGAGACGGTGAGAGAATCCACAACCACCCAGTAGTCGACCGGCAGCCCTGCCGTGAGGGTGTAGCTGCCGCCCGCCCCGGTTACAGCCGTGTCGACCAACGTGTCAGCACCGTCGGGAATTGCGTTGCCGTTGTCCTGGTAAAGGCGGACGTCAACTCCGGCCCGACCCGGGTTGGCGCCGTCGCCGATGGCCTCGGCCCCGGGGAGCAGGTTGCCGTCAACATCCTCAAACACTGTCCCTGCGATCTGGCATCCTGAAAGATCGCTGGTCGAATTCGAAACCGAGGTCTGCCGGTAGCCGGCGATCGCCGAAGGGACCACCGCGGTCTGGGTGGTTTCGCCGGTCGGGAACTGGGCCTGGACGATGTAGGCACGGTCGGAGCCGAGGGGAAGTCCGAAGTGGACGGCCAGTGGATCTTGCGAGCCGTGACCTCGCCCACCGTTCACGTCCCGCACGCCGCTCAGAGCCGTCACCCCGTCACATGCGAAGAGCTGCAAGGTGGCTCCGACCGCGTCACGGTTCAGCCCCCCGCCGAGGTCATGGAGAGCCCGCACGAACATGTAGTCGATCGCCCCGGTTTGGACTGCGTCGTTACGCCACAGTTCGTTGGCCGCTGCCGTTTGGCTGATGAGAACGTCGAGGTCACCGTCGTTGTCGTAGTCGGCGAACGACGCCCCTTCGCCATCACCCGCTCCGCCGACAAAGGTATTGGCTCCAAAGGTGATCGACCCGGGAGTCGAGGTGTTCGTATACAGGAGATCACCGGCGATAGTGTCGGTGAGAAATAGATCCAGGTCGCCATCATTATCGGTGTCACCACAGGCGGCACCATCGATGATGCTGCCCCCCGGGACGACCGGCACTCCGGTGGCGGTGAACGTGCCGACCGGTCCCTGCCGGTAGACCTGAGTCGTTGGGTGGTCGGTCCAGATGATGTCGAACAGCCCGTCGTCATCGAAATCGCAGAAGGCGACTGCTCCTTTGTTGGTGTTGAGGACGGCCACATCAAACCCACCCGCCACGAACGAACCACCGGTGTTCGCCCACAGGTCGACAAGGCCCTCCTTGCGCCCGAGGATGTCGACGTCACCGTCGCCATCGAAGTCTCCGACGGCGGAGTAGTCGCCGGAGGCGGCCACTTCCGGGAGACCGATCCCGTTGGGATCGCCGTTGGGGGTCCACCAGGTGAACGTGCCGGTGCCGTCGTTGTCCCACAGGTCGATGCCGAAGTCGTGGTTATCCATGATGATGTCGAGGTCGCCGTCGCCGTCGTAGTCGAGCAGGCCACCACCCTCCAGGTTGAAACCGCTAAGGGCGTCTGGCATGTCCAGCAGCACCACCGGGTTGCCTCCCGCATCACCGAAACCGTACGGTGGCACTCCGGCCGGGCCCTTGTTTATCCACACCGACAGGCGGGTGATCGCCTGGGTGATGAGGTCGACATGCCCATCGTTGTTGACGTCACCCCACACCACCTGCCGCCGATCATCAACCCCTGCCAAGTTGGGCGTAGCGAGGCCGGGGGCATGAGTTGCCGTGACGTTCACGAACGAGGGGTTGGGGAGGCTGCAGTCGCTCCGGTAGAGCTGGGTGTACTGGTCAGGCCCGACCGGGTTTTCGGTGGTGACGATTACGTCGAGGCACCCGTCCTCGTTGAAGTCGGCCCAGGCCAGGCCGGCGTCCTTGATGCCAACCGTTTCGAGACCCACCGGAGTTGCCGCGAACGCGGCGAAGGCCGCAGGAGCCACCAGAGTCAGGTTGCCGAGGGCGATCGTAAGAGCCGCGAACAGGGCGAACGGGCGCTCTATCCCCTTGGCGAAACGAACCCCCCTAGAGCGCGGTGAGGGCCCGGGCGTAGCCGGGCCAGGATCTGAGGTGAGTCTTACCCATCTCATGGGAGAGCACCGGGCTCTCGATAGGGCTCGGCTGCCGCGATGTCGAGCGACACCGGATCGTTATATCCCGACGGCAGCGTGGTGCGGCTCAGCGGAGCCACGCTCGGTTTGCCGACGCTGACAAGAGGCATGACGACCACGAAGCTGGTCAACCCGTTCTCGCGGACGTATTGGACGGAGCCACCCATGCCGTCGGCGAGGGCGCGCACGATGGAGAGCCCGAGGCCAACGCTGCCGAGGAGGAGCGGCTGATGGCCCTGGTGCATGAAACGCTGGAACAGCCGCTCCTCCAGATCCTCGGGGATGCCATCGCCGTCGTCTACGACGGAGAGCGTGAATCGACCGTCGACGACCTCTGCCGAAACACTGAGGTCGGGGCCGCCGTACTTGCGAGCGTTGGAGATGAGATTGCGCAGGATCTGGCGGAAGCGGAGGCGGTCGGCGCGGATGGTTGCCTCGACCGACGAGACATCGACATGCAGGCCACCGCGCAACATCGGCCCGACGACTTCCTCGATCTCCTCGGTGATCTCGACATTCTCGAATGTGTAGTGCAAGGCGTCGGCGTCGAGTCGAGCGGTCGTCAGCAGGTCGTCGACCATCCGCGCCAGGTCTGTCGACTCCGAGACGATCATGTTGATCAGCTCGGTTGCAGACTCGGAGCCGGCGACCGCCGGATCCTCCTCGAGCAGCAGAGCCAACCCGTAGATCGAAGTCAAGGGCGTTCGCAGTTCGTGAGAAGCGTTGGCCACGAAATCTTCGCGAGCCTTGCCGAGCTCGCGTTCCGTGCGCAGGGTGCCCTCGAGGTCCGTCTGCTTGGCCTGTCGTCGCGCGAACTCGCGGAAGATGAGGATGACGGCGGTAGGCACGAGGAAGGCGACGAGGAAGCCGGCCAGCATTCTCATCCACGCCAGGAAGGCGTCAGACGAAGCGACCTCCGCGTTGAGCAGGTCGCGCTCGCGAACCAGTTCCAACTGGAGCAACGTCCACGACTTGTCGAGATCGGACTCGGCCAGCATGCGGGCCGCAATCGGATCGTTGGCTGCCATCAATCCCAGCACCGCGTGGCTTTGCTCCGTGAACTCGCCCACCGCACCACGGAGGGACCCATCGAGCGACCGACGACTCTCGAGCTCATCCATGGCGTCGCCCAGGAGAGCGAGCGCCGACTCGGTCTCGCTTCTCGAGATCTCGAGCTGATCGGAGGAGTTGGAGCCGATGGCGAGATCGACGTTGGCGACGACGACGCCGAGCGCCAGCTGGGCCCTGGCGGTCGTCGCGACGCGTAGTGCCTCATCGGCTGAGTGGAGTGCTTCCGCACTATGGGTGATACGTCGCGTTTGCTGGGCAACAGCGAAGATCATCGCGAAGACAAGGAGCATCACGACGCCGATCACGAGGGTCAGGAGAAGTGGACGACCCAGTCGCGATAGCGAACTCGGCTCAGAAGCAGTGTCGGTAACCACTTCTAGTTCTTCGGCAAGCGCTACCGGTACTTTGAGGGAAACCGCATTGGGTGACTAGTCACCTCGATGGAACCGGGTCCGGACGGCACAGAAGGCGGCTCACGTGACCGCCTTCTGTCGCCTTACTCCGCCCGCAAGATCGGGCCGATAAGTAACGATGAGGCTAGCGTTCCGTTGAGTGCCGCGTCGAGTCGAGAAGGAGGAGTTCAGGTGATCGTCGGAGTCCCGACCGAGATCAAGAAAGAGGAGTACCGCGTCGCCCTCACCCCGGCCGGCGCCAGGGAGCTCTCGTCTGTTGGCCACAGGGTGCTTGTCCAACAAGGCGCCGGCGCCGGCTCATCGTTCGATGACGAGGCATTCATCGAGGCAGGAGCCGAGATAGTCACCACGGCACAGGAGGTCTTTGCGGCCTCCGAACTCATCATCAAGGTCAAGGAGCCCCAGCTCGACGAGATACAGATGCTGAGAGCCGACCAAACCCTCTTCACGTTTCTCCACATCGCTGCGTATCCCGAGATGGGCAGGGCTCTTCTCGCGAGTGGGGCAACGGCCATCGCCTATGAAACGGTGGCACTCGCGTCCGGGACCCTCCCGCTCTTGGCACCGATGAGCGAGATCGCAGGTCGGATGGCAGTACAGGCCGGCGCCCACCATCTCGAAAGGCCACACGGCGGACGCGGTGTCTTGCTTGGTGGTGTCCCTGGCGTTGCCCCGGCCAGAGTCACCGTGCTCGGCGCCGGCCGCGCCGGCACGAACGCCGCGATGATCGCCGCTGGCATGGGTGCCGAAGTGATCGTTCTCGATCTCAACGTCGAACCGCTCCGACACATCGACGAGATGCACCTCGGGCGCGTGGTTACCGTCCGCTCGTCGCTCTTCGCCATCGAGCAACACGTCTCGACGTCGGACCTGGTTGTCGGCGCGGTGCTCGTCCCAGGTGCCCGCGCCCCCGTTGTGGTGCCCGAAGCCGTCGTCGAGGAGATGCGACCGGGCAGCGTCGTCGTCGACATATCTATCGATCAGGGCGGGTGCATCGAGACCGCGCACGAGACCACTCACGCAGATCCTGTGTATGTCACCCACGACGTCGTCCACTACGCGGTCGGCAATATCCCCGGAGCAGTTCCCAATACCTCGACACACGCACTCACTAACGCAACACTTCGCTACATCGTCGCGCTTGCCCAGGGCGTTGGATCAGCGGTCACGAAACACCCCGAGCTGCAACTTGGCGTCAACGTCGCTGGCGGCAAAGTGACGCACTCGGCCGTCGGCGAGTTCCTCGAAGTACCTGTCGTCGATCCGCTCGAGGTACTCGCCGGCTGATCAGGCGTTCAGAACTTCACGGCCCGCCCAGCGCCCGTACCAGAGATAGAGCGCGGAAGCCCCAACGCCGACGATGGCAACCAGAACGAACCACGTGTCTGCCCACACGAATTCATCGGCCAGTGCGCTGACCACGAGCGCAACGGCAGCCAACGAGAACTGGAGAGCGAATGTGGTGACCATCGTCTGACGCCCCTTGGGCCGACTCAGGACGAGCACGCCGCCGATGGCCCAACCGATGAGGATGGCACCGCTCCAGCGCATGCCGCTCAACAGCTCTACTTCCGAGGACCTGGCGCCTGCCAAGGTTCCCCAGATGAGGTCCGGCCATAGGGCGATCGGCAGCCCATAAGCCAGATTGACCACAATTGACAACAACACCGACAGCCTCAGGTGGGTGCCAGGTTCGAGCGGGGAAGCCTCCGCCGCCTTAGAGGTCGGCTCAATGGGTGGGGTTGTCATGGTTCCTCCTGGGTTGACGCCTCATGTATCGAGCGCGATAGGTCTCGACGCTTCACCGGTTCTGACCTGCTGCACCGTCAGAGCGCAGAGCAGCTGATTCGCGCTGAGTGTTGATCCAATCCTCGAAGTCCTGGCGAGCCACTCGCCACTCTCTGCCGAACTTCACGGCAGGGAGGTCGCCAGAGCGGATGACGCTTGTGGTGACAAATGCAGTTACGCCCATGTATTCGCAGATGTCCGCGACAGAGAGCCACTCTTTGCCGATATCGACCTGGATTCGTTCCACCCACCGAGCCTACGCCACGGCGGTGGCCCCCGGCAAGAAAGCCATTTGCCACGGCATAGCCAAATCAAGTAATCTGCTTTTCGCGACCTGACTCGAACTCTGTGGGCGAACGGGCTCAAACGGGCGGAGGGAGAGATAGGCGAACATGAATGTGAAGGCTACGACTGTCGAACAGCACGAGTTTGCGATTCGGCGACGTGGATACGACCAGGCGGAGGTTGATGCGGTGATGGGCCAATTGGGCCGATCGCTGCGCAACTACGAACAGGAGAAGAAGGACCTTGAGGCGAAGCTCGCGCATGCTGGGCCCTCCGAAAAGAAGGCCTCTCCTCCTGCGAAGCGAGGCCAGGGACGAGCGGCGAAGCACCGCACGGAGAGTGAACTGATGAGACATACGGGAGATGCGGTGGAAGGGGCCCGTCAGCAGGCCGAGGCGATCCTGGCCGAAGCCAGGGCCGCGATCGACAAGATGTTCGACAGCATCGCAAGCGAGGCCAAGCAGGTGTTGGCCACGGCAGAGAGCGACGCTGCAAAGCACAAGGCCAAGATCGAAGAGGAGTCCGCCAAGCTGCTCGCCGACTCCCTCGCTAAGGCTGATGCCACCAAGAAGGCGGCAGCGACCGAGGCCGCTGAATTGCGAGCCAAGGCTGCACGCGATGCGGCCGCCACGGTCGCGAAGGCACAAGCAGAGCATGACAAGCTGGCGACCCGCATACCTGAACTGCGCACGGCCCTCAGCCAATTCGAAGCACAGGTGCACGCGCTCACCAACGTGCCCGTTGCCGACCTCAACGAGGAAGAGGCGACCCAGGCCGCTACCAAGGCTGCTGAAGTCGAGGTAACGATCGATAGCGATGCCGCGACCGGCGCCGCCAAGGCAGCGCTCGCCACAGCGACCTCGGTCTCTGTCGCAGCACCCGACGGATCGGGCACGCTGCCCGCAGCCAGAGATCTCGTCAATCTCGACGAGTACCGCGACCTGAAGGCATCGCATGTCGAGAAGGAGGCTCCGGTTCCAGCCCCCGCCAAGCCAGAACCAGCGCCCAGCCCGGCCGCTAGCGACGGCGCTCCGCTCGAACGGCTGGCATCGACCCACGTGGCCAGCCGGGGCATGCCAACTGACAAAGAGACCATCTACCAGCGACGGGGTGGAGGTCTGCGGCGTCGGATCAACTCACAAGGGGATGAGTAAGAAGACGACGATGAGGTCTTGCCAAGACCCCCTTGACCACTGTATGATGTAATTGACGACCACTTACCGTGGTCAGAGTATTGCGGGCACAATAGGGCAAGGCGGAGGTAGGCACCGATGAAGGTACGTAGCGAGGACCTGTCAAAGGTCCGATTCCCAGAGGGCCGTCGCGGTTACGACGCCGACAAGGTCGATGCCGTCCTGTCCGGAGTCATCGAGACGCTCCGAGAGTACGAAGCAGCTGATGAGGCGCTCCATCGCACATTCGTAGAGGCTCAGCGGATCAAGGACGAGATGGTCGCCGAGGCCAGCGTCGAAGCTGACCAAGTGCGCGCTGAAAGCGAGAAGGCCAAGGCCGCCAAGCAGATCGAGGCCGAAAATATCGTTGCCGCAGCCATCGAAGACGACTCCAAGCAACGCGCCTCTACTGAGGAGAACGTCGCCAAAGCGAAGGCGGAAATCGATCGGCGCATGGTCGAAGCAGAGGGTCTGGTCGCCGAGAAGGTGAAGGCCGCAGACCGCGACGCAGCCTCCGTCCGCACCGACGCTGCCAAGGAATCCGATGCCATGAGGACCGAGGCGAAGGCTGAGGCAAGCGCCACCGTCAACGCTGCCAAGAAGGCATCGACCGACATGCTCACCGCGGCCAAGGCGGAGCACGCTGAACTCAGTAAGAAGGTCCCACAGCTTCGCACCGCCGTTAGCGACATTCGGACCCGACTCATCGAACTCGCTGAGTCGACTCAGGATGAGCTCGGTGTTGTCGACGGGATGATCGATCTGGCCTCAAACGAGGCCGTCCCGGCCATCGCCAAAGACGCAACCCAGGACGACCTGAAGCCGGTGGCTGAGGCCACTCCCCCCAAGGAGGTTCCCCAGGCCCAGCCGACAGCCGAGCAGACGGCAGCGAAGAGCGAGTCGAAGGCTGCCAAGAGCAAGCCGAAAGCAGACGAGTCACCGGCCACGAAGGTCTCCGCAGAAGCCCCCGAGCAGACGGCTGCACCCGCGGCGAAGGTTGCGGACGCCAAGGATCTCGACGAATCGGTCTTCGACCCAACGAGTCTGATGGCGCTGGCAAGCGATCTCGACGAAGCGGTGCCTGGAGACGAATCCAAGGAGTCCTTCTATGGTTCTGGGCTCAGACGGCGCCTAACCGAGGGCACGAAGACCAAGAAGGGGCGTTAGCACCACCAAGCGTCGAACAGAACGAAACCCGCTTCCTAAGAAGCGGGTTTCTTCGTTGGGCGGCTGACGATGTACCAGATGATCGCTGCCCCGATCGCCACCATGGCAACGCGGCCGGCGAGGCCCTTGACAAAGAACGTCATCGAGAAGCTGAAGCTGAGAGCTAGGGCGAACACTGCCGTCACCTTCGCTTTCATCGGGATTCCGAGGCCGGCTTGATAGTCCTCAACCAGTGGGCCCAGCCGGGGGTGATCGATGATCACGCCATACACGCGCTCGGAGGAGCGAGCGAAGAAGAAGGCTGCCAAGAGGATGAAAACCGTTCCCGGCATGACAGGAGCCACCAGACCGATGATGCCAAGGACCAGGCACACTCCACCAAGCAGCATGTAGAGGCCACGGAGGGCGCGGCTCGCGTGAACGTCTGCGGTCATAGGCCTCAACCGTAGCCCTATCTCGTTGCCACAGGGCGTCGGAAAATCACAGTGACACTGCGATGAGGGCGGCGAATCCCCCAAGCAGTATCAGACCGTCCCAGCGCTCGAGGCGACCGATCCGGCCAGAGAGCAGCGCCGCCAAAGCGACGATGACGACCATGAGGATCGTGGCACCGCCAAGGCCGCCAGCCGATCCAGGGTGTGCGAGCCCGGCGCTGCCTCCCACGACCAGCGAATTGAAAATGTTCGACCCGATGACGTTCCCAGTTATCAAACCGGGTTCATCGCGACGAGCAGCTGCTACAGCGGTTGCGAACTCGGGCAACGAGGTGCCAACGGCGAGAATCACCAACCCAACGAAGGCGCTCGTGAGCCCGATGTCGTCGGCCAGGCGTTCCGCCGACCACACCAGCAGCCAAGCACCGCTGACGGTGACCACCAGCGCCAGGGGCGCCGCGATGAGCTCGATACCAACCGCTACATCCTCATGCTTCGATGGTTCGTCCGGTGGGGGCGCTTCGCTCCGACGGATCAGGAGTGTGTAGACGAGTACCGCCCCCATCAATAGTGCCAGGCCCTCGATCCTGGCGATCTCGCCGTCGACAAGCACGAGAGCAAGCGCGGCCATGGCGACCGCCATCAACACCCCCTGGCTCCGCACGAGCGCTCGCGGAACATGGAGAACCCTGAGGAGAGCCGCGGTGCCGAGCACCAGCGTGAGGTTGCTGATATTCGAGCCAATGACGTTGCCCATCGACTCCGCCGGTTCGCCTGCAACGAGCGACACCACCAGCTCTGGGATCGAGGTTCCGAGGCCGATAACGAGCGCCCCGATGAGGATCGGCGACATGCCGAAGTGGGCTGAGAGGCGCGCCGCCGACAGCACAGACCGATCGGCGGCGACCGTCAGCAGGGCCAGCCCAGCAGCGAGGGCGAAGATTGAGAGGATCAAAAGAGAGTGGCCACGCGGAGCCGGGATGTTACCCGTAAGGCGTACAAGCCCACCGCTAGCCTCCCGTGATGGTCGATGAGCGCGCTCATAAAACTTGGCTCAGCTCGGACCGCCGCATTCCGAGTCGATTCGTAAGACCACTCCTGCGCTTTACGCACGTCGAGGCAGCCGGTGGCGCGGTCCTGCTAGTCGCTGCCGTATTGGCGCTCGTGTGGGCCAACCTTCCCGGCGGAGAAAGCTATGAACGCTTCTTCGGCACCGAGGTCGGCTTTGATCTCGGAATCGTCCATGTCGAGGAAACGGTTCGCGACTTCGTCAACGACGGGTTGATGGCGATCTTCTTCTTCGTGGTTGGCCTCGAGATCAAGAGGGAGCTCATACGCGGCGACCTGCGTGATAGGAAGTCGGCGATGTTGCCGGCGTTCGGCGCCCTCGGTGGCATGATCTTCCCGGCGCTCATCTTCCTGGCATTCGTTCTAGGAGACGGTGAGGCAACCCGTGGATGGGGTATCCCCATGGCAACCGACATCGCATTCTCGGTCGGCGTCGTGGCCCTGCTCGGCTCCCGCGTCTCTGTTGGAGCCAAGCTCTTCCTGTTGGCACTGGCGATCGTCGATGACATCGGCGCCATTCTCGTGATCGCGATCTTCTACACCGAGGAGCTGGCGCTGGGATGGCTGGGGGGTGCGATCGGCCTGCTCGTTATCGTCGAGATAGCGAAGAGAGTCGGAGTCCGTTCTGCCGCCTTCTACCTGGTGGTCGGAGCCGGCGCGTGGTTCGCTCTCTTGGAATCGGGAGTTCACGCCACCATCGCCGGTGTGGCGTTGGGCCTGATGACTCCTGCCTACTCCCTGTACAGCGACCCGGAATACCGCCAACGAGCTACCTGGATCATGTCTCGCTACGACATGGACGCGGCGCAACACCGAGCGCCCGAGCGCATCGACGCCGATGCCATGGAGCTGGTCGCCGTAGCTAGGGAGTCGGTGTCTCCTCTCTCCCGACTTGAGACCGCATTCCACCCGTGGAGCTCGTTCGTGATCGTCCCCATCTTCGCACTTGCCAACGCCGGAATCCGGTTTGCCGGCATCGACGTCGGCGAGGCACTGACGTCTCCAGTTGCTCTCGGGGTTGGCGTTGGGCTCGTCGTCGGCAAGGCCGTCGGTGTGTCGCTGTTCGTATGGCTGGCAGTGAAGCTCGGCTTTGCAAACCTCCCGAGAAACACAACATGGACCCACATGTTCGGCATGGCCGCCGCCGCCGGTATCGGCTTCACAGTCTCGCTGTTCATTACCGAGCTGGCGTTCACCGATCCCGGGATTCTCGATCGGGCGAAGCTTGGCATATTCGTCGGCTCAGCGATCGCCGGCTTCCTGGCCTACTTCGTCTTGCGCCGTTCCCCCAAGACAGCGGAACACGATGGATAGAAGGAGGTTCATCAGAACCGCCGGCCTCGGACTCGCCACTATCCCCCTTGGAAGGTTCCTGGCGGCGTGCGGAGACGCAGCTGCCGAGACCAGTGTCGCCACCACCGGGCTTACAACCACCTCGACTCTTGCCGAGATCACGGTGGCGACAACCGCGGTAACGGCCACCGAAGCGGCGCCGGCCGCTGCTCCCCGGGCAGAGATCGTCGGCGCTCTATGTCGGGAGGCGTGGGGGGCGACGGCCGTCGGCACCAATGTCATTCCGCACACAATCGATCGCCTCACCGTGCACCACACGGCGTCCTTCCTCGATGACAACAGCAAGGCCCCCTCACGATTGAGGGGCCATCAGTCATATCACAAGAGCCTGGGCTGGCCGGACCTGGCATATCACATTGCCGTCGACGCCAACGGCAACATCTACGCCGGGAGACCGACGACGGCGCGAGGTGACACGGCCACCAACTACGACCCGACCGGCCACTTCCTGGTTGTGGCCGAAGGGGACTTCAACTCCCAGCCAATACCCACCGCTCAGCTCGAGGGTGTCGCAATGGTGCTGGCCTGGGCGGCAACCGAGTTCTCGGCAGACCCATCAACAATCCGAGGACACCGAGATCTCGCCTCGACAAGTTGCCCCGGCGACGGCTTCTACTCCTTCATCGCCGACGGCACGTTGGAAGCCATGGTCGACGGGCGCATTGCCAACGGCGGCATCGATCTGCGCGTGGTGTGTGACGACGGCGCTTACGCCGCCGTTGCTGCAATCGAGGCCGGAGAGGTGCCAGCGCCACTCGCCACCCAGGCAAGCTTCTACCTGCGCAACTCCAACAGCCAAGGGAACGCCGACACCGTCATCGAGGAGTTCGGTGACAGCGACTGGATCCCGGTTAGCGGCAACTTCGGCGAATGAGAACAACAGCATGAGCCGGCGGATTCTGGTCTTGGTCGGCTGGCTGGTTATGACAGCACCGACCGCGTTGGCTGCAGACACCGTCGGTGCGTTCGATCCTGATACCGCGATGTGGCATCTCCGTCTTGGTGACGACACTGCGACAACCTTCGAGTTCGGGAATCCAGGAGATGTGCCTTTCATGGGCGACTGGGACTGCGACGGCGTCGACACCCCCGGCCTCTACCGCCAGAGCGACGGCTTCGTCTATCTTCGCAACGCCAATACGACAGGGATCGCGGACATTCGCTACTTCTTCGGGGATCCGGGTGACGTCCCGCTGGCCGGCGACTTCGATGGCGACAACTGCGACACGGTGTCCCTTTACCGTCCAGCGATGCAACGTTTCTTCGTGATCGACACGCTCGGAAGCGATGACGGCGGGCTGGGAGCGGCTGCAACCGACTTCGTCTTCGGAGATCCCGGGGATCAACCATTCGCTGGAGACCTCAACGGCGACGGCATCGACACCTTCGGCCTCTACCGGGAGGCCACCGGCTTCGTGTACTACCGCAACTCGCTCGCGGAGGGGGTCGCCGATGCACAGTTCTTCTTCGGCGATCCCAACGACCAATTCGTCGCCGGCGACTGGACCGGAGACCACACTGACACGGTCGGTGTTTACCGATGATCCTGGCTTGGCGACTTGGGCTGGGATGGCTTGTCGGCAGACATCGCATTCTGCTCACGACCGCCAACCGGCGCGTCGTACTGCCGTTTCGATTCTTCGCAGATACCTTCTACCTTCGTCGAGTAGAGGCGCCGTGGGTGGACGACCTCGCCGCCACCCCCACCGCCACCCTGCAGGCGTGGCCGGGCCCACGTCCGGTGAGAGTCCGCCAGATCGATGATCCCGAGGAGGCCGAACTCGTCGGCCGCCTGTGGGGTGACGGTGCATCCGTGATCGCACTGTCACCGACAGGCCAGCGCACCCCAGACATGACGGCGCCCGACCTCATGTGGGTGCTACCAACCGCCCTGGTCATCTTGGTGGCCGCGCGCCGGTTGTCCCGCTAGCTCGTAGCCTGGCGCCAGATGAAGCTTCCACCCTTGACCCTCAGCGATCACGAGAGCAACGACTACGAGCTGGTCTTCGAGCGGACGACGGTCATCGCTCTCGTCCGCTACTACGGCTGAGCTGGCTGTCTCGATTTCCTGTCGCAGTTGGCGACAGCTCATGCCACCATCCAGTCGCTCGGAGCCATGGTGATCGCCATCGGGCCCAAGGCGCAGTATCAAGCGGCACACCTATCGACGACCCTCCCCTATCCCTTGCTACTTGATCCCGAGCTGTCGGTACGGCGCCTCCTGGGAGTACGGGAGCAAACGGGGGCTGCGTTCTTCTTCAACGTGAGGGGCTGGCTGCGCTACCTGGGAGCCTTCTTGCGCCATCGCCACCAAGGCCGGCTCGTTGGCAGGCGACAGACCCTGCCTGCCGTAGCCATCGTTTCGCCACAGGGTGAAGTCCGGTGGCTCCATCAGGGCCGCTCCGTCGCCGACTATCCCAAGATCGCAACCGTCGTCGCCAGACTCAGGGAACAGACCGTGCCGCCAGCCCGTTGATTCGGATGTGGCCGACTCGATGAACCCGATAAGAGCCGCGGTGCGCGTATGGCGAGCCCTGCAGCGAACAGCTCCCCCGAAACCAAGCGGTGACGGCACGGCATATCACGACGGATTCCGCCCGGTTCTCGAGGCTGTGCGCGATGGAGGCATCGGTGCCATTCCGGCCGCCCAACTGGACTCCTACCTGGCGATGCTCGGTGCTATCGACCCCGACGGACTCACTCGAGATCACGCGCTCGCCTACTGGCTCAACCTCTACAACGCCCATGCCCTTGCCGTCGCCGGGCGAGCCGAGAGCGCCAACGCGTCATCGGTGCTGCGCCTCAAGGGGGCGTTCAACAACACCGCGATCACCGTTGCCGGTGTCCCCATCTCGCTCGACGGGATCGAGCACGGCAAGCTGAGACGACTTGGGGATCCGAGGATTCACGCCGCATTGGTGTGCGGGGCCATCTCCTGCCCAACGCTGCGCTTCGAGCCGTTCGATGGTGACAAGATCGACGACCAACTCGACGACCAGATCCGCAGCTTCCTGGTCAACGGCGGCGCCGCGATGGACGGGAACACGCTGCAGCTATCGCGTATCTTCCTGTGGTTCTCCGGCGACTTCGTCCGCAATATGCCGGCGTGGCGACCGGCCGCCAAGAGCGACCTACTGCAGGCCCTCCGGCAGTGGCTTCCCGACAACGCTCAAACCGCCCAACGCGTCGAGTTCATGCGTTACGACTGGGGACTCGCCTGCACCGTTCGGTAGCGGGTCCCGATCCCAAGCAGTGCGAGAGCGACGACGGCGGCGAACAGATCGTTCGGAATGACCAGCCGCATGAGCTGGCGACCGTCGACGATCCATTCGCCATCGGTTCCAACCCCGACCGTGTCGAGGTAGCGCCAGATAGCCCACACGCAGAAGACTCCGATGGCGACCGCCGTCCCGCTCGCCGCGGCAGACCCCCAGCGCCGACGAGCGCCGATAGCCGCGGCTGCTACCACCCAGGCGATGTCAAGCGCGCTCAACAGCTGCAGAAACTGCATGGATGAATCGAACCGGAGTGCCGCTGAGCTGGCCAGTGTCACCAAGGCTGCCGCTCCTGTAACGAGAGCAACCACCGAACCCGCCGCCGCCAGGGATCGGAAAGGCTCTGCCAGGTCGGGGAACCACCCAGGCTCGTCGGCGATCGGCGCCAGAGTGAGGGCCACACCTACCTCAAAGACAACGACGGCGGAGAGGTGCCAAGTCGAAACCGCGATGACGTGGTCCGCGGCATCGATCGCGAGCAGCGGTAGGGCGAGCACTGCTCCGAAGACAGTCCACCGCAACGCCGTTGCCAGCACCCGCTCGGCCGACATCAGTCTCCTCTGGGGTGTTCACCGAAGATGGCGTGCGGACCAGCTGCCCCCGCCGCGTAGAAGAGGTCGAAGCGCCTCCCCGACGCCGACGGTTCTATGCACTTGAGCACTCCCGCCATGAACTGATCGATGAGATGGGAATCAGCGAAGCGGTCCGCTGTCTCCTGATCTTCGAACTGGGTGATGATGGAGACGCGGGCAGGATTGATGTCATCGAGGAGCACGGAGTGGTGAGTCGGAGCGTCGGGGTGGGCCAGAGCCGCTCGCTCCCACTGCTGCACCGCGTTGACGAAGTCCTGCATCCCGCCGTCGGCAACCGTGCATTCGATGATCTCAATGCATCGCATGGGCGGAACCTAGCTGGGTCTAGTCCTTAGTTGGCTGCGCGATTCGCTCGCGAGCGAGTTCCACGTAACCGGCATCCGTGTCATAGCCAACGAAGTGCCGTCCAGTTTCGAGCGCCGCCAGCGCAGTGGCCCCAGCACCCATGAAAGGGTCGAGCACGAGATCGCCCGTGAACGTGTACAGCTCAATGAGACGGCGTGGCAGCTCGACCGGGAACGGCGCAGGGTGACCAACCCGTTTGGCCGACTCGGGACGGATGTTCCACACCGACAGAGTCGATGAGACGAAGTCGTCCTTTTCGATCGTGTCATCGCCCTTGCGGATACGACGGAAGGTCTCCTTGCAGCCTACGACGACGTACTCGTGGACGTCCCGTAGCGTTGGGTTCTTCGCCGACTGCCAAGATCCCCACGCCGTCGATCCCCCGGCCGCCTTGGCCTTCTGCCAGATAATCTCGCCTCGCAAGAGGAAACCAACGTCCGTTAGCAATCCAGCAACGTGGTGGTTGAGCGGCAGGTAAGGCTTGCGGCCGAGATTGGCAACATTGACGGCCACCCTCCCGCCGGGTTCAAGCACCCGATAGGTCTCGGCCAGCACCCTCTTGAGGAGTTCCAGATACTCGGACAGGCTGAGGTCGGCGTCGTAATCCTTGCCGACGTTGTATGGAGGCGAGGTCACCATGAGGGAAACGCAGTTGTCGGGGATCTGCAACATCGATTCGGATGATTGATGAAACAGCTCGTCGATGATCGCAGGTGGCGGATCGACGAGAGGGCTCAGTTCCTTGGCTTCGGCCTGTACTGCGATCTTGCGCTCGTAGAACTCGGAAGCGTCGTGGCTCTCGCGTTTGCCCGAGCCAAAGGACGAGGTCGAGGTCGGCATGGCGGAAACCGTACCAGCGCCAGGGGCGAGCCGTAGGCCATAAGACGCAGGACGCAGGACGCAGGACGCAGGACGCAGGACGCAGGACGCAGGACGCAGGACGCAGGAGGAGCCTTGACTTGTCGCACGGAGGCCTGGCGTCTCTCCCCCCGTAGGTGGGAGTACCGGCGAAGCCGGGGAGGGGGGCTTCTTGGTGGGCGCGTATCTACGGGAGCCGCCTCCGCCTTCACGCCCTCCGGACGCTCCGCCTAGGGGGGAGGAAACAAGACCGGCCGACCAGCGGTTGCTGGCAAAGCCGTAGGCCCCATCGGACGGCCGATGGCGGTCCCGCTTGAGGCTTGAGCGTTACAGCAGCCCAAGGCTCAAAGCACACAGCTTCTGCAGTAGCTTTTCCCCCAATGATCACCGCCTTCACCGACACACCTTCCTGGGTGCCGGACGCCGTCTTCTATCAGATCTTCCCCGATCGCTTCGCCCGCTCCGACCGTGTTACCAAAAGCCGGAACCTCGAGGAGTGGGATGCCACCCCGACCCATCATGGATTCAAGGGTGGCGATCTCGGGGGTGTTATCGAGCATCTCGACCACATCATCGACCTCGGAGCCAACGCCATCCTGTTCAACCCGATCTTCCAATCGGCGTCGAATCACCGCTACCACGCACACGACTACTACAAGATCGACCCGCTCCTCGGTGACGAAGCCCTCTTCGACGAGATGCTGGCGGCCTGCCACGAGCGCGGCATCAGGGTCGTTCTGGACGGCGTCCTCAACCACTGCTCTCGCGGATTCTTCCAGTTCAACGACATCCTCGAGAACGGACCCCAGTCGCCGTACATCGACTGGTTCGACATCAAGGAATTCCCCATCTACCCGTACCACCCGTCGCAGGCGGAGGACCCCAACTACGAGTCATGGATCGGCCTCCCGGCGCTGCCCGAGTTCAACATAAGGAACCCTGACGTGAGGGAGTACATCTTCGGTGTGGTCGAGTACTGGACTCGCAAGGGCATCGATGGCTGGCGGCTCGATGTTGCCCACGAGATCACCGAACCCGGCTTCTGGCAGGAGTTCCGTCGCCGCGTCAGAGAGATCAACCCCGAGGCCTACATCGTTTCGGAGATCTGGCAGGATTCTTCGGCCTGGATAAACGATCGAGAGCAGTTCGACGGCACCATGAACTACCTCTTCACGGGGAACGCACTGTCGTTCGCGGCGGGACGTCACCTGGATGAGACGACGGTTCTCGACCAGGTGCCCTGGCCGAATACGCCTCCCATGGACGCGATGGCCTTTTCCGCCGCGGTTGACCGCATCCGCGCCCTGTACACCGATCAGGCGACGCTCGGCAACCTCAACTGCTTCGCTAGCCACGACACCGCGCGAACATTGACCATTGTTGGAAAGGATGAGGCTGCAGTGCGCCTCACGCTTCTCCTTGTGCTGTCGTTTCCGGGCGCCGCTCACATCTACTACGGAGACGAGATCGGCCTCGAAGGCCACAATGATCCGCTATCACGCAACGCGATCCCCTGGGACGACGCTGCTGACTGGAACCACGGGCTGTTGGAGTCATACAGGGAGCTGATTGCGCTGCGCGTCGCCAAGCCAGCCATGCGGAGTCTCCCCTACCGAACGCTGTTAGCAGAGGGTCTCGTCTACGCCGTCGAGCGCGGCGAGGGAGACGATCGGGTGGTCGTCATCGTCAATGCCGGCGATGACGAGGCGGCACTGGACCTCGGCCTCGCCGCAGAACCGTTGTGGGGATCGGCAACGGTTTCGGGCACGAGCATCACCATCCCTCGTCGCTCAGGTGCGGTGTTCGGCATCGAGTAACGGCTCATATGGCGATGGGAGCACCGCCTACCATGCCGCAGCTATGGCCCGGGTGCCGGTGCCATCACGGAGGCTCACTTGAAGCTGCTAGTTCGAAGCGCACTGATGGCTGGCGTCCTTGGCGTCGTGGCCGTTGGCTGTGGACGCGGCATTGACGAGTCGGCAACCGGAGTTACGGCGCCTACATTGCAGCCCTCGGCAACGACCAGCGTCGCCTCGACGACGACGGAAGCTCCTGTCGAAGCAACAGAACTTGTGGTGTGGGTGCCGGTGCGGGCGCGAGCGGCAGTACGGGAGGCGGCAGCCACCTTCACGACGGCGACAGGCATAGGGGTCGCAGTCGAATCCGTCGAGCTCGACGAGATGGAACTCGCCATCAGCAGCGGTGTCGGACCCGACATCTTCATGGGCAGACACACCTGGCTGGCGCGCTTGGCGCCGCGGGGCCTCGCCGTACCGGCTGGGCTGGAGTCCCGCCTCGATGACTTCGTCGAGGTTGCTGGAGACGCCTTCACCTACGAGGGCATCGTGTACGGCGCCCCGGCAACCATGGAATCCATAGCCCTGTTCTACAACTCCAACGTCGTGACCAACCCCCCGGGGGCATTCTCCGAGATCAAGGAGGCGTGCCTGCAGATTCGCGGTGGCGACGCCACTACCACGACCGTTGACTCAACGACGACAACGGTCCCCGAACCACTCGGGGCTGGTTGCCTCGAGTATCTCGCCGATGACGCCGAAGTTGGCCTAGCTCTCGTTACAGCTGGAGACGGCTATCTCTACCGACGGGTCGATGGCTCCTACATCGCGACCGACGTCGGACTCGCCACCGACTCCGCCGTCAGCAGGGCGGCAACGCTGCGCTCCCTAGTTGTCGACGGTGTTCTCGCCGGTGCCGACGACCGCGCAGCGATGGTGGCAAGGTTCGCCAGCGGCGAGACGCCATTCCTCATAGGAGATATCGGACTGGCGGAGGCCCTCAGCTCCTCGGCCACATCCTTCGGGGTACTGCAGCTGCCGATCATCACAGGTACGACGCCGCAACCCTTCGTCGAGGTGACCGGCTTCATGGTTGCCGGAAGAAGCGTCCAACAGCAGACGGCGCTTCTCTTCCTCAGCGACTATCTGGCCACTCCATCGGCGATGGCCGACGTCTTTGGAGCCTCGACAGGGCTTCCCGCCTACAGGGCCACCGCCGACCTCGTCGCCGGTGATCAGGTTCTCGCAGGGCTACAGGCGGCGGCTGAGGCTGGGAGTCCGCTGCCGGCAGTGGACGGCATCGACGACGTGCTCGCGGCGTTGCGCGCCACCTTGGCTTCGATTCTGGATGCAGAGGGCCCTGAAGTTGAGGCCATCCTCGGCGAGGCTGCGCAGCTAGCGCTGTCCCTGGCCAGCTAGGCGAACGGGTCTGCTGGGAGATCGTCCGAGCCCGAGTTGCCATTGGCTTCGGCAGCAACCTTGGAGGCAGAAGCGGTCGCCTTGGCAGCGGCCTTCTTGGCCGGAGCCTCAACGTCGACCCGATCCTCCTGGACCAAAGCGATCACATCTTCCCAATCCCGCGCCAGGGCGCACTTGGCGCAATAGGCGGCGCTACCCCGCTTGACTACGGCCTCGGCGTTACAGCGTGAGCAATCCACAGTTCTCCTGGCTTCTCTGCGAGATACTTCGGCAGTTCGCCGGAACCACTTGAGCTACTCGGAGTCGAGGGCGCTTTCTGCCAACATCATCGAGAGATCGCGAACGACGGCCGCACCGCCGAGCTCGGTGACCCCGTCATCGAGCATCACGTAACAGAAGGGGCAACTGGTCGCGATCTCGGTGGCACCGGTGGCAATCGCCTCCTGGGTGCGTTCGACATTGACCCGCTTGCCGGTGGATTCCTCCATCCACATTCGAGCACCGCCGGCCCCGCAGCACAGTCCCTCGGAGCCGCAGCGCGGCATCTCCACTCGATCTGACACGAAAGAATCGAGCACGGTGCGAGCTGGTGAGTAGATGTCGTTGTGCCGTCCCAGATAGCACGGGTCGTGGTAGGCGACTCGCTTGTCGCTGCCTTTCTTGGGAACGATCCGTCCCTGCTCCACAAGGTCCATTAGCAGTTGGCTGTGGTGCACGACCTCGTAGTCGCCTCCGAATTGCGGGTACTCGTTCGCCAGCGTGTTGAAGCAGTGCGGACACTGGGTTACGACCTTGCGCACCCCGAGATCGTTCAGGGTTTCGATGTTCTGCAAGGCAAGACCCTGGAACACGTACTCGTTGCCGGAGCGCCGTGCCGGATCCCCGCTACACAGCTCTCGTGGCCCCAGGATGGCGAAGTCGACCTCTGCCTCGTGAAGAAGGCGGGCAGTTGCGATGGTGACCTTGCGGTTGCGTTCGTCGAAACTCCCGGAGCAGCCGACCCAGTAGAGATACTCCGCGCTATCGGTGTCGACGCCGAGAAGTGGCACGTCGAAGTCGAGTTCGTCCCTCCAGTCGCCTCTTGACTGCTGGCTCATCCCCCACGGATTCTGCGAGTTCTCCATGTTGAGGAACGCCGAGCCGAGTTCCTGGGGGAAGTTGGACTCCATCAGCGTGAGGTGCCGACGCATATCCAGGATCTTGTCAAGGATCTCGATGTCGACGGGACAGGCGTCATCGCAGGCCTTGCATGTCGTGCACGCGAACACCTCTTCGGGGGTGATGCGCTCGAACACGACGTCTGACCCGAGGCTGATCTCCATGTCGACACCGACCGGCGGCGACACGGCAACAGCCGCAGTGCGCGAGGCCACCTCGCCGAGCTTCAGCACGATCTCGCGGGGATCGAGCGGCTTTCCCGTCAGGTTGGCTGGACATGCCGCCGTGCAGCGGCCGCACATTGTGCAGGCATCTGTGTCGAAGAGCTGCTTCCAGGTGAACTCGCCCACCCTCGAGGCGCCAACGGTCTCGATGTCGGCGGCTTCCAGCAGATTCGGCATCTCCCGCATCGCACCCTTGGTGCGATCGCGCGGTGACAGGTACATGTTCGCCGGCGAAGTCACCATGTGCCGCAGCTTCGTTGTCGGCAGCATCACCAAGAAGACACCGAACGCCACTGCATGCCCCACCCACAGCACCTGGTGAATACCGGCTGCGCTTCCTTGCGGAACCGCCAGGCTGAGCGGATAGCCGACGAAGGACCACGTCTCGAAAGACGGCCTGCCCTCGAGTCGGATGCGGGCTGCTTCGACGGCAAGACCGCTTACGCCGATGATGGCGAGCGTTACAAGGATCCACATGTCCTCGGACTTCGTCTTTGTCCGGATGCGCCACGGGCGAGCCCCATAGCGACGGACGGTGGCGAAGGTCAGGCCGCCAAGGAACACCAGGGCGAACAGATCCAGGGTGAAGGAATAGCCCTGGTAGAAGCCGCCGCTGAGGAACTTCCAACTCTCGGGGACGAGATTGTCGATCTCGAGGATCACGGTCCCTGCAAAGAGGACGAGGAACCCCCAGTAGATCATCGAGTGCATCAAACCCGCCACTCGATCGCGCAGCAGGGTTCTCATCGACAGCCCGGCCTCGAGCCTCTTCAGCCTCTCCAGGGGTTTCCCACTGCGGCGGTCCGCACTTCCACGTTGCCAATTGCGGGCGCGCAACGAGAAGAGGTGGAACATCAGGCCAACTGCAGCGGCCGTCCCGACGTAGAACAGGGCTTTGAGGGGGCCGGGGACGTTGCCGAAGATCTTGCGGCCGATGTCGAATTGGGGGTGAGCTTGGAGCGACGCCGCTACCCAGGCCCCGAGAATGCTCAAGGGGCCGATGATGGCCAGTGCGGACAAGACGCCGCTGGCGCTCAATCGCTTGTTGTCGGCTGCCGGGTCGTCCACCGAGAAAGAGAGTAGCTCTCGGGGATACCAGTGCTCCTGACCGTCGGCACCGCTGAACAAGCCGGCTACGGCGGATCCTGGCCGGAAGTACCCAGGGCCGAAGTCAGGACCAACACGGCGAGCACCGCTGGGATCGTGACCACCGCGATGGCTTGGCCAACAGTGAATGCGTCGGCTTCGGCGAGGAAGCCGACCATGGCCGGGGCGATGAGCAGCCCGACACGCGATCCGGCCGTGAGCGCCCCCAGGGAACGTCCACCGCCCGGCGACTTGGCGGCGGCGTCGTAGAGCTGGGGGAACACGACCGAAACGCCAAGGGCCGCGATGAACAGCCCGATGAAGACTGACCCGATCCAAGGGACGAGCGTGGCAATGGCGATACCGAGAGCGGCAATCACCGTCGCGGCGCGTATCGCAACTTGGCTGCCAAATCGATGGACAACGGTGTCTCCATTGAGGCGGCCGATGACCATGCCTGCGGTGAACGCCACATATGCCAAGGCCGCAACGCCCTCCGATGCCGCCAGATCTTCGGTGGCGCGGAAGGCTGCCCAATCGCTGTTGACCATCTCGGGAATCACGGCAGCTGCCCCAACGAGGAGGAAGAACCAGAGCACCCGCCCGAGCCTGCGCGAGCTATTCGCTGTCGCCGGCGGTGGCCGGTCATCGTGCGTCAGCAGCCCCGGCGCGACATAGAGCAAGGTCGCCAAGAGAGCGAGGGCCGCCAGCGCGAGATGCACACCGAGATCGACTCCCGCCGCCGCCATCCCGGTCGCGATGAGACCGCCGACCACCGTACCGAGACTCCAGGTGGCGTGCAGGCGGTTCATGACCGGCTTTGCCCGCCTGGTACTGAGGGCGGAGCCTTGCACGTTCATGGCCACATCCGTGAACACGTCTGCTGCGTGGATCAGGCCAAGAACGAGCAGCAGCTGCCATACCGCGTCGACGACTCCAACGAGAGGGAGTAACAAGACGAGAAATGTCGATCCGACCAGCATGACCCGCTTGGTGCTGAGCTCTTCGGTCGCTCGGCCAACCAAGGCGCTACCCAGGACGCCCCCGACGGTCGCCACCGCCAATACCCACCCGATCGTCGACAACGACGCTCCAACCTCATCTCGGATCTCTGGCAAGCGAGGCACGTATGACGCCACCACCGCGCCGTTGACGAAGAACTGAACCGCAACCGCACGCAGCGCCCGCCGGTCGAGTTCGGTGCTCATCGTTGGACCTGCCACACCAGGGACCGATCGATCGCCTTACACATCCTTGGTGCCGAACCACATCCCGCGGCCGATGAAGCCCTCGTCGTCGTAGTCGACTTCGAGGCCGGCAGCTTCCATGGCAGCTCGATACTCGGCGGCCGCGAACAGCGTTGTCGGGTGGTCTTCGGCGAAGTAGCTAACGCCGTGTGGCGTCATCACCATGTGATGGAAGTTGATGACCACGTGGTTGTCGACCCTCTCTCCGGTGCTCATGCGGGCAACCTTGAGATCGTCGCTGTTGTATGTCATCAAGTCGAGATGGCCGTCGCTCCACCCCTCGACATCCAACCATGGCTCCACGATCAACACGCCGCCCGGCACCAGATGCCTGGTCATGTTGCTGATCGCCCTCGCGAGCGAATCGGTGTCTGGCATGTAGCCGATAGCACTGAAGAGACAGGTCACCGCATCGAACCGCCGATCGAGCTCGAAGTGCCGCATGTCACCAAGGTGGAAGGCGACATCGGGGTTGCGCTCGGTGGCGATGGCCAGCATCGGCTCGGAAAGATCGATGCCCTCGACTTCGTAGAACCGTTGCAGGCGTTCAATGTGCAGGCCAGTGCCACAGGCGACGTCGAGGAGCGTTGCCGCACCAGGTCTCCTCGCCTGGATCCAGGTGTGAAGACGCTCGACATCGGCCTCGTAGTCCTTCATCTGGCCGTACAGAACGTCGTAGATCCTTGCCGACCCCTCCCACGGCTCCATCGCCATCGCTGCCTCCAACGACAGACGCCGCTGGCGGACCAGCGGCGTCTCTCTACGGTTTGTGCCGCCTCAGCCTGTGATGCCGAGCTCGGCCTTGAGCTCCTCGAGCTTGGCATCCGCCTGGCTCAGCGAGATCGCCTCGCGTAGCTCAGCCTCAGCGCCCTGCGGGGTCGCCTCGTTGAGCTCGGCCTTGGCCATCGCATCTGCCTTGCGGGATTCGATCTTCTCTTCGACCCTCGCCAGCGACGGCATCTCGTCGTCGAATGTCGAGGACAAGGCGTCCATCGCTTTGTTTACGGACTCCTGCATCTTGGCCTGCTGGAGAGAGCCCATCAGCTCCATCTTCTTGGCCGACAGTTCCTGGAGACGCATGGCGTTTGACTGGACGGCTCCCTTGGCGTCCTCGGCCTGGCTCATGGCTGTCTCGTACTGCCCGCGCAGGGCTGTGAGGTTGTTCTCAGCAGCCTGGAGGCGCATCGCAAGACCCTGTGCGGACTGTGTCCACTTGTCGGTGCCAGCGGCGTCGCCGGCGGCCGTCGATTCCTGCGCCTTGAGAAGCGCCTGCTTGGCCAATTCGCGAGCCTCGCCTACCTCATCAGCCGAGTTCTCAATCTGACTCTCGAGCTTGTGGCGATGCGCCACGACCTTGGCTGCTTGATTGCGGAGTTCCTGGTCGCGCTTGCGAGCCTCGGTGATGGCTTGTTCCATCTCGATCTCGGGGTCCATCGCCTTTTCCGCCGTCGAGCGGAATAGCTGCTTGATATATCCCCATAGTCGTTTGAGGAAACCCATGTTTCACGTCCCTTTCGATGAGAGCGGCAGTCTAGGAGAAGTGGGGGACGGCTGGGCCGGTCGATTACCGGCGGCGGCGCCTGCCGCCGCGTGAGCGCTTCGACTTTGGACTCGGAGAAGGCGAGGATCGGCGGGTGGCTGAACGGGAGGAGGATGGCCCCGGAATGGGCCCGGATGAACTTCCCGACGACCTAGTCGAGGAGGCTCTCGACGTGGATCTACGTGATGAGCGGCCGAAGAGCCCTCCCCCGCGGCGGCCCTTGCCGAGCAGGTCTGGCAATGCCTGACTAGCACCACCAACGAGGATCGACAGCAGGTCCATCCCTCCGAAGCCGCCGCCGCCGTGGGATTTGGGCGCACGAGGAGCAGGCACCCGACGACCACCGACGTCGATCATCCTGGGGTCGGGCCGTTGTCCAGCAGTCAGCTTGCCGGCGTCTGCCTTGCACACCCTCACCTCTCTGTTCCCGGCCGAGGTCTTGATGGTGGCTTCGACTGTCGGCCCCCGGTGGGTTGGGTCGAAGAAACAGCGAGCCATCTCCTTGCGAGGCTTGGGGGGCATCGGATCTCCATCGAGGATGGCCTGGCTCGAATCGAGCTGCCATGCCGCCTCGTCCAGTCGATCGGACAGGGCTTCGAGTTGGGCCAAGGTCGTGGCCTTCTCGAACTCTTCGGACGCCTTCTCGTAGACCCCGCTGCCCTCCTCGAAGAAGGCGACAGCCTTGGGGCCACCAAGCCGAACCCGGTCAGCCAGGTCGAGGATGTCGTTGGCCATCGAGTCGAGCTGTGACTGGATCTCGTTGCGGGCCCCTTGGATATCGCCCTCCGAGCGCGCCACCGATGCCTTCTTGGACTTCCTCATCACGAACCAGGCGATAGCCACGAAGCCGAGGACGATTATCAGAAGAACCCACAGCCCACTGCCGCCGCCCGAGCTAGAAGCTGACGGGGCAGGAGCCTGAGTTGGCGTTGGCACCGCGGCTGGGACAGTGGCGCCGGTCAGGGTCTCCACCACATTGGTGAGGTAGACGAGATCGCTGCCCCCGGCTGCGTCTGCGGCATTGAGGGCTGCCTCGACGTCTGCGCGGTCGAACTCGTCGACCGTCTCGTAGCCAACAAAGCCATCTTCGGTGAGAACGATGACGGTCGCCGGGCCGCCAATGGCGTCGAGAACGCCACCGGCAAAGGTGGTTGGTCCGCCGCCGGGGCTCTCGTCCAGCACCACGAGGGAGAGGCGGAATCCCCGGTCGCGAGCACCGCTGACAAGATCGCTCACCCGAGACTCGCTGATGCTGGTCCCGGGGCCGAGGTAGTAGCCCTCCTCAGAGACGGCAACAACGGCGTCGATGGTGGTCTGGGCGGCCGCAGGAGCGGCGACCAGCATCAGCGCGACGATGGGGGGGAGCAATCGGCGAGTCATAGCTACGAGAGGATAGACCCTGTGCCAGGGGCCGCTCCGAGCCCGAAGAGCGCGGCCACCACGCGATGAAACCCCTCGGTGGCCCGCCATCCGCCTAGGCGTCGTCGTCCGTCGAACCCAGCTCTCGAGAGCGTGCTGCGGCTGCCCTGATGGCATCCTCGACCAGTGAGCGAAAGCCCCCGCCGTCGAGCACGTGCATGGCGGCGGCGGTCGTGCCCCCGGGTGATGTCACCTGGGCTCGGAGCGCAGCCGGTGAACTCTCCGACTCGCGCATCAGGATGCCGGCACCCCGCATGGTTTGTGCAACGAGCCGCGTGGCTGCATGGTGGGGAAGGCCTTCCCTAAGTGCAGCTTCGGTAAGCGCCTCTGCCAAGAGGAAGGCGTACGCGGGCCCCGTCCCCGAAACGGCGGTGACGGCATCGAGGTGCTGTTCACCGAGCCGAATGATCTGGCCGACGGCGCTGAGAACTGACTCGGCCTTCTCCATGGCCGTCGAATCGACGAAGCTCCCGGCGCAATAGGCGGTGATCGCCTCATCCACGGCGGCCGGCGTGTTCGGCATCGCCCTAATGACAGGCACCTCGCCGAGAGCGCTCTCGTAGGTCGCGATAGGCGTACCGGCGGCGAGAGAAACGACGACCTGGTCTTTGCGAACCTCCTCGCCCAGCTGTTGCAGGAGAGCTGGGACATCGCGCGGCTTCACCGATACGACCACGACTTCTGAGCCCGCAACAGCCGTTGCCGCATCCAATGAAGCGGAGACGCCAAGGCGCTCGTCAAGCTCTTTGGCCCGCTCGGGGCGACGCACGCACAGAGTGAGGTCGGCTGCGTCCCAGCCGGCACGCAGCAATCCGGAAGCGAACATCTCGCCCATCGAGCCGACACCGACAATGGCAACAGACGGTTTCATGCCAGGAGTGTAGGGAGGTTGGGGTTTCGCGTTCTAGAGGATGCCGCGAGCAGGGGTGAGAGCGTCAGCGAACCACGCCATCTCCGCGGCCATCTTCTCGATGGCCCTCGCGGTGCGGTCGCTCGAAAAGGTGCCATCTTCATCGATGTCGGCTGCCACTCGCGAAACGAAGACCGAGTCACCGACGGGAACCATGCGATGCGAGAGCGCTACCAACCGAAGTGACTCGACCAGCCTCGATCCGCCGTGGCCGCCGGCTGAAACACCGACGAAGCCGATGGGCTTTCTCGAGAACTCGTCGCCACCTTCGTCCAGCAGCAGTTTCAATTCGCCCGGATAACCATGGTTGTATTCAGGGGCAACGATGACCACGCCATCCGCGCTCTCGATCGTCGAGCGGAACTCGCCGATCGTTGCCGTGCCTCGGCCGTCGTGAGTCGCACTCAGATCGAAGTCGGCGACATCGACCAGCTCGCTCTTGAGGCCGAGTCGCGACAGCTCGGTGACGACGAAGTCGGCGACAGGGGCTGACTTTCGCTCGGCCCGAGCTGTGCCGAGGATCACTGGAAAGAAGTGCTGGTCCATTGCGTCAGTTGCAACCTCTGTCGCGGTACCGACATTCCGACCAGGAGCGCCGGGGACGGCGACCAGGTAGGCTATGTCTTATTGGGAGGTGGGCCATGGCCGATTTGAGACCGCTGGAGCGGCGAGTTGTGAAGCTCGCCGAGGCCGGGATCGATCGCGCCGAGATCGGGCGTCGTTTTAGGCGATCCGAGGCCCACATCTCACGCATCGTCGACCTCACCGAACTGCCCGGCCGCTCGGCGCAGCCAAAGAGCTCGACGCTGCGTCCCCTGGAACGCCGGGTGCTTCACCTGAGAGGTGAGGGTCACGACCACACCGAGATCGGGCGTCGTTTCAAGCGCAGCCCCGAGCACATGCGCCGCGTCGAGGGCATGGCTCTCTACAAGATGGCTCGCACTCTCCTGCAGACGTAGCCGGTATTCGGAATAGCCGACGGCACGCGCCAACCTGTGTCTTCATGACCCGTCGCGCTGGCATCGTCACATCGCTTCTCCTCGCCCTGGCGCTGGTCGCTGCCGCCTGCGGTGACAGCGGCGGCTCTCCGGGCGGGGCCCTTGCCGACGGCACCACTGCAGACGCCACGGCGGGCACGGGGAGTGACGGCACGACTGCCGATGGCACCACTGGCACTACGGCTGCGGCGCCAGATCTGGCTCCGCTGATAGGCCTCGACCTCGAGTTCATCACGGACGACATCCCGCGCCCCACCGGGATCATGACGGCGCCGGGTAGCGACTACCTCTATTTCGTCGACCAGCTCGGAACGGTCCGGGTCTTTGACACCGACTTCAACAATCTGCCCGACCGCTTCATCAACATCCGCGACATCGTCAAGATGGGCGGCATCGAGCAGGGGTTGCTGGGCATGGCGTTCCATCCCGACTTCGCCAGCAACGGCCGCTTCTTCGTTTACTACACAGACGCCGACGGCTCGCGCACGCTGGCCGAGTACGGAATGCTGTCCATGGAGCCGCCCATCGCCGACACCTCCACGGCCCGGATCCTGTTCGTCAGGCCGCAGCCAACGACGGAGCCACGGCACTACGGCGGCATGCTCAAGTTCGGGCCCGACGGCTATCTGTGGGTCTCGGTCGGCGACGGCGCCCGCGCCAGCGTCAACGGTCAGAACCCAGACAACATCTTCGGGACGATCCTGCGAATCGATGTCGACAGCGGTGACCCCTATGGAGTCCCCCCAGACAACCCGTTCGTCAACGGTGGCGGGCTGCCCGAGGTGTGGGCGTACGGCCTGCGCAACCCGTGGCGCTTCGATCTGGACCCGGTGGACGGCCTCATCTACATCGCGGATGTTGGGCAGGAGAGGATCGAAGAGGTCAACGTGGTGTCGATGACACAGGGTGGCTACAACTTCGGCTGGGACATTCTCGAGGCATCTCGCTGTTTCCGCGAGTCGGGATGCGATCGAACGGGGCTGACCGATCCGATCGTCGAGTACACCCACGACGAGGGCTGCTCGATCACGGGTGGAGTGGTTTACCGCGGAGACGCCATGCCCGAGCTCAACGGCCACTACTTCTACGCCGACTGGTGCAACGGCTGGGTTCGCAGCTTCCGCCATATCGATGGTGCCGCTACCCAGACGGAAGATTGGACCCAGGACTTGTTCAACGCCGGCCAGGTCCAGGCTTTTGGGTTCGACAGCACCGGCGAGATGTACATCGGCAACCACGAAGGCCTCATCTACAAGGTCGTGCCCGTCAGGGCGGACTCCTAGACAACGGCCCTGACGCCGTCTGCATCGACTCGATAGCGGCGTCCCGACTCGAATCCGGCGATCGAGGCAACGACCACGATGGGACAGGATCGGTCGTAGAGCTCGCCGGCGACGAGGGCTCCCGCCAACAGGATCTCGTCGCTCTGATCGAGGACTATGGCGCAGGGTCCGGTTCCCAGCCGGAGACACTCGGCGAGCACGCTGGACGCCGACGAGCTGCCCTTGCCGTGGGACATCACCAACACCCGACCTGCGACGGAGCTGCCGGCCTGGGGATGGCGCTGATCGATGATGTCGCCGGTGGCCGCATCCACACCACCCCAGAAGCTGATCGGTTCCGCCAACACCAGCGCCTCCCCCTCAGCGAAACCTGCCAGCAGGACGCGCTGGTCAGTTGTCATGCCACCACCTGTCGGATCTTGTTATCTCACCGGCGATAGCGGAGGCGACGCAGTCCTCGGTTGAGCCGAACACCACCTGGGCTCCGATGTTCGCCGGTGCGTAGTAGGCCCACTTCGCGGAATCGGTCATCATCACCTGGCCCGGCTCAACAGACATGATCGGCTTGAGGTAGGTGCAGGTGTCGGTGACGATCTCTACGCCCGCCCCCAGCAAGGCGTCGCCAGCACTGCTTGCCGCCAAGACGTCGCGGGCCGTGTTGACCGAACATTCGATGGTCGGCGCCACCCGCTGTGATCCGAAGAGACCTGCGATTCGATCGAGCTCAGCCACCGAGGCGTGCGGGGTGCCGAGGGCGACGGCACCAAGCGGGCCGGCAGCAACAGTGCTCAGATCATCACGGGCGCGCGTGAGGTCCTCGGCCGTGATCGTCATCCTTGCCACGTCGACCCTGCCTCCAAGAGCCTCCTGCAGCGTCGGAGCCTCTGGTGTGATGCCAACGGCATGGAACATGGCAACTGCTCCCGACGATGCGGCGCCCGCCCCAAGCGCCTTGAGTTGATCCTCCGTTGCGGACTCGAGTCCAACGATGACAGGGATGCGCAGGCCCGCCTCGTAGCCGATGAGGTGACCGAGCACCGGGAAGAGGGCATCGCTCTCGGCCACCGACGCCGGCAGGTCGACCAGCTCGAAGATGATCCCGCCCCTCCTCCCGGCATCGAGATGGAGTCCGGCTGCTGGAGCCCGTCCCGTGATCGCGGCGCAGATATCCGTGAAGTCCCCGTAGCGCTCGGTGCGGGCGCCGAGCACCGAGTTGGCGAAGACGATGGCGTTGGATTCGCCCCAGGCCACCTGGGCCCCGAAGGAAGGGCGGTCTTCGAGTTGATAGGGAGCACAGGTCCAGGTGGCACGCCCCCCGAGCGCCTCGTAGGCGGCGACCAAACGAGCCGCCTCGGGCGCATGGTCTGTGTCCCCACGGTTCAGCTCGGGATGGAGCAGGTCAAGCGAGGTCACATTGAGGGTGGTGGGCACCGCAACTTGGCCGCGCTCGTCCACGAGCCGCTCTGCGAACTCAAGACCGGCCATCCCATGGAAGAGGCAGGAGTCGATGTGAGCTCCAGATATGTCGAGCAGCTGTGCCGCGCCCAATGCTTCGGCGACGGAAACCAGGATCCGCATGGCGATCTGCTCGGCACCCGTTCCCTCACCTGACAGCATCGCCTGATCTGAATCGGAGAGGGCAAGTGGTGCCACGGTTAGCCGGCGATGAGGTCGTCTGTGTTGACGACGGTGGCGAACTCCCCGTGGAGATTGGTCGCCGTGATCCTGGCGAGTTCGTCAGCGGTAACCGGCGAGCCGTCGGGGGCCACCATGTCGTAGGTGTGGGTGGCGTCGAGAGCGAACAAGGTGGAGTAGCCGAGGTTGCCTGCCATGCGAGCGGTCGTCTCACAGCACATGTTGGTCTGGATACCACAGATCACCACTGTGTCGATGCCCCGCGCACGCAGCCAGCCGTCGAGGTCGGGCTCACCGTAGAAAGCCGAGTTGACCGACTTGGAAACGAGCAGATCCGAGTCGCCGGTGACGATGTCTTGGAAGTCGTTGCCGTCCTGCCCTGGGCGGAATGGCGACTGCGGTTCGACGGAGTCGTGCCGCACGAAGACGATCGGACGATCGTGTCTCCGCCACTCCTCGATGAGCCGGGCGGTGTTGGACTCCATCTCCGGGTTGTTGCGGCGCCCCCATCCGGGGTCGGCGAAACCCTGCTGCACGTCGATGACCAAGAGGGCTGCGTTGTTGGGGATCTCCATGGGTCGACGCTACCTCGTCTCAGCTGATCGCTTGCAACAGCCACAGGGTGGCCATGCCTACCGCGATCGTGGCCAGCACGTTCTTGGTGCGCCACGCCACCAGTGCCGCGACGATGCCGGCCAGCATTCTCTCGTTCCACGGATCGAAGATCAGGTCGGGGTGGGTGAGGCTGGGAGTGATGAGCGCTGCGAGCACGGCCGCAGGGATCAGCCGCAGAGCCCTGCGCGCCAGGTCGGGGATCTCGTCTGCGCTGCGCTTGAGAAGACCGATAAATGAGTACCGAAGAGCCAGGGTGCCGGCCCCTGCCAGTCCCATCACCAGCCAGATCTCCCAAGAGGCTAAGGACGTCATCGCCGCGACTCCGCGATGAGGCCGGTGGCGATGCCGACCACGGCGGCCAGCGGCAGGCCGAGGTTGTAGGCCAGGGGCTGCGCAACCACCGCGGTGAGTCCCCCGACGATCGCAGCAACGGACGTAGCCCGGTCGGTAATGGCCGGGAACAGCAGAGCGAGGAACACGAGCGGGATGGCGAAGTCGAGGGACCACTCGGGAGGGATGCCGGAGCCAAGCACCACCCCAACGATCGTCGACGACTGCCAGGTAACGAACAGCGCAAGAGCCGCTCCGAAGTAGTAGGCCAGCTTGAGCTCGGTTGACTCGTCCTCCTTGCCATAACGGATGATCGAAGCGGCAAACGCCTGGTCCGTCAGCAGGTAGGAGGTTGCCAGCTTCTGCGGAGTCGTCGCCGATACGAAGTGGGGAGACAGCGACGCGCTGTACATCACGAATCGAGAGTTGATGACGACGACCGTCGCCACGATGACGACGATGGCTGCATCGCGACCGATGAGCTCGTACGCGGCCAGCTGTGAGGCGCCGGCGAACACCACCGGGGAGAACGCGATCGCCTGGAGACTGCTCAGGCCAGACTCAACGGCAGCCACGCCGGCGATGATGCCGAAGGGCACCATGCCGATGAGGATGGGGGCGATGGTGAGCACCCCTGCTCGGAAGTTTTGGCGACGCATTGGCCGCGCAAGCTAGTCGCCCGCAGCGATGAACTCGGCGTCGGGTATTTCCGACTCTATGCCACGAATCCGGGGTCGGCTATAGCCGTAGACGGCCAAGATCATCATCCCGATGCCGCTGAGGACGAAGAGGAACCCGATCCCTCTCCCTGGGCCAGTGCCGATCACCACGCCAACCGAGTCCGCAAGCGCACCGCCCGGCTGCAGCCGCGGCTCGAAGACGCTGTCTGCCAGTGGTCCCGCCGCCAAGATGGCGAGAGGGGACACCGCGCTCGAAATCATCCGACGTAGGGAGAACACCCTTCCCTGGATCCCTGCCTCCACCTTGCGCTGCCAGATCGTCTGACTCAACGCATTGACGATGGGCATCACAACCAGCATGAGAACGAATGCCCCACCGATGAGAGGCACCGATGCGCGCAGCCCGGCAACAGATGTCAGCAACCCGCCGACGAACATGCCGGCCATGATCCCGGCGACGAGCTTCTTGGGACCTCCCCAGGCACTGACGACGAGCGAACCAGTCACCGCCCCTAGCCCAGCTACAGAGACCACCGCTCCCGCCGACGCTTCCGAAGCGATCGAAACAACAAGGGGGATAATGAGGACGTTGCCGAACGACAGCATGAAGTTGACGCCTGCGAATATCCACAACATTCCAAAGAGCCCAGGTCGGTCCCGCAGGTAGCGCCACGCGAACACCGCCTCGGACACCCACGACTCGCCCGGGCCGCCACCAACCGGAGTGGCTCGCGGGAAGCGGACTAGCGCCAACGTGATGACTCCGATCAGGAAGGTCGCCACATCCACCAACAACACCCCCCCGAGGCCGACCGTCACCAGCAGGGCTCCAGCCGCGGCTGGAGCGATGACGAAGGAGAGGCCCACATTGAGTTGCACAAGCCCATTTGCTCTCGGAAGCTGCTCCGTTGGCACGAGAAGCGTTACCGATGCCAGCCACGCCGGTTCCTGAAAGGCATTCGCCCCAGATCCCGCAGCTACCAGCAGATAGATGTGCCATAGCTCGAGGGCGTCGGCAAAGAACAAGGCGGCTGTGATCAGGGTCGCGGCACCTGCCACGGCGTCCGCGCCCAGCATGACGACTCTACGGTCGGCCCGGTCGGCGACGGATCCGGCTAACGGCGCCAGGATGATGGCGGGGACGGTGTAGGCAAGGGCAACGAGGGACAGGTTGGTGACCGAGCCGGTCTCGGCGAATACGTAGAGCTGTAACCCGAAGGCCGTCAGGGTGGTGCCGGTTATCGAGACGAGTTGCCCAACCCACACGACAAAGAAAGCGCGCATGCCACCCGCTGCCACCTTCAATGCTGCTCCCCCGCGATCACGAGTCGACGCTACCCGGTGGAGCAAGGCATAAGCCAACCGTAGGTAGCCTCGTCGCACTGTGACACCGACACTTCCTCGGCAGATAACGAGTCTGCGGCACCGCTATTTCACAGCGGTCCGAGACAAGGTGGATGCCGACGCGCTTGACTATCGACGCCAAACGACCAGCGGCCGGCAACGCTGGCGAGTTGCACTGGTCCTCATCGTCTCGGGGGTGTCACTCGTCCTGATACAGCTGGGAAAGAATGGCGCCGAGCCCGGGTGGCTGACATCTTTGCTCCAAGGCGTTGGTGCCGACGAGCTGGCGGCGGACGCCGAGGAAGCCTTGCTGCGTTCCGACAACCTGCGCTTCAACCAGCTAGCGATGTGGGCAGCAGTGCAGATTTCGGGCTACGTCATCCTGCCGCTCCTCCTCGTCAAGCTCGTCCTTAGAGAGAGGCTCAGCACCTACGGGGTCACCGTTCCCAGGCTCAGGGACGGCTCTGTCTATGCAGTGGCGTTCATCGCATTCGCTCCCATCGTCATCCTCGCCTCGTTCACCCTGCCATTCCAGGACCGCTATCCCTTCTACGACCTCTTCGGCGGCGAGAGCATCTGGCCGTACCTAACGGCCTGGTGGCTTCTGTACGCCCTGCAGTTCGCTGCCCTCGAGTGGTTCTTCAGGGGCTTCATGGTGCACGGCCTCAAATCTGTCGTCGGCTACCTGGCCGTGCCGATGATGGTCGTCCCCTACTTCCTCATCCATCTACAGAAGCCAGCCCTGGAAGCGGCGGGTGCCATCGTCGCCGGCATGGCCCTCGGCACCCTCGTCCTCAAGACCCGCACCATCTGGTGGGGTGCGGCACTTCATGTCGCGGTGGCGATGACGATGGACATCGCTTCCCTGACCCAGAAGGACCTGTTGTTCTGATGAGACTGCTCGAGACGGTCGCCGCTGGAGGCGCAGGAGCGGCACTGGGCGCCATCGTCGGGTCTCCTTTCGACCTGACCATCGCCGGAGCCGTGATCGGCGGACTCAACGGCATCGGTGCCGGCGCCACGGGTATCTACGACTGGCGATCCCCCAAGGGCCTCCTCGGCTTTGTCCTCGACTCAACCTGGGGGCTGCCGCTCGTGGCCGCCTCGCTCGGACTGCATGCCGCCAACGTCGTGTGGAGGGACTCCGCCTATCGCCGAGACCTGTCCTCGCGAGCCGGCTATCACGTCTACGCCGGCGGCGTCTATGCCCGCCGCGGGTTCGTGTGGACCGTCGGCAATGTGGTCAGCAATGCCAGACCCAGCGATGGGCGCAGGCTCAAGATGCTGGAGCGCCACGAGAGTCTCCACGTGTGGCAGCACCGGGTATTCGGTCCCCTGTACCCACTGCTCTATCTCGCCTGGATGGCCGCAGGTGGATTGGCCGGCACGGCCGTGTGGATGGTTCGGCGAGGGTCGTGGTGGAAGACGGTCGAGACCATCGCCTACTACGACAACCCGTTCGAAACCTGGGCATACCGCCGCGACGAACGCTGGCCGCACCCCGAGGCCGATCGCTCCCTGTCATGGGGAGGGAACCGACGACGGCAGGTCGACTAGGTCTTCTGCTGGGCCTCTTGCTGACGAGTCCGCCAGCTGCCGACGCCGAGAAAGAGGCCGGCGATGCCAACGACAAAGGCCACCACTGCCGCCTGCCCGGCCCCCCATCCCAGAACTATGAACCCCGCCGCCAGCAGCGAAAACGCCGCCCCCACCATGATCACCTGCGATGTGAAGCTCAGCGGCCCTCGCCACTTGGGTAGCAGAGCCGCCGTCAGATAGGCGATGGGTGCGAACACGAGCGGGGTGTAGACCAACAACAGTGTCTGTTCATTCGTGACAACCGTGTCGCCAACAAGACAGCTCCGGGAACCTACGTCGCCGACGCAAGCCCCAAAGTTGGCTGAGTTGATGACCAGGAACCCAGCGATGGCCGCGATGACGGCGCTCAAGCGCTCACGATGGAACCGCGCTCCTGCGGGCGCTTCCTCGGTCACACCACAGGCTCGAAGCGAGCGGTGAAGTGGCGCAGCCACTCCGGCTGCTCGGTGATGCGGTAGCCACCGAGCTGGCTAGCCGACGACGCTACATCGATGATCACCTCGGCGACGTAGTCGATATGGCTCTGGGTATAGGTGCGGCGCGGTATGGCCAACCGCACAAGCTCCATCTTCGCCGGCTGCTCGGTGCCGTCTTCAAGAGCCTTTCCGAACATGACCGAGCCGATCTCGACTCCGCGCACTCCCCCGTTGCGATACAGCTCGATGGCGAGTGATTGCGCTGGATACTCGGCGATGGGGATGTGTGGAAGCAACTTGGCAGCGTTGAGATATACGGCATGTCCGCCTGCAGGCGTGACGATCGGAACGCCTGCCTTGGAGACCTTGTCGGCCAGATACTCCGTCGAGCGGATGCGGTATCGCAGGTAGTCGGGGTCTGTTACCTCCACAAGACCCTGCGCTATCGCCTCGAGGTCGTAGCCGGCAAGTCCGCCGTACGTCGTGAAACCCTCCGTCAAGATCAAGAGGTTCCGGCAGTCGTTGGCCAGTTTGGCGTCGTTGAGAGCGACGAAACCACCGATGTTCGCCAGTCCGTCCTTCTTGGCCGACATGGTGCAGCCGTCGGCCAGTGAGAACATCTCCTTGGCGATGTCGCGGGGATGAACATCGGCGTAGCCGTCCTCGCGCAGCTTGATGAACCAGGCGTTCTCGGCGAACCGACAGGCGTCCAGGAAGAAGGGCACCCCGACTTCCGAGCACACTTCTCTAACGGCTCGCAAGTTCTCCATGGAAACGGGCTGGCCGCCCCCGGAGTTGTTGGTAACGGTGACCATCACGAACGGGATGCGCTCAACGCCAACGGAGTCGATGGTCTCGCGTAGGGCTTCGATATCCATGTTGCCCTTGAACGGATGGTCGGCGTCCGGGTCGAGGCCCTCGGCGATGACGAGGTCCCTCGCCTCGGCGCCCTGGTACTCCACGTTGGCACGCGTCGTATCGAAGTGGGTGTTGTTCGGCACAACGTCGCTCTCGTCGACAGCGATCGAGAACAGGATGCGCTCCGCGGCGCGGCCCTGGTGGGTGGGGATCACCTCAGAGAAGCCTGTCAGCTCCTCGACGACCCCCCGGAACTTGTGATACGACCGGCTGCCGGCGTAGGACTCGTCGCCCATCATCATCCCTGCCCATTGGCGCGAGGACATCGCTCCGGTACCCGAGTCTGTGAGCAGGTCGATGATGACCTCCTGCGCCATGAGCCCGAACAGGTTGTATCCGGCCCTCACCAGGGCGGCCTCCCGTTGCGCGGCGTCCGGCAGGTCGATCGCCTCAGTGCTGTGGATCCGAAACGGCTCGATGATGGTGCGGTAGGGCATGCGTCGAGCTTAGGGGAGCCAAGCGGAGACCGGCTCTGAGCTCTAAGCCGTGAGCCCGGCCGGTGAGGCCGAGGTCCGGTCTTGCTTAGGGCCTACCGCCCATGGCTTGGAGCTTCGCCGCGACTGAGGTTCGCCTCAGACGCTCGTCAGTTGATGGGTCGAGACCGCCGCAACGCGGCGAGCGGTTTTGATCTCGGTGCGCCATGCCAGCCAGAAGATGAATCCCGCGGCGCCGCCGCCGAGGTGGGCCAATGACGAGACCTCCGACCAACCCCCGAGTTGGTACCACACACCAACGAAGTTGAGGGCCAGGAAGACGCTCCCGAGCGATAGTGCGGACACGCGGATCCACCGGGCGATCGCCAAGTACGGAACGAAGATGAAGATACGGAACGGAACATTGGGGAAAGCAAGCGCAAAGACCGCGAAGAGGGCGGCGATACCCCCGCTGGCTCCGACGAGAGCAGTGGCCGGCCGCGGATCCAGCGCCATGTGGGCAAGAGCCGCGGTAGCCATCGAGGCCGCCAGTATGACCACTGTCCGCCTGTGCCCGATGCGCTGTTCGACGGCCGAGCCGACAACGATCAGGAAGTAGAGGTTCACAAGGAGGTGGATGATCCCGCCGTGCAAGAAGAAAGAGGTAAGCAGTGTGAATCCCCCGACGCGACCCGGCTCCGCAGGCACGAGACCGAACCGGGCAACGGCCTCTTCCATGCCGTAGGCGTAGGCGGCGATCGTGGCAACGGCCATCATGAGGCTGACGGTCCAGGTAACGGGGGCGAATACGGGCCTACGCCCATCCTCCCTCGCCGGAAGACCGAACAGGGCTGCCGCCCACTGCCACGGCCTCGCAGGAGGAAGCGGAGCTCGCGACTGCAGGGAACTCACTTCGGCCTTTGTCAGGATCTCGGCAGCCCGCACCGACACCTCGCCCTCTGGCAAGGACGGCTGTTTCGGCAACTGCTCCCACTCGCCCTCGTCTATCCAGGCGATATGGCAACGACGACACAGATCTATCTCAACGACCCCAGACTCGCCCGGTGCCAGAACGAGAGCCATGGTCTTGGCGCACGAGGGACAGGACCGACGGCTCGGCTCGGCCGACGCCGACTGGCGCCACAGGTCAGAAGCGATGCCGCGGTCGAGTAGTAGGCGCAGTGGCCCCATCCCCACGGTCCGACCGTGCTCCGATCGACAGTGCCAGGCTGCTCCATTGACGGTGGCGTCGTGACCGAGCGGAGAAGCGCACTCTGGACAGAACAGTTCCATCAGAAGGGCTTCGGAAAAATAGCTGCTTCTCTTGAGCCATCAACCACTGGGTGACTAGTCAGTGGTTGACCGCTAGCCCGTGGACTCCTCGAGACGTTCGATCGCTTCCTCGATGACGGCCAGACGGGCCGTGCAGGTCTCGTCGACGACGGGAGGCACGAGCTCGACTATTCGCTTAGCCGCGTCCGCAAAGGCTGCCGCCGCAGCGGATTCGGGCCGTGACTCGATCACGGGAAGACCATCGTCTCCACCCTCGACGACAAGGGGATCGAGAGGTACCGAAGCGATGAGCGGCACGCCCAGCTCGTCGGCGAGTTCTTGACCGCCACCTTCGCCGAAGAGGTTGTAGACCTTCCCCTCATCCGAGGTGAAGCCGGCCATGTTCTCGACGACACCGACTACCGGCATGTACGAGCGACGCGCCATGTCCGCGACGCGGGCTGCGACCTTCTGTGCGGCCTTCTGCGGTGTAGTGACGACCACCATCTCTGCCTGCGGAAGAAGGCGAGCCAAGGCCATCTGGATGTCTCCCGTGCCCGGCGGCATGTCCAGGACCAGGTAGTCGAGATCAGATGGCCACTCGACATCGCGCAGGAACTGCTCGAGCGCCTTAGAGAGCATCAGACCCCTCCACATCAAGGCGGTGTCCTCGCTGTCGATCATCAAACCCGTGGAAACCAGCTGGATGCCCCCTGCAACCTGCGGAACGATCTTGCGGTCGTCGTTGGCCTCGAGGCGCCCATCGGCCCCCAGCATCCGGGGGATAGAGAATCCCCAGATGTCCGCATCCAGCACGCCGACGTTGAAGCCGAGGAGCCGCAGCCCAACGGCCAAGTTGACGCTCACAGAGGACTTGCCTACTCCGCCCTTGCCACTGCCAACCGCGATGACCCGGGTCATCGGATTGACCATCGTCGGCTCGGCATCTTCTCTCGCCTTGAAGCGGGCCTTTGACATCACCGCAGAGCGCTGTGACTGGGTCATGGCAGTGACCTCGACCCGAACCGAGGAAACGCCGGGCATGGCGTCGACCTTGCGGATCACGTCATTCTCGATCTGGTCCCTCATAGGACAGGCGGCGATGGTCAGGGCCAGGTGAACGACAACGGAACCGTCGGCCTCGATGTCGATCTCGGGCACCATGCCCAGCTCGACGACATCAGCCCCCAGTTCGGGGTCAACAACCCCGCGCAGCGCCGACTCGATATCGGATTTTGTGGGAACAACGGCCATCTGATAGGCATTGTACGGGGGAGGGGTTCTAAGCCATTAGGCATCTTTTGCCGATATAATGCTGCCCACACAAGGAGACGACAGCTTGATCACACTCACCGCACCCGCCGTGGACAAGGTTCGCGAACTCGTGGCCGCCGAAGAAGGCGATGCCGCGCTTCGCGTCGGCGTCAAGCCCGGCGGCTGCTCCGGCTACAAGTACGAGATGTTCTTCGACACCAACGTCGACGAGCTCGAAGACTTCGTCAAGGATTACGACGGCGTCAAGGTTGTCATCGACCGCGCCAGCGGTCAGCTGATTCAGGGTGCCGAGATCGACTTCGTTGAAGGCCTCCAGGGCACCGGCTTCAAGGTCAATAACCCCAACGTCACCAAGGCCTGCGGCTGCGGCCAGTCCTTCAGCTAGACGCCGCCGGCGCTAGCTCGGTTCCGATTGATCGGAGCGCTTGAGCGCGTCGTCCATAAGGCCTACCCGGCGAAGCCACGGAATCGTCGCCTGAACACCCGACTCGAGCGTGTAGCTCGGCTCCCAATCAAGGAGCGTCTTCGCCTTGGACGAGTCGATGCGAACGTAGCGGTTCACATGATCGAGATTGGCGTTGAGCTCTCTCAGGTAGGTCCCCTCCTTGGCGAAGGGCTTGGCAACGAGTCCCCCGAACTTGGCAAGGAAGGTGGGAATGCCGAGGTACCGATCGTGGCCGGACAGCCGGGACCACGCCGCGATGAACTGGCGCTGTGTCGGGGCCGGGTCGATGACGCAGTTGAAGACTTCTCCCTCGGCGGCCGGATGGACGGCGGCAACGGCGACGAGATCGGCGACGTCGTCAACGAAGGCGCAATACATCGCACCCGCGCCGTTGCCGATGAAGATGAAGGGCTTGCGCTTGCCCCGTTTGTAGAACGACGCCGCGAAGTACTCCGCTCCCGGGCCGAAGATGCCCGCGGGCCGGATGACCGTGTAGCTGAGCCCGGTGGCGGCTGCGACCTCTCTCAATGCGTCTTCCGCCGCTGCCTTCGTTATCGCATAGGCCTGGTTCGAAGGGCTCGGCGGCGTGTCCTCCGTGATGACGGAGCGCTGATGGATCCCGTAGACGGCGTTGCTGCTCACGTGGACGAGCCTCTCGACGCCGGCTTCCGCCGCTGCCTGAGCCACCGTTCGAGTACCGACTACGTTCACTTTCTCCTGGAGCTCGGCCGCACCGTCGAGTGCCGCCGCGGTGTGGATGACGATGTCGGCACCGGCGGCAGCCTTCTTCATGGCATCTGGGTCCGTGATATCGGCCCGGATGGTCCGAACCCCTTCGCCATTGGCCGCCAGGTTGGATTCCGAGACGTCGACGACAGTGACAGACGCCCCGCCAGCGAGACATCGCTTCACGACCGAGGCACCAAGGCACCCCGCGCCGGTGACGAGAACGTTCTTGCCCTTCATTGAGTCCCTTCCCTTAGACAGCGCAGGCTACTTGCCCCCGAAAGGCGGTAGTTTGAGCGCATGAGCGACCTCGTCGTGGTGTGCTGTTTCCTAAATCGAGCCGACGCTGATCTGGCTGCCGCGCACCTTGCCTCGGAGGACATTCGGTCGGTCATCCGCGCAGACGATGGAGGGGGCGCCTACCCGGGCATGAACTTCGGCAGCATCGACCTGTTGGTGCTTCCAGAGGACGAAAGCGACGCCCGCGAGGTACTCGAGATAGACCAGAAGAGCTAGGAGAGCAGATGCCAAAGCAGATCCACCACATCGAGGGAACCGTCGCTCCGATGGGCCCTTACTCGCCGGTGGTAGAAGCCAACGGCTTCGTCTTCTTCTCAGGACAGGTCGCCATCGACGCATCGACCAACGAGCGAGTCGACGGCGACGTCTCCGCACAGGCGGCCAAGGTCATGGACAACCTGGAAACGCTGCTCAATGGCGTCGGCCTTGGGTTCGACGACATAGTCAAGGCGACCATCTTCCTGACGGACATGAACGACTACGCCGCGGTCAACGAGGTGTACGGAGCCCGCTTCGGCGAGTCACCCCCGGCTCGATCGGCCGTTGCCGTTGCCGCCCTTCCCGGAGGCTTCAACGTTGAGATCGAGGCCATCGTCGCCCGCTAATCGGGCGGTCGTTGGCCTAGGTGTCGAGGTGGCTGCGGACCATCGAGATGACGGTTCCAACTCCCGGCTCTGAGTAGCCCTCCGGCATGATCAGGTCGGCGTAGCGCTTGGAACCTTCCACGAATCGCAGGTGCATGGGCCGGACCGTCTCCAGGTACTGCGTGGTCACCGACTCGACCGACCGACCGCGGTCCTTGACATCGCGTTGCAGGCGGCGAATGAACCTGATGTCGGCATCGGTGTCGACGAAGATCTTCAGGTCGAACATGTCGCGCAGCTCCGGCTCAACCAGGACCAGGATCCCCTCGACAACGACCACCTTGCACGGCTCGACCCTGACGGTCTCGGGCAGTCGGCGATGGGTCGCGAAGTCGTACTGCGGCTTGTCGATGTGATCGTTCTTTCGAAGCGCCTGCAGATGCTCAACGAGCAGCTCCGTTTCGAAGGCGTCCGGGTGATCGAAGTTCAGCGCAGCCCGCTGGTCGTGCGAGAGGTCGGGGTGGTCTCGGTAGTACGAGTCGTGCTGGATGATCGCAACGCCACTGCTGTCGAGGCCGTCGACCAGAGCGGAGGCAACCGTGGTCTTGCCGGAACCGGAACCACCGGCGATACCGATGATCAGCATCGAGTCGCCTGTTGGCCAACGTTCCATGAGTTCGAGCCTAGACGGGCACTGCCGGTTGAAGAGGGCCGCACCACTAACTTCAGGGTCGAAACCAGGAGGATGAAATGACCAGCGACGAGATCTTCAGCGCCCTCGGCCTGAGCGATACCAACTCAGGCGTTTACGCCGGAGGGTGGATCGAAGGTAACGGCGGCGAACTGTCAAGCGTCAACCCGACAACGGCCACCGACATCGCACTCGTTAACAAGGGGAACACCGCCGACTACGACCTCGTTGTCGCATCTTCGCAAGCAGTCTTCGAGGAGTGGCGGATGGTGCCGGCGCCGCAGCGCGGCGAGTACGTCCGTCAGATCGGCAACGCGCTACGCGACAACAAGGAAGCGCTCGGAGCTCTTGTCGCGCTCGAGATGGGCAAGATCGCCGCCGAGGGTGAGGGCGAGGTCCAGGAGATGATCGACATCGCCGACTTCGCCGTTGGGCTCTCGCGCCAGCTCTACGGCCTGACTATCGCCTCAGAGAGGCCTCGCCACCGCATGATGGAACAGTGGCATCCGCTGGGCCCGGTTGGGGTCATCACCGCCTTCAACTTCCCGGTTGCCGTGTGGTCGTGGAACGCCTTCATCGCAGCGGTGTGCGGCGACACCACCATTTGGAAGCCGTCGAGCCAGGTGCCGCTGTCCGCCATTGCGGTGCAACACATCTGCCATCAGGTGATGGCGGGGACGGGCTTCGAGGGTGCCTTCAACCTCATCGTCGGCAGTGGCAGGGATGTTGGCGACACGATGATCAACGATCGCCGCATCCCCCTCATCTCGGCGACGGGGTCATGCAACATGGGCGAGAAGGTGGGAACTGCCACCGCCAAACGCCTGGCCCGCTCGCTCCTGGAGCTCGGCGGTAACAACGCCATCACCGTGCTGGAGGATGCCGACCTCGACCTGACGACGCGAGGGATCGCCTTCGGGGCGGTCGGCACCTCAGGCCAGCGCTGCACCAGCACCCGTCGCGTCATCGTCCAGAGCAGCATCAGCGGCGACCTCACCAAGAGACTCACCGACGCCTACGCCCAGGTCACCATCGGCGACCCACTCGACCCAGCAACCCTGATGGGCCCGCTCATAAACCAGCAGGCTGTCGACACGATGATGGCCGCGGTTGGCATCGCCAAGGATCAGGGCGGCGAGGTCCTGTATGGAGGCGGAGTGGTCGAAGGCAGGGACGGCTACTTCGTCGAGCCAACGATCATCAAGATCTCCAAGGACGCACCCATCGTTCAGGAGGAGACCTTCGCTCCCATCCTCTACCTCATCGACGTCGAGGATGTCTTCGAGGCTATCGAGGTGAACAACGGCGTCGTCCAGGGCTTGTCTTCTGCCATCTTCACCAATTCGATGAAGGCGGCCGAGCTGTTCCTCTCTCACATCGGCTCCGACTGCGGCATCGCTAACGTCAACATCGGCACCTCCGGCGCCGAGATCGGCGGCGCCTTCGGCGGCGAGAAGGACACAGGGGGCGGCCGCGAGGCCGGCTCTGACTCGTGGAAGGCCTACATGCGCCGCCAGACGGTGACCATCAACTGGGGGGACGAGCTGCCCCTAGCCCAAGGCATCGAATTCGGCTAAGCCTCCTCCTCCAGGGGGAGGTGCCCGAAGGGCCGGAGGGGGTCGACGGCCACGGTGGCCGGTGGCGACTGGTGAGCTTGGCGGTAATCATCGCCGTTGTCGCCGCGGCCTGCGGTGGTAGTAGCTCCACCGATCAGTTCTGTGAGCGGTGGCAACAGTCGGTCGACCAACTGGCGGTAGTGGCCGGACTCGACGAGAGTGATCCCGACTACGACGCTGCGCTGGCCGAACTCACGACGATCAACAGCACCCTCTACGAAACGGTGCCCGCCGATGTCCGAGAGGCCGCCCAGCGGCTGGCCGACCTAACGGCGAGCAGCTCGCCCGAGGACGCAGCAGCACTCGCAGATGAGACCGATGAGCTCTCCAACACCATCCTCACCTTCGTCGGCGAGAACTGCGAGAGCTGAGCGGGCAGACCCCGCCTCGGCCCGACACGACGCGCCGACCAACCACCGTTTGGCCCTAGCGCTTGAAGAGTCGGAAGGACCAGGCTCAGGGTGTGAACAGCATCCTCGAGACGCGCCTGCTGGCGCCAGACGTCAAGTACTTCCGGGTCGATGCCCCCAAGGTGGCGCGCAAGCGTCGGGCGGGTCAGTTCGTCATCGTCCGCGTTGCCGAAGGTGGCGAGCGCATCCCGCTGACCATCGCCGACTCTGGTGAGGGATGGATCGCCCTCATCGTGCAGGCGGTCGGGAAGACGACGACACTGCTCAACCGGCTCGACACCGGCGACCACATCCTCGACCTCGCCGGGCCCCTCGGTGTCCCCTCCGACATCGACAACTTCGGCACGGTGGTCGTCGTCGGAGGCGGAGTCGGCACCGCCATCGCCTATCCCAATGCGGTGGCATTGAAGGAGGCCGGCAACCGGGTGATCTCCATCATCGGGGGACGCAGCCGCCCCTACGTCATCCTCGAGGACGAGCTGGACGCCGCCAGCGACCAGGTTCACCCATGCACCGACGACGGCTCCTATGGTTTCGCCGGCCTGGTTACCGACAAGCTGCAAGAGATCATCTCATCCGAGCGGGTCGACCGCGTGTTGGCGATTGGGCCCATCCCGATGATGGCTGCCGTAGCCGAGATGACCCGACCCCACGCCATTCCCACCATCGCCAGCCTCAACCCGATCATGGTTGACGGCACAGGCATGTGTGGCGGCTGCCGGGTGCGGGTGGGCGGGGAGAGCCGATTCGCCTGCATCGACGGACCGGAGTTCGACGCCCACCAGGTCGACTTCGAGCTGCTGGCGACCCGCAATACGGCCTACGAGACGTGGGAGCACTTCCGGCGGATCGAGTGTGCCTCGCCATGACCGAGCTCACCAAACGACAACGCATGGCCAAGGCGCCAACGGTGATGCCGGAACGGCCACCGCAGGAACGCCGCTTCGACTTCGAGGAGGTCAACCTCGGCTACACCTCGGAGCTCGCCGTTGCGGAGGCGGAGCGGTGTCTCTTCTGCGCGCACCCTCCATGCGTCGAGGGCTGCCCTGTCGGGGTCGACATCTTCGGCTTCCTCGAGGCGGTGGCGGCAGGCGACTTCCTCGACGCCGCCGACGCCATCGCCACCGACAACTCTCTGCCGGCTATCTGTGGGCGGGTATGCCCCCAGGAGGTCCAGTGCGAGGGAGCATGTGTGCTTGCCAAGAAGGACAAGGCCATCCACATCGGCCACCTCGAGAGGTTCGTCGCCGACTACGCCCGTACCCATCGCGGGTCCGGCCCCTCGGCGCCGGCACCTCCCAGCGGACGGCACATTGCGGTCGTGGGGAGCGGTCCTGCCGGCCTGGCGTGTGCCACCGACCTCGCCAAGGCAGGTCACCGGGTCACTGTTTTCGAGGCACTGCACGAGCTGGGTGGCGTTCTCACCTACGGCATCCCCGAATTCCGACTTCCCAAGGAGATCGTCAACGCCGAGATCGCCCAGTTGGCTGACCTCGGGGTCCGCTTCGAGACCAACGCCGTCATTGGCATGGTGGACACCGTCGATGAGCTACTCACGACCTTCGACGCCGTGTTCATCGGAGTCGGTGCCGGCCTCCCGAGGTTTCTCGGAGTGCCGGGGGAAGATCTCATCGGGGTGTACTCGGCCAACGAGTTTCTCACCCGAGTCAACCTGATGAAGGCCTACACCGCAACGGCCGACACCCCGCTCCTTGACCTGTATCGCAAGCGGGTTGTCGTCTTCGGAGGGGGCAACACGGCGATGGACGCCGTGCGCACCGCCCTCCGCCTGGGTGCCGCCAGCGCGTCCATCCTCTATCGCAGGACCGAAGCCGAGATGCCGGCGCGCGACGAGGAGGTTGAGCACGCCAAGGCGGAAGGCGTCGAGATCGTCACGCTGGTCTCCCCGCTGCAACTCCTCGCCCGCGTGAACAGCGGGATGCTGGCAGGTGTCCGGCTGCAGCAGATGGAGCTGGGAGAACAAGACGACAGCGGTCGGCGCCGGCCTCAACCCATCAGCGGCGCGACGTTCGACATGGACATCGATGTTGCTGTGATCGCTATTGGCAACAGCCCCAATCCCCTGTTGCTCCGCACCACTCCGGGGCTCACGCAGACCGACCGGGGCACTCTTGTCATCGACGCCGAGACCTGCCGAACATCGCGCCCCGGCGTGTTCGCAGGCGGTGACATCGTCACCGGAGGCGCCACCGTCATCGTGGCCATGGGCCACGGACGGCGGGCGGCAGCTGCGATCGACGACTGGCTCATGAATCGTCGGCCGACCACCAGTCGCTCCTAGCCTCGGTTGGCATGTCCTCCCCCGACACTCAACGTCTTCGCCGGCGCGGCCTCCGTCTCGAGTACGCCACGATCGCCTGGAACGTCGTCGAAGGCTTCTTCACTATCGGACTCGGGATACTCGCCGGCTCGATCGCCCTCATTGCCTTCGGCCTCGATTCGATCATCGAGGTCTTCGCATCAGGCGTCGTTGTGTGGCATGAGCTCCGCAGCGACTCTCCAGGGGAGCGGACGACGCGGGCGCTGCGGCTCATCGCCGTCGCCTTCTTCACGCTGGCCGCATTCCTGACGATCGTCGCCGTCATTCGACTCGTCGGCGGCGCCATCCCCGACGAGTCTCCGATCGGAATCGCCTACCTGACTCTGACGGTCGTCGTGATGTACACGCTTGCCCGCATGAAGCGATCGACCGGCAAGGCGCTAAACAGTCGCCCTCTCCTGGCCGAGGCCCGTGTTACCTACCTCGACGCGGCTCTCGCCGGAGGCATCATGGTGGCCCTCGTCCTGTTCGCAGCGTTCGAGTGGTGGTGGGCGGACCCGCTGGCCGCCCTGGTCGTCGCCGGCTTCGCGGTGTCCGAGGGTCTCGAGGCCTGGGAGGCCGAGGCGCTCTAGACCTCGTCGGCGTGAAGCTCCTTGAAGAAGGTCAAGGACTTCTTCACCTCTTGATAGCCCCGGGCCCGATAGAACCGGTGAGCGCCCTTGCGCTTAGCGTTGGACCGCATCCGAATCCGAGAAATCCCGCGCTGCAGCGCCCATCGCTCGACAGCAGCCATGAGAAGGGTCCCGCTCCCCCGGCGACGGGCAGTGTCAGAGACCACGAGGCCGCCGATCTCGACATGGAGGGGCTCTTCAAGTAGCGACACCTCGTAGGCGTGTACCCAGCCAACCGTCACGCCGAACTCCAGTACGAGCGCTAGGTGGTCGGGTCGGTTGACTACATCGATGATGCGCTGTTCGACCTCGTCATCGGTGAGGCCGTAGCCCATCTGTCTCACAAGGGCGCCCACCGCGGCGCGGTCCGAGGGGCCCATCGGGCGAAGCACTAGGAGCCGTCCATCACACTTCTGCGGCTGAGCACACCGTCTCGGTTATGAGGCGAGTCACGACGTATGGGTCCGCGTTGGCGTTGGGGCGGCGGTCTTCGAGATAGCCCTTTCCTTCCCTCTCTACCTGCCATGGGATCCGCACCGAAGCTCCGCGGTCGGAAACGCCGTATGAGAACTCGGTCCACGGCGCCGTCTCATGGAGTCCGGTGAGTCGCATGTCGATGCCGGCGCCATAGTTGGCGATGTGCTCGTCGTGATTCTTGCCGAGGGACTCTGCCGCAGCGATGATCGGGTCATACGACTCCCGCATTGCCTTAGTCGAGAAGTTGGTATGGGAACCGGCGCCGTTCCAATCTCCATCTACCGGCTTGGGGTTAAGAGTCGCCGAGACGCCGTAATCCTCGGAGATCCGGTACAGGAGCCAGCGAGCGAGCCACACCTGGTCGGCCGTCTCGACCGGCCCCAGCGGGCCGATCTGGAATTCCCACTGGCCCATCATCACCTCGGCGTTGGTACCCGATATCGCCAGGCCTGCCTGCATGCAGGCGAAGGTGTGCTGCTCAACGACGGGCCGGCCGAAGACCTCATCGTCACCGACTCCGCAGTAGTAACCACCCTGGGGCGCCGGGAATCCACGAACCGGCCAACCCAGGGGACGACCGTCCTTGTAGAAGGTGTACTCCTGCTCGATTCCGAACCACGGCTCATGCGTGGCGTACTTCTCAGCGGTATCGACACAGGCGACACGGGTGTTGGTGGCGTGCGGCGTCATGTCGGTGTTGAGGACCTCGCACAGAACGAGCACATCGTTGTTGAGGCGAATGGGATCTGGCGTCGACAAGACCGGACGCAGGACACAGTCTGAATGATGCCCGGGCGCCTGATTAGTGCTCGAACCATCGAACCCCCAGATCGGCAGCTCCGCTTCATCGGGCAGCACCATCGTCTTCGACCGGAGGTACTTGGTCGGCTCGGATCCATCGATCCAGATGTACTCAGCTCGGAATGCCACGATCGCTCCTCGAATACGCCTCAGAAGGAGGAAGTGTAATCGGAGCCAGCTATGGGCTATGAGCTCTGGGCTTTCCCAGCCTGGGGAGGGTGGCCCTAGCCGCTCGACGTCGTCGTCGTGGTCGAGTCCTCGGTGACGAGATCGGACGCTACCCCGGCGCGGGACTTCACGCCCTCCAAAGCTGCGCGCATGGCCGTCGTGGCGTTCTGATAGTCAGTGAACGAGTCGATGCGACCCTGGGCACTGTCTGGATCGAGCAGTCCGTCGACCATCCCCGTTGCCGAGCCCGACATCGAGGCCGCTGCCTCGTTCAAAGCCAGATGAGAAGCCTCGAGCTCGGCGACGGTCGCCGCTGCCTGCACCCTCGCCTCGAATGCTGAGGTGTCTGTCGCCAGGGCTCTCAATGTGTCTTCCGTATCACCGAACGTCTCGGTCCTGTCGTCCCAGCCATTGTTGATGGTGCGGGCTCGCTCAAGCAGTCCTTCGGCCTCGGCGACCAGACCCTCGAGATCGGCCAGGTAGGCAGCAACTTCGGCGGCCAAAGTCGTGGTCGTCACGGATGCCACCACGGTCGTTGTCGAGGTAGAGGAGGTGCTCACGGCCAGCGTGGTGCCGGAATCGGGGACAGTGCCGGGGTCGAGGCTGTTGACGAACGCGAACGTTGCAGCGACCATGCCAACGATCACAACAGGCAGTATCCAGCGGCCGTATTTGGGATCGGGATTGCGCGCCATCCGGCCGAGAGGGTAGTGGCCCCGTGAGCCCCCCTCCTTCTACAGGCGGTGCTGTAGCCTCGGCGCATGGACATCAAAGGAAAGAACGCCCTCATCACGGGCGGTGCCGTCCGGGTAGGGAAGGGCATCGCCTTGGCACTAGCCGCCGCCGGTAGCAACGTGTTCGTTCACTATGGACGATCAGATGCCGCCGCCGTCGAGACGGCAGCGGCAGCACAGGCCCTTGGAGTCAAGGCCGATATCGGCTCTGCCGACCTGTCGGACCCATCCTCCGGCGCGGCCCTCGTTGAACAGGCCGCCGCAGCCCTTGGCCCGCTTGGCATCGTCGTCAACAGTGCCAGCGGCTTTCCCACAGACACCATCAGCGATGTCAGCGTCGAACAGCTGGAGGCAACTCTGCGCCTCAGTTTGCTCAGCCCCATCATGATCACCCAGGCCTTCGCGGCCCAGGTTGAGACCGAAGGGGCCGTTGTCAGCGTGACCGATTGGCGCAATCATCGGCCATACCCGGACCACTTCAGCTACACGATGGCGAAGGGCGGCCTCGAGGTATTCACACGGGCAGCTGCGGTTTCCCTGGCGCCCGAGGTGCGAGTCAACGCCGTTGCCCTTGGGGCGATCCTTCCGCCCCCCGGTAAGGACTCCGATTACCTCAAGGAGTTGGCAGGAACACTCCCCTTGCAGCGAACCGGCAGCCCGGAGATCGTCGGACGGGCAGTGCTCGAGTTGCTCGGGAATGATTTCATCACCGGCGAGATCATCAGACTCGACGGCGGGGCCGCGCTGGTCTAGGGACGTCTCCCCCTGCGAGCGTGGCTCGGCTGAAGGTACCAGAAGGCGTCGTCCGAAGGACGACTCGATGGAGACGTTCGTCGAGTCCGAGTAGGACTCGAAAGGAGTCGACGGTCGCTCGGCGACTGATTCGGGGAAGATGACAGTCGGCTGAAGGCTTCCCGCAGGCTCGTAGCCGCTGTCGAGGCGTAGCATCGGCGGCAACATGGACCGGATCCACATCAAGAACTTGCTGGTTCGCGGCATCGTCGGTATCAACCCGGACGAGAGAACCAAGGCCCAGGACATCTTGGTGAATGTCACGATGACCGCCGACACGACCGCGGCCGCTGCCAGCGATGACATCGCAGACGCCGTCAACTACCGAACTGTGGCCAAGAGCATCATCGGTCACGTCGAGAAGGGTGGCCCTCTCCTCGTCGAGCGTCTCGTCGCCGAGATCGCTCAGATATGTTTTGAGGCGGATTCGCGAATAGAACAGGTGTCTGTGAGCGTTGACAAACCTGGTGCGCTGCGTTTCGCCGAGTCGGTAGGCGTATCGATAACCAGAAACCGCGACCAGGAGGCCTGATGGCATCTGTGATCATCTCGCTCGGCAGCAATGTCGACAAGGAAAAGAACATCCCCGATGCCGTAAGGGCGTTGAAGCGTCACCCCCAGATCGAGGTCCGCAGGGTCAGTGAGGTCTATCACACCGCACCCGTCGGGCCGCCAGGACAGCCGGAATACCTCAACGCCGCCGCGCTCGCCGAGACCGACCTCGACCCGATCGACCTGAGGGATGCGCTGCGCTCGATCGAAGCACGGATGGGACGCGACCGCACCGAGGACAAGTACCTGCCGCGGACGATCGATCTCGACATCGAACTCTTCGGCGACGAGGCGATACAGATCGAGGGCAAACCGATCCCGAGGCCAGATCTCGCCGAGTACGCCTATCTCTTGTTGCCGATGTGCGACGTCGACCCCGACCGCAAGGTCCCCGGATCAGGATCGCTATTGCGCGATCTAGCGATGAGCCACGACCGATCAGACGGCGGCGCCGAGATCATCCCGATGAAAGACCACATGGCCACGATGGACCCTGGCGGTCGCTACGCCGTCGAACTCGAAGCGCAGACAGCCGAGGAGGTCTATGCACCTCACTTCGAGGGACTCGTCAAGGGGATGCTGGTCGAAGTTGGAGAGGACCCCGACCGCGAGGGACTCGCCCGCACTCCACTTCGAGTGGCCAAGGCGATGGATTTCCTCACCTCCGGATACAGCAGGACCCTCGATGAGGTCGTCAACGATGCCATCTTCGACGAGCCCTTCGATGAGATGGTCATCGTCAAGGACATCGAGTTCTACTCGCTGTGCGAGCATCACCTGCTCCCGTTCTTCGGGAAAGCATCAGTTGGCTACCTACCGAACGGCAGGATCATCGGCCTCTCCAAGGTGGCAAGGATCGTCGACCTATACGCCAGGCGGCTCCAGGTGCAGGAGCGGCTGGCCAACCAGATCGCCGACGGCCTCGTCGAGGTGCTCGGACCCCACGGCGTCGGAGTTGTCCTCGAGGGCAGCCACTTCTGCATGATGATGCGAGGCGTTCAGAAACAGGGCAGCTCAATGGTCACCAGTGCCATGCGCGGGACCTTCGAGACGAGCGACCGAACCCGCAGCGAATTCCTGAATCTCGTTCGCAGTTAGTCGGCTAGCTCGCCAGCCACGCCAAGGCGTCGTCGCGGTCTCCGAAGTAGGCGGTCGGGAAGTCGGCCGGACCGTCTGGTGCCGGCTCGGCACCTATCAACGGCATCCCTTCGGGCATGAGGAAGGCGAGCTTCTTGACGCCGGCAGCGTTGTAGCGAGGGATGATGTTGGTATCGCGCCATGGTGCGTCCATCAGCAGTACGTCCATCAGGAAAAGGGTGGAATCGACCAGCACCTTGTGCCGGCCCTGCTTCTCGACGAGACCGGCGAAGCCATCCAGCCATCGGTTGAACTCCTCGATTGACATCCCGGCGGTCGTCTCCGACCACACGATCTCGATCAGGTCAGCCTCCGAGTCCTCCACAACCTCGCCCCACTCGTCTTCGTAAACGGACTGCGACATGCTGGTTCCTCTCGCGTCACAAGAAGATAGTCCTCACTCCTGGCGAATCTCCATCAAGACTATTGAGGTCAACTGTGGTTACATCTACGTTTGGCAGTCATGGATCTCTCCCAGGTCATCGCCGGCTCGGTCGCGATCTTCGCCCTGACGCTGCCATCCCTGGCGCTGCTCGTGGGTGGGGCACGACGACTGGCTGCCGTGCAACCCAGGATCCCATCCAGTCGGTTCGGCGGCGCCGTGATCCTGTGCGCAGCCCTTGGCGGTCTCGCCCGTGGCGCCCCGGCCATCAGCGCGGTTGCGCCCGTGACCAGTCGATCGGCGCAGACACCGCCAACAGCGAAGCCCAACGAGTCTGAGCCGCAACCGCGAGCGACCGAGACCTATGTTGTGAAGCCGGGCGATTCGCTGTGGGCCATCGCCTGCCGCCACCTCCAGGTCAGCGGCGCGCCAACAACAGATGCGGCCATCGATCGCATGTGGCGAACCATCTACGCCGCCAACCGCCAGGCCGTTGGAGAGGATCCCGATCTCATCTACCCAGGAACTCAACTGACGATCCCCGAGGAGCGAGCGTGAGCGAAGAAGAGCTGGAGTCGATCCCGTGGTCAACTCTCATCGAAGACAGCCGGCCCGACCGGGGGCGGCTCGTCTATATGGCCGCTGGTGCGGTCATCGTGTTCTCGCTGGCAGCGTTGGCCGCAAGGAGCCTGTGGGCCCCGGCCGTTGCCGAGGCCCCGGTGGCCATCGATCTGCCCGCGACGACCGATCCGGCCGCAACCGAGGTTACGGCAGCAGCGCCTCCACTGTTCAGCGAGGCCGACCTCATGGCGTCCCTCGACAACGAGAGCTGGCGAGCGGCCGCCGCGTTCGCCGAGTGGTTCGTCTACGACTACTTCACCGTCGACGGCGAGGTGGCGACGCTGCAATCGGTGCTCTCGGCGCTACCGAGCGGGGTGCCCGAGGATCTCCTGCCCCACACATCCGCAGAGGTAGTCACCTACACGGAGTGGGCGAGCGCCGCTCGAGTGACGGAGACCTCTCCAGGACGCTTCGAGGTGCTGGTCCTGTTCAGAACCGTCGCCGCCACCGACGGCGTGACTTTCGAGCGCCAGCCGGTTCGAGCCGTCGTCGTTCCGATGGAGATGAGCGGCACCGGCGGGATGCGCCTGACCGACCTGCCTTCGCCCGCCCAGGTGCCACAACGGCCGGTCGTCGCCAAGTGGGTCGCGCCCGATGGTCCGAGCTCGCCTTCGATCTTCGGCGCCTCTGCAGCTCTCAGCTGGCACGGGTTGGATACCGACCTCATAACGATTGCCGCATCACAAGAGGGTGATGCGTGGCGGGTGCTGGCGATCAACCATCTGCCGTCGGGAACGGGTTGGCCCTTCATCGTCGACGTGCCGGACGACGTCCTTGTCAACTCGACGGTCGACTAGGCGTCGAAGTGGTCGCCGATGAGGCGTTGTGCCTCCTCGGCGATGATCTCCCAGGTGCCGGCGGGACCCTTGGACAAGGTGATGAAGTCGGCGGTCATGAAGACGCTGAGAACCTCAGGCAGCTCCAGTAGAGCAGCCGCCAGTTCGTCGTCTACCTCCTGGCCGGCAGCGAACGTCTTGGGGCCGCCGACATCCTTGCCAACCTCGAATTTGAGAGCGTTGGGATTGGGAGTTGGGCTGATGGTGACTGGCATAGCCGCCGAATCGTACCGTGGCACGCCCCCTCGGCCTCCAGACCGGAGGTGCGCCACGCGAGGAACCGGAGGCCCCTCAGCCCCCGGCTCCTGCCCCGTCGTCCTAAAGCGGTCCGCCGTAGCGGCCGGGTACTGGCCTGATGAACTCTCCCAGATCAGGCGCCGGTGGCGACACCCTCGCCAGGTAGATGTCCGTCAGCACTGTGAGGTGTGCTACCTCTGCCAGATCAGGCCCGGCCGGCAACATCGCTGTGGGATACAGCAACTGCCACGAGTCGTACAGCGACGCTGGTGCGACCACTGCGGCTGGTGCGATGACATCAGGTATCACTACACCTGCCTCGCGATACCGAGTGCCGAACGGATCGGCAGGCAGCGCATCGGGTATCAGCGCTTCACGCGCCTCGCGATAGCGAATGCCGAACGGATCCGGGTTCACTGCCGGACTGCTGTCATCCCTAACCAGGAAGTAGCCAGCGGTCGCCACTCCCACAACAACGGCGATAGTCACGAGCCACTGCAGCCAGCGCACGAGACGGGGCCGACGCTTGTCAGGCCTCTTGATGGGAGGGAGCTTCACGTCTCGAAACACTCTCTCGTCAACATCCGGCTCAATGATCATTGAGTTGAACATGGTGCTCCTTTCTCGACGTCTGAATCGTGCGCCTGGTCGATGTCGGGCTTCTGGTCGGCGGCTTGCAGTCCAAGGCCGTAGAGGAGTCATGGGGCATACAGAACCCATGCAGCATTCCGACCAACGGCCCTAGCCGTGTGCCGAGGGATGGCGCACAATCTGGGTAGGGAGAGAACCGTCATGGCTGAGGAACTCAGGGTCCTCGTGCTCGGACCCGTCGAAGTCGAGCGGGCAGGCGAGCTGCTCCCGATTGGAGGGCGGCGCGCCCGATCGATTCTCGCTGCCCTCGTCATCAGCCTGCGTCATGCGGTTTCTGACGATCGGCTGATCGAGGCCGCGTGGGGCGACGAACCGCCAGCGAGCGCCAGAGCGTCGATGCAGTCCCACATCTCTCGGCTACGCGGAGTCCTGGGTCACGACGTGGTGCAGCGTCACGACCACTCATACGTTCTCGACGTCGATCCGGGCCAGGTGGACGCCTGTGTCTTCGAGCGGGCCTTCGGCCAAGCAGCGGAGACCTTCCCCACCGATCCGCTCGAGACGCTTCAATTGTGTCGGAGCGCGTTGGAGGTGTGGCGCGGACCACCCTTCGGTGAGTTGGGAGAGGCCGACTTCGCTCTACCCGAAGCCGTTCGCCTCGAGGAGCTTCGCGTCGACGCCATGGAACTCTTTCTCGAAGCCACCATCGCGGTTGACCGACCCGGCTTGGCGGTCCCCGCCTTGCGGGCGGCGGTCACCGAGAACCCCTACCGGGAGAAGATGTGGTACCTGCTTGTCCGGGGTCTCGCCCTCGAGGGCCGACGCGTTGAGGCCCTGCGCTCTCTCGAGCAGGCACGGCTCACCCTCGCCGACGTGGGTCTCGAACTCACGGTTGATCTTCGGGAGCTGGAGCAACAGATCGTTCTCGAAGACGAGACGGTTCGACCGCACCTCACAGGCTGAACCCGAGACAGGGCAGCTACGCTCGCTCGATGGCTGATCTGGGAGTCGACGTCGGCGGAACATTCACCGACATTGTCTCGTGGGACGGCTCGTCGATCAGCGCATCGAAGACCTCAACGACGCCAGACCCGGCTCAGGCCATTGCCGAGGCGGTCGATCCCACGCACCGTCGCCTCCTTCACGGAACCACCGTGGCAACCAATGTGTTGCTGCAGCGGAACGGGGCCGCCACTGCCGTCGTGACCAGTCCTGGCTTCGAGGACGTGCTCGAGATCGGTCGCCAGGACCGCCCATCTCTGTACGACAGCAACGCCGACCGCTCCCCTGCCCTCGTCGACCGGGGAGCCAGATTCCCTTCCTCCGACCTGGACGCCCTCGAGGCGATGCAGCCGGAGGCGATCGCCATCGCTCTGCTCGATGCGCACCTGGACGGATCCGAAGAGCAAGCCATAGCCGAACGTCTGGCCAGCACACTTGTCGGTAGCTCGCTGTCGCTGTCGAGCGAGGTGTCGCCAGAGATGCGCGAGTTCGAGCGAACCTCGACCACCGTGGTCAACGCCTATCTGCAACCCGCAGTCGCCGGCTACCTGCGACGGCTTGGCGATGCGCTGTCTTCGGTCAACCTGATCAGCGTCATGCGCTCCTCCGGTGGCCTGATGTCGCTGCAGAGGGCGGCTGCTGTCCCCGCTGCGGTGCTGCTGTCCGGCCCGGCGGGAGGGGCGGTGGCCGCCGCAGCCCTTGCGACCACTATGGGAAGAAGCCGCGTCATCTCCTTTGACATGGGGGGCACTTCAACTGATGTGTCGCGCATCGAGAACGGTCGTCCTTCGATTGGCTACGAGCGCTCCATCGACGGTTACGCCTGTCGCCTCCCGGCGGTAGCCATCCACACGGTTGGAGCGGGAGGAGGTTCGATCGCTTGGCGCGATGTCGGTGGCGCGCTCCAGGTCGGACCCCGGAGTGCTGGCGCCGCTCCGGGGCCCGCCAGCTACGGTCGGGGTGGGGCCGAGCCAACCGTTACCGACGCCAGTGCAACCCTCGGACGTCTACCAAAAGAACTCAGCGGGGACGTCCGGCTCGATATCGCAGCTGCTTCCTCAGCGTTGCTGCGACTTGAGCTGGGGACAGCGGTCGAAGCGGCAGCAGGCGTCGTCGCCATCGTCGAAGAGAACATGGCCCAGGCGATCCGGCACGTTTCCATCGAGGAGGGCGTCGACCCTGCCGACGCCACTCTGGTTGCCTTCGGCGGAGCTGGCGGCCTTCACGCAACGGCCCTGGCCCGGCGCCTCGGCATGGCTTCGGTGGTGGTGCCTCCACTTGCGGGCGTGTTCTCGGCCCTCGGGCTGTTACTGAGTCCCGGCCGTGCAGACGCGGCCGTCGCTGTGAAAGCAGGAGTCTCCGAGTTCGTAGACGTTGTTGCTGCCGCCGCGAACCTGGCCGCGTCGGAGCTCAAGGAGATGACCGGCTCGGATCCCCAGAGAGTCGACACCTTCATCGACCTTCGCTACCGAGGCCAGAGCCACGAGCTCACCGTGCCCTGGAACACCACCGACGATTGGGGGGCTGCCCTCTCTCGGTTCCACGAGATGCATCTGGAGCGCAACGGCTTCGCCCGCCCCGATGATCCGATCGAGGCCATCGCGGCGCGCGCCGAGGCTACGGGTCCCGCCGCCATCACTCTCGCCGACCTGGTGGTAGCGCCCGACGGTGGAGACCCGCGGCGAGGCGACATCGAGATCATCGAAGCGGGCGTACCACGGAGCGCTGAGCTCTGGTGGCGGCCGAGCGCCAGCGGAGAGATCACAGGCCCCGCCATCATCGCCGAGCCCAGCTGCACAACGTTCCTTGCGTCCGGCGAGCGAGCCATGGTCCTAGAGAACGGCGCCCTGGAGCTCGAATGGTGACCGACCCGGTAAGGCTCTCGATCGCAGGTTCCCGGCTGGCGGCGGTCGCAGACGAGATGGGCCTGGTGCTGCGACGGACCGCTTACTCGCCGAACATCAAGGAGCGCATGGACTGCTCGGCGGCCGTCTTCACCCCGGCTGGTGAGATGGTGGCCCAGGCCGAGCACATCCCGGTTCATCTGGGCTCCATGCCGGCATCCGTAGCTGCAGTGCTTGAGCGGTATGGGAGCGACCTCGAGAACGGGCTCCAGTTCGCCGTCAACGATCCCTTCGCCGGCGGGACCCACCTCAATGACCTGACACTCGTCCGCGCAGTGCATGTCGACGGCAAGCTGGTGGGTTGGGTCGCCAACCGAGCACACCACGCCGACGTTGGCGGCGATGCCCCCGGCTCGATGCCCGCTGATGCCACGACGATCGACCAGGAAGGATTCCGTGTGTCTCCGATGATCGCCATGCGGTCGGGCGATTGGGATGCGGCCTTTGTCGAACCCTTCCTGGCTGCGACGCGAACGCCGGAGGAGCGGAGAGGAGATCTAGCGGCGCAACTCGGCGCCAACGAGGCCGGGGCGATACGCCTCGCGGAGCTGGTGGAGTCCGTCGGGACTGACGCTCACGCCGCCCTGACAGAGGACCTCCTGGCGTATGGAGAGCGCCGCATGGAGTCCGCGCTGCGCGAGTTGCCAGACGGCACCTACCGGTTCACCGATTACATGGAGTGGCAAGACAGAGATCTCCCTATCGAGGTCGCGATCACGATCGCTGCCGGATCACTCATCGCTGACTTCAGCGGGACCCACGATCAGATCGCGGGGAACATCAACGCTGTGGAGGCCGTCACCAGATCCTGCCTGTACTACGCGGTGCGAGTGGCGACGGATCCCACTATCCCGGCCAACGGCGGCTGCTACCGCAATCTCGAGTTGAGGACGCCGGAGGCCTCCCTCGTCAACGCCGCCTTCCCGGTGGCCGTTGCGGCCGGCAACGTCGAAACCAGCCAGCGCATCGCCGACGTCCTGCTCGGTGCACTCGCCAAGGCTGCCCCCGATCGAGTACCCGCCGCCTCCCAGGGGACGATGAACAACCTGCTCATCGGTTCGGATGACTTCGCCTACTACGAGACGGTGGCCGGGGGCCAAGGGGCGCGGCCGGCCAAGGATGGACAATCCGGCATCCATACCGGCATGACCAACACCAGGAACACACCGATCGAAGCACTCGCCGCCCACTATCCGTTTCGGGTTACTGCGTATCGACTTCGCCGAGGCTCAGGCGGCGACGGCCTCTATCTCGGCGGAGAGGGCATCGAGAGAGAGATCGAGTTCGACGCGCCGGCGACCCTTTCTCTTATGGGCGAGCGGCGGCGCCTCCGCCCTTGGGGGCTCAGAGGCGGCGGCCCCGGCGCCATTGGTGAAGACTGGCTGGTACGCGCCGGGAGATCGGAGCAGCTTGATGCTAAGTGCACGGTCGAGGTGCAGCCGGGCGATCGCCTTCGTGTCTTGACGCCGGGTGGCGGAGGCTGGGGAAGCTAGAAGCCAGAGGCGGCGGCGGACCGGATGGTTAGCTCTTCGATCACGGCCAGGAGCACGTGCAGGTTCGGGATCTTCTCCGTGGGAATCCATGTGGCACAGCTGTCGTCACGGTGCCGCAGGCCGAGATTGCCTCTCTTCATGAGAGGAGGCTCGAGGTCGTCGAACGAGATGACCGTCGACTTGACAAGTTTGATGGCAACTCCGGCGTGGTGACTCAGCGACACAGAGCCGAAGCGCACCGACTTGCCGGCTTCCAGGGCTTGCCTCGTCGCCGCCAGCATGCGGGGAAGCGTTTGGGCCTGGACCCGATCCACCAACTGGCTTCTTGACGGCGTCCGGCTGAAATCCATCCGAGCACCGTTCCTGGTCTTGATGCTCAGCTGCTCGGACCCGGCTACGACCGATGCCGCGGATGCCGCCGAACCCGCGACCAGGAATGGCGGTCTCGCCGGACGATGGACCACTTCGGCGATGTCTTCCCAGGCGACTGCCCGTGCCCCGAAGAGCGACCGCTCACGGATCCCATCGGCGTCGGCTTCGACCCGCGACGAAAGGGCGTAGACGGCATATGCAGCGAATGGCAAGGCGCCTGCCACGATGACCCATCCCGACCAGAAACCACTGTCGGCCACGTAAGCCACGATGAGCATCAGAAACGCCGAGGCTAAGACGGCCGACGTCCGTGCGATGAACCTCGACGGTCGGAACGCCACAACGTTGTCCATGACAATCAATTCGGCCCAAGCCGGCGACTCCTTGAGCCGCCAGGAACCCCTCCTCGGCTGCAGCCGGCTCCCACCAGAGCGAGTGCTGCCTAGTACTCCGCGAGCTCGCGGGCTCGCTGCACGATGCCGGCGACGTTGGGCATCAGCTGGGCCTCGAGCTCGTCGTTGAACGGGAAGCTGGGAACGTCCGGCGAGGCATAGCGCTGCACCGGGGCGTCCAGGAAGTCGAAAGCCTTCTCCCCGATCTGCGCGGCAACCTCGGCTCCGTAGCCGCCAAACTCGTTGTCCTCGTAGACGATCAGGATCTTGCCGGTTGCCTGCACAGCCGCCTCCACCGACGGCCAGTCGAACGGCTTGAGCGTCCGCAGGTCGAGCACGCCGACGTCGATGCTTTCACCTTCGAGTAGCTCGGCTGCCTCCATGGCGAAGTGAGCCATGGTTCCATAGGCGATGATGTAGAGGTCCTCGCCCTTGCGTCGCACGGCTGCTTTGCCTAGGGGCACTCGGTGCTGGCCCTCGGGGTATGGCCCTTTGGCCAGTCGATAGAGCTTCTTGGGCTCCAAAACGATCACAGGATCGGGGTCCTCGACTGCCGAGAACAACAACCCCTTGGCGTCTGCAGGCGTCGAGGGAACAACGACCTTGAGTCCCGGAACGTGCGTATAGAAGGCCTCAATCGACTGGCTGTGATACAGAGACCCGTGGACCCCACCTCCGTATGGAACTCGCACCACCAGCGGGCAGCTCCAGCCGCCGTTAGAGCGATAGTGAATCCGCGCCGCCTCTGACACCAGCTGGTCGAAACCGGGATGAATGTAATCGGCGAACTGAATCTCGGCCATCGGCTTGGCGCCCGCTGCCGCCATCCCGATCCCGATACCGATGACGAGGCTCTCGGCAAGTGGGGTATTGAACGAACGCATTTCGCCGAACTCTTCCGTCAGTCCGACCGTTGCCTTGAAGACCCCGCCCTTGGGGTCAGCAACATCCTCCCCGAAAACAATCGAGCTCGGATCGGCTGTCATGATGTCGTGAAGCGCTCGATTCACGGCGGTTATCAGGTTGACCTCCTCGCCACCAAGGGTTGGCTCGAGGTCGGTATTCGCCTCCGCAGGATGAATTGGGGCGGCATACACCTTCGTGTGAGGGTCGGTGGCGACCGGCGCCGCATCGGCGACCTTCACCGCGGCCGCGACGATGTCCGTGGCCTCATCGTCGAAGCGCGACTCGGTCTCCTCGTCGAGCAAGCGGCGCTCCGCGAGGTATTGAGAGAGCAGCGTTATTGGGTCACGCTTGCGCCACTCCTCGATCTCATCGACCGAGCGGTACTTGTCGTCGTCCTCTGAAGTGTGGGCATAGAACCGATAGGTGCTGGCCTCCACCAATGAGGGTCCGTCGCCTGACCGGGCCCTTTCAATGGCCGTTGACGCCGCCTGATATACGGCCAGGATGTCGTTGCCGTCGATCTCGACGCCGGGCATGTCGTAGCCCCGAGCGCGAGCCGCGATGCTGCCGGCAACCTCCTGCTCGAGAGGGACCGAGATGGCGTACTTGTTGTTCTCGATGATGAAGACGAGAGGCAGGTCGCGGATAGCCGCGAAGTTCATGGCCTCGTGCCAGTCACCCTCTGATGTCGACCCCTCTCCGCCGAAGACGACAACGACGCCGCCGCGACGCTCTGCCTTCAGCGCGTATGCGATGCCGCAAGCATGGGGAAACTGGGTAGCGATGACAGAAGAGTGAGTGAAGATGCGTCGCGAGGGGTCTGACCAGTGACCTGGCATCTGGCGACCGCCAGAAGCCACATCGGCCTCCTTGGAGAACACCCCCATCATGATGTCTTCGGCAGAAACGCCCAGAGCCAGATTGACAGCAAGGTCGCGGTAGTAGGGCAGCGCCCAGTCGACGTCGCTATCCATGGCGAAGGCGACACCGATCTGAGTGGCTTCGTGGCCAGACGCGGGTGCCACGAACGGCGCTCGGCCCTGACGGTTCAGCGCCAGCATCCGGTCATCGAGACGCCGCGCCAAGAGCATCGTCCTATACATCTCAAGCAGAGCTACGTCGTCGAGGCCAACCGCAGAATGATCGAGCGGATCGCCGGTCGCGGCCTCCCCCTCAGTTACGGTCATCGCCACCCCGCCGGAACAGCCTGAGCTGTCCGATGCGATGCACCCGCTCGCTGGCCAACCTCTGCGCCGCCACCAAGGGAGTCTCGTCGTTCTTGGTGGCCTCGGCGAGGATGTGCTTCGTCAGAGCGTCGATCTTGTCGATGTTGTGCGCCGCCCGGTCCTCCTCGTAGCCGCGCATCTCTTCCCAGACGTTGATGAGTCCACCGCTGTTGACCACGAAGTCGGGGCAATAGACGACGCCATCCTCGGCGAGCCGATCGGCATCCTTGTCTGACTCGAGCTGGTTGTTGGCAGAACCAACGATGGCCTTTGTCCGCAGCTTGGGGATGGTGGTTGGATTGATCACCCCGCCCATTCCGCATGGTGCGAGCACATCGCACTCGACCTCGAGGATGTCCTCGGGACCCACAACGTTGACGCCGTACTCGTTGACGACGTAGTCGACGGATGGTCCAAATACATCGGCGATGGTGACCTTGGCGCCGTAGTTGGTGAGGCGTCGCACCAGGTCACGTCCCACCTTGCCGACTCCCTGGATGGCGAAGTGCTTGTCGGAGATGTCACGATCGCCCCAAGTGTGCTCGGCCATTGCTCCGATGGCCCGCATCAAGCCGCGGGCCGTTGCCGGCGACGGATCGCCGGAGCCTCCCTCGGCCCGGGGAATGCCGACGACCCATCGGGTCTCATGGCGGATCATCTCCATGTCTGAGGCGTCGGTCCCGATGTCCTCAGCCGTGATGTAGCGGCCCTGGAGCGAGTCGACGATGCGGCCGTAGGCACGCCATAGTCTCTCCGACTTCATCTCACCGGGGTCTCCGATGATGACTGCCTTGCCGCCCCCGAGGTCGAGACCGGCTGCAGCTGCCTTGCTCGTCATGGCCTTCGAGAGTCGGAGAACATCGGCGAGTGCTTCGTCCTCCGAACCGTATGGATAGAAACGGGTCCCGCCGAGAGCGGGACCCAGTGCCGTGCTGTGGATGGCGATGATGGTCTTTAGGCCAGATACCGCATCGAATCCGAAAACCACTTCTTCATGACCCTCAGACCCGATGGCGTCGAAGACTCCCAATGCTGGCTCCTTGTAGTGAACGACACGGATTCTAAGTCCCATCGGGTCACTGCTCGTGGGGCCTTAGACCCTGGTCCGCGTAACATCTATGGGTGATCGCATCCGCCTACCTGAGGGTTTACCTACCTGCCGACGACCTGAGTCCGTTCCCCGTGCACGTCGTGACACCTGTCGATTCGGTAATGCAGAGCTCAGACGTTGGCTTGTGGAACGAGCCTCTCACCGAGGACGCGTTCGCCATGCAATGGCAGGATCGACCCTTCCTGTGCCCGCGCTACCCCAGACTGCGCATGCTCGAGGGACTGCTGGCCTTTCACAACTCCTACCCCGGCACCATCGGCTCAACGCTCGTCCCCGAACAGATCGTGCGCCGGGCGGCGCTCGAGCTGGAGTCGCTTTACGCCGAAAATCCCTCCGCCCGGTCATACATACTGACATCGCCGTGGCATGTTCCGCTGAGATGGTTCGTCGCCTTCGATTCAGACCAACGAGAGCTCGTCCAGTTGGGCGACCACAGCACGATCCGATACCGCAACGGCCAAAGGGATGTGATGCGCAGGCTGCACAGGGCAAGGCGTGTGCTCGCCGAGGCTGGCTTCGACGAGACCGTCCTGGAACCGGTAAAGAGCCTCGGGGAGTGGATGGGCGACTTCCCCTCAGATGCCGTCGTCGAGCTCGATTACGACTCCGTTGCTCGGCTATTCGACGACACCGACCTCGTGTTCGATGAGTCGGCGATGCACATCAATGCCAGCATCGACGCCCTGGAGGTCGACGACCTGGAACGGGCAGGCGAGTTCTACGCCCTGGCCGCAGGAAGGTGGGCCGCCATGCAGGCCCGCCTTTTCGCCAACTAGAGCGTGTCCTGGCGGAGGTGGCTATTTGCTTTCGGCAGCGTCTTCATCCTTATCGCCGTGGCGTGGATAGTTGACACCGCCATCCAGAATGGAGAGGTAGCCCGCAACACCGAGATCGGGGGAGCGTCTTTGGGCGGGCTCGGCGAAGATGCCCTCCGCCGCCAGCTCGAGACGATGGCAGCCACCGTGGCCGCCCAGCCTCTAGCGGTGGCAGCCCCGTCACGGTCCTTCGAGGGAACCGCCGGAGAGTGGGGAGTCCGGCTCAACGTAGAGGCCACGGCGGACGCGGCCATGAATGTCGGGCGAGACCACCCGGTCGCCTCCTTCATCTCGTGGGCAACGAGCTGGTTCTCTTCGACCGAGGTGACCCCGGTCTACGCAGTCGACGCGGAAGCCGTTGGTGCCGCCGTGATCGGCCAACCTGACGCTGTCGAACACCCAGCCATCGACCCTTCGTTTCAGGCCGTAGGCGGTCAGCTCCAGGTGTCACACGGGACAACGGGCACGGAGCTCGACCCCACGGCAATCGTCGACGCCCTCACGGCTGCGGTGGCCAACGGCTCGCTGCCGGCCGCCGTCACCGTTGAGTGGGGAACGACGCCCCCGCGGTTCGACGCCGAGGATCTCGATGCCGCGCTGCGCGACGCCGAGCTCTTGACCTCATCTCCAATCCCGGTTCGCCTCAACGGTCGGGCAACGGTCATCCCCGTTGAGACGGCTCGCCGCTGGATCAGATCTACGACCGAGACCGGAGCGCTCACGGCAACGTTCGACGAGGCAACGGTGCGCAACGACCTAGCGGTTCGGCTGTCGACGCTGGCGACGCCGGATGAGACACCCACATTTGCCATCGTCGAGGGGGTGTTGCGGGTGGTGCTCGGTTCACCTGTCCTGGTGTGTTGTGAGGCTCCGGTGGCCTCCTTGGTGGAGTCTGCGGCGCGCGGCAGTGACATCGCAGAGCTGTCGGCTCGTCAGAGGGATGACGATGGCGGCCAGGCGATCGCCGACGCCTACGGCATCAAGGCCCTCGTTGCCGAGTTCACAACCAACCACGCTTGTTGTGGATCACGCGTGAACAACATCCATCGCATGGCCGACATCGTTCGCGGGGCCATCATCGAACCCGGCACCACGTTCTCCATCAACGAGTTCGTTGGCCAGCGCACCACCGAGAACGGCTTCGAGTCCGCAGGAGCCATCGAGCAAGGCCATCTCGTCCAGGACGTTGGCGGCGGGGTGAGCCAATTCGCTACCACCTTGTTCAACGCGGCGTTCTTCGCCGGCCTCGACTTCGCCGACTACCAGAGCCACACCATCTACTTCAGCCGATACCCCCGAGGCCGCGAGGCGACGCTTGGACACCCCGCCCCCGATCTGGCACTCACCAACAACACTCCGTACTCGATGCTCGTCTGGCCCGAGTACACCGAGACCTCGATCACGGTTCAGCTGTGGTCGACGCCCTACTTCGTGGTCGAGCAAACGGGTCAGTCTTCGTCGAGATGGGGCACCGCCTGCACCAGGTATGACACCTTCAGGGAACGCACCACGCCAGATGGGACGGTGCTCGAAGACTCCGTCTTCGCTACCTATCGACCGCGCGAGGGCGTCGACTGTCTCGGTAACAGGATCCCGCCGCCGCGGGGCTAGGACGTAGCGGCGCGACGACGGTGGGCGGCAACGTTCGAGCGGTTGCTACACGTTGTCGAACAGTGCTTACGAGATCGATTACGCGAGGTGTCGACATAGGCATCGACACAGTCGTGGGTACTGCAGATCCCGAAGCGATCGATGCCCTGATCGACCAGAACCGTCGCCAGGCCCATGGCGGCGGCGGCGCCCAGCCAGCGAACCGGCCCGGCTTGCAACGGCTCGAAGTGCAGGTGCGGGTGAGCGCTGTGCAGGCTCACTCGCGGCGTAGCTGAGACGTCGGCGAGGATGGCGTTGATGGTCTCGGCGGCTTCATCGGCAGTCTCCGCTTCGAAGACTTGACGCAAGCGAGTGCGCAGCCGCTTCACACGCCGCACATGAGAGTCCGTCAGCGAGGTCGCCAGAAAGTCTTCGGTGCCCCACTCCTGCTCGTATCCCTCAAGAAAAGAGCGCAGTCCGTCGATGTCTTGGAGCGCATCCGTCCCCGCGACGTTGTCGACCGTGTTGATCAGGTCGACCGCCATCTGGACTGCGTCGTCGTCGTAATGGGAAAAATCCACTTGACTCCTTACAAAACGTACGGTACTCTGTAACCGTCATCCAGACAATAGACCATTACGACCAGGAGAGTCAAGATGAGCTTCGACACCACATTCCAGCAGCTGGCCTCCGTGCGCAGCCAGTACGAGTCCATGCGCAGTAGCGGGGCCCCACTCTCCGACCTGATCGAGACACGGGTGACTCTTCTCTACCTGCGGGCCGAGATGGCGCGGGTGCGCAAGGAGATGCGCTGATGTTCGCTCCGTTCTGCCCTCAACACCGGAGCCGGGTGCTCCTGTCGGTCAATGACATCACCGAGCTGCGCCGAGACGACACCGGCTTCAACATCTACTTCACCTGCCAGTGCGGGTACACAGGCTGGCATCGCCAGCCCAACATCACAGAAAGAGCAGCCTCGTGAACAACCCAGACACACTCATCCAGCACACCAAGGTTCATCAAAAAGCCCTGCGCCGCCTGCGCCGCTCCTAACCGCCTACGCTTCGATCATGCCGATCTTTCCGGTTCCGCCCGTTGGTCCCGAGGATGGCGGCGATATCCACGAGGTCGTCCGCGAGATCGTTGGCAACCGCAACTACTCCCGCAAGGCGAGGTTCGGAGAGGGCAAGGCGCCCGGGGACGATGAAGGCATCGACCTCCCCCGGCGACCCAGTCTCCGCCACCGCCTGCGCAGCCTCTTTCGTCGCTAGCGCCCCTCGTTGCCACGAGACGCCCGAGTTACACTCCTGCGGCCCATCCTGGCGGTTGGAGTGGTGGCGGTATTCTCTTGCAGCCCGCCCCCATCGTCCAGCGGTCCAGGACTCCGCTCTTTCAAGGCGGCAACAGGGGTTCGAATCCCCTTGGGGGCACGCATATCACGGGGGCGTGGTGAAGTCTGGAGTTCACGCCGGCCTGTCAAGCCGGAGGTCGCGGGTTCAAATCCCGTCGCTCCCGCCAACAGCCTCGGGTTATCCCGAGGCTGTGTTGCCTGCTAGGTCCCTCCTGGTGGGCGCTACCTGGCCAGGTAGCTCAGTTGGCAGAGCGTCGGTCTGAAAAACCGAAGGTCGGCAGTTCGATTCTGCCCCTGGCCACCACAGAGTCCTCAACTAGCAACTGGCGATTCTTGGATCTACCGCTCAGACCCGCGGTGGCGGACACATCTTCTTGATAGCCGAAGGGGTCAGATCGCTATGAAGTTGTCAGCCGGCCAACGCTGCGCGCCAGACGGCGGCATCGCCACCATGCCAGCCAACCGCCGTCACAGTGTTCTCGTGAATGGTGACGGCGAGTACGCCACTCTCAACCTCAACGGTCTCCTCCAGGACCACTCGTGTCCAGTGAATACCGTCGGGCGATGCCCACACTGTGGCGTTCTCCTCTCCTCCGGCCGTGCCGCCGGCGACATAGCCGTGCTCACTCGCAGTGATCGAACTCAGCCAGGCCGGCTCACCGAAGGCGGCGGCGTCATAAGGGATCTGGGACCACGTGAACCCATCGGGTGACGTCCAGACGATCCCGTACGGCCCACAGGTACCGACGGCCACAAAGCCCTCCGGTCCGTATGCAAGATCGCTGAGGTACGTCGAGCATGCCTGCTCCTCGCTGTCGACGCCGACGAGTCGCGGGATCAGCTGCCACGTCTCGCCGTCCTGTGTGACGACCAACTCAGCGACATTGGAGCCCAGTACGACCGCATGGCCATCTGATGCACTCGTCCTGACACCAGGGTCGCTCGGGTCGAGCTGTTGCAGAATCTGTTCCTGAACCAGTTCGTAGTGCTCGCCGTCCGTCGATAGCCAGATGGCGGTTCCCGACACGATGAAGCCGTCGGTGCCGTACGCAACGACGCTCATCGGATACATCTCGGAAGCCTCAGACAAGATCGCGAACGTCCAGTTCTCGGCGTCTGTGGATGTCGCAACACCGGTGACTGCGTCCCACCCGTTATGGATCACGGCTGCGATGCGGTTGCCGTTTACGGCCAGGTCGAGGATGTCGACCCCGACTCCCAGGCCGACCGGGTCCGACGGATCGCTCACCTCGATCCACTCGATTCCGTCACGCGAGGTCCAAATGCCATCGCCGACCGACCCGCCGATTGCGACGAAGCCAAAGTCAGTCGCGACGACTCGCCCGAAGACTGCTGCGGAGGCGCCGCCGAGGTCCACGGATGGCGTGATGAGCTCCCAGCCTTCCAGTGCGAATCGTGGCTCGGCGACCGGCGCTTCACTCGGGACTGTCGTCGCCGGGACGGTCGTCGGTTGCGTCGTCGGCGCAGGCATCGTCGTCACTCCGGGTGCCGGTGCAGTCGGTGCTGGAGCCCCAGCGACATCCGATCCACCTCCGGTGAAGATCGCGAGCGGCACCGCCGTAACCAGGACAACGGCTACTGCAATGAGAAAGACCGCCGCCGGACTCCGGTACCACGCCCGCAACTGCGGCGCGGGAGTTGGGCTAGGAGGCGGCCGTGTCTGTGTTCCAATCATTTCGTCCCTCCTTCTCTCGATGGAGGAGAAGAGCCGTTCGGCATCGACGGTTTCGACGTGCAGGTACCCGACGTCGGGCACCGGATTGGCCTCAGCCATTCTGCGGATCGCGTCCTGTGACTTCATGATTCTTCTCCTGGAAGGAAAGCCGGCCTTCTACCTTGTCTGTGTCCGGCTTGTTGCAAACCTTTCTCGAGACGTCGCACGGCCCGGTGGAGGCGCACATCGACCGCTCCCACCGAACAACCGAGAATCTCACCGATCTGCGCATGCGGCAGCTCCTCCCAGATGGCCAGCCGCAGCAGCTCCTGGTCGTTGCCCGAGAGCCGAGCCAACGCGGTGAGGACTTCCTCGTGCTCCTCTTTCCGGACCACGATCGGCTCGGGACCCTGCACAGCGGTGCTCGGTTCATCGGCGAGCCGACGCCAGAGCCGCCGCCGACGGGCGGTGCCCCGGCGGTGATTCGCGAGCACTCGGCGGGCGACCGCGTAGAGCCAAGCAAGAGAGCGGTCATCCTCGGGAATATCGCTGAGCTTGCGCCAGGCAACCAGGAACACGTCTTCGGTTGCTTCGTAGGCGGCATCAGAGTCAAGTCTGCGAAGGAAATAGGCAAGAATCGCGCGATGGTGCTCGTCGTAGAGGTGACGAAAACTGATTGTGGTGGCGGTCTCGATCATGAACACCAGCCCTTGCTTCTCACCCTGTCTGTGTCCGTCTCCGAGCCTTCCTTACCTGAAATCGAACATCCAGAGGCTTAAGTCCATGCGAAGGGAAGAATGGCCAAGGCCAACAATGCCGCTGAACAGCCGATAGGCCGCCGTTCCTGATCACGGACTGATCACAAACGCCCAGGGATCAGCCGGGACGAGGAGGGACAGAAGGGGACGCCAACCCGAGAATCCCCAACAGGAAAGGACAGAACGGGACGAGGAGGTACAGGCCGGGACGTACCCCGTCGGACTTTTAATCCGAAGGTCGAGGGTTCGATCCCCTCCCGGCCCACCGAGAGGGGCCCCTCATCTAGCGCGTAGTCCAGACGAGTTGAGAAGGCTCGATGGGGTCTCTAGGGCGTCACT